>NZ_JBALCW010000012.1:0-217102 GCF_036917635.1 Nostoc sp.
GGAGCGGTCTTCGGGTTCACGGGAGCGGTCTTCGGGTTCACGGGAGCGGTCTTCGGGTTCACGGGAGCGGTCTTCGGGTTCACGGGAGCGGTCTTCGGGTTCACGGGAGCGGTCTTTGGGTTCACGGGAGCGGTCTTTGGGTTCACGGGAGCGGTCTTTGGGTTCACGGGAGCGGTCTTCGGGTTCACGGGAGCGGTCTTCGGGTTCGGTTAGCTTGTTTACCCTGTGAAGATCCCCCCAACCCCCTGATAAATTGGGGGGCTAATTTCCTTCCTTATTTACCCCCAATTTATCGGGGGTCGCCACAAGCGGGGGGATTTTATCCGAACCGTATTAGGAGCGGTCTTCCTTACAACGTTACTCACTAACACCCAGTTTATGTATGCTATTAGAAGGTTTGAACTCTAGAACTGTAACTAAAATGGTTGCTTAAGATTAAGACGATGTTCGTCAGACTGTGCGCCAAAGAATTGTTAAACCTCAAAAGCAAAATCATCACTAAAAGCCTGATTAAAGTTCCCTTTCACCGTCTCCTTTTTGAGGATTGCTGTATATGAACAATCAACTATATGAACAAGATTTTAATCTGTGGCGAGAAAGCATTATTGAGCAGATTAAACAACATCATTTTAATGACATAGATTGGGAGCATTTGCTTATAGAATTAGAAGACATGGGAAAGTCAGAGAAACGGTCATTCATGAGTAATTTAACAATCTTGATTGCTCATTTACTCAAGTTAACCGTTCAATCTGATGCTCCTGAGATGATAAAAACAAGCTGGTATAGTTCTGTTACAGAACATCGTTTTCGAGTAAAAAAGGATTTAGAAGAAAATCCTTCTTTTAAAAACTATATTACTGAAGTTATTTCTCAAGCCTATATTGATGCTCGCAAACTGGCAATAAAAGAAAGTAAAAAAGCTAAATTAGGAGTGAGAAAACCAACCGACGCAGAATATCCTCTCGATTGTCCTTTTCTGATAGAACAGTTATTAGATGAGGATTTTTATGGAGACAGTGATTAACAGTTATTAGTTGTATTTGATAGTTAAGTTACACAAAAATGTATTGTAAAAATGGAAACATTACATTACGGAAAAAATGCTAGTGCTGGGATAGGGTTAGAGTATCCGATAATTTCTTTGCCTGATCGCGTCTTCTTTGAGTTTTTACGTCTCACCCACTCCCCCAATCGACCTTTGCCAAATTGGCGTGAGATTATTGTATGTTTATTACTACAATTACTATTGATGCTAGATAATGGGAAAGCTTTGACATTTGCTTGCCAATCTAGCCCGGAAACAATAACTAAGACTTATGCGAACTCACTATTGCGGCGAACTCCGAAAAGAACATATTGGAGAAACTGTTACCTTTTACGGATGGATAGACCGTCGCCGCGATCACGGTGGTGTGATATTTTTAGATTTACGCGATCGCTCTGGAATTGTCCAAATCGTCAGCGATCCGCAACGCACCCCAGATTCTTATGAAGATGCGAACGCCCTGCGAAATGAATATGTTGTTGAAATCACTGGTAGGGTAACACAACGTCCCGAAGAATCGCTCAATACCCGCATCCCCACAGGCGAAGTAGAAATCTACGCCGATAAAATTAAACTCCTGAATGCTGTTCGCAAACAGTTACCTTTTCAAGTTTCTGTAGCTGACACCGAGACAGTGCGGGAAGACTTGCGGCTGAAATATCGCTATTTGGATTTGCGACGCGAACGGATGGCGCAAAATTTGCAACTGCGTCATCAAATTGTCAAAGCCATGCGTCGTTATCTGGAAGATTTGGAAGGTTTTATCGAAGTCGAAACCCCAATACTTACCCGTTCTACCCCAGAAGGAGCGCGGGATTATGTTCTACCCAGTCGCGTTAATCCTGGTGAGTGGTATGCTTTGCCGCAATCACCCCAGCTATTTAAACAATTGCTGATGGTATCCGGCTTAGATAGATATTATCAGATTGCGCGTTGCTTTCGTGATGAAGATTTACGCGCCGACAGACAACCAGAATTCACCCAGTTGGACATGGAAATGAGCTTCATGTCCCAAGAAGAAATTATCGAACTGAATGAAAACTTAGTTTGTCATATCTTCAAAACCGTTAAAGGAATTGAGTTACAGCGCCCTTTTCCCCGTCTCACTTACGCCGAAGGGATGGAACGCTACGGGAGTGATAAACCAGATACACGCTATGGTTTGGAATTAGTTGATGTCTCAGATGTTGTGAAAGACTCTGGTTTCAAAGTCTTTCGGGACACTGTTACAAATGGTGGTATCGTCAAAATCTTGCCCATTCCCAACGGTAACGATGTAATTTCTAATGTCCGCATTAAACCAGGCGGTGATTTATTTAAAGAAGCCAGCGAAGCCGGTGCTAAAGGTTTAGCTTATATCCGCGTCAGGGATGATGGCGAAATTGACACCATTGGGGCGATTAAAGACAACCTCAGCGAGGAACAAAAACAAGAAATTTTACGCCGTACAGGTGCTAAAGCTGGACATTTGCTATTGTTTGGGGCAGGGGAAGCTGCTACAGTTAATAAGACATTAGATAGATTACGGCAAGCGATCGCTAAAGAATTTAACTTAATCGATCCAGAAAAAATCAACTTGCTGTGGATTACAGATTTCCCCATGTTCGAGTGGAATGCTGACGAAAAACGTCTAGAAGCACTACACCACCCATTTACAGCACCACACCCTGATGATTTGAGCGATTTAAAAACTGCACGCGCCCAAGCTTACGACTTGGTACTCAACGGTGTAGAAGTTGGCGGTGGAAGTCTGCGGATTTATCAGCGAGAAATTCAACAGCAGGTTTTTGAAGCAATTGGTTTATCTCCTGAAGAAGCACAAAGTAAATTTGGCTTTCTCTTAGAAGCATTTGAATATGGTACACCGCCGCATGGTGGCATCGCCTACGGTTTAGATCGTTTGGTAATGTTGCTAGCTAAAGAAGAATCTATTCGAGACGTCATTGCTTTTCCGAAGACACAACAAGCGCGTTGTTTGTTAACAGATGCACCTTCGAGTGTAGATGCAAAACAGTTGAAAGAATTGCACGTTGCTTCGACTTATAAACCAAAGTCTTAGCGAACTAAAAAATTGTCTAAGTAAGATTTGCTTGGGGTACGAATCCCCATTCAAATCTTCCTAGTACAATCAGTATCGAATCCCCAGTCTCAAATGCAATGGAAGTTTTCTTAGCTAATATTAATCATCTTGAAAGTGTTTCAGTACTATTTGATCGGTATCGTATTTTTTACAATCAGCTATCAAATATTGAAGCTGCTAAAGAGTTTCTCAAAGAACGTTTCAATAATAATGACTCGCTAGTGTTTGCAGCTAATGACAATGGGGAATTAGTTGGATTTACTCAGCTTTATCCCAGCTTTTCTTCAGTGTCGATGAAACGAGTATGGATATTGAACGATTTGTATGTGGAAGAGTCGCATCGCCGAAGGGGAATTGCAAAATTATTGATGAATATTGCAGAAGAATACGCAAAAGAAAGTGGAGCAATTCGAGTAATTCTATCTACTCAAATTTCTAACATAACCGCGCAAAAACTCTATGAAGCGCGAGATTATATTAAAAATGAAGAGTTTTATCATTACGCTTTACCGTTGCAGTAGTAGCATGACAACAAACAAACTCAAAGCCTTAGAGCTTTTTGCTGGTATCGGTGGGTTTCACCTGGGTATGGCAAATGCTAATATTCAAACAGTATGGGCGAATGATATTAACGAACTTTGCTGTAAAGTTTATGAAAGTAATTTTGGCAAAGACTCTATTGTTTTAGGCGATATCAACAAAATTTCCATATTAGACATTCCCAATCACGATATTTTAACTGCTGGCTTCCCTTGTCAACCGTTTAGCCCTGCTGGTAAAAAACTTGGTGTGAGAGATATAGTTAGGGGAACCCTATTTGAGCGCATTATAGAAATATTAGACCATAAACAGCCAAAATACTTTTTTTTGGAAAATGTCAAAAGACTTTTGACAATGGAAAACGGCTATCATTTTAGATTAATTTTAAATGCGCTTTCTGAATTAGATTATTTTATTGAATGGCGAATAATTAGCCCCTTGAGCTTTGGTATACCTCAAAATAGAGATAGAATTTTTATCTTTGGTACAAAATTAAACTCAACAGATATAAGACCTAATATTTTAGAAAAACTCTCAGTTTTTCTAACTAAAGAAGACAATATTTTATTGCCAAATATTGAAGTTCCATTGGAAAAATATATGTTACCAATCAGGACGATGAAAAAGAAAAATGATAATTGGGGAATTGCCTATAAAAATCAAATGTTCACTCAAAATATTTCGTCATTGCCTAATATCAAGCCGAGTAAGAAGCTTCAGGATATTCTTCAGAATGAGTCAATCGTGGATACCCAGTTTGATTTTACTGCCGATACGCTGGAGCGGATTAAGCAAAGTAAGCCTGTAAATCGTTATTGTAATGGAGTTGAAATTTTATACAACCAAGATGGAGGCGCGAGACTTGGTTATACTATATTCGGAACTAATGGCATTGCATCAACCTTGACTGCTTCAACATCAAGGCATTATGAACGCTACCAAGTAGGTGATAAATTTCGACGCTTAACTAATATTGAATATGCCAGACTGATGGGTTTTCCTGATGATTGGTGTCAAGTTGCCAGAATCTACGATCAATACGCATTATTTGGGAATGCTATTGTACCAGCTTGTGTAGAGTGGGTGTGTAAAAGAATCGGTCAAACAAATTTTGAATTGAGTAAATCTGGTTGGCAACAATTAACTTTAGCTATTTAAAAAATGGAAGTGCTAACCTTATCTTCCCTCAAAACTGCTGCACGGGATTTTTGTATTGTACTTAGCACAACACCGATTCCTAATCTGTATGGGGTTACAGATGGCAAAGCAGTAGGGACGTATGTTGAGTTGACTTTTAATCAATATTTGTCTACAAATTATGAATACACCCTTAGTAGTGCTGCTTTAGGAATTGATTTTCCCGGATTAGAAGTTGATTTAAAAGTGACATCAATTCGTCAGCCCCAATCTTCTTGCCCCTTTCGGAATGCCAGTCAAAAAGTATATGGATTGGGCTATAATCTGCTGATATTGGCGTATGAAAAAATTGATGATCATAGTTCTCGCACTGCTAATTTAAATTTTCAGAATGTTGTTTTTGTATCAAGAGAAAGAACTGGAGATTATCAAACAACCTACGGTTTAAGAGAAATCTTACGCCGTAATGGTAACAAAGAAGATGTAATAGCATTTTTAGAGGAACGCAACCTTCCTTTAGATGAAATTGGGCGTGAAATACTTGCAGAAAGAATTTTGCAACAACCGCCAGAAATTGGTTATCTAACAATTTCTAATGCACTACAGTGGCGGTTGCAATACAGTAGGATTATTCAGGTAGCAACTATGACGACAACAGTAGGTGTAGAAAATCTACTGGTAGGATGAAGGGAATTAATGCTGCTGCCACAATAGAATTAAGCTGCTACCCCCAGAATTCCTTATGAGTGAATCTATCATTTTGACAGACGCTGGCTTATTACCAGAAGATTTGTTACCAGATGTTAGTCTTGTGGTGACAGAGGACGATGAACCCTTGGATAATCTACCATCAGAAAAACAACAAAGATTACTAACAGAAACACTTTACAGTTCTTGGAACGGGGCTAGTAATGCTCAAGGGTTTCTCGTAGCTGCCAATGTGGGGTTGTTTCCCAGTAACAAGCAACCGCCGATTGTGCCTGATGTATTTTTGAGCCTGGATGTACAAGTAGCTGAAAACTGGTGGGAAAGACGGCATCGCTCTTATTTCTTTTGGGATTTTGGGAAACCGCCAGAGGTGGTGATTGAAATTGTTTCAAATCGAGAAGGCAATGAAACAGGACGGAAAATTTTAGAGTATGCCAGGATGCGGGTAATGTACTACATTATCTTCGATCCAACTCAGCAACTTGGTGGTGAAGTTCTACAGATGTACGAGTTGCGTGGGCGGCAATATATACCCATGAGTGAGCAATGGCTGACTGAAGTTGAACTAGGTTTATGTTTGTGGGAAGGTGCGTATGAAGGTAAGCGGGATGTTTGGCTGAGGTGGTGTGACGCAACAGGGAATATAATTCCTACTGGTGCAGAACGAGCAGAACTTGAACGTTTACGAGCAGAACTTGAGCGAGAAGCCAAAGAAGTTGCCTTACAACGGGCTGAACGCTTGGCAGCACAGTTACGAGCCTTGGGTGTTGAGCCGGAAGTGTGAGGGTGGGGAATGGGCTAATTCAATTAATTGAAAAGGCTATAAGATAAGTGCGTCAAATTGAAATAAATATAAAACCTCATCCTGCCTCCGACTTCCCTCTCTGATGCTTTGGAGAGGGATTGAGGGTGAGGTTTTGTCTTATGTTTAATTACGCCTACCTACTTACAGCAGTTTTTATGTATTTGAACCACATCTATCGTAGGGGTAAAGCACATTGCTCATAGGTGTCAACTTAACGTAAAAGCTATGTCCCGCAAGGAACTGAAGTTCCTTGCTAATAGCGAAAGTCATCTGAGAGATGACTAAATATAGCCAAAAATCTTTAGTCTATTTCAGTAGACTTTAGCTGAAAGCCAAAGAACTTTAGTTCGAGGCGGGTGAGAAAGCTAACAAAGCTAATTTTAGCTTAAGTTTACACGTATGAGCAATGTGCTTTGCCCCTACCGCGTGGTCTATTTACCTGAAAATAGCTGTAACGAAATTACTAGAAAACTCCTTAAAAACAAAAAAAAACCCGCCGTAGCGGGTTACACAACAAACTATGAACAATGAAAACTTGATTTAGCCCGAATACCTCATCTCAGCTTCCAGTTGACGAATCAGCTGTTCGTCACCGTTTGCTCTGGCTACTTGCAAGCGATGCTCTAGGCTTTTTTGAATATTCTCTCTGTGAGCTTCTTGTGCTTTCCTTGCACTTTGTAGTCTACTTTGATTCATAGTAATTACCTTCTTTAATTTTTCGTTTTATATCTTGTATTCTTAACATAGCATATATTTTGTAGCTGTTGCTACAGAATTTTACGAGTTTATGTAGATTTTAGCAAAAACATGTCTAACAAGTATATAGGTCAACAGCCACTCGTGACTTTAACGAGCGATTTCGGCGATCGCGATGTTTATGTAGGCATAATGAAGGGTGTGATAGCCCAAATCAACCCCACACTTACGGTAGTAGACTTAACCCACCAAATTCCGCCGCAAGATATCAAAGCAGCCAGATTTTCTTTGATGAATGCTTATCCCTATTTCCCTGTTGGGACAGTGCATGTGGCAGTAGTAGATCCGGGTGTGGGAAGCAAGCGACGAGCGATCGCAGTAGAATTTGCTCAAGGGTTTCTCGTCGGCCCAGATAATGGTATATTTAGCGGGGTACTAAGTCAAAGTCTGGCGGGAGCAGCCGTCGAACTTACAAATCTTAACTATTGGCGAACTCCTCAACCAAGCAAAACTTTTCACGGTAGAGATATTTTTGCACCAGTGGGAGCTAATCTTGCTAGTGGTGTCCCTCTCAAACAGCTAGGACAAGAAATTGATCCAGCAAGTTTGGTAAAACTGGATATAGGCGAGTCCAAGCAAACAAGCAATGGTCTAGTGGGTTGCATTCAATATATTGACCACTTTGGCAACTTAGTCAGCAACATTGCAGGGAGTTATGTACAAGGCAAAACTTGGTCTGTGCAAGTCGCTGGATTGAGTATACCAGGCTGTGAAACTTACAGTGATGTCAACGTGGGAGAGATAATAGCTTTAGTTGGCAGTCACGGCTGGGTAGAAATTGCCATTAATAGCGGTAATGCTCACTCAAAGTTGCAGTTAAATTGGCAAGATCCGCTTCAAGTTATACTAAGTTAAATACCGCACTTAGTGAGTGCCGCATCAAGAGAAACATCAAAGTTATATCCTCTTTCCACAGTTGGCAGATGTCCTGGGGGGAAGGTTTTAAAGTTTGGTTCCTTACCAGGTTTATACTCATATCTTTTAGTTTGCTGATTATAGTTCCACTGAATCAGCCACTCACCTGTTAAGGTTTGCCATCCAACCGCGTCATACATCTTGCGATAGTCGTTTTTTTGCTCCCTCAAAATCTTTTCTTGAGCGCTAAAGCCCAATTTACCATCACTGGCTGTACTCCAAAGCTTGTCAATGGTTTTCAAATCAACACACGAAAGTGCATTCATTTCATCTTTTCCAATAGCACCCTCTGCTTGTGCCTTAGTCCCTGCAACATCTAGCATTCTCAGGTAAGTTTCTCTATCAGATGCTTGCCAATCTTTGCTTTGTAAATATTTCTGCAACTGACTGTAATCGACATTGCGGGCTGTGGTAATTTCTACTTGCTTCAATGAGCTAGAATTAGTGGTTGTGTTAACTATATCAGTGTTTTTTGGGCTTTTACTCTCAGACTTAGACCGCGTTAACGAATATCCAATCCAGCCCAAAACAGCAAATATACCGATAAGACTTGCTGTGATTAGTAAGGTTAGTGCCAGAACAGTCTGATTATTCTTTGCCATTTTTAGATGCTTCTGATTACTTTGAATGCCCCAGGTGTTATTTAGACTAACCGCTACCACATAGATGTATATATTGTAATATTATCTCTCTTCTTTCCTGACTGGTCTATTTTACAATGTCATCTTTTCGGAGAGAATAATTTTCGTGATACTTTTAAACGCTTAATTGGTGCTGAAGAGATCCAGTTGTAAAATTATATATCCCTCAGTCAGGAGAATTGTGATGTTTAGACTTTTACTATTTATACTAATTATTACAGGATTCTTAAGTAGTTTTTTGAATCTGACAGCCTCTACTGCCTTTGCACAAGAGATATATGAATCAACAACTGAATCGCTATCAAAGCATGAAGTTCCAAACTGGTTCAAAGACGCTAAACTCGGCATTTTTATTCACTGGGGCGTATACTCTGTACCTGGTTGGGCACCACTAACTGGTGAACTGAACAAAGTAGTTGCAGAACGTGGTTGGGAATATTGGTTCCAGCATAACCCTTATGCTGAATGGTACTACAACTCCATGAAACTTGAGGGCAGCGATACCTATAAGCATCACCGTGCGGTCTACGGTGAAAATTTCACCTATGACGACTTCATCCCTACGTTCAACGCAGCCATCACACAGTGGAATCCATCCCAATGGGCAAAACTGTTTTCTCAAGTAGGTGCGCGCTACGTTGTGCTGACGACCAAACATCATGATGGCTTCCTGTTATGGCCTAGTAAAACCACAAACCAGTCAGGGCGAGTGGCGGCGCGGGATCTTGTGGGCGAACTGACACAAGCTGTTCGTAAAGAAGGTATGCGTATGGGTCTGTACTACTCCGGCGGTATTGATTGGTCTAAACAAGATACAACCGTGACAGACTTTAACACCTTGGTCGCAGCCATTATCCAAGACAAAGCTTACGCTGAATATGCTAACGCTCACTGGCGCGAACTCATTGACCGCTATCAGCCGTCTATTTTATGGAATGACCTTGGCTACCCTGTTGGTCAGGCGAACGAGATTATGGCTTACTTTTACAATCACGTACCTAACGGTGTTGTTAATGACCGCTTTGATTTAAATGGACAATTCGGTTTACACTTCGACTTCTCCACACCTGAATACAGTCAACTCAAAAAAATCGAACCAAAGAAATGGGAAAGCACAAGGGGTTTAGGTTACTCGTTTGGTTACAACCAGAATGATACCGACTTGAACATGATTTCAGTAGATGAACTGGTTGACTCATTCGTTGACATTGTTAGTAAAAACGGCAACTTACTGCTCAACATTGGCCCAAATGCCGATGGTTCAATCTCCAAACTGCAAACTGAACGGTTGCTCGGTTTAGGCAAGTGGCTAGATGTAAATGGTGAAGCCATCTTTGGCTCGCGCTATTGGATACGCTCAGAAGATGTATCCACTCAAGGCATCCGAGTGCGCTACACCACAAACAAAGGTAATTTGTATGCTGTCTTGCTTGATACTCCCATGAGTCAGATGCTGACAATCCCAGGGCTAATTCTGCCGAAAAATGCAAAGATTACAATGCTAGGGGCAAAAGGTAAACTTGAGTGGCATCAGTGCGGACAGAATTTATTTGTCACGCTACCGGATATGTCTGCGGTGAAAAAATCACCAGCCTACACGTTGAAAATAAGCCAGATACCTCTTTCCTGAAGCTCGGATAGACATTAGACATCTCCGAAAATGAATGTAGGCAAAATTGTACTTCGTCCCGCTACGAAGAAAGCGTCTCTAGTTTCTTTTTGGGATATGTCTACTAGGGTTTTAACTTTGCCCGTCACCAATCTGAATTAACCGCCAATGACGTAAGGGAGTATTTGGAGCGATCGCAAACCCCAATTTCTTCGCTGAACTGCTACAACACCTCAAGGGTTTAAGAATAGCCGATCGCAATTTGCCAACACAGTCACATCATTCTCGAACCATTCTTGTTTTTCCACATCCGGTAAAAAATTAGATAGGTAGGGGCGTAAATCTGTACGCCCCTACAGCCGATTCATGTGTTACAAACGACATTTATTAACTATATTCATCCCAAACCACGGGAAAAGAATAATCTGAAACCGCCGATAAATCAGGATTTTCGCTGCGGGTTTCTTCATCGAGAACTTTGACAACTTTGTTATAAATATCTTGTGCTTGTTGCGGGGAATCTCCGATGCTGGTTAATCCCAACTTGCCAAACTGCGAAAGGCAACCCATAAGATGAAATACTGTGCCTGTTTCACTACCACTGTCAAAGTGCAGTCTGTGTTCAGCGATGATATCCATCAAATCATTAGGCAATAATCCTTGATAGCGCTCTTTTTGCAGGTTATCAGTGGCTATGTAATATTTTGGACGACCTTGCTGACTATAAAATAAGCCGGTGGAAAGATCATAGCGACCGTTCGTTAATAATTTCAAGGTCATGAATGGATGAGTTGTACCGCCTTTACGCAGGTTAATTTCGATCGCCTGAATATCCCACTCTCCATTACCTTTGTCAACGGCGATAAAATCTACACCAAATCGCTCTAAAGTGCCTTTCTCTGCTAACTTTCTGCCAACTTGTAACCCCAATTGCTGTAATTGCAATCGATATCTTTCATCAGCCGGAAAGCTACAACCAAGATAAATCTGACCATCTGGTCCTCCAAGAATTTGGTCGTGGGTTGAAAGGATTTCCACTTCACCTTGGGGCGTAATCCGTCCTTGGACGCTGGGCGATCGCTTAATTTCTCCTTCCACAAATGCTTCGACAATTCCCCCTAATTCCGGTATTCTGCCGGAAAAATTGTCCCAAGTCTCAAGTTTTGCTTGAAAGCGCATTGTTGAAAAGCGATCGCTAATTGCTGCTACCCTTTCGGCATGAGTCGCTTTACCCGGTGCTAAATTCTCAATCGGTCTAAAATCTAGCAGCGCATTTCCCTCTCCAGAAATGCCTTCGTTGAGTTTTACTACTACCCGTTTTAATGTCGGTTGTCGTTCCCACAAATCACCAGTAGCTTCTGCTAAATCTGTATGATTCCAAATTTTTTCGCTACCATCTGGATGCGGTACTCCGCTTTCTGCGAAGATTTGCCGACTACCACTTTTTGTCCCCCAAATCTGTAAATCTGGTGCAGCAGCATACAGAGGTACACCCAATTTTACAGACAATTCGCCTTCCCATTGCGAAGAGTTGTAACAAATCATAAATGATTTATCTAGCCTTAAAGCTTCATGAATCCGCTTTAGCAGACGGGGACGTTCTAAAATCTTTTGACTCAGAGGCTTAAGGGAAGAATCGTAAGTAGAAAGTAGCAACAAACGGTTGCGAGCATGAGAAAAGGGAATTCCTGGCAACAGTTGCAAGTAATAATCAATGATACTAGGATGCAACGGTACTGATGTTACATAAACCAGCCGAGTCCGGGGATTCTGCAACCGAATTAAGGAAAATAGTAATCTTTCTTCATAATGTTCGCAACCTTCGATCTTTTGGAGTTCGCGCTGGTCGATACTCAGGGAGGGAATAATTAAAATATCCGCTTCATTATTGTCAAATGACTCGCTCGTTTTCCAGCGATCGCTTAGGGTTAATTGTAAGTGGTGAAACTTTTCAACCTGCTCTGACTCAGAAATATTTAGTATTGGCATAATCCCTACCCTCTAATAATCTCAATGTAGCGTACCATGCAGGCTTTTGGGCTATTATGCAAACTAGTTCTCAGATACCATTTAGTCTGCAACAAGGCAACTATGCAGATATCTACCTAAATAAATATTAACATTAACAAAAATTGATGGTATTGAAGTAAGTATTTTTGCAACCATGAAGTAAGAAAGTATAAATTTTGATTTTCATTTAGCGAAAATGGTTCAATATTTAAGGCAAATCAATAATTATAGACTAATTGAGTAACTATAATTTATTTAATTTATTTTACGTCTTAAGGTTGAGCAAATTTCAACTGGTTTTATCTCTATGGAGTGATAAAGTAGAGCAACATAATAGTTAACTTAAAAGCAGATGGGAAGCATAAATTCTTTATCGCATGAAAGTTATGTACTTGTTTTTGGTGGTTATGTAAATAGTGTCTGTTAGGTGTGATGAGAAATAATGTAAGCCGCGTACAATTGCCAGTGATAAGTACGTTTGGTAAGCATAGGGGGTATAAACGCCTAAAGTTGTAAATGACTAGTGTGAGCCAAAGCAAAAAATAAACCTTGGGTTGAAGTTTCGATCCAAGGTTTACTTTTGAAATGGGACTAGAGACTGGAAACGGCTTTTGCCAACATTCAGTTACATTCAATATTAAATTACCGTGACAAAATTTATGGCTAAATCAAAAGAGCAAAAAGACAAAAAAGAGCAAAAATTACAACCGCCACAGCAGCAAGAAGCACCAGGTGTTGAATCAGAAATGACACCAAAACCCAAAGCAGATGATGCCCAATATCGGGGTAGTGGCAAGTTACAAGATAAAGTAGCATTAATTACGGGTGCAGATAGTGGTATTGGTCGTGCAGTAGCGATCGCATTTGCTAAAGAAGGTGCAGATGTGGCAATTCTTTACCTCAATGAACACGATGATGCCAAAGAAACAAAACAATTGGTAGAAAAACAAGGGCGTCGTGCAATAACCATTGCAGGTGATATTGGCAATGAAACTTTTTGTCAGCAAGCTATTCAACAAACAGTTGGTGAGTTTGGCAAACTCGATATTCTCATCAACAATGCCGCCGAACAACATCCAAAAGAAAGTATCGAAGAAATCACCGAAGAACAACTAGAGCGAACTTTCCGCACTAATATATTCTCGATGTTTTTCATGACTAAGGCTGCACTCAAGCATTTGCAAGCAGGCAGTTCTATCGTCAATACCACATCGGTAACAGCTTATAAAGGTAGTCCACAGCTACTAGATTATTCTTCGACAAAAGGTGCGATCGTTGCTTTTACTCGCTCCTTATCAAAAAATTTGGTATCAAAAGGAATTCGCGTTAATGCTGTCGCCCCCGGGCCAATTTGGACACCTTTAATTCCTTCAACTTTTCCTGAAGATAAAGTTGAAACTTTTGGCAAACAAGTACCAATGGAACGAGCCGGACAACCAGAAGAAGTTGCTCCTAGCTACGTATATTTAGCCTCTGATGATGCTTCTTATGTCTCTGGTCAAGTGTTACATGTCAATGGTGGAGATGTTGTCAATGGGTAAGTAAAATAGTTAGTCATTGGTCATTAGTCATTAGTCATTGGTCATTGATAAAGAGTTTTTGGTAGATACCTCGCCCCTTGTGGGCGAAAAAACTAATCATATCGGGCTAATTCAAACCATGTCCCTTGTCGGTGTGGTATGTCTTGGACAAATGACAAATGACAAATGACTCTACCCTGATGGTCTTCCATTGGAGGGATGAGTAAATGCGGGAATATTGATAATCTATCTAGCAGCAAACATTTAAGAAATAATAAGTACGTCTATGGCATCTCCTACACCACTGCATGGCACGGAACTAGTAGATTGTGCTAGAGCAAATGCCAAGCAAGGAATTGAAACTGCTGCTCATCAATGTGGCTATGGTCAAGACCTCAACAAATTTGCCCGAGAACTCAGACAAGCTTGTGAAGAAATGAATTTACAAGTAAAAGAACTTAGTGGATTGATTACTGACCAAGACATGATGCTGCAATTGGGTACTGGCGAAATTGTTGCTCCAGATACAGAATCAGAATTGTAAAAGTTAGTCATTTGTCATTTGTACTTTATTCTTCACCAATGACCTATGACTAATGACTAATGATTAACGGCAATGCTGAACCGGAGATAGAAGCTAAAAGATAAATAGCCACCAGACTAGTAGTCTGTCAACATAAAAATGACGGATGTAGAGACGCGAAATTTCGCGTCTCTACAAGGTTTTGGATAGTAAAAACAAATAACAAAATCAAATTGACAGACTACTAGTGCCGACAGCGATCGCTACTTCTAATTGTCTTTGCAGAAAATAAGCCCAGATAGTAGCTATCGTACTTAATATTTATCCTAATAATGCCTCTGCGTAGACGCTTCTTCGGCTTGTCGTCATCTAAAAATAGTTCTTGCCCCCTAGCTGGACACCACCCAAGGCGTAGATATCTTCGGTGGTTTCTTGTTGCAGAATCAATATAGTTCAATTAAGCCTAAAACTCAACTTCTACGTAAGTAGGTAGGCAAGATAAAACCAAACTATATAACAAAAACTAAAATCTCTCTATTTGCCTCGTAGTTGCGCTGTCTTCGCTAAAGATTATTTGCCCCCACTTACTTAGGTTGGGGGCTACTGTGCCTTGCGGTTTCCCGACTTGTCCCTTGCGCGTCTCCTCTTAGAAGAAGCAAGTGGCGTTTGAGGAACGAAACCCAACACTTCCGTGACTTTGTTGGGTACAACATTCGTTTTACCCAACAAAGCAATTTTCTTAACCCAAGCGTATTGGTTGCAGAATATCAATCACATCATCCACGGTGGCAATACTGGCGAAAAGCCAAAGCGTGCAACGTTAAACTTGTGATTTTCTGACTTGCAGTAAATTGAAAACTTTTGTAAATAAATAACCAGGGTTTCGGACGCTGATAGTTTCTCAATACGGTTCGGTTAAACCCAAAAAATATAGCGGTTCTCACTTGGGTGCAATACAGTCTGAACCTCACCCCCTATTTGCTTTACTCAAATACTCCCCTCTTTGATGCTTTGGAGAGGGGTTGGGGGTGAGGTTTAGAAATGTACTTCATGCAAACTCCAAGCGCTATATATCTCTGGTGGCTTTTGTAACAAAGATATGAATTAACACTCAAGATGAAGCATAGATGAATAACACTTTTTCAAATCTTTAAATATAAAAAGTCTTCTTTATAGAAATTTTATAAAATTAATATTCCACTAGAGAAAAAACATGAGATTATCAAATATGTTAGAGACTTTTATTTAAAGTTCATCAAAACTTTGCTATTACTTTATAAAGGATATATCAATGTGAATATTTAAATAAAGTTCCCCAAGAAACATAAATGTAACAGCATTTTATAGTGTCAAATGTGTATTTTTTTAATTCACAACCAATATCTAAGCATAATATGTAAATTCATTACTTTTAACTACTTAAGTATGTATCTGCCCTGATTAAATGTTGCTTTATATCAACTTTATGCACCTGCACATGAGTGAGATTAAACTAATTCGCAATTACGTTTTGTAAACAAGAGTGCTGTTGTGGGGATGGTTTGAGTCCACAAAACTAAAACTTCGGGGGATTTAGCTTAGGTATTCAATTCTAGCTGCCTGTTTTACTGGGGAATTAAACCCCCAAACTTTGTTAATAGCTCTGAAGGATAGTGATTGGTAATTTTTGATTATATTCACTAACCTGGATTTATAAACATCAAAAATCCAAAAAGTTGTCGAAAGAAAACAAAGATTCATAAGGACTTACACGCCCTTTAAGATTTTTTTGTATTTTTCAACACATTTTTCTATATACCTGTTTTTCTGGAAGATAAAGCAAGGTATATCACTTCATCCTATTTTTTAATAGGCTGAAAATTCGTAAAGAAAATGAGGATAAAAGCAAATATGAAATAAGGAGTTTATATCAAGATTTAACTGAAGTAATACATGTGAACACTAATAAATATATTCACAATTAACATGGTTAATTTTTTTTAAAAAGCCAATATAAAACCGAATTCTGGAACATTGATTATGGAATTAGTTTTAGCACTATTGCGAGGCATATATCTCAATGAATGATTCACAAAATCAACAGTTGTCAACATCTCCAAGTCCAATAATTAATACTCAATCATCTCTACAAAGCATTGATCGAGTACAACCCAGTATTTCCGGTAGCGCCAGCGTGCTATCTCAAGGAAATGGACTCAAAGCAGAGTACTACGACAACATCGACTTCACCAACTTAAAGCAAACTCGCACAGATGCGACAGTCAACTTTAACTGGGGTACTGGTTCTCCAGATCCATCCATCGGTGCAGAAACCTTCAGTGCGCGTTGGACAGGTCAGGTGGAAGCCAAGTACAGCGAGACTTACAACTTCTACAGCACTGCTGATGATGGGGTGCGACTGTGGGTCAATGGTCAGCAAATCATCAATAAGTTTGTCGATCAATCAGCTACAGAATCGAGTGGCGCGATCGCACTGGTTGCAGGTCAGAAGTACGATATTAAACTTGAGTACTACGAAAATACACGCGATGCCGTTTCTCGACTGTCTTGGTCAAGTTCCTCTCAGACCAAACAAATCATTCCTCAGTCTCAACTGTATAGTAATCTCAATACAGCTGGTAATGGCAACGGACTCAAAGCAGAGTACTACGACAACATCGACTTCACCAACTTAAAGCAAACTCGCACAGATGCGACAGTCAACTTTAACTGGGGTACTGGTTCTCCAGATCCATCCATCGGTGCAGAAACCTTCAGTGCGCGTTGGACAGGTCAGGTGGAAGCCAAGTACAGCGAGACTTACAACTTCTACAGCACTGCTGATGATGGGGTGCGACTGTGGGTCAATGGTCAGCAAATCATCAATAAGTTTGTCGATCAATCAGCTACAGAATCGAGTGGCGCGATCGCACTGGTTGCAGGTCAGAAGTACGATATTAAACTTGAGTACTACGAAAATACACGCGATGCCGTTTCTCGACTGTCTTGGTCAAGTTCCTCTCAGTCCAAAGAAATCATTCCTCAGTCCCAACTGTATTCACCAAATATTCAGACCGCGATCACATTAGGATCATCTTCCACAACAGTTAACGAAGGTGCTGGTAATGTGACCATAACATTGTTGAGAACTGGTGATTTAAGCAGCACATCTTCAATCAAGTATGCAACCATAGCTGGTACCGCCAAAGCAGGAGTTGACTACGGGAGTGAAGGCACCGAAAGCGCTGGAACACTTATTTTTGCGTCAGGACAAAGCACCAGACAGATATCCATTCCGATCAATGACGATTCTTTAGCAGAACCAGATGAAGCCTTTAGTTTTGTCATCGATCAGCCAGATGGAGCAACACTAGGGCTTCAAAGAACTCTCGGAATTACGATTCAAGATAACGATCGCTCTAGCCTCGATTTCACTCAGCCAGTAGTTAATGAGGGTGACGGTACTGCTAGGGTGACAGTTACACGGGGTAACATTTCGGGTGCTGCTAGCTTAGACTACATAACCGTGGATGGGACTGCTAAAGCTGGATCTGACTACCATGCTACATCTGGAACCTTAGCCTTTGCAGCAGGACAAGCCAGCAAGACCATTTCTATCGCCCTTAAGGATGACACCATTGGGGAGGTAAATGAAAAATTTACTTTGAAGTTCAGTAATGCAATTGGAGTGCAACTAAATACTCAACAGACAACTATCACTATTATTGATAATGACAATGGTAACTTTGCTTTAGAGACAGTAGCTTCTAGTTTGAATCAACCCACAGCTTTTGACTGGACATCTGATGGTAAGAGCATGTTCATTGCCCAGAAAAATGGGGTAGTGCGAGTTTTGAACAACGGCACTTTATTATCAACACCATTTATCGATATATCTGGACAGGTTAATGATACGCGCGATCGCGGTCTTTTAGGCATTGCCGTACATCCAGATTTTGGCAAAGCCACAAACCCCAAAAACTACGTTTACCTGTTGTATACCTACGATCCACCAGAAACCAATCCAAACAACTCTAAAAACAATCCCAATAGCACATTAGACAATCCCGATCAGAATGGGAATCGGACTGCACGCCTAATTAGGGTAGAAGCTGACCCCAAGACTAATTACACTACTGCTATTGCAGGCAGTGAAGTTGTGCTGCTAGGTACTAATGGCACTTGGCAGAATATTAGCCACCCAGATGGAAATAGTACAAATGTCTCACTTGGCTATGCACCATCAGGAATTATCAACAAAGATACTGGTAAGGCGTTTACCACCTTGCAGGATTATCTCAATAATCAGGATAAAGTCGAAAATGTCCAAAATTTTATAGCCAACGATAGTGAATCTCACTCAGTTGGTTCTGTGCGCTTTGGCACCGATGGTTCTCTGTTTGTGAGTTTAGGAGATGGTACTTCTTACAATGGGATAGATCCCCGAGCAATTCGCGTCCAGGATGTCAATAATTTGTCCGGTAAAATCCTACGGATTGATCCAATTACTGGTCAAGGCTTATCAAGTAATCCTTTCTACAACGGCGATTCTAATAGCAATCGTTCCAAAGTTTATGACTTAGGTCTGCGTAACCCTTTCCGTTTCACAATTGATAAAAACACCAATACCCCCGTAATTGGTGATGTTGGCTTCAATTCTTACGAAGAGGTCAATATCGGAAAACCAGGAGCTAACTTTGGCTGGCCATTCTATGAAGGTGGCCTTGATGCAAATGGTAATATCGTCAGTCTGAAACAACCAAGCTATTCTAACTTAGATGCAGCGAAAGCCTTCTATAGTAGTGGGGAAAGTGTTGCAGCACCAGCTTACACTTATAAGCATTTTGGTTCTAATTCGATCGTCTTGGGTGACTTTTACACAGGCAGTACTTTTCCTTCAATCTATCAAGGTGCCTTATTCGTTGGTGATTTTAGTCAAGGAACTATCGATGCTTTGACATTCGATAGTCAGGGTAAAATTGTCTCAGTTAAGCGGTTTGCTTCTCAAGCAGACACGCCAAATTTAGGAGTCCCTACACAAATCACCACTGGAAAGGATGGTAATCTGTACTATGCAAACTTGACCGGGGGTGAGATTGACCGCTTCCGACCTGTTTAGAGACTAATATGTTTGGGGAGGCGGGGGAGGCAGGGGAGGCAGGGGAGGCAGGGGAGGCGGGGGAGGCGGGGGAGGCAGGGGAGGCGGGGGGAGAAGAATCAATAATCAATGCCACTTGCCCTGAGCGACTTGTGCCGAGCGGAGCCGAGGTAAGCCGTTCGCGTAGCGTCTCCAAGAGTTGGGATGCCCAATCCCCAGTTCAAGATAACTTTGTTAAAAATCCCAACAATTTTTTAGTATTTGATGTCAAGAGGGTTCGACGATAAGCATCAGCAGCTTTTTTAATAGCTTCGGCTTGAGTGGGATAAGGATGAATTACACTGCTTAACTTACTTAAACCGATTTTATTCACCATTGCCGTAGTTAGTTCTGAAATCATCTCACCCGCGTGACTGGCGACAATCGTTGCACCGATAATTTCATCAGACCCTTTTTTATGGTGGATTTTGAGAAATCCTGATTCTTCACCATCTGCGATCGCTCGGTCTACACTACTAAAAGGGATGTTGATTGTCGTCACTTCAATACCCAATTTCTCTGCCTCGTGTTCGTACAAGCCTACATGGGCAATTTCTGGGTCAGTATAAGTTACCCACGGCATCACCAGACTACTGAGTTTAGAGCGTCCTATGCCAAAGGGAGAAAACAGGGTATTTTTAATCACAATCCGCGCCGCAGCATCGGCAGCATGGGTAAACTTCCAGTTCATGCAGATATCACCAGCTGCATAAATTTTGGGATTCGTCGTCTGGAGATAATCATTTACCTTTACACCTTGGCGCTGATCGTATTCTACACCCACTGCTTCTAAATTCAGACCTTCGACATTTGGCGATCGCCCCGCACCGACTAAAATTTCATCTACTGTCACCGAATCTCGATGACTATTAGAGGAAAAGTAAAGCCGTTTCCCCTCGGTAACAGTTACCACTTCTTCCAACTTGGAATTCAGTACGACGCGAATTCCTTCGCTAATCAAAACCTTTTGCAAAATTTTAGCAGCCTCAGCATCTTCTTTATTCAGAAGATGAGAACCGCTATGGAAAATTACCACCTCAGAACCTAAGCGCCGGAAAGCTTGCGCCAATTCGCAACCAATGGGACCGCCACCAATCACCGCTAAACGTTCCGGTCGTTGAATCAGCGAAAAAACCGTCTCATTAGTTAGATAACCCGCCTTTTCAATTCCCGGAATCGACAATTGAGCAGCTCTTGCGCCAGTAGCAATTACAGCTTTTTTAAACCGGAGGGTTTTCTCGCCAACTTCCACGGTATTTTTAGTTGCAAATCGGCCGCTACCCAAAAAGACATCGACACCCAAGTTTTGAAACCGCTCCGCCGAGTCATTATGGCTGATACCAGCCCTTACCCGCCGCATTCTTGCCATGACTTTGGGAAAATCAACATCAATATTATGTTGAGGAATATTAACTCCCAAGTCTTGAGCATCCCAGATTTCGCCAACAACGCGAGCCGACCGAATAATAGTTTTAGATGGTACGCAACCAACATTTAAGCAATCTCCACCCATGAGATGCTTTTCAATTAATGCCACTTTTAAACCCAAATCCAGACCCGCCGCACCCGCAGTCACTACTAATCCCGCCGTACCAGCCCCAATTACTACCAAATCGTAAACATCAGCCGGTTGAGGATTAACCCAATTTGGTGGATGAACGTAAGAAACCAACTTTTGGTTATACTCATCAGTTGGGCGAACTGTGACTCTCTCTAAATCTGAATTGGTCATTGGCAAAACCTCTTTTAAGAATTGAAAATACTAAAGTCAACTGTCTTTTGGGGTATTCAAAATTAAAAATTAAGAATCCCGATGAATTTAGGCGGCTCAGTCTTTTATTTTTTATGCTTGTTTAATAAGGAATACAGCCTTTGAATTATTTTGTCCGTTTGGGAATTGACAGATACAATTGAAGCTTTCCTGTATAAACATTTCAACAATTGATAATTTACAGCAATTTGCAGTTGAATAGACCACAGTAAGGGCGCACAGTTATCATACGTGTCAACAAAAGCCTAGAAATAGCTTAACTGTTGGCTTCTTCACCCGCCTGGAACTAAAGTTCTTTGGCTTTTAGCTAAAGTCTACTTTAGTAGACTAAATATTTTTGGCTATATTTAGTCATCTTCAGATGACTTTAGCTATTAGCAATGAACTTCAGTTCTTTGCAGAACATGACTTTACGTTAAGTTGACACCAATGCACAGTTGTGCGCCCTTACAATTCCTCTTCTAAAGCTTTCCGCGCAATCCGGGTTACATAAACTGTTATAGCTACTGTAGCAATCAAACCCAAGATGCGAATTGCCCATTGTAAAGTAGGGTTGGTGGGTTGAGTCTCAGTACCAATCATGGGAAGATTTCCTGCAAGGGAACCAATATAAACGTACATCACAGTTCCCGGAATCATGCCTACAGAACCGATAAAGTAATCTTTAAGTGAAACTCCTGTGATACCAAAGGCATAGTTTAATAAATTAAAAGGAAATATCGGGGACAGTCGCGTTAACAAGACAATTTTTAATCCTTCTCTACCAACAGCTTGGTCAATGGCAGCAAATTTTTTGTTATCTGCAATTTTCCGAGCAACCCAGCCCCTTGCTAAATAACGTCCTACAAGAAAAGCAGCAGTAGCGCCAAAAGTTGCACCGATAAACACGTAAAGAGAACCCCAAACTGCACCAAAAATCACACCAGCCCCCAACGTGAGAATAGAACCTGGGAAAAAAGCGATGCTAGCGATAATGTAAAGAGCAATAAAAGCTATGGCTCCCAGCGCACCCAGGCTATCAATCCACTGCAAAGAGTCCCGTAAAATTGCTTGGGGATTGAAAGAATTTGGATTTGCAGATTCTTGTGCCAAGGCAAAGCCTGTGTTTAATAAGAAAACACTCGCCAATATCAGTAATATTAATCCACTTAAGCTAAAAAACCTCTGCAATTTTCTGGCATCAATACTTTTAAATATCTGAATGATTGTTAGTTTTGTCATCGGTCTGAGGCTCAACTTTGAAACTTACACCTCAAATCTAATGCCCTTAAGATATACTACCCATATTAGAAACAGCTTAAATTCTCTTAAATTTTTCTCGGCGATACCAGCGACAAATTCGCTCAGGTGAAACGCCGAGTAAATAAGCAATAATTACTATTTGATTAAGTAGCGTAGTTTTAAACACTCCCTTTTGCAACCATCTACGGGCTGAGGTAATAACTGGTGTGGGAATAATTATAATCCGTCCGATGCGTTTTAAACGACGCATGAGTTCAAAGTCTTCCATGATAGGCAATTGGGGAAAACCACCAATTTGCTGATATACTGCTTTTGTTAAAAAAATTGCTTGGTCGCCATAGGGCATTTGGTAAAAATGCGATCGCACATTTATTCCCCACTCCACCCATCGTAAACTTAAAAGTGATGCATCAATCCGCAATTTAAATGCACCAGCCACAGTCCCAGGCTGTTGTAGGGCTGTGCGAACCATGTCATCAAACCCAGTCGGTAAACAGGTATCTGCATGGAGAAACAGTAGAATTTTCCCGGTAGCAGCTACAGCACCCGTATTCATTTGTACAGCCCGACCGGGAGATGATGAGATAACTTTGACACCTAAAGACTGAGCGATCGCTACAGTATCATCACTAGAGCCACCATCTACCACAATTACTTCTATATTTGTATTGGGTTGAGTAGTTGCAATGGCTTTTTTGATATTCCCCGCTTCATTAAGAGTCGGAATAATAATAGAAATTTTGGCTGCGTCAATATTATCACTCATGATTGCTGAGTTTTCTTTTCCACTTGCTCAGGAAATGAACACTCTACCGTTATCTTCAGATTGCTCTCAGCCGTGCCTTTAGTTACGTAGGGTATACCTGCTTCCCCGCCAACTTTGATGCCAAATTCTAGAGTGACTTTATTAATATTGGCAACAGGGATTTTTTTAAAAGCATTAAGTGAATAAACAGTGTAAGCCCGAATTGTACCTTCAATTGCTTGGAAATTTTGCACTATTTGTTTTTGTGCAACATCAGCATTCCATCCCTTATCAATTAGCGCTTTTTCTTCTCCTTCTGGTGAAACTTCGATGCTAACTGGTGGTGCATCTACATTATCTGTGGCTTCAATATAAATAATCGTGCCATCTTCTAAATGAATAGGTGTGAGTTGAGTCATGGAATAAATTTTAGATAAAAGAATTGCGTGTAGTCAAATTAACGCGAAATGGGCGGTTAGAGATTACCAAGAAATAAATTATCCAATCTTGTGGGGTGGACATCTTGTCCGCCCGTAATCATGGGCGGACAAGATGTCCACCCCACCGATGACAGCTACCCTACAAATTTTTACGGAAAATGCGGTAAATTTCTTGTAGAAGCTGGAAATAATTCGGCACAACTATCATAGGGCTTTCTAGGATGAGTCGAGACGCTTTGGTGGTGGGAATTAATACGTATGACCGCTTAAAGAGTCTCAATGCACCAGCCGGGGATGGTGAGGCGATCGCTCAAATTTTACAACAATATGGCGAATTTCAGGTAACGCGGCTCCCAGCAGTCAAAGATAAGGAAAACCAGACAATTCGCATTGGTAAGCAAACTAAAGTTAGTTTAACTCAGTTAGAAAGAGCGATCGTGCAATTATTTAAGCCAGACGGTAAGCCGCCAGACACAGCGTTACTGTATTTTTCTGGTCATGGATTGCGGAAAAACTTAGGAATTCAAGAAGGCTTTTTAGCGACGAGTGAAGTAAACCCTGATGCGGGTAATTGGGGATTATCTTTGCAATGGCTGCGGCGACTGCTGCAAGAAAGTGAAGTTAGACAACAAATTGTAATTTTGGATTGCTGCTATAGCGGAGAGGTGCTAAATTTTGCAGAGGCAGATCCAGGCGATCGCGGTAAAGGTAGAGACAGGTGTTTTATAGCGGCTTCTCGTGATTTTGAAGTAGCTTTTGAAGAGATTAACAGCCAACACAGCGTTCTCACCGCCGCACTGCTGAAAGGTTTGGAACCAAAACAAGACCGTTGGGTGAGTAATTACACTTTAGTAGACTTGCTTAATCAAGAACATCACCCGTTTCCCCAGCGTCCAATTTTTGCTAACTCTGGTGAAGCAATTAATCTCACCCGCAAATGGAATTCCTCTCCTGTTAACTCCACAGTACAGATATCAGCTATTTGTCCTTACAAAGGGTTGTCATATTTTGATTGCACCGAAGCAGATGCTAACTTATTCTATGGCAGAACAGCGTTAACCGACAAATTATTAGAAAAAGTGCGATCGGGTAATTTCCTCGCTGTGTTGGGAGCATCAGGAAGTGGTAAATCTAGTGTTGTGAGAGCCGGTTTACTTTATCAATTAAAGTTAGGACGCAAGTTATTAGGTAGCGATACTTGGCAGTTGAAAATATTTCGACCAGGGATAAACCCCTTACAAAATTTAGCACTGGCATTTGTAGAATCAGAATTATCAGATATTGAACGCGCATCACAATTAGCAAAAGCCGAAGGATTAATTGCGAAAGGTGCAGTTGGTTTAGGACAGTTGATTACTGCTGCACAAACTCAGCGCGTCATGTTAGTGATAGACCAATTTGAAGAAACTTTTACTCAATGTCAAGACATTACAAAACGACAGCAGTTTTTTGAATGTGTGTTAGGTGCTTTACAACGCGATGACAATAAACTCTGCCTAATAATCACAATGCGGGCTGATTTTTTTGGCAAATGTCTGGAACAAGAGTATGGCGGACTAGCTAAGAAAATTCAAGAGCATTTAGTAACAGTAACACCGATGATTCGGGAGGAATTAGAAACAGCAATTATTAAACCTGCTGAATATATGAACTTAGCAGTAGAACCGGAATTAGTTTCTCAAATGATTGCATATGTAGAAAATTCACCAGGAAGTTTACCGTTGTTGCAGTACACGCTGACAGAACTATGGCAGCAAAGAACTGAAGAAGGGTTAACCCTGACTACCTATAGCAAACTAGGTGGAGTCAGCAAAACAAAAAGATTTATTTGTCAGAGCGAGTAACGCTCAGAGATTGCTTTGCTGGTAATGAGTTTTTATAATTAAGCGATTCCCGTCAACCTTGAAGCGATTCCCGTTAACCTTGAAACGACTCCCGTCAACCCTGAAACGATTCCCGTTAACCTTGAAGCGATTCCCGTCAACCCTGAAGCGATTCCCGTTAACCTTGAAACGACTCCCGTCAACCCTGAAACGACTCCCGTCAACCCTGAAACGATTCCCGTTAACCTTGAAACGACTCCCGTTAACCCTGAAACGATTCCCGTTAACCTTGAAGTCACTTCCGGGAACTCTGCATCTAATCTGAAAAAATGGCATCAAAGAGCGATCGCTCTTTTCAAAGATTGCTTCGATCTCAATGAGTTTTTATGATTAAAGCGATCGCAGTAAACAAAAACTTATTTCAATTTTAATTCTTTGGGAATGAGTGACTTGGGAATAATAGAAGCTTGTTTTTCCCCATCATAAGATTTGGTGTACCACCAAGCCCAAGCAATTAAAACTGCTTGAAAGGGAAGCCTGACTACGTGTACCCAAGGTGAATTTGGTATATGTTCAATCTTAATAAGATTAACTGCCATATAAATATTGGCAGGGTAAACAGCAATAAAAAGAATAAGAAGTCCCCAAGCAGCAGCTTGACTTACAGGCGGGACTAATAAACCAATACCACCCAAAATTTCATAAAAACCACTCAGATAAACTAATCCTAAAGGGTAAGGTAGTTGCGGCGGCACAATTTTGACATATTCTCCTGGAACAAGAAAGTGTGTCACTCCAACCACAATGATGCATATAGCAAGGATGACTCGTAAGATTTCCTTATATTTATTCATGGGTTTTGCCTGATTATATACTTGTCCTATTACTTAAGTTTGATTTATAGATGTTAATCTGTCTTGAGTCAACAGGAGGAAAAATCGGCAAAATTTTTCAAAATACCATTTAATATTTAATTAAGAGATTTATTTAAATAGGTAGGCGTAATTAAACATCTATATAAAACCTCACCCTCAATCCTTCTTTGTGCGTTCAAAGAGGGAAGCCAGAGGCAGGGTGAGGTTTTATATTTAATTTTATCAACTTACTTAATTGTCCATCACATTTTATAGCGATGTCAGCGATTATTCAATGTTAGTCGCTTAGTATAATATCATCTCAGATTTATTTGATGGTAATAATCTAATAGTCAATTCATTACCTGTTATTAATTATTCATAAAAAACATGAGCGATGCCTTTAACCGACTTGCACCCTTCATCCAAGAATATATTTATCATCACCAGTGGACTGAATTACGACCAGTTCAAATTGCCGCTTGTCAAGTTATATTTGACACCGATGCTCATTTGCTAGTTACTGCTGCAACTGCTGCGGGTAAAACAGAAGCAGCCTTTCTACCAGTTTTGACTTTATTACACGCTAACCCGGCTGCAACTATAGGGGTATTATATATTAGTCCAATCAAAGCTTTAATTAACGATCAATTTGAGCGCCTTAACGACTTACTCAAAGAAGCAGATATTCCAGTTTGGCACTGGCACGGTGATGTTTCTCAAACTCGAAAAAACAAGCTTTTAAAAAAGCCTCAAGGTATTCTACAAATTACACCCGAATCTCTAGAAAGTTTGTTAATCAACAAAAATAACGACCTCCTTCGCTTATTTGGTGATTTAAGATTTGTGATCATTGATGAAATTCATGCTTTTATGGGTTCAGAACGCGGTTGTCAAATTATTTGCCAATTACAACGTTTAGCAAAGTTGACGCAAAAACAACCGCGTCGTATTGGTTTATCGGCAACTCTTGGTGATTACTCAATAGCGGAAAATTGGTTGCGTTCTGGAACAGAAAAGCCAGTGATTACACCGGAAGCTGATGGGATAAAACGCCAAATTAAACTAGCTGTAGAACATTTTTATATTACTGATGAAGAAGATGAATTAGAGGCGACAGCTTATGAAAAATATATTTTCAACCTCAGCAAATCTCGCAAATGCCTGATATTTGCGAATAATCGCACGCAAACTGAATCTGTAATAGCATCTTTGCGACAAATTGCTACAGAACAAAGGCTACCAGATATATATCATGTGCATCATGGGAGTATATCTGCTAGCTTGCGGCAAGCAGCTGAAAATGCGATGCGTGAACCCAACAATCCAGCAGTTACCGCCGCCACTCTGACTTTAGAATTAGGCATAGATATTGGTCATTTAGAGCGAGTTATTCAGTTAGAATCACCCTTGTCTGTAGCTAGCTTTTTACAGCGTTTAGGACGTAGTGGTAGAAGAGGTGAAGCTGCCGATATGCGCTTTATTTGTGCTGAAGAGAAACCATTATTAGAAGCTTCTTTACCAGAACAAATACCCTGGCAGCTTTTGCAGTCTATTGCTATCATTCAACTTTATTTAGAGGAACAATGGATTGAACCAATCAGACCGATTAAATATCCTTTAAGTTTGCTTTATCACCAAACAATGAGTATTTTAACAGCAGCAGGGGAAATATCACCTAATGCTTTAGCTAAACAAATTTTTAGCTTGCCGCCCTTTGCTGCTATTTTAAAAGAAGATTTCCAACTATTGCTGTGCTATTTAATTGATATTGGTCATATTCAGCATACTGAGCAAGGTAAATTAATCCTGGGTTTGGCAGGAGAAAAGATTGTGAGAAAATTCCAGTTTTATGGTGTCTTTGCTGAACAGCAAGAATATATTGTTAAGCAAGGTGCAACCCAAATTGGCAGTATAGTCACGCCGCCTGCTGTTGGAAATCAATTTGCTTTAGCTGGGAGAACTTGGGAAGTAGTAGAAGTTGACTTTAAAAAAAAGGCTATTTTTGTTAAACAATCCGAGGGAAAAGCTAGTATTTATTGGCGTGGTAGTGGTGGTACTATTCATACCAAAGTTCTGCAACGAATGCAACAGGTTCTATTTGAGAATGTTGAGTACAGCTATTTGCAAAAAAATGCTTTGCAACGTTTACGTGAAGTTCGCCAATTGGTGCAGCAGATTGGATTAGATAAACAAAATATCTTGCAATTAGAAAAAGGTAAATGCTGTATTTTTCCCTGGATGGGTACAGTTGCTTATCGGACTTTAGAAAGATTACTTAACTCATCCTGTCGAGAATCATTGGAAATTACAAGTATTGGCGGAGTAAATCCTTATTATTTAACAATTAAATTAGGCAAGGATAAATTTAAATATCTTTATGATGAAATTGCTTCATTGTGTGAGCAAAGAATTACCTCAGAAGATTTACTCAGTACTTCAGAAGCACCGGAAATTCAAAAATATGATCAATTTGTTCCTCATTCACTTTTGCGAAAAGCTTTTGCTAGCGATTCTTTAGATATGAGAGAACTCAAACAGCAAGTGGCATTTTGGAGAGAAGAAAACATAGTACAATAGTTTAATTACTTGGAAATTTCTATATAGCCATTTTCAACCCTGTGAGTTACAGCTAGACAAATAGACCTAACCCCCTAACCCCCTTCCCGAAGCGGGAAGGGGGAAAATTTCAAAGCCTCTCTCCTTTTACGAGAGAGGAATAGAAGTGAGGGCAAAATTGTACCTCATAAGCTGAAAATCATCTAAATTGAATAATCAAATAAAATAAAACTCTTGTGGGGTGGGCATCTTGCCCGCCCTAATTATACAAATTAAATGCAGAACAGCTTATCATGTCCGTTAGATTACTTATTAAACCCGAAGAACCCCACCCCGCAAGCAGGGAGGGGATTTAGAGGTGGGGTGCAATGACTGTGGAAATCATAACTAATTATGCGGACATGATATCACTGGGTCGAGAACCGCTATAATTCATAAAAATCATAATTAGGTAATCCAGTAACATCAGTTTGGAGAGCAAACAAATCACCAGAGTAGAAACTTTTTTCGATCTCTGCTTGGCTGAGTCCAACGGAAGCAGTGGTAATGTAGAGTGTTTGCAAATCTTCGCCGCCAAAAGTACAACTAGTTGGCACTTGCACAGGTAGTTTTACCCGCAATATCTCTTCACCCTTGGGGTTGAAACGAATTACACACCATCCATCCCACATCGCTGACCAAATATGTCCTTCACTGTCTATTGTCAACCCATCTGGGTGGAATAATTCATGAGTTAAATCAACAAAAATCCGACGATTACTAATGTTTCCTGTTACTGAGTTAAAGTCATAAGCATATATCTTTTGCTGAGGAGTATCTGTTAAGTAAAATGTTTTTTGATCGGGACTCCACCCCAGACCATTAGAAATAGTCAATCCTGTTTCCATTACATGCAATGAACCGTCTTTATCATAGCGATAGAGGCTAGCCTGGGGTTTTTCCAAAGAACACATTGAGCCAAACCAAAAACGTCCTTGAGGGTCACATTTACCATCATTGAAACGGTTATCTGGTAGATTTTCTTCAATTTGCAAAATGGGGTTAACTTCACCTGTCTGGGTGTTGAGGAATGCCAGGTGATGCCTGAGTAACATGATTAATCTATCTGCACCTGCTGTTGCGATCGCACTGACGACATCTCCTACATCAAAAAAGCGATTTTCCCCCGTGGCAGGATTGAACTGATGCACCCGATGGTTATAAATATCAACCCAGTACAGTAGGCTTCTGGTAGACTCCCAGATGGGGCCTTCACCTAAGCGGGCCCTGGCTCCTAGAACATTGTGGAGTGGATATTGCCCCATAAGCAGTTAATTTAAATATTAAATCTTCAAAAGTATATACCTAAATGGTTGCTTTCATTAGGTAAAACATTTGCAACACTTCTTCCTTTTTATTCAAGTTCAGGATTTATATGCCATTTCCGAATTCCTGTTCTAGTAAAAACTAAAGACGCGATAAATTGCATCTTTCCCAGAGCAGCACAACTGCGAGAGTTAGGCGTTAACCCAGATGAGTTGTAAAGATGCCAAAAGCATCAGTAGATGCACGCAGCGATCATAGGTGTCAACTTAAGCTAAAAGTAGGAAAACTTTTAGCTTCCTCACCCGCCTCGAACTAAAGTTCTTTGGCTTTTAGCTAAAGTCTACTTTAAGTAGACTTCATATTTTTGGCTATATCTTAGTTATCAAGCAATACAGTTCAGTTAAGCATTTCTTCCTTCTCTCTGTGTTCTCTGCGCCTAGAAAGGTTCGTAAAAAAAATTGACTTTAACAAAGAGTTTGAGCCTTAACCCAAGTGTATTGAGTCATCTGTTGATGACTTTCGTTATGAGCAAGGAACTTCAGTTCCTTGCGGGACATAGCTTTTACGTTAAGTTGACACCAATGCACAGCGATGTGTCCCTAAACATCTTTACTCACACGCTTGTAAAATCTCCTCATCTACAGAGAAATCTACTTCAGCTTTATCTTTTGCATTAGTCAAATAGTCATTTTCCAGAGAATCTTGTAACCCAGAAATTAAATCATATTCAGGATGCCAATTTAATTCTGTTTGTGCTTTGTTCACCGAAGCAAAGAAATGCTGCACCCGCATCGGAAAAGCTTTGCGCTTGCCGAAATCAAACTTTTTCGGCTCGTAATGGACGATTTTTACAGCATCGGGTGATTTACCAGCCGCTACAGCGCTAGCACGGGCTAAACCATCAAAAGTAACAAAGCGATCGCCAGATATATTATAAATCTGTCCTATAGCTTGTTTATTACCCAAAACCTTAGTCATTGCTAGCGCCAAGTCTTTTACATGACCTAGCTGGGTGATATGCAAACCATTTCCGGGGATAGGAATGGGGCGATCGCGCACAATTCTATCAAAAAACCAGCCTTCCAACTCATTATAATTACGAGGCCCGTAAATATAAGTAGGACGAATAGAGGTGAAAGGTAAACCCAATTGAGTCAGGTAAGCTTCTGTTTCATGTTTACCCTTATGGCGACTTTTAGGATCTACTGCATCGCCTTCTACATGGGGCAATTGGTCAGATTTGAGATATACCCCCGCAGAACTCATATAGACAAAATGTTGCACTCGGTCTTGAAAAATCTCTGCCAGTGGTTGAGTATCAGTAAGTTCCCGTCCGTTATTGTCAAAAATGACATCAAAGTTTTCTTGTGATAACTTTGCCTTTAATTGGGTAGCGTCAGTGCGATCGCCTATAATTTGTCCTACTCCCTTTAAAGAAGGTGCTGGCCGATTTCCCCGATTGAACAGTACCACCTCATGTCCTTGTTCCACTAATAGTTGAGTTAAATAGACACCAATGAACCGAGTACCACCCATAATTAGAATTCGCATAAATTCACCATTTCTATATCAGTTGTCATCAAGCGAGTAGGGGAGTAGGGGAGTTGAAAAGCTGGCGTTGCTGGCGTTGCTGGCATTGCAGGGCAAGAATAACTATTGCCCATGCGCCATTCCCCATTCCCCACTCCCCACTCCCCACTCTGAGATTATCAGGTTGCAGCATCCATCTGGAACCTCGGAGGGAAAGATTGCGTCCCATTTGCTAATCTGGGAAACTTCCCGTTAATTAATCACAAAGGGAAACTTTTCAGTCGGAGTCTAAGAAAACTATCTTCAATTTTGAATGCGTAAATTTTGAAATTTGAATTGTTTAGCTGTGTCCTTGAAATATGCTCTGGTTCATGAGTGGCTGACACCTAAAGCCACCGGTGGTTCAGAACTCGTTGTCCGAGAAATTTTGAATCATATTGATGCTGATTTGTATGCCCTCATAGATTTTGAATCCAGTAATCCTGAAAGTTATTTATATAAGCGTCAAATTGGCAAGACGTTTCTCCAGAACTTTCCATCTGCCCGCAACGGTATACAAAAGTACTTGCCTTTGTGGCCTTTGGCAATTGAACAACTTGATTTGCGGCATTATGATGTAATTCTGTCTTCATCCCACGCTGTTGCCAAAGGAATTCTTACCACTCCCGAACAGATGCATATTTGCTACTGTCACAGCCCAATGCGCTATGCCTGGGACTTGACTTTTGATTATCTGCGCCACAGCAAACTGGGTAGTGGTTTAGCTGGGTGGGTGACACGATATTTATTACATCGTTTGCGTCAGTGGGATGTATTGAGTGCCAATCGCGTTGATTACTTCATTGCTAACTCGCAACATACAGCCCGGCGGATTTGGCGTTGCTATCGACGAGAAGCAACAGTCATTTACCCACCAGTGAATATTGCGGAATTTCCGTTTTTGTCTGAGAAAGATGACTTTTACCTGACAGTTTCCCGGTTAGTGAGTTACAAGCAAATATCGTTGATTGTCAAGGCTTTTAATCAACTCAAACGACCATTAGTAGTCATTGGTATAGGAGATGAAATGAACACGATACGCGAGATGGCAAACTCTAATATCCAAATAATGGGATGGCAACCCGATAATGTGGTAAAAAAATATATGTCTAGGGCTAAGGCGTTTGTATATGCAGCTTGTGAAGATTTTGGTATTGCCCTAGTGGAAGCACAAGCCTGTGGCACGCCAGTGATTGCCTACGGTGCAGGGGGTGCTTTAGAAACAGTGCAGGATATTCGCTCTTGTGCGGATACAGGGACAGGTATATTTTTCAAGACGCAAACAGAGGCGGCTTTAGTGGAGGCAGTGGAAAAGTTTGAAGTGTATGAAGGTTCGTTCAGTTCCGAGTATATGCGATCGCACGCCGCGCAGTTCTCACCGCAAATTTTTGCAGATCGTTATTTAGATTTTGTAAACAAATGCAACGAAAAAAGACCATTTTTGCAATGATGGTCTTGAATAACGTCTGATTTTTTTAGGCTTTTGGCAATTTTCCCCAGAAGCACCTCATTTTGGCTTTAATATTGGGACTATGTGTGGTGTGGATTATTAAGGAGTATGATGACTGCCCAGAGCTCACTCCTCTCCGGCAAGCGAGGCGTAAGGCAAGACACCAGAACGTCTACGCGGACTTTCTTAAAACGCGGTCAAAAAACAAAGACGCCAAAAGTTAAACCCAAAGGTTTATCTTTTCAGGGTTTAAACGGAGAGTTTGCCAAACGACTGTTCGATATAGTGTTTTCGCTGTCGGTGTTAATTTTGTTCTTCCCCGTCTACTTAATTTTGACTTTGCTGATTGCTTTCAGCTCAGAAGGTCCAATTTTTTATGTCCAAGAACGGGTAGGGAAAAATTACAAACCCTTTAATTGTATTAAATTCCGAACAATGGTAAGCAATGCGGACGAAATCCTCATGCAAATGATGGAAACATCGCCCGAATTGCGAGAAGAATTTGAAAGCAGTTTTAAGCTGAAACAAGACCCCCGAATTACCAAAATTGGTCGATTTTTGCGAATTACTAGCTTAGACGAATTTCCCCAGTTCTGGAACGTTTTAAAAGGGGACATGAGTGTGGTCGGCCCCCGACCCTTAGTAGCAGAAGAACTGCCAAAATACGGTTGTTACATTGATGAGATTTTAACAATCCGTCCAGGAATTACAGGTTTGTGGCAGGTGTCTGGGCGTAATGATATTCCCTACCCTCGGCGAGTCCAAATAGACCTGCATTATGCTAGGTTTAGGAATTTCTGGCTTGATTTATGGATCATCTTGAAAACCGTTGATGTGGTCATTCTGCCCAAAAATAACGGGGCATACTGAGTAACTACTTAAGGTGGATTCTGTGGGGCAGTTAATGCCCCTAAGTACCAATTCTTTCCCTATTTATATATTTATCTATAATTTATGCGTTTCTACTTAAACCACGTCTATCTTGAAGCCTATAGTTCTTCCATGATGAAAAGGATTTGCCCTCATCCCCCAACCCCGAATCCCAAATCTGGGATTCGGAGAGCCAGAATTTCAAACTCCCTCTCCCAGATTTGGGAGAGGGGGATTTAGGGAGAGGGTGAAAACTACGGCTCTCAACTTAGATAAGGCTTAACTTAAACTTCTTTGAGTGTGCATCTGTGGTTCGCTTTGCTCTGATTCTGATTTTTGCCAAAAGTCTAATAAAAAATATTTTTTTATCGAAACAGAATTCAGGAGTCAGAAGCAAAGCCGGAGGCGGATGAATAGGTGGGTTTCAGACCCCCACTGATAGCGAAGCGTAAAGCCTTCTCTTCTCATTTTCCTATGGTCGCCACTGCACCAACAATGACGCACTCGCGTTCGAGAGGGAACGCTATAAGCGAGGAACGAGCGTCAAGATTGCTGACCAAAACAACAAAAACGTCTCCGGCTTTGCTGCTGAATTCTTCAATCAGTCTTCAGAAAACCAGATATATGAAGCTTTGACAAAAAAATAACCTACACAAAAAGAATTTTTATCTATTTAATAAAAGAAATATACATAATTAAACAATCTTGATATATCTCATAAAACTGACGTGTTAAATTACTTTTTATTAAGTATATCTATTTAGGGAGAAAGTCTCTTAAGAACAAGAACTCGTAGGTTTCCCATTAGGCAATTGAGCAATTAGCTGCTAGGTTGTATCAGATTGCCTGTAACTTTTTAATCAAAGACAATAAGGGATAATTAAGCATGACGCAACAGAAACGAGCGTTGATTACTGGTATTACTGGTCAAGATGGTTCATATCTAAGTGAGTTTTTGTTAGAACAAGGTTATGAGGTTCATGGCATTATTCGCCGAACTTCTACCTTTAATACAGACCGCATCGATCATATTTACGAAGACCCTCACAAAGAGGGAGTGCGGTTGTTTCTTCACTATGGTGACTTGACAGATGGTACGACGCTGCGACGCATTTTAGAAGAAGTCCAGCCAGTAGAGATTTACAACCTGGGCGCTCAATCCCATGTCAGAGTAAGCTTTGATTCACCAGAATACACGGTGGATGCTGTCGGAATGGGAACGTTGCGTCTGTTGGAAGCAATTCGGGACTATCAACACCGTACCGGAATTCAAGTGCGATTTTACCAGGCGGGTTCTTCAGAAATGTACGGTTTAGTACAAGCAGTACCTCAAACTGAGACAACGCCCTTTTATCCCCGCAGTCCTTACGCCTGTGCGAAAGTTTACGCCCACTGGCAAACTGTAAATTATCGTGAGTCTTATAATTTGTTTGCTTGTAATGGCATACTTTTTAACCACGAGTCACCACGCCGGGGTGAAACCTTTGTAACCCGCAAAATTACTAGAGCAGTGGCTGGTATCGTTGCTGGTAAGCAGAAAAAAATTTACATGGGTAATTTAGACGCAAAGCGAGATTGGGGCTATGCGAAGGATTACGTCAAAGCAATGTGGTTGATGTTGCAGGAAGACCAGCCAGACGATTATGTAATTTCTACTGGTGAAACCCACTCGGTGCGCGAGTTTTTGGAACTAGCATTTAGTTACGTAAATCTCAATTGGCAAGATTATGTAGAGTTTGATGAGCGTTACCTCCGTCCATCTGAGGTAGAGTTGTTGATTGGCGATTCTACCAAAGCCCGCCAGAAGTTGGGCTGGAAAACATCAGTAACCTTTGAAGAACTAGTTTCCTTAATGGTAGAAGCAGATTTACAAGCATTGGGTCACACTTCACCCAATGGAAATGGTTCGCAATTTCCATTAGATATTGCAACTATTCGTCAACAACTGGGCGCTTTGCACTTCTGATTCGCACCACAGAGGATAATAAATATGACTGCCTTAGAATTAAAAAATAAACGCATTCTCGTTACTGGTGGGTCGGGGTTTCTAGGTCGTCAGGTGATAGATCAACTGTGTATTGCAGGGGCTGAACGTGAGAAGATTACAATAGTGCGATCGCGCGATTGTGATTTACGTATTTGGGAAAATTGCCAACGCGCAGTTGACCAGCAAGACGTAATTATCCATCTAGCAGCTCATGTTGGGGGTATCGGTCTGAACCGCGAAAAACCCGCAGAGTTATTCTACGATAACTTGATCATGGGAACCCAGCTAATTCACGCTGCCTATCAAGCTGGAATAGAAAAATTTGTTTGTGTTGGCACAATCTGCGCCTATCCTAAATTTACCCCGGTGCCATTTAAAGAAGATGATCTTTGGAATGGCTACCCAGAGGAAACCAACGCCCCCTACGGAATTGCTAAAAAAGCGCTTTTAGTCCAATTGCAATCTTACCGCCAGCAGTATGGTTTTAATGGGATTTATCTACTACCAGTAAATTTATATGGTCCAGAAGATAACTTTGACACAGGAAGTTCTCACGTTATTCCAGCATTAGTTCGCAAAGTTCACGAAGCCCAAATTAAAGCAGAAAAACAACTCCCAGTTTGGGGTGATGGCAGTCCTACCCGTGAGTTTCTGTATTCAGAAGATGCAGCGCGAGGGATTGTTATGGGAACTCAATTCTATAACGATTTGGAACCAGTTAACTTGGGAACAGGTTATGAAATCTCCATCCTTGATTTAATAACTCTGATCTGCGAATTGATGGAGTTTAAGGGTGAAATTGTTTGGCAAACTGATAAGCCTAATGGTCAACCCCGCCGTTGTTTAGATACTGAACGGGCGAATCTTGCCTTTAATTTCACGGCTCAGGTGGGCTTTGAGCAAGGGTTAAAGAATACCATTGAGTGGTATCGTCAACACGCTGTATAACAATCTATCGGTAAGTGTAGGCTGATATAAGCTGGGCATCGCCCAGCTTATTTCTTTGAAGCTATAAATTTTTATGGACAAAGTTAATCATCAACTAAATAAAGTAGAACTACGACGCACTTTACTTAAAACCCGTCAATCAATGTCCGTTCGAGAGTGGAGAGAAAAAAGCGATCGCTTATGCTCTCATTTAGAAAACTCTACTTTGTTTACCCAAGCAAAAACAATACTTGCTTATTTCAGCTTTCGCCAAGAACCCGATCTCAGTCCACTATTTGTAAACACCAAATACCGTTGGGGATTTCCTCGCTGCGTTGATAAATCCTTACATTGGCATATTTGGACACCGAATGATTCTATCCAAAGCGGCGCTTATGGCATTACTGAACCACACCCCGATGCTCCAATTTTAAATCCGGCTGAAGTGGATTTGATTCTTGTCCCTAGTGTCGCTTGCGACTATCAAGGATATCGCCTGGGCTATGGCGGTGGATATTACGATCGCTTGCTCAGTTTACCGCAGTGGCAGACAAAGCCGACTATCGGAATTGTCTTTGAGTTTGCCTATTTGTCTCAAATACTTATTGAACCTTGGGATAAACCACTACAAGCTGTTTCTACGGAAACCGGATTGACTCAGAAAGGTTGAAGGATTCAGGATGATGAAGACACATCATCAAATGTTTTATGACTAACCCAACATCATCTACCTTTGAATTTGAGCATATCATTCCCTTGTCATCTGGTGGGGAAACTAGAGAGAGAAAATCTCTGCTTGGCTTGTCCATCTTGTAATCGTTATAAAGCAACTCGTCAAACAGCAATTGACCCTAATACTCACAATGAGGTTAAATTATTTAATCCACAACAGCAATTGTGGGCAGACCATTTTACTTGGAGTGAAGATGGTACAGAAATTTTAGGACTTACAACCATTGGGAGAGCAACAATTTCTACTTTAAAAATGAATCGTCTGCAATTAACTCGTGTGCGGAAAATGTGGGTAAAAATGGGTGAGCATCCACCAAATATTTGAGCAAGTGCAAAATATACAAAGCAAGTTGTAGCGTTATAAATAAAATTGTAATAAATATTTACAAAAACCGGAAAGTTATTAATCAAATGCTGAACTGGAAAAAATCACGATCGGAGATTCTGCTAATGTATGCGCTATTAGGAGCGATCGCACTGGTGATGCTCTTTCCTTTACTGTGGCTAATTAGTACAGCCTTGAAATCGCCTACAGAAAATATTTTACAGTCGCCGCCACAGCTATTACCCAGTCAACCGACACTAGATAACTTTGTTAGTGTGTGGAACTCTTTACCTTTTGGGCAATACCTGTATAACAGTACCTTGGTGTCAGTGCTGACTGTGGGCTTAAATCTGCTGTTTTGCGCTTTAGCTGCCTATCCGTTGGCAAGATTATCATTTATCGGGCGAGACTGGATTTTTGTAGCGATTGTCTCTACGATTATGATTCCCTTCCAAATCGTGATGATTCCCCTTTATATTTTGACAGTCCAGTTGGGTTTGAGAAATAGTTATTTAGGGATGATTTTTCCGAGTTTAGCTTCTGCCTTTGGCATTTTTCTGTTGCGCCAAGCTTTCATGAGTGTCCCCAAAGAGATAGAAGAAGCCGCCCGCATGGATGGCAGTTCGGAGTTAGGTTTGTGGTGGCATATTATGTTACCAGCAATTCGCCCAGCATTGGTAACTTTAGCTATTTTTGTATTTATTGGTGCTTGGAGTGACTTTTTGTGGCCTTTAATTGTCATCCAAGACGAAAATTTATACACTCTTCCGTTGGGAGTCGCAAAGCTAGCAGGTACATTTTCCCTTGATTGGCGGTTGGTAGCTGCTGGTTCAGTAATTGCGATCGCCCCAGTATTATTACTATTTTTGTTTTTGCAACGTTACATTGTACCCACGGAAACAGGTAGCGGCGTCAAGGGTTGAATAAGAAAGTGGAGATGAGGGAAAAAAGGAGAATAACCAATGACAAATAACAAATTCAATAAGCTCCAGTCTTTTTCAAGACTACCGAGATAGTTTTAACAATCAAACTCAGGTCATAAGCTACAGACCACTTACGTTGATAATCTATATCCATCTTGACAATGGTTTCAAAGTCTGCAATGCTAGAGCGTCCATTAGCCTGCCATTCTCCAGTAATGCCTGGTTTGACTCGCAATCTATCCCAGTGGTGTGGATCATAATTGCTGACTTCATCAGCAGTGGGTGGACGAGTCCCAACTAAACTCATGTCCCCTACCAGAACATTCCAAAATTGGGGAAATTCGTCTAAGCTAGTACGCCGCAAAAATTTACCCACAGAAGTAATGCGAGGATCGTCAACACATTTAAAGATGTGACCTTTGGCTTGGTTTTCAACCAAATGCTTGAATTTATCGGCATCGACGATCATCGAACGGAATTTCCAAATGCGGAAAGTTTTTCCGTTTAAACCACAGCGAATTTGGGAATAAAATATTGGACTTGGAGCATCTATAAAAGTAACAATTGCGACGGGAATTGCTATGAGAAATGTAATTATCAGCCCCACAATGGCTCCAACAATGTCAATTAATCGTTTTCTCACGCTTAAGGTTGACGGGTGGAAAGGCTGTTGCGAACAATTAACTGAATAAAGATAAAGATGATTCACAAGGACTAAATTATCTACAATAGGACTTTTTGAATCAGTAGTGTAGACATGAACATAATTTTTAGGCGATTTTTGTTGCTTTTGCCAATACTACTGAGTGCTAACATACAGAAAAATAAAGCAATATAAAAACGGAAAACCCCAAGTTTACAGAATCTTTTAATTAAGGTGGAAAATTGTAAAATTACAGTATTTAATATATCGAATAAAGTAGTTAATATGGATACATATCCAAAATATTACTCCAGTGTTGAGGACAGAAAGCCCATCAGGATGTGACCGACTTAGAAAGACACATCCGTGATGTACTTAATCTCAATGATTAACCTCTAAAGCGAAATTGACAATATATGCTTCCTCGAGTGATTGCTGATTACTAGCCTTAATTGCATTTAGATAGCGACGCAAAGACAACAGTTGTTGGGAATTGGGACGATATGTGAGATTGCCTTGTTTTTCAAAAAGTGGTGCTGTAGCGATCGCTTCATAGTCAGGATTTTCTTGTGAACTTTGAGTAAGCCAAGCCGAATCTGTAACTGAAGGTATCAAACCCGAAGGCAGTTCACCTTCCAAAAAAGCCAGCAGGCGTTGCTGACAAGTGCGAGTATTGATCCCACGATCCTCAAATAACTGGATAACTTCACCGAAAGATAAGGGTCGGTCTGGTAGCAACCGCAGCAATTCTGTAAATAAGAAATAATCAGTATATTGTTGCCTGGGTATATCTAAAATCTGGGGATGCAGAGGCAGCATCGCCAAACCATGAGCAACGCGACTGCAATTGGGAGCGCCGTTTTCGCCAAGATATAAATCTTGAATAATTTTAGCGCTGGGGAGTTTTTGCCGGAGCCAGCGATTCACTGTCCCCACACAAGCCACCCCACCAGTCAGGATAGCTTGATTAATGGATTCTGTGGGGATGCCACGAGCTACCAACAACTTGTTAAGTTCTCGGTTCAGGCGACGCACAAAGGGGATAAATACCTGGCTTTCTAAATCTCGTCGCGGCAAAATCCATTGCTGATCGGCCAATTCTAGGGTAAACGAGTCTTGGTGTTGCAAAATCAGCTTTAGAGCTAGTGCGGCATCTAATACCGCCTGTCCCAGCAGGGAACTCTCTAGACGCTGCTGGAGGCGAATCCGAGCGGTGATATCTGGCTCTCCGACTCTGGGTAGTTCTAATTGTTCCAACCCTAAACTCTGCCAGCGCATTTGGTCTAAACCGGGAATTGACGATTGCCATTGCCAAGGATTATTGGTGGTAGTTTTACCTAGGCGTAGCCCGCCGGAGGCATCGCTTTCTGTTTGTGGGCGTGATTGCCGAGATTTAGGTGGCAATAGCAGCTGGCAGATGATATCTTGTTCAATTCCCTTACCAGCATAAGCAAAACTGTGGAGCATGAAATCATTGTATGTCAATTGCTGCAATGTTTCTGGGAGATTGACCAACAACATTTCTGTGGCAGTTGTGCCAATGTTAATCACAAGGGTATTGCCAACAATGGGATGTTCGCTGGTTTTTGCCGGATGAGAACCCTGATGTTTGCTTAATTTTACTTGCTCACCGTTAGCAGCATCGAGTTCTGGAAGTAAACTAGCGATCGCTTCTTCGACAAAAAAGACTTGCTGCGGATGTTGGATCAGTTTACTGGTAAGTAAAGCTGACCGCACGTTAAAGCGGTATTGTTCCGACCAACTAGATGGACAGGTGCAAATTACACCAGCAATATTATTGATAATTTTGGGGAAATCTTGTTCGCTGATCCCCATAGCAGCAGCCATTAAACTAGGGGTGGTACAAGTTTTTTCAGATTTGAGGGTTAATAGTAGCTTAGAGAGCGATCGCACAACCCAAATTAAAGGCCCTGCGGAAAATTCATTTAATTGCAAAACAGGTTCCCATTTCTGCCGTTCACTTTTGTAGGGAATGGCTACTTGTAAATAAGGCTTCAACTGCGCCGAGTAGAGATTATTTGTCGTCGCATCTGCTGTTCTTTGTCTTGCATTGGGGTTGGCCGCGCGATCGGGTACTTTATCTTGAGCAACAGCCGCCGGTGCAGTCCGCTCATGTACTTCTATACTTTCGTTCTCTCCGTGAGGTATAGAAGCTGTAGGCAGATAAACCTCTGTTGGTAAACGAAATGATTGCTGGAAGGAAGTTGTTCCTGGCGGATTTTCTGCTGACCAGTAGATAGGATGTACAACAAAAGTAGAGCGATTTAATAATGCCGCAGAAATTCCTGTTGTACCTAAATCAATTCCTAAATACCAGACTGATTCTACAACATTGAGCGAAACTTCTGGATTGTTGATGGAGTTGGAAATTGGAGGTAAAGAACTTTCTTCAACAGGAGGGGTGACTTGCTTTTGTTGTTCAGTTTCTACCTGGGGAACTACCAAACTTGAGAAAGCAGCAGTTGAGGTATTTTCTGTTAGCGCCTCACGGGAAGTTATGGGGATTAAGTCTTGATTTTCATCAAGTAGTTCTGGGAAAATATCCAAGTTGGTAGCTGGCTGCAATTCATAATTCAGCTGCCGATCAAAATTAGCCAAATCCCGATCTAATTGCTGCAACTGTTCTTCATCTAAAGAAATATCAGGTACGGCTGGAGCCTGGTTTGACTCAAGAGAAAGCAAGTTTTCTTGTGGCGAAGCAGCAATGTAGTCATCTGAAAACGGTTCTGGCTGATCGTCGTTAATTAATACTTTTGGTGTGCCGATACCTACGGTAGGCTTTGCCAACGCAATTTCCGCAATTTCCGCTACTTCTGGAGTAACTGGTGCTGTAGTTGTGCCATTATTCGCAATTTCCGTTACTTCGGGAGTAACTGGTGCTGTAGTTGTGCCATTATTCGCAATTTCCGTTACTTCGGGAGTAACTGGTGCTGTAGTTGTGCCATTATCCTCAGAAAATGACACTTCCAGCAGTTCTTGATCGTTACCTGTATCAGGCAATAGCTCAGTTAGAGTATTAATTGTATCAGCCTTAGCTGGCTGATTGCCTATCTCCAAGCTGTCTGTTGCGGAAACTGCTGGTGGAGTAGAGATAACAAGCTCTATATCTGTATCTTCTTCAAAAAATAGTTCTTCCTCTGAATCTGATAAATCTGTAGTTTTTACTGGAGTCTCTTGGGTTGTTTGTGGGTGAACGTTGCTTAGATCGAACAAATCCGTATCTGCTGTTACAGCCTCAGAATCCATTGGAGGGAGGGATGCGCCCTCAGCGATGTTCAACGTTGACTCTGAGGCGGTGGAAACCTCAAGACTTTGATTTTTAACATCACCAGTACCAAACAAGCTGGCGAAAAGTTGGTCTACTTCATTACCAATTAATGCAGAAATATCTTGCGGTAATTCGGACTGCTGGGAAGATTGAGACGAGTGTATACCAAGCTGCAACAGCGCTGCATCTAAATCTTCTGTAATATTAGTATCCTGTTGCTTAGAATGATCAATTGTGAGTAAAGATGTTTCTGGCTGTATAAGCTCCAAGGGTTCGGGTGCAATTCCAGCAGTAATCTCGGTGGGGTCAGGCAATGATGGTGATGTATCATCGACCTCAAGCAAAGATAGCTGGGAACTAGGCGATCGCTCCTGCAAATGCTGGGTCAAATTGTTGAGAAAGCTAGTCATCAACTGTTCGCCTTGCATCCCCTGACTATGCATTCTTGCTAATGCTTGCGACAGCGACTCGTGATAAGTATTAATGTTGCGCTGTAGTGCCTCAAAGACTACATTTACAGTCCCATCTAGTGATAATAAACGTTGATCCAACTCTCTGGCCAGGTGAGTTAAACGTTCCGTAGGGTCTGGGGATTCTAATAACGGTTGAGTTGCAGAAATTCCTGGTTCTGAGTTTCTACTATTTGCTCCTGAAGAACTGGCAAAATTCTCCCGCGTCTGTGCTATCAGTGGCGTTAAACTTGGCACAATACGACTCATCAGTACCTGTAAAAACTCGGTAATTATCTGCTCTTGGTTTGTCAACTGCTGCGCTAAGGAGTAATTTTGCAATCGCCTTTGCTCTAGCTGCTTAATTTCCTGTATGAGAGCGGCTCGCTCTTGCAAGAGCAATTCTAATTCCGATCGCAATGGCTGGATCAAGCTCGAAAATTCACTTTTTAATTGTCCTCCGCCAACAGTACTCTGTTCCTGATTAGATTTGGACTGGGGTAGTGGATACTGGTTATTACCTCGATCAATAAATTTTGTTAATAAAGGCGATCGCCGTTCTTCAGAAGACTGATTTGGGATGCCGTTCTCTAATGGTTCTTTTTCTTCTAGCCTCACCAAGAAGTTGCGAATTCGTTCTAAAACTTCTTTAGGCTCTTGCGCCTGACCAGACAGAAATCTAGACATCCGCTTGCCACCACTAGCAAGTAAGTTGTCAATGTCTGCGATCAATTTTTGAATTTCGTCTGCACTGGAAGTCACTTTGATTACCTTACCTAGATATATATGTCAACTAATCTGACAATTACTTTACAATCACCGTACACCTATGGGAACGCAAGATCCCCATAGGAGAAGTTTTGAGTGGCAAAAGCCCCAAGGGACTTGTGACTGTCATTATGTTATGGATTACTGCCAGTCGTGGCAATCTTCAGTCAGCTTTTGTGTGGAAGCTTAGTTTTACAGATCATTAATTGCCTATTTTTGAAAATCGCTAAAATACCTGAGCAATAATTTACTCCCTTTAGTATCATTAATGTTGTTTGCCTATATTCTGAACTAATCAAGTTTGCAGTGCAGCTAGCCCCTAAGTAATACAACCGCCGGCTATAAACTACTTTTTGCAAAACTTTTACCCCGTTTAAACTTATAGGTAAAGATTATTTATAAAAACGTTCTTATCGCTTTCTTATTTAGCATAGTTTAGTTTTTTTTGAAAGGGAACTGTGCAATGATAGCTTAGGCTGAAAATGGCGCTCTTGTTTGTTGTGTGTATACAGCCGCTTGAATAAAGATGTCGTAATGGAAGACCGATATAGCTTGCAAGCACAGGCTAATTCCTGGATGATCGCCTCGGCTCCCTTTTTTCAAGGGTTGCCAGAAAGTGCTGTAGAATCAGCACTTATCCATCTTGTTACCCGCACTCACCCAGCTAATCAGGTAATTTTGCTGGAAAATGACTGGGGCGGTTCTGTGTATTTTATTTTGGACGGATGGGTAAAAATTCGCACCTACAATCTGGAAGGAAAAGAGATAACGCTGAATATTCTTGGCAAAGGGGAATTGTTTGGTGAAATGGCGGCGCTAGATGAAGTGCCTCGATCGACAGATGTGATTACCTTGGCCCCAACAGTAATTGGTAGTATGCCTGCTCAGGATTTTGTCAAGTTACTTCAGATAGAACCCTTAGCGGGAGTTCGATTGGCGCAACTAATGGCACGACGTTTGCGGCAAGTAAATCGCCGATTGCGGTTGCGAGAATCTGATAGCCAGTCACGGGTGGCAGATACGTTGCTATTTTTGGCAGAAGGCCAGGGAAAAAAAGGGCAAACAGGAACTGAAATCCCCAATTTACCTCATCGGGAATTGAGTAGTTTGAGCGGACTGGCGCGGGAAACTGTGACACGAGTGTTGACAAGGCTAGAAAAAAAAGGCTTGATTAAACGGGATCAAGACACTATTTGCATTCCCGATTTGTCAGCCTTGGAAAGAATGATTGTTTAAAAACTTGTCAGATATGAGTATTTTAGATTCTCTCCCAGATGAGCCAGAGGAAAATCCATCCCCTGAGTCTCCAACTCCCCACAATCATTGGTTAGAAAAAGAACAGCAGTTAATGCCTCCTCAACTCAAAGCTGATGCGCCCTTGAGAATGGTGGAAACGGCGTTTTTAGCCAGTGCCGCTAGCTTGATTTGGTTTATTAATTTCTACTTTCCCTTGGGGCCAGTTTTGCGGATATTTTTTCCGATACCGATCGCTCTAGTTTATCTGCGTTGGGGCAGGCGTGCGGCATGGATGTCAGCACTCACCTCCGGGTTACTGCTGACGGTACTGATGGGGCCAGCCCGCAGTTTGCTGTTTGTTATGCCCTACGCTTTTATGGGCGTGCTTTTAGGAGCAACCTGGTATCGTCGCCGTATACCCTGGATTGTTTCTATCACCTTGGGTACGCTGTTGGGGACTTTGGGAGTCTTTTTTCGGCTGTGGTTGTTGTCTGTTTTGTCAGGTGAAGACCTGTGGATTTATGTAATTACCCAGGTGACTGAGTTCATAGAGTGGCTATTTTTGAAGATGAGTTTGTTGGCGAGTCCCAGTGTGTTTTTGATTCAAGTGGGAGCGATCGCTCTAATTGTACTCAACAACTTTATCTACCTTTTTGTAGTACACCTGGCAGCATGGTTCCTTTTTGAGCGTCTGGGTAACCCCATTCCCCCTCCACCACGCTGGGTACAAGTCCTCATGGATTATGAGGGATAGTGAGGAGTTAGGAGTTAAAAGTTATGAATTCAACTCCTAACTTCTAACTCCTAACTCCTAACTTTGCAAATGATTAGTATTTATACGCAAAAAGAACAGGGTGAAGAATGGCTGCGACGGTATCGTGGCTATCTACCCGTATTTGCCTGTGTTTTAGGATTTACTGAAACTGGTTTAATTCCAGGGATTTCAGCAGCCGGTCGCACTCCAGAGGATCGGAAATATACTGCTTGTGCCGATGCCGAGTTTTTGTACTACGGGCCAGAACATAAAGCCCAATATCCCTTACCGCCATTAGCGGCCGGGGCTTCACCTGTGCTGATTTCTCGCGCTGTCTTTGAGTCACTAAAGATACCAGTTCATTTGTTTAATGCTGGTTTGCCCCAGCCTCCTGCTGTGCCAGTAATTGATTTAGGCGGCACGGTTGCTCGATGTTTAAGTAGTGGTGCTGCTATGGAAATTACAACGGTACACCACTTGTTTAAACAAGGACTACTTTGGGGAGAACGCCTTGCTGCTAATAACCAACATAAGTATGTGATTCTCGGTGAGTGCGTCGTTGGAGGCACTACAACTGCCCTGGCAATTTTAACTGGTTTGGGTATAGATGCTACCGGAAAAGTTAACAGTAGCCACCCTATTTGTAACCACGCGCAAAAGTGGGCATTAGTGCAAGCTGGGCTGGAGAAGATGAGGGGGAGCAGGGGGCAGTGGCCAGGGGGAGATGAGGGAGCAGGGGGGGCAGGGGGGGCAGGGGGGGCAGGGGGAGAAAATTTTACTTTGTCGTCCTCATCCTCCTCATGTTCCCCAGTTGACCCCTTGCAACTTGTCGCTGCTGTGGGTGATCCGATGCAAGTGGTCGTAGCTGGGATGGCGATCGCTGCTAGCCGGAGTTGTGGTGTAATGCTTGCTGGTGGGACGCAAATGCTGGCGGTTTATGCGCTGATGGGTGCGATCGCTCAAACTTATGCTTTATCATGGCAACCAGAAGAAGTCGTTGTCGGCACAACTCGCTGGGTGGCAGAAGATCCCACTGGCGCTACAGTTGACTTAGCCCTCAACTTAGGAAAAGCCAGCTTAACTCAGAGTGGAAGAATCCCCCCTCTATTAGCAACTCATCTAAGCTTTGCTGATTCTCGTTATCCCCAACTGAGAGCTTATGAGCAGGGCTTTGTCAAAGAAGGTATGGGTGCTGGAGGTGCTTGCATAGCCGCCCATCTTAGCCAAGATTGGCAGCAACACCAACTTTTGGCAGCCATTGAAGGCCAACTTGAACGGCTAAGTACAGCATTTCATTAATTCGTAGCTCTTTATCTCCGTGCCTTATCTAGTACAACAAACTAAATTTAACGAGTATCGCGTAATTCCCCAACCTAGCGCCAAAGGCAGGGAGGGGATGTAAGCGAGTCAAAAATGAAACGCCCTATTACTAAATTTTACCGCAGGTAAAAAAAGTGATAGGGCAGTTGAGTTTTTGGCAATTACTACATTTTAGGTTTTTGCTGTGCTTTGATATATTCTTTCACGACTTCTAGTGGTGCGCCACCAGTCGAAACAATGCAGTAAGCATCTGTCCAAAAACTAGGATCTTCTTTTTTCCAATAAAACTGTTTTAGATAAATTTCAAACTCTTTCCTAATAATACGACTTGAAGCAGACTTCAGGAAACTAATTAACTGGGAAATATTATTATCTGGATGTGCATCTACCAATAAATGTACATGATCATCTTCACCATTAAACTCTACCAATTCGCACTTTCTTTTTTCGCATACTCTACTAAAAACTTCTCGCAGTTTAGAGAGTATCGCTTCATTGATAACACTTTTACGATATTTCGTAACAAATATTATATGAAACTGAATGTTAAAAACAGCATGAGCGCCTTTTCTTAGTTGAGTTTCCATCTTGACGTGAAATGCGCCGGGGGGAGTATCCCCCCGGACACTTTCACAACTGAATGATGTCATGAGATTATATCATAAGTCGGCAAACTGAATGGGAGGTAATTCAAGGTGGCGTTACGCAGAGCAACTTTTAGGCTATATCCAAGTAAGAAGATGAATGCGATATTGCATTATCACAGGAAGTTGCACAAAGAAATCTATAACGCCGCGATACACAATAGAATCAATTCTTACAAAAAATTTGGTAAGTCTGTCTCATACTTTGAGCAACAGAATTGTTTACCAGATTTCAAGGAAGTTTGGGTAGAATACTCATTGTGTAATTCTCAAACATTACAAGCAACTTTGAAGCGTGTTGATTTTGCCTTTCAACGTTTCTTTAAGGGACTAGCCAAGTATCCCAGATTAAAATCAATCAGGCATTATTCAGGGTAGAGTTACCCATCATTTACGGGCTGGAAACTTCACAGCACAGGGGATAATGGTTATTTAGAATTAGCGAAGATTGGTCAGATACAGATACGCGGCAAAGCTAGACTCTGGGGACATCCTAAGTCAGTTGATATCGTTCATCGTAATGGTAAATGGTATGCTTCCGTGGTACTCCAAATTGACCAAACTTTGCTCAAAAATAGCCGCAAAACCGATACAGGAATAATCGCTATTGACTTAGGGTGTAACGATGCTATCGCGTGGACTAATGGCGTGGAAAACGGATTAGTGCCAGCACCTCGATTTTTGAGGAAAGCTGATAAAGAAAACAAACGATTAAGCAAGGTTAAACGCCGTAAACGTTCACCTAATTTCAAGAAAAAGATTAAGGCTTCTAGGCGATGGAGGAAAGCCCAAAAGCAGGTTAGTAGACTGAGCAGAAAAGTTGGCTTACAGCGTCAGAATTGGGTGCATCTTGAGACTACACGGATAATTAGCAACAGCACGGTAGTCACAGAAAAGTTAGAAGTCAAAAATATCAGTGCGAAAGCTAAAAGAGGCAAACGCAGAAAGCAGAAGGCTGGGCTGAATAAATCGATACTTGATGTTGGAATGGGCATGAGAAAAGATGCCCTAAAAGCCAAGTTAGATGATGTGGGCGGGAAGTATTTTGAAGTGCCAACGCGCAAGGTAAAACCATCTCAAACTTGCCCTAAATGTGGACATCAAGAAAAGAAAACCTTAGACCAAAGAATTCATCTTTGCTCAAACTGCGGATATACTCAGCAGCGCGACATTGCTGCCGCTGAAGTTATGCTTGCTTGGTGCTCAAATAATCTACAGGAGCTAGGAACTAGCTTCTCAGACGTGGATGATTGTAGCTCTACTTCACACACCCGTAAAACTGCGGGAAGTATGAAGCAACTTGGTCGTGCGAAGCGTCAAAAATCTCAGGCTATGTCAGGGAATGTAGAAACCCCTGGCTCAAACGAAGTTAGCCAGGGGTAGTTCATTGAATTCTCTCTCTAAGTAATTGTTCTTCCAAGGCAGCAATGCGATTGTATGCTGCTGTTAATTGTGCTGTCAGCCGTTGTATTTGAATTTCTGGTGTTATATTATCTCTACTTTGACGATGCATATCTAGATAAATGCCATCTATCAAGACATCCTTGTGTTCCATTTCTGGATTTAAATTGTTACGTCCTTTGAACTGGTAGCCTCCAGCCGCGCTATTTTCCTGCTCATTATGCTTTGCTTGTGTATTCGCTAGAGAACACTCTGAGAAAGCTTGAGCGACTTTACCATCAAGCTGCTCAATCACTTGGCAGAGGGTATCCAGTTTTTCGCTTAAAGTCAGGATTTGCTTCTGTAATGGCTCCATTTAATACCCTCATCCGTATATTTTCTTTATGTTATTCAATTTACTCTCAAGGTTAACTATACTTAGGGATTATTTAAGTATTGATAATTTTTGCTGCAAATGTGACATTTTAATCATCAATTCTAAATATAAGTAAAATTTTAGCATAAGTACCAATAAGTAAATTTATGGATAAAAATTAATCTTTAGGCAGTTATTTGCCGATAAAGTCGCTATTTTGAGCAAATATTTCAGATTTATCGCTATTACCAAAAAAAAATACCGATAATTTTCCAATTCCACTTTTTCTGTTAGTCAGCCTCTGGTGAATCTCTGCTTAATATTAGGTATAATCAAAAATCTCAAATCCCAAATCAATGGATCGACGGTCTTTTTTGCTAGGTACAAGCACACTGGCATTTTCACAACTGCTTTTTGGCTGTGGTGGAAACAAGCAGAAGCAACTAAAAGTACAGTTATTAAAAGGTTCTATACCTGGCCAAGTGGTTAATCAGTTCCACAAAGGTTTGCAGCAACAGGTGCAGTTAAAGTTTGCTCCAGTTGAGCAGATACAAGATTTATTTCAGCAATTACAAAATTGGCAGCAGAAACCAAAAGCCACTGATGAGCAGGGATGGAAACGCTTTATACCCTTTATGCAAGGTCAAAAAATAGCTGATGTAGACCTAGTGACATTGGGAGATTACTGGCTAAAAGCAGCTATTGAGCAGAAACTGATTCAACCACTCCAAGAGGTACAGGGAAACCAATTAAAGCAGTGGCCTGCTTTAGATCAAAGGTGGAAACAACTTGTAACGCGCAACGACCAAGGTAACTTGGATACTCAAGGGAAGGTGTGGGGTGCGCCTTATCGGTGGGGTAGCACAGTGATTGTTTATAACCGTGACAAGTTGCGAAAATTGGGATGGACGCCCAAAGATTGGAGCGATTTGTGGCGAGATGGAGTGCAGCAGCAGATTTCCCTACTCAATCAACCACGAGAAGTTATTGGTTTGGTTTTAAAGAAGCTAGGAAAATCTTATAATACAGAGAATCTTGACCAAGTACCAGACTTGGAAAAGGAATTACACAGATTAAACCAACAGGTAAAGTTCTACAGTTCCAATAACTATTTAGAACCTCTAATTATGGGAGACACTTGGCTAGCGGTTGGTTGGTCAAGCGATGTATTGCCTGTTCTGGGACGTTATCCGCAACTTGGCGCAGTTATTCCCCAGTCAGGAACAGCAATCTGGGCAGACTTGTGGGTACGTCCCGCAGGTATTACTACTAAGAGTAGTTTATCAGATCAATGGATTGACTTTTGTTGGCAACCAAGCATAGCTAAACAAATTTCGGTGCTGACCAAAAGTAATTCGCCAATTTCTACAAATATTGTCGCTTCCGATATCCAAGAGCCATTATGGAGCATTTTACAAAGCGATGTCTACGACGGGCTACGCCTACGCCAAGTTTTTGATAAAAGCGAATTTTTACTCCCCTTATCCCCATCAGCAATAAAACAATACGAGTCTTTATTCGCCAAAATTAAGGTTTAATTGAGAATTGGGCATTGGGAATTGAAATTTTCCCATCTCCCTCATCTCCTCCAATTCCTAACTCCTAACTCCTAACTCCTAACTATTTACTAGAGTAAATGCTCTAACCCTATCTTGTTTTTAACAGCCGTTTGGATACTGCATAAAGCTGGACTTGTACTAAAGTTGCAAGTGTAGGTTGCTAAGGGTTCTTTTTGATAATTAAATACTCGGACGTTGTAACCAAAGTTCCGTGCAGTGCTACCCAAGCGATTTACGAAGTCGTAGCGCTCTACATAGTCTAGTAAACTCCAAATTTGCTGATTCACAATCAAGTCTACTCGTGCAGGTTCTTTTTCAGAAGCTGGATATGCTATCCAATTATCCAATAGCTTTCTCTCAGAGTTTTGTTTTGCCCACCATAAACTAGGAACGGTTAATCGTTCTGGGTTTATGGTGTTAGCTGTGATTACATAGTTTTTTGGCTTAGTCAATAAGTCTAGTTCTAGAGGCGCATTAGAAGGCGATGGTATTGCGGGGGTTTGCGCTAGCGAGGGCGGGACTAGTAAAGTGGTAAGGCTAATGGTTAGTAATAATGAAAGTGATCTCTGGCGTTGGCTGCGCCAAGGGCGATCGCACAATTTAGATATATGCATAGCTGATACTAATTCGTAATTCGTAATTCGTAATTAATGCACTAGTAAAAATTCGCACATTTTAAAGTTTAATGGCAACGATGCGAATTCTTCGATAGTCTGCTATCCAAGTTCCTTGTTGATACAGTGTTGGTTTGAGATATTCCTCAACGACGCGAATTATTTCTATTTGTTGCTCACCAGACAGTCCTGCTAAAAAACTGCTGGCGAACATCTCAATCCAGTTTGCCATACCTGCTTCTCCTTCTGCTAAAGGAGTTGGACGGGCAAAAAGTATGGCATAAATTATATCAAAGCCTTGCTGTTCTAATAAGGTGGCGTATTCACCAATACTAGGGAAATACCAAGGATTTAGAGCTTGTGTGGGGATATTAATTGCTTCTAAAGCGCTTTCTAAAGCTGTGGCGATCGCTTGCACATTTCCCTTACCACCAAATTCTGCCACAAAACGGCCTCCGGGTTTTAGGGATTGATGGATGGAAGCGATCGCGCTATCTGCTTGTTTCACCCAATGTAATACAGCGTTGGAAAACACAGCATCTAACGGCTTATCTACTTGAAAGTTCCTAGCATCAGCAACATCAAAGCGGATATGGGGATAGTTTTCTCTGGCCTTTTCTATCATCGCGGGTGCATGATCAACTCCCATGACTTCAGCACCAGCTTGGGCAATTTTTTCTGTGAGTTGTCCAGTCCCACAACCAAGATCCAAAATGGATTCTCCTGGCTGAGGGTTGAGTAATTGCAATAAGTCCTCACCATACTGCCAAACAAAGGCGTGTTTATCTTCGTAAAGGATAGTATTCCAATAATTATTAGGTATTGAAAGATTGTTCATAAGTAGTGAAATTACAGTGTGTTAATTTGCGGATTTATGACCGCCTATTCATCAGAGTAAAAAAGATTTTTAATTATGTCCAATATATATTTTCAGCTTAACTAATATTTTAAAGATATGAGTTAGAGGAACAGATGGAACTACGACACTTGCGCTACTTTGTCACCTTGGCAGAAGAACTGCACTTTGGACGGGCGGCGGAACGATTGCATATTGCCCAACCTCCCCTAAGTCAACAAATTCGGCAGCTAGAGAAAGAATTGGGTTTTGAACTGTTTCACCGCACGAAACGAAAAGTACAGTTAACAGAAGCGGGGCAAGTGTTTCTGGGTGAAGTTCAGCAAATTATGAGGCAATTACAACAGGCAATCCAAGTTGGACAGCAAGCCAGTCGGGGCGAAATTGGGCAGTTGGTAGTTGGCTTTGTCAGTTCTACGGCATATAATATTTTGCCAAATATTCTGCGAACTTTTCGGGGTTCCGTTCCTGGTGTGAGGATTGAGTTGCATGAACTGACTACAGATCAACAGTTAGAGTGGTTGCGAGAAGGTCGAATGGATATAGGATTTCTACGTCCACCTGTGGAAGAAAATAGATTTAATTGGGAAACAATTTTTCAAGAGTCGCTGATGGTGGCACTACCTGAAGGACATTTGCTAGCGAGTCAATCTGAAGTTTCTTGGCGATCGCTTACTAATGAACCGTTTATTTTATTTCCTAGAATATTAGCACCAGGACTCTACGATTTAATTATTAGTCTTTGTCAGCAAGCAGGTTTTAGTCCCAAGGTTGCCCAAGAAGCAATCCAGATGCAAACGATTGTCAGCTTAGTAGCAGCCGAGATGGGTGTGGCGATCGTGCCAGCATCTTTGCAAAACCTGCAACGGATTGGCGTAGTTTATCAAACTCTAGAAGAACATACCCCAAAAGTTGGGATTGCAATGATTTGGCGAAAAAACGAGACATCTCCAACTGTGCAGAGGTTTCTAGAAATAGTTAGACAAGAAGTGCTAAGTATAACAGTTATCACCTAAGTGTCAGCCTGATTTTTTACGGTATTTGGAAAAGATTATTTTCAGGTTTTTCAAATGCGATCGCCTACATCCACTCGGCACAGGTTCAAGTCATTTCGGATCGAGTAATACCAAGTTCTATCATGTCCGTTTAATTACTTAATTAAACCAAAGTTACACTTGGTCTCCCCTCCCCTTGCCAAGGGGAGGGGCTGGGATGCAATGACTGTGGGAATCATAACTAATTATGCGGACATCATGTAATTTGCTAAACTCTAAATCATCATCAGGAGTAAGTGTGATGCTTCAAGCCTTACCAAAAACGATCGCTTTTGAAGAATTCCTCAATTGGAAGCCAGATGGTGGATGTTATGAACTACACGACGGAGCAATTGTTGAAATGCAGCCAGTAGGAGATCATGAAGAGATTAATGGTTTTTTAGCTGGTGAAATAACTTTACAGTTTAAACGATTAAAACTCCCATACATTATACCCAAGCAAGCACTAGTTAAGATTCCTGACAAAGAATCAGGTTATTCCCCTGATGTGATAGTGATAAATCAAAAGAATCTTTCAGCAGAACCGATGTGGAAAAAGTCATCAACGGTTACTCAAGCTGCGTCGGTTCCCTTAGTTATTGAAGTCGTCAGCACTAATTGGAAGGATGATTATGCACACAAGCTGGTTGACTACGAAACTTTTGGCATTCCTGAATACTGGATTGTTGATTATTTAGCTTTAGGCGGTAGAAGGTACATAGGTAATCCCAAACAACCGACTATTTCTGTTTACTATTTAGTGGATGGTGAGTATCAAGTTAACCTGTTTCGAGGAAATGACCGCATCATATCCCCGACATTCCCAGAATTAAATTTGACCGCCGAACAGATTTTTCAAGCTGGGCGAATAGAAAATTAACATCTCAGGATTATAGACAGAAGTAGCTAGACTACTTCCTTTTTTGCTTGTCTAGTGCCTCTTGAATAGCTTCTCTACAAAATTGTGGTGGATCGTCTTGTGCTTTGACCTCTTCTTTCATTTCCTTAGTAACACGAAAGTTTAATTGTTCGGTCAACTCCTTACTTGGTTGATTGTCAAAATTTTGAGGATTACCTCTAGGATTGGGCATTTGTTGAGAAGTGTAAATAAAGCTTGATACGGTGTTAACAGCGAAATAAAGTTAAATCGGTGGTGATAATAGTCAGCAAAACAGTACACCACCGATACCACTTTTAGAAAATGGGTAACTCTATTTTATGTTCACACGGTCAGAACTTGAAATTAAAACTATTGCTGAGTTGAGAGACTTGTGTAGGCGATATGGGTTAAAGCCTACTGGGAATGCAGGATACAAGATTAGCTGGATTACATCTTTAATGGCATTCCCTGCGATCGCACTTACCCAACTGCAAGAGGGAAAGGGATTGAGACAACTATCCTTTGAAGTTTATCAGGATATTATGATCGCACTCGATCAGATGAATTCACCCACTGATGAACAAGCAGCGCTAATTAAGCTGACGATGGAGGGCAAACGGTATCAAGCACCTCAACGTTGGGAACAGGAAAAATTACTCAACCTATACAAGGCAAAACTCAAGCTTGAAGAGGTCATAGAACTACTAGGGGAATAGAGGGATTATTTACAGTAGTAATCACTTGGTTTACGGCATCACAGCTTGTAAGCCATTTTTTTATGTATCCTGAGCATTTTTAAGGAATAAGAAGCCAAAAGTATTGATATTGTGTTATTTGTGTCAGAAAATCAATTATGATCGCAGCGTTGATACTCCCATCGGGCCACGAGTCACGCCTAGCTGATTTTGCAATTTCAACTCTCGCCATAATTGGGAACCTGTAATCTCACCTTGCAATAATTGAGTATAACAATGTATTGTTTTACTCACTTGTTCTGGCGTTTCATTGACAAATTCGATGCGGAAGTGACGTAATCCCAAATCTATGAGACGCTGTACGTACTCGGCTCCGGTTTGGGCAGTGCCGTTAAACACAGTATTGCGACAGCCTACATCTGCTTTAAGGACGTGTTCGCTACCTACACGGTCTTTTAATTTAACTTCCTGCTTTTCACAAGGTCGGCCACAGTTTGTGTAGTCTGTACCTGTTGATAGAAAGGCACAAAATACACAGTGTTCCATGTGAAACATCGGCATATGTTGATGGATTGTCACCTCAAACCACTGTGGTGGGCAACTGGTGAGGAGGTCTTGGAGTTGGCTAATATTTAGGTCATAGGATGCCGTCAGTCTTTCTAAACTAAAGTGTTGCTGAAAGTAGTCTGCTGTTAAGGGATTAGCAACGTTGAGCGAGAAATCTGCAATACAACGGTCTGCGGCAAAGAATTGCAGTTGGTCATAGTTCCGTATCAAATAGCCATCTGCTTCACAGGCACGTATTTGCTGCAAAATCCAGTTTTCTCCGGGTTTAGTAATTCGCGGTGGTGCAACCCAAATTGTGGGGTTTGGGGAGACGCGATGAATCGCGTCTGTACAAGAGTTGCGTACCAGTTGCACGGCTTCTTGGTAGGCGCGGGGGTCTTCAAATTCACAATAAAGTGTTTCAACACCAGCTTTGAGGGCGGCTTGGAGTTGCTTGAGGTTTCGTACTAAGACGATGAGTGAGGGGGATGAGGGGGATGAGGGGGATGAGGGGAGTAAGTCTTGGAAGGAGGCATCAGGACGTAATTGCCAACGTTTGGGTTGACTTCGCAATTCTTCCAACTGTGCTACGATTTCCCGCCGCATCCGGTTTAATTCACTTACGGGTAGCATGATGGTATCGCTGAGGTGGTTGGTTAGTGTTCCCATACAGAAAGGTGTGTTACCCAAACGCCCGAATTGTTCTTGTAAACGGTCGGTATTTAGGGGTTTGGTATGCGCTTCAACTAGTGGAATTGCTGACTGTATCTGTACAATATTACCGAGTTGATCGCGAGCGATCGCCATCAACATCTCACCTACTTCTCCATAAACTTCAATGTCAATGGGACGCTGAAATTGAGGGTTTTCGCCAGCAAAACTTTGACGTAGTTGCTTATCTAATTCTGGATCATTGGTTTTCCAAATGCGATCGCCTATATGCACTCGCCGCAGATTCAAGTCATTTCGTCCAAAGGACAACATGGCTTCTTTACCCTTGGACACCACCCCATAAACCCGGCCGCCTTCTTCCTTCGCCTCTGGATGACCGCAATCAAACACAATTCCATCTCCTGCTTTAACAGGTGCTTCCAATTTAACTGTCACCTGTTCGTTGTGAATGCGGGTAACTTCACCTAAATAAACCCCGCGTTTTTTACCAAAGCGGGCGTGAACCAGTTCTTGATTATTAATCCCACCAAACCAACCCGTGTAGAGTCCGCGAGAAAATGCCATTTCTAGGTTGTAGTGTTCTTGATCTAACTGACCTCTCCCCCAGCCCCTCTCCGCGTCGGAGAGGGGAGCTTTTATCCCCCCTTCCCTCTCTTCGAGACGCTGCGCGAACGGAGGGAAGGGGGTTAGGGGGTTAGGTCTTTCCAAGTCTATCATCACCCTATCCAAGGCTTGCCGATAAACACGAGTGACATTAGCTACATACTCCGGGGCTTTCAGGCGACCTTCAATTTTGAGACAGGTTACTCCTGATTTCACCAAATCTGGGAGAACATCTAACCCTGCTAAGTCTTGAGGACTAAGTAAATATTTGCGTTCTTTTAAATTTACAACTTGCCCATCAGCAATTAAATCATAGGGCATCCGGCAAGCTTGGGCGCATTCGCCTCGATTGGCAGAACGTCCCCCTAAAGCCTCGCTAGTCAAACACTGACCGGAATATGCCACACACAAAGCACCGTGAACAAAGACTTCTAAGGGCAGCGAAGTTTCTTGTAGGGCAATCTGCTGCTGTATTTTATTGATTTCCTTGAGAGAACATTCACGCGCCAGCACGACTAATTGACAGCCGAGGGATTTGGCAAATTCCACCCCTTTTGCACTGGTGATGGTCATTTGGGTGGAAGCATGGATGGGAAAATCGGGCGACAGGTGACGGATGAGGCGGCATATACCCACATCTTGGACAATCACGGCATCTACACCTGCGGCAATAATTGTGCGGAGATATTGCTGTGCTTCTGCTAGTTCTTTGGGAAATATTAGTGTGTTGACAGTGACATAACCCTTTACGCCGCGACGATGGAGAAATGTCATCAATTGGGGTAAGTCTGCTTCAGTAAAATTTTCAGCCCGCATTCTGGCGTTGAAGCGATCTAAACCGAAGTATATCGCATCTGCCCCATTTTCCACAGCAGCTTTAGCACAGTCCCAATTACCTGCTGGCGCGAGGAGTTCAGGACGTTGAAGAGAAAGAGGGGCAGAGGAGCGTAGGCTTTGCCCATCGGAGATATCGCTTTTCATCAGATTTAGGGTTAACTAGCACCATAGTGATTTTATCGAAGTTTGTGGGGGAAAGAGGGAAGGAGCGATCGCTATTTCTTCTCTGGCAATTTAAGGGACTTCCAGAAAAGAGACTTTCCCTAAAATTCTTGTGGCGTAAATGACATTTATTCTTCTAACTCCTCTTTACTACTTTCAGCAGCTTGGCGTAGTGCGAGGAATGCCTCTTTTAAAGGTTGACTCACAGCACTGTCAGGTTCATGAAGTACTAATTGTTGATATCCCTCCAAAAAAACCATTCGTAATCGATGAAAAAGATGTAGAAAATAACGAATAAAATTGATAGAATCCAGAACTACAACTTCAATTCCACCTGTTTGTTCATAAACGTCTGAAGCATATTTTTGAACAGATTGATAAATCAAATTTGTAGTTATAAAGATGTAGTTGTCAATATTGTGACGAGAGTTTCTAATTTTCTGGATGGCATGGTTAATATCATCTACTGTAACCTTCCTCATTTTCATTTCATAGCTAGTGATTACATTCTCTTCGTTGAGAAGTATAATTTCTAAATCTCCAAGCGCCCTTGTTTGTTTGTCCGCAGCATTATGGCTTGCAAGAGCTAAATGGCTTTGTCCCAAATAAGCTGAAACCGCTTGGTAAGCAGCAGCTACAATCAAGACAGGCAAGCGACTAGAATTACGACAATTCAAATGCTGCTCAATCCATTTGATAATTGCTTCAGTAGAGAGCGGAATCCCACCTTCAACTGTTTTTAAATCTGCTAGTAGACTAGCAATGCGTTGACGTTTTTCATTTTTAACGATTAAAAGATATCTGATAGTTTCGGCAAGCATATCTTCAGCTAAGACTCTGCCTAAATAAACGTTATCGAGTAAAGATAGTACAGTTTTGTAAAGAATTGGAGGTTTGCCAACTAAATTAACTTCTGGTGTCAAAAAAATATTTCTATTACGAAGTGCTGGAGTAAGAAAAGCTGTTGTTGGGTTACATGGTAATTCATGTTTATTAATAAAGCTGGTGATATATGCTTCATCGTATGTCCGCCCTGAATAACAGTCTAAATCACCAATTTCTGTATAGGGTTTGCGAATATCTAGATTTGGTTTATGAGATTTTGCTAAACAACAGGCTAATAGTAATCTAACACCCGCCCGATTTTGAGGGTTACGACACACAAATTCTACATTACTAGAGATAGCAGCATCATCTACAATTGGTTGCGTCAAATCCGAAACGACCCTTTGAAAAGCTAAATCAAGGATAGCTGGTGGGGTTGACATTGAGAGTCTGCCTGTTGTGTTTGAGTGCTATTAATAGTATTTTTTATAATATCATCTAGTACATAATTTACCCACAGTGTTTCTGTTCGCAATCCTTTTGTAGAATGGCAAACTTTAGTGGGTGCTTGGATGCATTTCCAATCACTGTAAAGTTCTTCCATGAGAGAGCATTGATAGCTTGAGATAGCAACTTTACCTTGGATATTATGAAGAACATTACTCAGATCGCGATGTTGTTCATCTGTCATTTCGTAAGCGTAAGCTTGACGATCGCCTCTTGAAGCATGTGGATATGGAGGATCGCAGTAAAACAAAGTCTCTTGAGAATCGTAGCGTTGAATCACTTTAATTGCTGAGTCATGCTCCATCTGAACTCGTAAAAGTCTTTGAACAATCCCAGGCAAATCTTCTACACTTCCTAACCATCTGGAAACTGCACCAGCCATCCCTGCACGGCTTGTTAGTTTACAGTGCGCCCACCTGCCAGAACTTGCCTTTTGTGCTAACCCAGTTCTAACCTGTCTAGCCTTAATAAAAAATCGTCTAGCTCGTTCAAAATCAGATAAATCTGGGGTATGTTCGGAGATTGCTATTTCAAATTCTTCACGAGAAAAAGGAGTCAAACCAATAGCCTCAATCAGGCTTTCCTTTTGCTCCCTGAGTACGCGAAAAAAGTTTACTAATTCACCATCCAAATCATTGTACGTTTCTACTGGTGAGGGATTTCGATTGAGTAAAACTGCCGCCGAACCTCCAAATGGTTCACAGTAATGCTGGGCATCTGGTAAAAGAGGTAAAAGCCAATCAAGATGGCTGAATTTGCCACCATACCAGCCAAAAGCTATCAGCTTGTTTTTACCCATTTTTTTATCCTTGTAGGCTTCTAATCTTTGAGAAGAGGTCTAAAATACTATGACACAAAAGTATGAAATCAGCGATCGCAAGCTTACCCCAATCCCTCGACATCAACGCTTTCCCCTTCCGACTCAACAACCTCAAAGTTTACCTTGTTGTATATATCTTGTAGAGAAATTTCAAAGGGTACAGTTACAAGTGCGATCGCTTCATCTTCTTCATCATATTCCCGAAGCGTCCATTGCTTTTTCCCAGTTTTAGAAAATTGCTCTACATGAATCCGTGTTTGGTCAATTAATAGATATTCTTGAAAGGTAGAAATAGTTCGGTAAGCCTGAAATTTATCTTCGCGGTCATACCCTTTGGTCGATTGTGATAAAACCTCAACAATCACCTGTGGATTCAGAATTATATCCTTTCGGTTGTTAAAACACTGTGGTTCACCCGCTATAACTGTCACATCTGGATAAGTATAGAAGTGCCGTTTGGGTATCCATAGACGCATATCGCTGTTAAACACTTCGTATTCTTGTTGTCTGAACGCGAAGTTTAATACAGCATAGAAATTCCCAGCTATCCGATTGTGATTTATCGTTCCACCCGCCATAGGAATTATTTCCCCATCAATGTATTCACTTTTATACTCAGCAGCTTCCTCTAGCTCTAAATATTCCTCTGGGGTATAGTATCGCTGTTGTGTTATTTGCATAGTTCTATTGGGTAGCAATATTTAACAATACGGAGCGTTTAGGTACTAAAGAGATTTTAACCATGTTTACCAAACAGTTTAACGTGTTTAGATAGAGGTGTTATGTGCTTTGTACAAAGTGAGCGTAGGCGCAGCCCAACTTAGGCATCGCTATCTCAATTTACTCCTATTGATAACCTGCTGCTTGTAATAGAAACAATTTGGCATAATGTCCTCCTAAGTGTAATAATTCTTCGTGAGTTCCCTGTTCTATAACTTCCCCGTTTTCTATTACTAAAATTTTGTCAGCCATGCGTACCGTTGAGAAGCGATGGGAAATCAAAAGTACCATTTGATTTTGAGTAATAGCGCGAAAATGATTGAAAATTTCAAACTCAGCTTGGGCATCGATCGCTGATGTTGGTTCATCTAATACTAAGATATCTGCTTGCGATCGCATAAAAGCACGAGACAAAGCAATTTTCTGCCACTGTCCCCCAGAAAGTTCCTGTCCTCCCTTAAACCAACGGCCAAGTTGAGTCTGGAAGCTTTGGGGTAATTGGTTAATAAAAGATTCAGCCATCCCTTTTTCAGCAGCAGTTTGCCAACGGTTTTTATTTTCGAGATGTTCTACATCACCCACGCCAATATTTTCACCCACAGTAAACTGATAGCGGACAAAGTTCTGAAAAATTACACCAATGCGACGACGCAACACATCCACATCCCATTCTTGCAAATCCAAGCCATCTAAGAAAATTCGCCCAGAATCGGGGGTGTAAAGTCGCGTCAGGAGTTTGATTAAGGTAGTTTTACCAGAACCGTTTTCACCTACAATTGCTAATTTTTCTCTGGGTTTCAAATGCAGCGAAATATCTCTCAACGCTGGCTTAGAACTTCCTGGATAAGTAAATGATACGTTCTCAAAACGGATACCATCTTGAGGATTTAAACCAATGGTTGCGTGACCCCAAGACTTTGGTACTTCTTCTTCTAAAAAATCGTAGAGATTGGATAAATATAGGTTGTCCTCATACATCCCTCCAATAGAAGTGAGGGCATTAGAAAAAGTAGATTGTCCTTGGCGAAACACGGTGAGATACATTGTCATATCTCCCAAAGAAATTTTACCTAGAACTGTTTCCAAGACAATCCAAGCATAAGCTAAGTAAAAAGCCCCAGTACTCACTAAACTGAAGAGATATCCCCACAATCCCCGGCGCAGAGTCAAATCGCGGTCTTCGCCATAGAGTTGATTAAACAGATTGCGATAACGCCCTAGCAGCATCTCTCCCAGTTGGTAGAGTTTGATTTCTGTGACAAAATCTTCCCTTGCTAAAAGATTTTCTAAGTAATTCTGCTGGCGAGTTTCTGGCGCACGCCAACTAAACAAGCGAAAGCCTTCCCCAGCAAATTTAGTTTCGGCAATAAATACAGGCATAGCTGCCAAAATTAGTACTACCACTGCCCAAACTGAGAAATTTACTAACAAAATTCCGTAGGTGATGAGGGAAAGGGCATTTTGCACCAACCCAAAGGTGCGACTGACTAACGAAAGCGGACGAACTGATGCTTCTCGTCGGGCATTGGTCAATTTATCATAAAATTCTGAGTCTTCAAACTGCCTGAGATCGAGTGTCAGTGCCTTTTCTAAGATGAGTACATTCACTCGCTGGCCCATTAGCGCCCGCAATAACGACTGACAAATGATGATTCCTCGCTGACTACCTGCTAGTAGAATTACAGCGATCGCTTCAAATCCTACAAACAAAAAAGGGTGATAAATATTGACAAAACCGTTGTTTTGTGAATGAACTTGAGATGCAAATACCACTGCATCAACAATTAATTTACTGAGGTAAGATACCGCCGCCGGTAAAAGACCAGCCACTAAAGTTAAAGTAGCCAAAAGAATAGTAAGCGATCGGCTAGTAGTCCATACTAAGTTTACAGCCCGTCCACTGTAACGGAAAACCGTCAGTGATTGGCGTAGAATATTTCTTTTTTTTTAATCTTCATTTTTCTTGCCGCGAGATACCCCAGCTTGGGCGGATCTTCCTGACTCTATTAAATCTTTATTAATTTTACATTTTTCTAAGAATGTTCGCTGAAAACCCCAAAGTTAAAACATAAAAACTTTTTGAGGTTTTTATGTTTCGGGGTAGTCATACCATTTCACGAAATAATTGATACAAATCACTTCCCCTGCCTCCCCTGCCTCCCCTGCCTCCTCTGCCTCCCCTGCCTCCCCTGCCCCCTGCTCATCCCCACAACCTCCTACCTGCTTTCCCATTTAATCTTTCGTGAGTATCTGCCAACAAAGCTGGAATATCTAATTTTTCTGGACACCGAGGCAAACAGTCACCGCATTCTGTACAACGGTTGCCTTTCATTCCAGGGAACCAATGACCGGCATTTTCAAACATTCCGTAACGATATTGCCCATAGTCAGTCATATCGTATGCCACTGCAAGATTTCGTAACCGCAATACCTCTGGAATATTAATATTTTCTGGACAGGGCAAACAAGCATAACACTGGCTACAATTATCAGTTTCTAAAGCAACTTTTTGGTGATTTTCTAATCGCTCAAAAGCAGAATGTTCGGCTGATGTTAACTCTCCATCATAGTCAGCGATTCGCAAAGGTTCCCTTAATTCATCTGGGTTTGCTGGGCCGATACTCAAAGTAGTAATACGGCTATCACCAAGTAAAAAACGATAATTTAATTCTAAGGGCAAATACGGATAACACAGGTCTTTAAGAGTTTGGGGTGGTCTATAGAGCCGTCCCCCCTTATCAGCCGGGGAAATAATGAAAATGCCCATGTCCTTTTCGGCAGCTAGTTGAATCGCTGGTGCGTGCCGTTGGAAAAAATAGTAATAATGCAGATTGACAAATTCAAAAAAACCTGTATTTATTGCAGCTTGAATTAGCTCTAATGACCCGTGGCTGGAAAAACCAACGTGTCGCACTCGACCATCAGCAACAGCTTCTTCTACGGCTTGCATACAGCCATTTTTGGCTTGCACCCACTCAAAATGTTGCCAGGTGTTCAAGCCATGAACGCCTAAGCAATCCAAATAATCTAGCTGTAATCGTTCTAGGGATTCGTCGATGCACCGACGCATGGTGTCAGCATCTGCTGTGGCTGAGATTTTGGTAGTAATATAAAGCCTCGTCCGGGGTACTGACAACCCAGCTTTTAACGCCCTACCAAGATACTCCTCGCTTTTGCCGTAACCTCTGGCGGTTTCTAGATGATTAATTCCTAGCGCTAAGGCTTGTTCGATAGTCTGGTGAGCATTTTCAAAATCAGCCAAATAGCGCATTGTTCCCAGAGAAAAAACCGAGAGGCGTAGATTCGTTTTCCCAAAGCGTCGGTATTGCATTTTTAACAAAGAGTTAGGAGTTTAAAGTTAGGAGTTAGAAGTTGAAGGAAGTAATTCATAACTCTTAACTTTTAACTTTTTTTGCTTAGGAGTTAAGAGGAAGCAAAATCACTCATAACTCCTAACTCCTAACTCCTAACTCCTAACTCATAACTCATAACTCATAACTCCTAACTCCTAACTCATAACTCATAACTTTTTCAACTGTCGCCATTACCAAAGCGCTTAATCAAATCTTCAGGACGGAGATTGGAAATAAATTCACGGAAAGCTTGCTGTTCGGCTTCATCTGCATCGCGATCGACAGGAATAGAAGCATCAGCAATCACTTCTTCCATTACCCAAATGGGGGTATTTGTACGGAGGGCAATGGCGATCGCATCGCTAGGACGAGCATCAATTTCTTTTTTGACCTCGCCTTGCTGGACGATTAAAGCTGCATAAAATGTATCCTTTTGCAGGGAATGAATGATCACCTTTTCTAGAGTCATATTCCAAGTCTCTAGAAGATTCACAATCAGGTCGTGGGTTAAGGGTCTGGGAGGCTTTTGATTCTCCAGTGCGCCCATAATTGCCCTAGCCTGTTCCTGACCAATGTAAATTGGCAAAGCCCGCCGATCTGAAGAATCTTTCAAAAGGACAATCGGGCTGCGGGTTATGGCATCTAATGCTATGCCAGCGACTTTCATTTCAATCATTGCCTAAGCCTCTACAATGCTTTCAGAGCCTGGGATGCTATGTAATAAATAGCACCCCTTTTTAGGCGGGTTGGTGACAGTAATAAACATAAGCATTCGTTCTCTATAATTGCTTCTATTAAACTCCGAACTTGTGGTGAAAACCAGAGTAAGTCAAATTGGTCTTCTTAGACAATAACCTTCTTACCCAAGTATGCCCTGTGAAGGATGCTAATGTGTTAATATTCCTATACGAAAAAAGTGAGAAAATATACTTGGATGTTGGAGATTTCTGTGAGAATTACCAATTGATTTCAAGCAAAAATAGGCAATAAATAGAGTTAGTTTGACAAAAAAGCCGTGTTTACAGGATTAATCCAGGCATTAGGTACGATGGAACCCTTGGGGGGCGATTCTTGGCAAATTACTTGCGTAAGCCAGTCGGGTGAAGTAATTAGGCAAGATTTGGCTTATGGTGACAGTGTTGCTGTAGATGGTGTTTGCTTGACAGTTGAAAAAGTTTTAAAAGACGGCTTTATTGCCACGGCTTCACCGGAAACTCTACGCCGCACGACGTTGGGAGGTGAGCAAACGCAACAGAGATATGTCAATTTAGAAGCGTCGCTCAGGGTGGGGAGCAAAGTTGGCGGTCATTTTGTGATGGGTCATGTAGACGGCATCGGTAGATTGCTAGTGGCAGAACAAACGGCTAGTTCTTGGGAAATGACCTTTATTGCATCCGAGGCGATCGCCCGGTATATTGTCCCCAAAGGTAGCATAGCCGTCAATGGCATCAGTCTCACGGTAGCCGCTTATGAGCCAGAACTCTGCCAATTCAAGGTGGCAGTAATTCCCCTCACATACACCGAGACAAATCTTCGCTATTTGGTTCCTGGGAGTTGGGTGAATCTAGAAGGGGATATTCTCGGCAAATACGTTGAAAAATTCGTTTATCCTGGAAACTCACACACCACCACTGATGAAACTAGTATGGATGGCATTACACCCGCATTCCTAGCAGAACACGGGTATTTGTAACTAAAAGAGTTTGGAGTTTGGAGTTTGGAGTTTGGAGTTTGGAGTTTGGAGTTTGGAGTTTGGAGTTTTAAATTCATAACTCTTCACTCCTCACTCCTAACTTTCTTCTAACTACCTGGTTCCTGGCTTACCTGAGCAGTTTGCAAGCCTCCCACTAACTGGCTGAGGGCGCTTTGTAGTTCCACGCCTGGGTCAGTAGCAACCCACCCATCCTGTGTTAGGTGGCGGATTTCAAAGTGCAGGTGAGGGCCTGTGGAGTTCCCGGTGCTGCCAACTAGCCCGATGACAGTTCCAGGTTGTACCCACTGACCGGGTTTAACAAGGATTTCTGACATGTGACCGTAGAGAGTTTGTTCAGCAGATTTGTGATTTAGGATAACAGTTAAACCATAACCACCCATCCAGTTAGCAGTTTCTACTTGACCAGCAGCAGCAGCCAAAACTGGTGTTCCTGTAGGCGCACCCAAGTCTGTACCAGCATGGAAGCGTTGATTACCTGTGATTGGATGAATTCGCCAACCAAACAAAGAAGTAATGGGAGCGGGTATAGACAATGGATACATTATTCCCGTACCACTATAGGCGACTCTTCCTATGTAGGGGATTTGCGGCAATACTGATGCTAGCGAGAAGTCATAAGCTACGTTGCTGGGGCGGGGTGCAATGTTGCCATCTGCCATTGGTGGAGGTAAAGTACCACCGCTCGGTGCGATGGGAGTTGCACTCACTCTCGTGGGGCTGAACTCGCTAGGACTTGGTATAAACCGATTCGGGTTAAATCCGCTCTTGGTGTCACCACTAGAACCAGTTTGAGTTGCAGTAGGACGCCATCTGTTGGTGTTGCCAGTAGAAGATGCAATCTGCCGCACTGGTGGAACTACTGCTAATTGTGCATTTTGACTTCTTCTAAGCCAAGTAGGTGCCGGTTTACTATTAGAATCAGCTACACTCTTTTGCGGTATTTTGGCGCAAATGCCGCCTAATACACTTTGCCCTGATGGCAAAATGGCTCGACAACCACTGGAGCGTTCTGTCAGAACTACAGAATTTGGTGCTTGATAAGTAGCTGTGGCACCACTGTCATAATTATTAGGATCAATATAGGCGTTATTATAATCCTTGGTTTTTTCCGCTGTTGCACTGACAGGGCTGTTGGAGTTATTTGATGGTTGAGCAACTTCTGGAAGTTTTTCAGGTAAAGAGCGGAAAGGGGTATTAGGTTTTTCCTGTCTCACCCGTGCAGGAGTAACCTGGGAGGCTTCTACCTTGGGTTTTGATTGTCTGATAATCACAACAGGTTGGGCGGCTTCGATTTTGGGTGTAGACTGCCTAACTGGCTCTTTTAATTGAGCAACTTCTGGGTTGGCCAATCTCTTTCTGAGTCTAGCTCGCCGTTGGGAAAATTCCGGTTGGGCTTGAGCGGTTTCGGGCGCAACAGCCTGTTTTTTAACACTTTGGCTTCGCTCAGTGTTAACTGGGTTTATAACTGCTGTTGGCTGGGAAGTTTCAACTGTGGGAACGATGTTGTCTATTTGTGTTTCGGTTTGGGCAAACACAAAGCCGCCGCTAAGGAGGCTGACGCTACTCAGCCAACAGAGGCTCTGGGCTGGTAGTGTTGAGGCAAAACGTTTTTTTGTTAGACCTTGCTGCCATAAGTAATGCAAACGATGAGGGGCAGAATTTTTGCGCTGCGTCATTTGTTCTCTCAGTTGTGTGTAATTAGCCTAAAGAGATGATGCTAGTGGTTTGTCTTGCCCAAAGAGCGGAATTTTAAACAAACCTCAAATTTAAACGGAAGATTTATGGTACCCCAAACTGATTGTACCGGGTTCAATATAAATTTCCGGTGTAATTAGTTCCTTTGTATCATCTGTTTCTAAATCAACTCGTAAATTTCCTTGAGGAGTCACCCCAACTACTGTACCTGAAATATTGTTGACGTAGACGCGATCGCCCATATTTGTAAGCAAATCTAAATAGCGAGACAAGAGTACCTGTACTCCTTCTTGGCAAAGGCACTCCATACCGGATTCTATTCCCAGCAAGACTTTAGAGGTGAGCATTTCCAGACAAGAAATTGGTCTAAAATCTTGGGAAGCTTGCCACGATTCCAGATTGATTCCAGTTTCTGGTACTGGGTTTGTCCAGTTAATACCAACACCAATTACTGCTTGAGTGATTTGTCCTTTGTTTACTTTGGTTTCTGTCAAAATGCCGCCTAGTTTGCGACCATTTAAAACTAAATCGTTAGGCCATTTTATCCCAACATCTACACCACATTGGCGCAATTGAGACGCAATTCCCCAAGCAGTAGCAAAAGTCAGCTGGTAGCTATCAGTAGCCTCTATTTTGTGGTCAAAAGAAATCGCCACGGAAACATATAATCCGCCAACTGGAGAAATCCACTCACGGCCCCATTGTCCCCGTCCAGCCGTTTGCACAGTTGCGATTACTACTGTTCCTGAAATAGCCCTTTGGTTGAGTAAGTTCCAGAGGGTTTGATTTGTTGAAGAGACGCTTTCAAAAAAGTGCAGGGAAAATGGTAAATATGTATATTTACGCGCTGCCTTCAAGGCTGCTTCCAAGTTTTGCAAATTAAATCCCACAGCATTTAACCCAAATTCCGTTGTTCAAGTTAGCATTGATTGGCTGATGAGTGATTTCTGTTTAGGTTTGGTTGAAGATGCACACTTGGCACTGGCGCAATTGGGAAGGACTGCCCTATCTAACTTGTAGTATTCTGGAATGTTGGCATCACGGCTTCTTTACCCAGCAGTTTTGGCCGCGATCGCCACAAGTTATCACAGAAGTATTGCAACCAGAGGCATCAGTCTATCGCTTAAAGCAGGTTCATGGCAATACTGTTCTCACCCCTCAAGAAGTTGAGAGCTTCATAAACACTGCACAGGAAGATTTAGCATCGGCGGATGGTTTAGTTAGCGAACAGCCTTTACAAGCTGTCTGGGTAGCTAGTGCAGATTGTACACCCGTGTTGATTGGGGATGTGCAAACTGGACGCGTGGCAGCATTACACGCCGGCTGGCGGGGGACTGCTAAGAAGATTGTCCCCTTAGCGATCGCTCGATTACAATCTCAAGGCAGTAAACTCGATGATTTACGTATTGCGATGGGACCTGCGATCGCTGGTGAGGTTTACCAAGTCTCTCTCGAAGTGGCTGCCGAAATTGGAGCTAGCATTATACCATATAACGACGAAGAAAAAATTGTAAGTGCATTACATGAATTACCGAATTCACCCTTACTGGAAGATTCTAGTCCAGGTAAAGTACGGCTGGATGTCCGGCGAGTGAATGTTTTACAACTGGAAAACATGGGTATTAGTGCAGAACAAATTGCGATCGCACCTTATTGTACTTTCCAAACTCCAGAGCATTTCTTTTCTTACCGCCGCGAGAAAGAGAAAAAAGTTCAATGGTCAGGTATTGTCAGTGGCAAAACTAATCAGTAACCCCTATTTTCAAATTAGATTCTCATCTAAGATCGGAACTTGGAGAATGGAAAATATTCTTGCTAATTCTTGCCTGAATTGGTTTAGGGAACTTAACTGCTCACCAATATCTCAAGGGTTAATAAACATTTCGGTTTGTTAACGACCAACTGCATGATGTCCAGCCACAAGGAACCTATGATAGTATCAGGGATATCATCTCCAACATGAACGGGAATTACAAATTCAGTTCCGTCAATAATGAGTTTGCCTTCATAGATATCAAATCGTGCTTCGCCTCGCGCTGTCTGCATCTCGATTTGTGCGCTCATTAATGACCACTCCAATACTTCCAAGTCTTGAGTATTGATGGCTAACCAGCCATCTGTAAACCCGGTATCGAATAAAGCTTCAACATAAAATTTCTCATCATTAGCAGCAACAAGCTCAATTTGAAATAGTAGCTCCCCATTATCCCCAAACGAACCTGCAATCATAACCTGCCGCAGGTTCCTGTATCGTTGAGTCGGAATATAGTGAGTTTTACTTCCTTAGTATTGCCATAAGCATCATGGATTTTTTGCGTTATTCCTAAGAATGTTGGATCAATCAGGTACTGTTCTGTTTCAGGATCGATGGCAATATGCCAGTTGTAATGCGTTTCAATCAGAGTTGGACGTAAGCGCTCGAAAACAACACGACACTTTATAGCAAAAGCATCACGTTGTTCCTGACAGTGGGGTACTCTTTGAGATGCTAAGGTTAATGCTTGTATAATGCGGGTGCGTCGTGGGTGCGATACCTGTGTCATATCAATAAAATGTACGCGCTTGTGTGATTTTATTATGGCGTGATTTCGAGTACTTCCCACAGACTATCTAGATTTAGGTTTTCTTCCTCTACTCAAACCACTAGCGCTGTGTTTGAGTAAGGTAATAGGCTTTTAGCTGTTAGCCATCCACATATATTTTCTATGCCATTTTTTGACCATTATTAACTTCTCCAAAATAATTATACGTAATTACGGGTCTTCTTCATTACATCCAAATCTTTGCCTAAATTTTTCAAATGGTTCTGCCAAGATAAATATTTGATAGATATGTTTTGGGCTAAATGCACAATAAATCCCAGGCTGTAAATTGTGCTTTCTAATTAATTCTTTATCTTCGCTAGTAATTATTCTTAATTCATAGCCACATACTGCACATAAAACACAACCTCCGTATTTATGAACATCGAGAGCTTTCTGCAAGTTTTCAGACTTGCCGTCATAACTAAAATTTTCCCTGTTCATATCTAGACAAAAACTTAACTCAAGGCTTGACTAAACACTCACAGTGCATTAAAGCACCATCCACCAAAGATTGCATTTTCTCTAATCATATTTCATAACCTGTTTTTGACGAAGGGAACTAATTGCTAAGATTAAAATACTCAGAGTTATTCCTAAAACCGCATAACTCGGTAGGGCGAAGATAGTTATTTTCATAACGTATGGTAATTCCCCTGCTTTGACGTTCCATCGGTTTGCTAAAGAGTGGATAAGCCAGCCATGAATAACTGCTGTTTGCACTGCAAGACAGCAAACCCCTGCTAACCAAATAGACATTCTGATTCTAGAGAATTTACAATGCCTAATCTGATATAGCAAATCATTTAGCAAAAAAACCACAGCAGGTATTAACATTACAGAACTAGTTTCCTGCGAATAGGTAATGCCAATACTCAAGCAAGAAACTATTGCCATTTCTGCTAAATATATTTTTTTTGACCAGTCGGTGAGAGATTGTTGTAAATACCAATACCAACCCGCCAAACCAAGAAGTATCAGAACAATTAAGTTTGACAATAGCTTGGCAAAGAATGGGTTATTGGGAAGTAATCTTGGCCCCACAACCATCAAATCGAGACGACTAATCGATATATAAGGGCTAACCGCGGGATCGTTTTGCCAGAGAGAAAATCCACGAAATGCATCCGACACGAATTGTGTCAAAGAATTACCTGTCAAGGCTAGACCTAAAAATGCTAGGCAAGTTACTGTGATAACAGATACAAAAACTAGAGAAAACCGTCTTTTAAGTAGAAAATACAGAACGAATAATGCAGCTAATGTTGGTTTAAAAAGGGCAATCCCCAAGCAAATCCCTGCTGGAATATCCTGATTTTTTCTAGCTAAGATAAACATCCATAAGATAAGAACTGCAATAAAAATTGCAACATTACCAACTTGAAGATCGCGGATTATGCCATAAATCAAGGCAACCGAAATTGTGCAAATAGTTCTGAAGGCTCGTGACTTAGACTCTAGTAATATATTCGCTCCCCATAAGGACAAACCGATTGCTAATATATGCATTAAAATCGAGATTTTATATGCAGTATTCATCGAAAAATAACCGAGAAACCAGATGAGAGGAATAATATTAGGTGGATAGACAAACGGTGGAAGAGAGCCACATACCGTAGTTATGTTACAGAAAGTCTGATTAAAAATTTCGACATTAAAAGGACTCACATGCTGATGAGCCAATTTACTCGCCACATAATACCACTGAAAATCCCATAAAGGTGGATTTGGCTGGTTTAGGAAATAAAGTAGCCAACCTGTATAACAGAGGAATCTTGTAACGACTAATACAACACCTGCTTGGAGGAGTAAGTTAACAATTGGTTGACGACAAAATTGTATCAACCGTTGTATCATTGAAGATTTTAAGAATAAAGAATTTTTCCAGGCTGCCTTTTCTTCATCTAATCGCCAATTATTTCTGAGAACTACAGCAACTAAAATTACTATAATTAGGTTCCAAAAACCAAAGCTTATCATTATAATTATTTTTGCATTTAGTAAATAATATCGCTAAAGTGAATCTAGGCAATAAATACTAAGGTATTTTTATAACTACTTCATAGATTTTTGATAATTACTCGCTTCCCGCCGAAAGAATGATTAATAAAAGCCGGAAAAGAGGTATTTAAGTAGATACACAAAATGATTCTTTTGTACAGATTGTAAGTTATATAAATTTTGCATTTTCTTCGGTCTACATTATTTAATTTTACTTATTACATAAAGCGTCGCTCAACAACTCGCGGTGGATTAATGCTCTATCTACTAAAGATTGTATTTGGTCTGGTGATAAAGGATCACCATTAGCGTAATGCTCCATCCAAGTCAGACTAATCAAATTAGGGTCATCTGGTAAACTAGCTAAATCCCATCCAGGCATTTCTAAGTCTTCCATGAGACGATTTACTTTAGGATCGTAACTGAGAGCAAAGCAGCGACAACCAACAGATGCTGCCATAATCAAGCTGTGTAGGCGCATCCCAATTGCCATTTCCACGCCGCGAAACACACCTTTTAAAAGTTGCGGATCTTCTAGACATAAAATCTTGCTAACATCTTTAAGGTGTGGTTGAATGACTTCGGCAATACTTAAATCTTCACTTTTTTGGAATGGCAGTAGTAAAATAAAAGCCTGCGTCGCTTTTTGAAAGTCAACCAAAGCACGAGTTAAGTTTGCTAGGCGTGTTTCTGTAAGTTGGGGATGCGATCGCAACGTTAGTGCAACTCTGGGCGCAGGTAAATCCCAAAGTCCGGGAACTGGTTTAGATTCCAACGCCCAAACCGGGTCAGGAGCTATAATACAAGGAATTTGCCAATCAGATAATAATGCAGCACTGGCGCGATCGCGGACACTAATTTTGGTACAATTACCAAAGGTAATTCGTGCCAACCAACGAGTTTGGGGACGCACTAATGGGCCAATACCCTGCGCCCAAGCAACAGTTTTTAAACCCATTTTCTGCGCCAATGCCATCAGTCCGCCATAATAAAATGGGCTGATAGTACTGGTAACATCTTGAATGAGACTCCCCCCGCCCCAAATCAAGGCATCACTTGAGCGTAAAGCTTGCAGTACAGGTAAAAGAGCCATGCGATCGCAAGTTTCTACATTGTAGCGATCGCGCGTTTCCTCTGGATTCCCCGAAAGTACCACAGGAGTTACGTGAGATGGTAACATTTGCAAAAGCGTTGCCAACAAAGCTTCGTCACCACCATTACCTTTACCGTAATATCCAGACAATAACGCCCGCATCTTGACCATTTTGGATTTTAGATTTTGGATTTTAGATTAACAAGTTTTTTTATACAGAATATCTGTCGTTAATACAGATAGTAGACTCATTCACAATTTCTATTTTCAAACTTCGTAACAGAGGAAGATAAAAAGAACTCCTTACTCTATAGGCTATTTCGTTCTAGACATAAACCGCCCAGAACTAAAGTTCCCCGGCTCATAGCTAAAGTCCGTTAAAACGGAATATAACTTTTCTCAGTAGTCTTTAGACTACTTTCGCTATTAGACTCAGAATTCATTCTGAGGCGGGCTTTCGCTATTAGACTCAGAATTCATTCTGAGGCGGGCTAGATAAGAATTAAATAGCCCTGCTTCCAACTCTCAACTCCTAACTCCTAACTTTCTTATGCAAGCCCTTTCGATTCCCACCTGGATTATTCATATTTCTAGCGTTATTGAGTGGATTGTCGCCATTTGGTTAATTTGGACTTACGGCGAACTCACTAATAATCGCAATTGGTGGGGATTATCCCTTGCCATGTTACCAGCTTTGGTCAGCGCCATGTGTGCCTGTACCTGGCATTATTTCGACAACGCCGAATCTTTAGAATGGTTGGTAACGCTTCAAGCTACCATGACTTTAGTTGGTAATTTTACGCTTTGGGCAGCAGCGTATTTGATTTGGCGTTCTACCAAGTCTCCTAACACTGTCGAAGCAAAACCTATTAAATCAGAGCAATGATTTCTAAAGAAACCCTGTTTGCACTTTCACTGTTTCCCTATTTGGGTTTCTTGTGGTTTATCAGCCGCAGTCCGCAAATGCCGCGTTTAGCGCTGTATGGATTTTATGGTACTCTCGTCTTTGTTGCCATCACCATCCCAGCCGGAATTTATGCCCAACTGCATTATGGCGAGTCTTTGGCCAATATAGATTGGTTGCACGGTGGTGCAGAAGTATTTTTGACCCTTTCTAACATCTTGCTTGTGCTGGGTTTTGGGCAAGCTGTAAGGCAATTAAAAATGAAAAACTAGTACACCACGGCGGAAATAGAGCAACCATTTAAAATCCCTAAAAAGCTTATTTCATAAGACTTTTGACTTTTGAATGCGTGACTTCCACCTTGCGGTACTAGTGTTTGATGGCATTGAGTTATAAGGAAGAAATAAATGGATGTAATTCCAGCAATTGATTTATTAGAAGGTCGCTGTGTACGACTATATCAGGGAGACTACGATCGCTCCCAAGTTTTTAGCGATAATCCGGCTGATGTTGCCAAACAGTGGGTAGATCAAGGTGCTGCCAGATTACATATAGTTGATTTAGATGGTGCCAAAGCAGGTAAAATAGTAAATCTGGGGGCAATTGAAGCGATCGCTCATGCGGTGTCAGTACCCATTGAAATTGGTGGAGGATTGCGCGATCGCACCAGCGTACAACAAGTATTCAATCTAGGCATCCAGTGGGCAATTCTCGGAACCATCGCCGTAGAACAACCCCAATTAGTGCAACAACTGTGTGAAGAATTTCCCGGACAGATTATTATTGGCATTGATGCCCGTAACGGCCGCGTAGCAACTCGCGGTTGGTTAGAAACCTCAGAAGTTTTAGCCACCCAACTGGCTGTACAAATGCAAGAATTGGGTGCAGCCGCCATCATTTACACAGATATTCACCGAGACGGTACACTTATCGGCCCCAATTTAGAAGCTTTGCGAGAACTTGCAGCAGTAATTTCTATCCCGATAATTGCTTCTGGTGGCGTAAGTTCTCTTACCGATTTGTTGAGTTTGTTGGCGTTAGAACCTCAAGGCGTGACTGGTGTAATTGTCGGACGTGCCTTGTATACTGGGGATATTTTACTCAAAGAAGCATTACGAGCGATCGGGCCAGGGCGGATTCAGGATATCCCACCGAATCTCGGTTTTTCTACCTTTGCTTGACATTATTTTTTCTGCATCCTAGCCCTTTTTGTCTCCCCGTAAGATCCCTTACGTTGTGCTAAACCCCCCATATCAGCAATACCTTCGCCAAATTAAAAGCCTACAGTTCAGAAATTTTACCAGTTTTACCAAGATCATTCAGTTTTCAAAACTTTCTGGTTCAAATATCTGGGAATACTAACTTTAGGTTGACATGGTTATAGCTGATTTATGGCGATGAAAATTTCTCACAAACTGCTTAGAAGTTTTGTTGGCATTTCCTTATTAACAAGCCTTGTTGGTGCGGTTGCGATCGCGCATTTTCGATCCTTTTTTCACCACCAAACCCATCGGTAAAGGCACTGGCTTGGGCTTATCCATCACCTACAAAAAAGTCATAGAAAAAGATCATGGCAAGATGTGGTGTGATTCCACATTAGGAAACGGTACCAAATTTATGATTGAGATACCAGTTCATCAACCTGAATCAATGCCGAGATGACGGAGCTACTTGGTATCACTAAATTATAGTTGTAAATCCTGCCCTGTTTTTGGGAACACTCAACACTAGATAGTAATACCATTTCTTTGTGAGGCTGCGCCAAACCCTCTTAACTTCTTTTTTCTTTCTTTGTGTTCTTTGCGGACTTTGCAGTTCGTTTTTCTTTCTTGTACTTAAATATGGTTTAGCGCATCTTCATACAGAATTGGTATAAGGTATCAAAAATTAAGCCCTATGGTCGCATTCTCGGATATCACATTCTATTACCTATTTTGTCCAGCTACCAAGCGATCGCTCACTCATATATCAAGATATGTATTTATCTCGTTAAAAGTGAAGCTTTTTATAGATGTAACATTATTTACCAAATTTTACTAGTTGAACTCAAATTTTATGTGATATATTTATGTAATCGGCAATACCCGTGATGTAGATAATCTTGTAGTAAATTTTAAAATTTAGTATTATGTCTAGTCAAGAAGAAAATTCCAATCAAGCATCTAAGCAAACAAAAGCTACCGGAACAAAGAAGAAGAAACCACAACCTCCCGCAGACATCAAAAAACCAAATAAAACCGAATAAAAAGTATTATATAAGGTATATCATAGCCCCCTCATCGCTTGCTCTTAGGAGGTTGGGGGTGGGGTTGAGTAGCTACTCAACCGAGAACCGCTATAATTCCCAGTAGAGACTTAAATTAAATTAAGTCTCTACAATTTTCATCAAAAAAATCAGCTTATTTATTTTTCGCTTGAGTCTTTGCTTGCTCTAAAGCTATTTCTTTAATAGCCTGATATGAATTAACATTTGAACTACCTTCAATAGCTTTAACTGCCAAATCTTGAACTTGTTTAAGAGCAGATTCAAGTTGTTTAGAAAGATTTTGAATCCGCGTCTCTTGATTAGTAATAGTTTGTTCTAGAGATTGCAGCCTTTGTTCATAGAAACGCTTTTGGCCTTCCACTTCTTTAGAATATAAATCTGATTTTACTTTAGCTTGGTAATGGGCGATGCCTTTGCCTTCTTCTGTAGCTTTTTTGATGGCTGCTTCTTTATCTTTCGGAAAAGCCTCTACCTTTGCTTTTAATTCTTCAAATTGTTTCTCTTTTTCAGAAATTGCTTTCTCTCGTTCAGCCCACTCTTTTTCTGTTTCTTGTAGTAATTCTTCCAGTTGCTTATATAGTGCTTTCTGCTCTTGTTCGTATTCGCCACTTTGCAATTGTCGCTGGAGTTCTAAATTATACTTATACTCTGAAGCATCGCGTTGGCGAGTTTTATTCAAGTTTTCATTTTGTTCTTTTATCGCCCGTTGCTGTTCCTCTTGTTCTTTTCCCCAAGTATTCCTTTGCTCTAATATTTCTTGGAACAACACTTCAGAACGCTGGCTATATTCTTCCTGATAAGCTTTAATATTATCTTCATAGGCTTGGATGAGAGTATCCAAAATATCATCAGAAATTTCTAAATTGTGCAGCTGTATTAATTGTTGGATTTCTTCTTCTAAAGTTCGCCTAATTTCTTCTAAATTAGAAGCCTTTGTAGTTAGCTGTTCTGATAATTCATTAGCAGCACTACCAAAACCTAATTGAATCTTCGCCAAGCTTTCAATTGTATTATTCATCTTCTCTTGGACACTAGAAAGCTGAGTCATAGCTGTTTTTTGTTCTAATTTAGGCTGTTCTTTAGTTCCAGATTGGTCTTCCTTAGCAACTTGTTCAAGTTGCGATTTCAGCGCTGCTTTTTCTTTAGCTAACTCCTCATACGCCTGAAGAATTTCTACTTTAGTATTCTTATCAGTTGGCTTTTTCACGACCACGACAAACCTCCTCTTCAGGAATTAAGAATGATTAAGATGCAACAAACTCATAACTATTTAGGATTAGAACTACCAAAAGCCCTCATAGCTAAGTCTTGTGCTTGTTTTAATGCAGTTTGTAATTGAGCAGAAATACCTTCTATTTGCTCAGACTGTTTCTTAATTGTTTCTTCCAGAGATTGAATTTTTTGTTCATAACTCTGTTTGTTAGATTCCCATTCTTTTTCAAATAAATCAGCCTCAACCTTAGCTTTTTGGCTTGTTTCTTTAATTGCATCTTCCCTAGCTTTCTTAACGGTTTCTTCCAGTTCGTTAGGAAATTTAATTACCTTTTGTTCATAGTCTGCAAAGAGTGGTTGACGTTCCGCCGATACCTTTTCTCGTTCTGCCCAATCTTTGTCTTTATTTTGAGAATTTTCTTGTATTTCCCTTTGCTGTTGGCGTTTTTTAGCTTCGTAGCTATCTGTATTGAGTTTACGAGTAGTTTCTAACTTATACTGAGATTCTTCTTGTTCTTGCTGGCGCTCTTTGGCTAATAAATCGTTATATGCTTGGAGTTTCTCTTCATACTCTGCTTGCTCTTTTTGCCATTCTTTCCGCCTGATTGTAATTTCTTTCTCTAGTGTTTCCCTTTTGCTGATAGTATCTTGTTCTAGGGTTTTTAATTTTTCTTGGTGTTCTTGACTTAAAATGTCTAGAGTATCCGCTATAACTCTGATTTGTTGAAGCTCTTGTAAGCGTTGAGTTTCAATTTCTATAGCTCGGTTCAATTCATCTAACTTAGAATTTTCCTGAGCTAGTTTTTCAGATAATCCATTCAGAATACTGCCAAACTCCAATTGTAAATCAGCTAAACCTTTGACAATACTATCAACCGTATATGCAGAAGCTGTTTGCAGAATTTCTTGACTTTTTGCCTTTTCTGCTTCCTCTTGTTTGGTTGCTATTTTAGATTCCAGCTTTTTTCTTTGGATAATAATTTGTTGAAATGCTTGCATTAGTTGTTGTTTGCTGTCATTGACTCCAACTGTAGTCATCTTCCAACTCCCTTCAATAGGCAATGATTTATTGGGTAGCAAGCCATACCAATGACTACCCTATGCAGACATCAGAATAGCTTTAAAATCAACATTTTTAACCCAGTGTAAACACGGAAAGATTAGCAGAGGACACTTAGGTAGTACGAATTTTCCACATATATGTCCTGATGTTTTTCGGGTATGTAGCGTTTCTCAGTTGAGTCCAATAGTGACCTAACCCCCAGCCCCTTCCCTACTAGGGAAGGGGAGTAAGATTTAAAGCTAGAGAGAGGCCGGATTGTATTACATACAAAGGAAAATCGCTATAGTTTTCCCTTTGAAATTTTTAGTATTTTTGTACTAAAGTAAATATACCCAAGTTAATCTGCTCTTGTCAAGATAATCCTTCATTTAAGATTGCGTCACACAACAAAAGATGAAAATTTATTTTGCGATCGCCTGCTCCCTATTGTTTTATTGTTAAGAGTGATTTTTGATTTAAGAAAGGGTGCTGTGGCGTATGTTACTTTTTGTAAAGAAAATCTAAAAGAATCAACCCTATTAGAAGAGTGGTTGCAGTAAGGCTAGATAATAGATTCAATCATCCTAATTGATACAACCACAGTCCTAGACTTTTGTGATATCAATGTATACCACTGAATCGACCAAATATTCTGCTAGAACGGACATTGGGCAAACCAGCCGGATTTTAGTAGTAGAAGATGAAGAATTAATCCAGGAAATGCTAGCTGTAGCCCTGGAAGAGGAAGGTTACGGGGTGACAACAGCACCCGATGGGCGGTCGGCTATAGAGTATCTCAAAAGTTTTGAAACCAATTCCGGGGAACTTCCCTTTGATTTGCTCATTCTTGATTTGATGCTGCCGCAAATCAATGGGCTAGATATTTGCCGTTTGCTGCGTCATCAAGGAAACCCAGTACCAATTTTAATGCTGAGTGCTAAAGGTAGTGAAACTGACCGCGTGCTGGGGTTAGAAGTGGGAGCAGATGACTACCTGACCAAACCCTTTAGTATGCGCGAGTTAGTGGCTCGTTGTCGCGCTCTACTCCGCCGCCAACGCCTAAGTAATTTACCGCCAGTACCAGTATTAAAATTCAAGGATATCACCTTGAATCCCCAAGAATGTCGCGTGCTGGTTCGTGGTCAAGAAGTGAATCTTTCCCCTAAAGAGTTCCGCTTGCTGGAACTGTTTATGAGTTATGCCCGCAGGGTATGGTCACGAGAACAATTGCTAGACCAGGTTTGGGGGCCAGATTTCGTTGGCGATAGTAAAACTGTAGACGTTCACATTCGGTGGTTGCGCGAAAAATTAGAGGAAGACCCCAGTCATCCCGAATATCTTGTGACTGTAAGAGGTTTTGGCTATAGATTTGGATAATTAGTTGGGATAGTTGTTAGTTTTTAGTAGTGACGAAGAAACTAACAACTCAAATGCTTTTATTGGGATTTTTTCTGGGTTTAGCGGTAGGCATTGGGTTTTGGGTTTGGCAACAAGTTCAACTTAAGCGCTACCTGGGGCGCTTACTGCGACCGTTAACCTCGCATTCTGACAAGATGGGACTGCTGCTGATTCCTGGGTTGCGGCAGGAAATAGCGATGGTGAAGCAGCAGCGCCAAGATTTGCAGCAGTCGTTGCAAACTTACCAAGACCTGCTAGATTTTGCACCAGTGGGATATTTGCATGTGGATGAGGAAAATCAACTGCTGTGGTGCAATCGACAGGCGCAGGAAATTTTGTATCTGCAAAGGTGGCAACCAGAACAGGTGCGTTTGTTACTGGAGTTGGTAAGGTCTTATGAACTTGACCATTTAATTGAGCAAACTCGTGATTTGCAAAAACCACAGATGGGAGAATGGATATTTCATCCATCTCGTGATGATGCAGCAGAGATGGCAACAATAAAATCTTTGGCTTTGCGGGCATCTAGCTTGCCTTTACCCAATGGACAAGTAGGAGTATTCTTAGAAAATCGTCAACCCCTATTAGATATAAATCAAGTACGCGATCGCTCTTTTTCTGATCTAGCCCACGAACTCAGAACGCCACTAACCTCGATTCGCTTAGTTGCAGAAACTTTACAAATTCGCTTGGAACCACCTTTAAATCGCTGGGTTAACCGCCTAATGCAAGAAGTTGACCGGCTGATTAACCTAGTGCAAAGCTGGCTAGACCTCACCCAAATGGAAGCAAACCCAAACATGCAATTGCAAGCCAAAGCTGTAGAATTGCGATCGCTAATTACATCCGTTTGGGAAACACTAGAACCCTTGGCAGGGCGACAACATCTCTCTCTTTCTTATTCTGGCCCAGAAAATCTTTGGATTAAGGCAGATCAAGCCCGTATTTACCAAGTTTTTCTCAACTTGCTAGACAATAGCATTAAGTACAGTCTTCCTCGTACAAGTATTTACATTGAAGCGAAAATATTATCAACAAAGGATAATCATGCGGCTTCTCCAATTCTCGAAATAAATCTTATTGATTCTGGAGTTGGATTTTCTGAAGCAGATTTACCCCATGTTTTTGAACGATTTTATCGAGGAGATAAAGCGCGAACCCATTCCTCACAAGATGGTAACTCCATAGGGGCGATCGTTGGCAATGGATTAGGATTAGCGATCGTTGAGCAAATTATTCTCGCCCACGGTGGCTCAATCAAAGCTATGAATCATCCAGAAACTGGTGGTGCGTGGATGCAACTCCAATTTTGTGAAGTTATGGCAAACTCCTTAAGCCAAGACTATAGTTGATAATATTCACGTTTGAGACAACAAGTGTGAAAGCTATCGATTATAGTCCCAATCCTCAAAGACCCGAACTCGCACGCGCCATTAGGCGCTTAGAACGTGATGTATTACGCATGGGTGCTTTGGTAGAACAATCATTTCGCCTCAGCCACCAAGCGTTATTTGCTCGTAACTTAACAGCAGCTGAGGAACTTCCCCGATTAGATAAAAAGATCGATCGCTTTTACAGACAAATCGAATCAGACTGTACGGCGATTATGACGCTGCAAGCGCCTACGGCTCAAGATTTGCGCTGCTTGAGTGCCTTTATGCAGCTAGTGCGCGACTTAGAGCGCATTGGCGATTATGCTGAGGATTTAGCTGAGATTGCAATTAAAATTTTTCCTTACCCGCCTCATCCGTCAATGCCCGACATAGAAGCTATGTCCCTTCACGCGCAGTCGATGCTAGCAACTAGCTTGAAGGCTTTGGGAGATTTCGATGAAGCCGGTGGACGCCGTTTAAAGCACCTAGATGATACTGTAGACGATGCATACGATCGCGTTTATCAGACTTTAGCCCAACAACGGGATGTACCTGGTGTAGTTGAGCCAATTGTACTGCTAGCACTGGCAATTCGTTGTCTGGAACGCATGGCAGATCATGCCACTAATATCGGTCAAAGGGTAGCATATATTGTCACCGGTCAACGCTCTTAATTGACGCTTCATCAGTCCACAGCCTTTAGCCACTACCTCTACAAACACCACTACCTCTACAAACAAAGGCTACTCGTACAGCTTTGCGTAAAGCCGTGGCGAATTAGTTAAATGCTCCAGGAGCGCAGACTTTTTAAATACTTAAAAGTAAGTTAACTAAATATTTTACTAAAAGCTTACCTATTCTTAAACTTGCACAATTAAAGTAACAGATAAAGAACTTAAAAATGTCCGGTCTATGTTACTGGTAGATACCTCAATGTATAAGTTGTTTCTATCTATAAAAAAATTTTTAGTTAGTCTCTAGCTCTAATTGAGAAGAAGACACTGCCAACTATATAGGTAAAATTTGATACCAATTATTAGAGTTTCTTAATGATTGTAAATAGCGAGATTCCCTGATAATTTTGTAGTTACGGTTAATGATATATTCCACAACTCCTACTTCAAACTCTTCTGTCCTGTCAAATAGCTCTGCTTTGGGCGGACAATTACCCCAGCAGATATTTACCCGTAGGGAAGTAATTCCACTTGAAAATGATGTGATTTGGCGGATTGAGCATGGTGCAGTTCGTACCTTAACATGGAGTGAAGATGGAACATTCATTACTCTCGGTTATTGGGGACTAGGGGATCTAATTGGCTATCCTTTGTCTAGAGTCAAGCCCTACCAGATTGAATGTCTTACAGGTGTGGAAATAAGCATTGTGCCGCCTCATTTGTGGCATCAAGATATTAATGCTTTATTGTCTCATATTCAACAGGCAGAAAATCTACTAAGCATTGTGCATCGAAAACCAATTTCGCTACGCTTATGGCAGTTTTTAGTGTGGTTAAGTGAAAAATTTGGACGTGATGTAGAGAAGGGCAAGCTAATTGATTTAAATGTTACCCATCAAGATATTGCTGAAGTGTTAAATACCACGCGAGTAACAGTTACCCGACTCCTACAACAGTTGGAGGAAGAAGGAACAGTTTTACGCCATAAACGCCGCATTATTTTGCGGTTACAAAATAAATTAATTAAAAATTATGGTTCAGCACTATATTAAAGTACTTGTATTTATCACAGTATAAGGGTATTATCATGACTGTGATTGTGTGTAAAATTCCTGAAAGTAAAGTGTTTTAAGCATTTTATCATGACTGGATTATCTAGGTGTGAGTGAGAGTAATAACATGACAAAACGATTCTGGAATCTTTGTAAGGTTAGTCCGGTTGTTTTAGCTGCTGCATTTTTCGTTGCTAATAGCGCTGTAGCTGCTGAAGTAAAGGAACAGGTAACAAATGTTGGCGAGTTATCTGAAGCTCAAGATAACAACATGAGCCAAGTAACATCAGTTTCGCAATTTTCGGATGTGCAACCCACAGATTGGGCATTCCAAGCTTTACAATCTCTAGTTGAGCGCTACGGCTGTATTGCAGGTTATCCTAACGCAACCTATCGTGGTAATCGTGCTTTGACCCGTTATGAATTTGCCGCAGGTTTGAATGCCTGTTTAAACCGGGTTAACGAACTGATTGCTACAGCTACTGCCGATTTGGTCAGCAAACAAGATTTAGCTACTTTACAGCGCTTACAAGAAGAATTTTCTGCTGAACTATCAACCCTGCGCGGTCGCGTGGATGGATTAGAAGCCCGCACTGCTCAGTTGGAAGCTAATCAGTTCTCTACTACCACCAAGTTGGTTGGAGAAGGAGTTTTCGCCGTATCTGATGTTTTTGGTGACAAGAGAGCAGTTGCTGCCGGTAATTCAAATCAAGACTTGAATTATAACACCACTTTTTCTAACCGGGTGCGTTTGAACTTGTACAGCAGTTTTACTGGTACAGACCAGTTGCAAATCCGCTTGAATGCTAACAATACCATTTCTAATGTTGGTACTGCTGCAAGCGGTACTGGTAGTGGTACTAACATGAGTCGCTTGGCTTTTGACGGTGATACTGGTAACTCCGTTGTGATTGATAAAATCAACTATGCTTTCAACTTTGCTAATGCGTTGCGTGTCAAAGTTGACGCTAGTGGTGGTGAATTATACGAAAACGTAAACACCTTCAACCCTGACTTTGCTAGCTCTGGTAGAGGTGCGCTCTCTCGCTATGGACGTTTCAGCCCAATTTATCGTCAAGGTCAAAATGGTGCTGGTTTGACAGTTACTTTAAATCCTGGCGGACCGATTAGTTTGACTGGTGCTTATTTAGCACCTACAAGTGGTACTGGTGGGATCTTTGGTGCTAATAATCCCGGTCTTAATAATGGGCTGTTGGATGGTGATAACACCATCTTTGGTCAGTTATCTTTCCAACCCAGCAAAGCCTTCAATATTGGTTTAACTTACGCCCGTAGTTACTTCGCTGGTAATGCTGCCAACAGCTTCTTCCAAGGTACAGGTAGCACATTTGCCAATAACCCCTTTGGGAATGGTACTCGTACTGAATCCAACAACTACGGTGTAGAAGCTACCTTCCAACTAGGCTCTAAGTTGGCTCTAAGTGGTTGGGGAGGTTATACAATTGCTGATGCTAAGACTGGCATTAATGCGGGTGCAGATGCTGATGTTTGGTACTGGGCTGGAGCGCTTGCTTTGAAAGACTTTGGTGGGGAAGGCAACGTCTTGGGTGTTATCTTTGGTCAACCACCCAAAGTTACTGGTGGTAGCATCAAAAATGTCGCCGGTAATACTAATTTAGACGACAGTACCTCTTATCACTTAGAGGGTCTTTACAAGTACAAGATTTCCGATAATATTCAAGTCACTCCTGGCTTGTTGGTTATCTTCAATCCAGAGCATAACGACGCTAACAGCACTGAATATGTAGGCACTTTACGTACTACCTTCACCTTCTAAAATTGGCGATAAAATATAAAGCTCAGAATTAGATAAACAAAACCCCACATTTAGGTGGGGTTTTATTTAGGAACGCGGATTTAATAAAGTACAAAACCTCACCCCCAACCCCTGTCCGTGAGTTCGGAGAGGGGAAACTTTGACGAAAGTCAAAGGCGGGGTGAGGTCAAAAACCATATTTAGATGTTATTTAATTCACATTCCTTAGTAGGACTTACGCAAAAAACCTCTCAAACTCTTATTCCTCCGTGTCGCGCCAGTTGCTTCAAGTCTCTTAACCCGCAAGGGCGCACTGCCTTCTCTGCGCCTAATAAGGTTCGATTTTCCGTTACCTGTGCGTAAGTCCTGCTTAGGAAGAAAATTAGCTATGTGGGATTATAATCTGGCTGATTGGATATATCTTTTGGGGGGCGATCGCTACTCCAAGCCCACCACACAGAGCCACAGTGACAGTAGTAAAACTCTTGCCATTTGCGACGACGGTCTTCTGTAAGTACAGGCGATCGCCGATTTAGCCAAACTTTTTCAGCTTCTCGGCTACTTGAGTGGCAATTAGGACAGCAAAAATTGTATGCATGTATTGCCTTATTTGTCCATTCAGGCGGGAGGGTAGCAAAAGCGTCCATGTTGTTACAAGTGTAGTAGCAATGGTTATCCAAAACTTTGAGGTTTTGAATTTAGCGGCAAACGGATACGATAAAATCCCGCCACACTATCAAACTGCTGAATCAATATTCTTATGGCTTGATCTGAATCTATTCATTTTCTCGCCATTTATAGAAGTTTTCACTAATAGAACAACCATTTAGAAAGACTGCGATCGCATCTCACAAATCAAAGGTTAACACGAATGACAACTAAAATAGTTACGATGCACATTATGCCTAATAATTAAATTTATGGAGCCAAATGTTGAAATTCGCCGTTTGTTAGATGTGATGCCTGCTTCTGGTCGGATGACGACAAAAATCGTTAGTAAGCCAGAGCAAGCAAAAGTGATTGACGCCTCCTTTCCCCAACCCTGGAATCAGGCGCGGCCGATATATATTAATTTCGATTTGTGGCGTCGCCTGACCAAGCCGCAACGAGACTTGCTGCTGTTGCAGATGGTTAGCTGGTTGACGGGGGTGAAGTGGTTTAAACCCGACATTTATCAAGGTGTAGTAGTAGCGGGGCTATTAGGCGGATTATTAGAAGCAGCACAGTCTGATGTTGTAGGTGTAGTCGTAGCTGGGGGATTAAGTGCGATCGCCACTTTTCAGATCTGGCGCACTAATAAGTCTCTTGAGTCAGAGTTAAATGCCGATGCAGCAGCAATTCGTATAGCACAACGGCGTGGTTATTCAGAAGCTGAAGCCGCGCAGCACCTGTTATCTGCAATTGAAGCGGTAGCCAAAATTGAAGGGCGTTCTGGTTTAGATTTTACCGAGTTAATTCGTTGCCAAAACTTACGAGCGATCGCGGGTTTATCAGCAGTAGGTATGCCAGAAAGTTATAAGTAGAAATCAGAAAAAATCCATTCGTCTAAATAGTTAAAGAATCAAGATAATATTTAGATGAATAAGTTTTGTCTCAGATTGTGATAGCATTTTGAGAAAGATTTTTAACTAACAATGCTAAACAAGAAACTCATCAAACATACTTCAAAATTACCTTTTCATTCTCCTTGGTTTATTATCATTGTTTTTTCTGTTCTTGGTTTAATAGGTATCCTTAACCATTCGATGTGGCGAGATGAACTAAATCCCTGGCTCATTGTCAGAGATAGTGAATCTTTAGGGGATTTAATTGCAAATATTCGTTATGAAGGTCATCCTGTTCTATGGTATTTTTCTCTGGAAATTCTGATAAAAATAGTCGATAATCCGATTATTATGCAAATTTTTCATTTGGGAATTACTGTTATTTCGGTTACTCTTTTTTGCCTATATAGTCCTTTTAACTATCAACAGAAGTTTCTTTTTTCCTTTGGTTTCTTCCCTTTTTATGAATATCTTTTAATTTCTCGAAACTATGCCTTTAGTATGTTATTTGTTTTTGCATTCTGTACTATTTTTTCATCCAGAAAAATAACTTATACTTATTTGGCAATTTTATTGGGTTTACTAGCAAATAGTAGTGCTTATGGTTTATTGGTATCATTTTCTTTATCATTGACTTTGCTAGCTGAATTTTGTTTTGATAGTGAACATCGCCAGCAGTATTTTAGTCAAAGCCAAAAATACGACTTATTTTTAAGTATTGTAATTATCACATTTTCTTTTATTTTATCCATTTATATTATTACTCCTCCGACAGATAGTTATCTTCATGGTGGGTTAAATAATGGTTGGCTCATAAAATTAGATATTCGTCATTTATTGAGAAGCATAAGTAGAATATTTGGTGCTTATTTATTAATTATTCCTCAACACAAAAGATGGCTGGATTTAATTATTTGTGCGACAATTGCTCTATTAATTGTAATTTTAACCTCGATTAAATTATCTAAAAAGCCAGTTCCATTGTTTTTTTACATTATAGGTAATTCTGTAATATTTGCCTTTACATATTTCCGATTTCTAGGTATGCCTCGGCATTTTGGACATTTCTATTTAGTTCTGATAGCGGCTTTATGGCTGGGAAGTTATTATCAAGAGTCTCTAGTTATATTCAATAAATTTTCTGTTTTTCCAAATTCCATTATATTTGTTCAAAAATGGCATCATATCGCTTTGATGCTAATTCTTTATGTCCAGTTTTTCGGAGGTATTTATAGTTTTTCAAGAGATTTAGTTGTACCATTTTCTGCAAGTCGAGAAACAGTTCAATATATTCAAAAAGCTGGGTTAGAGAATAAGTTTATTGTTGCCAGCCGAGATGCAAATATGGCTCCTTTATCAGGTTATCTCAATCGAAAGTTTTACTATCCTGAAATTCAAAAAATGGGAAGTTTTACCCTATTTAAAAACGGTCGTAAAGATGTCGAACAAGGTGAAATATTAAGCCAAATTAATTCTATACTCAAAAATCAAGATAAGCAAAAGGAAATTTTGCTTATTTTAAATCGTAAACTAAATGTCAATCGTAATGATTTGAGAATTGTTCCAATCAAAGATTTTCAAAAAGGCTGGGTGGATACTGAACGATATTATCTTTATTGGGTAGATGAAGCATAAGGATAATCAGCCGAATTTTGCAGTTCTCAGGCAGAAGATATTTATTAAAGCTACAGCAAGAAACTAATCCTACTAGTATGTCAATTTGATTTTGTTAAGCTTGTTTGTACTATCCAAAACCTTGTAGAGACGCGAAATTTCGCGTCTCTACATCCGTCATTTTTATGTTGACAGACTACTACTCTCTTAGGCATTTTAAAGTGCTGTTCTGTCTTAGAAACTAAAGGCTTGATTGTTATACAAGCAACATGTATCGCCCAAACACCCCAGAAATAACGCTTTTACGTCCTTAGACCTAACTTGCCACCAGTGATAACTAGCTGCGATGCGTGGGGCTAATCTACACTGGAATAAGAGAATGTGCGTTTAACTAACTTAGATATTCAAAGCTAAGGAGTTTAGTCATACCTTCTTGGTATTGGTTATGATGTGCTTACCTCATGTGGTAAAACTTAACTTAAATTCTGTCAGTTACTAGCGGAGTTGATAGGAATGGGTAACTTTATTATTTTTGCCTTGATAGTAGTTTACGGAGGCGGCGTTTGGAAGTTTTGGAATGGATTTGGACGGACTAATTTTAATCCAACTTTGACCAATCGCATTGGTTTATCTTTGCTATGGCCAGCTTTGTTTATTACAAATCAATCCTATCGTCGAAACTTTAGAAAGGCGTTGAAGGGCTAAATACTATTAAGTCGAACGTCATCCGAGCCTGATGGTGGCATATATCTCAAGATAAATCTAAACTCGCAATCTCCCTTCCCTAATAGAATAGGAAAGGGAGATTGAGTTTGCTCTTTTTACGAAGCAGAAGAATTAGGGATAGGAAGGGATAAGTTCGTTAACCGTTGGAAAGTATTTCAACTAATGATTGGTTAATACATGGATTGCTCCACCTACAGCCGCACCATCAACAGCATTGCTAAGGGTACGCTTGCGATCGCCAGTAATTATACCAGTCAATGTACTAGCGCCTGCACCCACTCCGACATCTTGACCAAGATTCCGATGATGACGATTGCGACGCTTTCTCAGACCATTTGCACCATTAACGGCTGCGCCAGTCACACCACCCCTAACAGCATTTTTTACTACATTACCATGTCCCATAACTGCTCCGGTGACTACATTGGTAACAGCGCCAATACCTGCATCTCTTAGTACTTGGTCATCAGCAGCAGCCGGTTTTGCGGGAACTAAGGTGACACCAGCTAAACTTGCAGCCATCAGGCTGGGTAGAAGTGTGCGTCTTAGGATATTATTCATTGTGTTACCTTCTCAAAACATCAAACAATTGGATAAATCTAAAGTTACTGGAGTCAGAGAAAATCATATTTTTTCAATTGGACAACAGCAACTATCTATTGTTTGAGGACATATACATAATCGCATTTATAAAGTGATAACTGCATCCACTGAAAGCATGAATATAAATTAAGTCTTCAGAAGGGCTTGCTGATTTATTAGGCGATACTAGAGATTACACATTGACAAAATAAGCTAAAGATGCAGTGTAAATTTTTAGGGATGAAAGTTTGATTTTTTCAGTACTAGCCAGCGATTTCTGATGATAAATCGCGTACTGTTTACCCTATCTATCTAAAGATAGTTGACAAAATAACTAACTAACTAATCGGGGTTAATATTTAATTCTCTTAGTTTAGCAGGCAAGCATTGCGTAGGCGTAGCCCGTCGTAGACATCGCGCTTCTGCTTGCTGCGATCGCTCCGCTCCCATCCTGTTTGTAGCGAATTACCCTGATTATTCCACCAGCGCAACCAGGTCATGGAAACCTCCTAGATGTAGGGAGTAATAAGTAATATGGCATTTTTTATAGTTAGTTGCGATGGTGCGATCGCCTCAGCTAAATACAATAGATTGAATTTCTATAGGGGGTTGAATCTCTATTTCAACTTGAGCCTCGATAATTGACGTGTAAATTGGAATATCAACTTGTATGGCTTCAAAGCTAACAACTAGAGAGTATGGAACACTAGCTTCTGGGTCATTGTTCCACCCTTCATGTCCAACAACTGCAATAGAAAATGCTTCTGTGAGTTCAAATGAATCTAGAATAGCCCAATCTTTTTGAAGGGTTCCTGCACTTCTGGATACATCTTTAATTATTCCGTGATTATTTTGTTTTCCTAGCATCCATTTAAAAATACCCTCTCCCTTTTCAGCATCCTCTGGAGCATCATACTCTTTCAAAATCCTTTTCAGAAAGCGTTCTGGATCTTCTCCTTTTTTACTACATTCCCAATCCAGCCAAGTTGAAAGATATTTTCGGCGATTTCTACGGGTTCGACGTGGTTGGGCTTTGTACGATAAAGTAACCTCCAGAAGAATTTTAAATGACTCTCCTTGAGAACGTAATTTTTCTGGTAGTTTTACTTGGTAAACATGAGCTTGTTTAGCTACAATACGGCGCTCTCCTGTTGTCATCAAAGTGATTCTATTGGGAGCATTACCCAAAGCACGATCAATATTGGGAAGACCATAACCAATTTGACGAAGAACGTGCAATTTTTGAACATCATCTGCCATTGTCCATTCAGGCCACCTTGCTGATTGCACTACTAATGCACGGTAAAGAAGGCAATTCTCATTGGGTAAATCAGCAGCTAGACGTGCAGCAATATGGCTTACTTTTGGTACTGCAAATGATGTTCCTACATTGTCAGCAGCAAGTGCAAGCCCACCATTCAATGTTGAACGCACTAATTCAGGACAAACATTTTGAGGATATGTAATGTTAGGTGGTGTACCTTCGTCCATAACAAAATCCCCACCATATTCAACTACTTCTGGCTTAATTGTCTTCCAAATTCCCAATCCAGAGCATGAAAAGGCTGAAGGCTTATCCTTCTGTGAGATAGAAGAATAGGGAAATTGATGGTAATAACTTAGAGCAATTGAACCAACTGTTAAAGCTTGAAAGCTTTGTGCAGGGTTAGCAATTCTACATGAATCCTCTAATAGATAATCTGGATATGGTCGATTAGCTGCCAGATGTTCTTTCACAGATAATCTTGTATAGCCTATTTTCCCGCCTTCGGAAGGTAAATTCCCAACTGCGACAATAAACAGGATATCCTTTGTCCATGTCAGATTATCAATTGTTGCTGCCCAAGAACTCATATACTGGGTTCGGCAGGGAACAGACCCAGCAATACAATGATTAAAAATTCTTGTTTTTGTTTGGTCGTAGTAAATTTTTACAATTTCACATAGAAAAATTGGGGGAAATAGCTGTTTAGGCAGTTCGCAGTTAGCATCTAGAACTCTTGCATTTTGAATCCAGCAAATAGATTTTTCCTTGCCACTGCGGGGTATAGTCCTGGGGTAAAGAACCGCACCAGCTACTCTAGTTCCATGTCCACCGTTGCGATAATAGTCAGCAGCTGTATGAGTTTCTCCTGGAACCCAAGACCTTGAACTTTGTGAATCAATCGCTGCTTTTAAAAGAAAATGACTTTCTTGAATACCACTATCAATAACACATACATTAGGAGCATTTGATTCTGGTGGCTCTAGTTGAAAATCGATATTACCAACATCTGATAAAGTTTCAGACTTAACAAATTCAGTTATATCATCAGGTAAACTGACATCAAAAATATACGGAAAATTTAAAACTAAATCTTTTAATCCCTTACCAGAAATTTCAATTCTGCAAGAAAAGCTATCTGGTAGTTGAGCAGAATTAGGAATATGTCCATCAATAATATTGAAAATTTCTCCTTGATATCCTTGAACAAAATCTGTAAAATCATCTTCTCTTTCTGACTTTATATCATCCCATTGTTGGTATGTTGAATCACGTTTATTTATCCATTCCCTAACTCGTCTAGTATATCTTTCATCACTTTCGTTAGGCTTTTGTTCTGGATAATCAGAAAATTGAGACTTAGTGCCTATACAGGAAATTCCCACATCTACTATAAAAATGTTATCGTCAGTGATTTGTTCCCATTCATTAAGCAATTCTGGTGATAAAATGTATTCTGGTCTTCTAGTTCCATTCAAAATTTCCCATATTTCGGCAATTTTATTACCACCTCGTTCTGCTTTAATAAATTGTTCTATCTTTGTTTGTAGTTTACTAAGTTCTGGATCATTGGCAGAAGCCCCAATAATATATCCATGTTCTAATTCAGCAATGACCTCAATACCATACTTTCTCAGATCCTCTACATCGAAAGCAATAGGATCTATCTTTAAAATGATAGGTTTAGATTTTTCAGGAAGTGGTGGCTTTCCTTCTTGCTCACGTTTTTCTTGAGTATCTTGCCAATCAAAGATTAAGGATTCAACCGAACCTTTGAGTTTACTTCCATGTCCCTGGCGATTCCCCAGATTAACGACTGTGATGGAATTCTTTTTTCCTCCTCCTGTTGGTGGTACAGCGCTTCCTTGTTTTGTCAACCTAAGCGTAATATGCGGAAAACCCTGAGAACTTTCAACCATTTATTTATCCAGACACCAAAAATTAATACTAGGAAACTTTGATTTCTGCGATCGCTTCTTCTAAGTGTTCCTGAATCACTAGCTCCTCTCGCTCAAGGATTGCTCTTTTAGCTGCATCTTGTGCAACCCTCACAGCTTGAGCGGCAGAAAAATCTCTCATCTGCTCAATAATCCTTGGCCAGTTGATAGATCCCACTTCAATTGCAGATAGTGTTTCCTTTAGTATAAATTCTAGCTCTTGTTCTCCGGGTTTGGGTACTGCAATCAAATCATCAAATCTTCTCCAAAGGGCAGTATCTAGAGATTTATTTAGGTTTGTAGCTGCTACTAAAAGCCCAGAAGACGGTTGATACTCATCCAAAATTTGAAGAAATGTATTGACTACTCGCTTAATTTCTCCTACTTCTTGAGAGTCTTCTCGTGTCTTAGCAATTGAGTCACATTCATCAAGAAACAATAAGCAGGGATTTTTTGAAGCATCCTCAAATACAAGTCTCAAATTGCTCGCAGTTTCCCCTAAAAAAGACGACACCATTGCATCAAACCGAACTTTCAGGAGTGGTAAACCTGTATTCCAAGCTAAACGTTCTGCTCCTAGCGTCTTTCCACAGCCAGGAGGCCCATATAGAAGAATTTTTTGTCTGTAACGCAATCCATGATGAGCAAGCCTATCTCTTGCCGCATATTCACGTTCAATTCGGCAGAAACGTTTCTCAATATTTATTGGCAACACCATGTGATGCCGCAAATGATCCCTTGGTATGATAGTTACTAAGGGAAGATTAAATCGCTTGCTAGTTGGTAATTCAGTTAATGTCTGTAAGTTTTCTGATAATGAAGAAGCAGGTTTGCTGATGTTAGTAGGCTTCTCTTTCTGGCTTTTTTTAGTGATATTCTCTAACTGGTCAGCTAAGAGAGTATGTCCCTTACTGCGTTCTTCCTCAATCACTAGGTATGTAAGCTTATCAATCGCGTCTTGATCTGAACCAGCGATCGCTCTAAAAAATCTCTTGAGAAGCTCTGCTTTCATACTGCCTCTCAGTATAAATAGTAATTTATGATTGATATAGTACTATAGTACTATATTGTATAGTGCATTAAAAATTATAACGCGATCACCTTGTCCCTGATCATTATATTAAGTTATGTAAATGAAAAATCATGCTTGTGCTTAGGAATTTAACATATCTAACCATAAGGGATTGCTTTCAAGTCTATATCATCTTCCCCTTCAATCAATAACAAAGTCATCATATCTCCCTCAACAAATCCTGTTAATCTGAAATCAGACATAGCTTTTAGTTCCTCCATAGAAACTTTCTCAGAATAGTATTTAAATATCATTTGAATAGCTTTATTTTTATCTAGGTAATACTGATAGCTACTATCCTTTTGCATTAAATGTTCTACTATTTTTGTAATCCGAGCTAGAAGTTCTTCTTTCTCCCTCGAAAGTTCCTGCATAATTTTCCCTCGTTCATCAACTAATTACGCAAATTATAAACAATCCTCCTCTGCGCTCCTCTGCATTTCAAAAATAAAAAAGGCGGGCAAGATGCCCACCCCACATAAATTAGAAATTATTCTGTTGCTATTAACCCAACAATTGTTTAGCTTTAGCTAATACATTATCAACGCTAAAGCCAAACTTCTCTAAACAAACACCACCTGGAGCCGAAGCACCAAAGCGATCGATACTAAGGCAATCGCCTTCAGTACCCACATATTTGTGCCAGCCGAAACTGCTAGCAGCTTCTACAGATAAACGCTTGGTGACAGCTTTCGGCAAAATGGACTCTCTATAAGCCGCATCCTGTGCTTCAAACAGTTCCCATGAAGGTAGCGAGACGACACGAACTTTCTTACCTTCAGCCTTGAGTTTTTCGGCTGCGCCGACGGCGAGGCTCAATTCTGAACCAGTACCAATCAGGATGATATCAGGTGTCCCTTCGCTATCAACTACGGTGTATCCACCCTTCGCTACGCCCTCAATTGATGTACCTGCCAAGTTGGGAACGTTTTGACGGGTGAACGCCAATAGAGATGGAGCGTTTTGCTTCGACTTTTCTATCGCTACTTTATAAGCGCCAGAGGTTTCGTTACCGTCTGCGGGACGAAACACTAATAAATTAGGAATAGCTCGTAAGGAAGCTAGAGTTTCAATGGGTTGGTGTGTGGGGCCATCTTCACCTTGTCCAATGGAATCGTGAGTCATCACCCAAATCGAGCCAGCTTGAGAAAGGGCGGATAAACGGATGGCAGCACGCATATAATCTGTGAAGATCAAGAAGGTAGCACCATAAGGGATTAATCCTGAAGTGTGCAACGCTATACCATTACAGATTGCGCCCATTGCATGTTCGCGCACACCAAAGTGGATGTTGGGGTTTTCGTAGTTCCCTTTTTGGAAGTCGCCTTTGCCTTTGATTTCGGTCAAGTTGGAGTGGGTTAAGTCAGCCGAACCACCAATCAATTCAGGTAAAACTGTCGCTAGTTTGTTGAGGCAGTTTTCTGAGTGTTTGCGGGTGGGCAATCCTTTGTCTTCGGGGGTGTAGGTGGGTAGTACCTTATCCCAACCGTCGGCTAGCTTGCCGCTTAGGTAACGTTCAAATTCAGCCGCTTCTTGGCCATACTTAGCTTTGTAGTCGGCAAAGGTCTTGTTCCATTCGTCTTCGTAGCCTGCACCGCGCTCAACTGCTTTGCGTGTGTGGTTGAGGGCGTCTTGTGGAACATCAAAAGGCTCGTATTCCCAACCCAAATTTTTCCGAGTCAAGGCAATTTCGTCGCCACCCAAAGCAGCACCGTGAATACCAGCAGTGTTTTGTTTGTTGGGAGAACCATAACCAATGGTGGTTGTCACCTTAATCATTGATGGTTTATCGGTGACAGATTTAGCTTCTTCAATTGCTTTGCCGATCGCTTCTAAATCGGTATTACCATCTTTAACATGCAAAACGTGCCAGCCGTAAGCTTCAAAGCGCTTGGAAACATCTTCGGTGAATGCCACATCTGTGGAACCGTCGATGGAAATGTGGTTGTCGTCGTACAGAGCGATGAGTTTGCCTAATCCCAAGTGTCCTGCAAAAGAACAAGCTTCACCAGAAATTCCTTCCATATTGCAACCGTCACCCACAATTACGTAGGTGTAATGGTCAACAATCTTGGCATCGGGTTTGTTATATTTAGCGGCAAGGTGCGCTTCAGCGATCGCTAAACCGACTCCATTGGCAATTCCTTGACCCAAGGGGCCAGTTGTGACTTCCACGCCTGGGGTCATGAAGTTTTCGGGGTGTCCAGGGGTTTTAGATTCCCATTGACGGAATTGTTTGATATCTTCAATGGTGACGCTATCGTAGCCTGTCAGATACAGCAGGGCGTACAGCAGCATTGAGCCATGACCGGCTGATAAGACAAAGCGATCGCGGTTAAACCATTTGGGATTCTTGGGATTAAACTTCATAAAGCGATCCCAGAGGACAAAAGCCATCGGAGCCGCGCCCATTGGTAATCCTGGGTGTCCCGATTTGGCTTTTTCTACGGCATCAACAGCCAAGAAGCGGATCGAGTTAATACAAAGTTCTTCGACGGACAGTTCTTTGGCGGATTGGGTTGCAACAGTCATAATCTCTTGTTTTTAACGACGGGTTAGCACTCTTCGTAGCTTCTCTTACTGGGGTTATTTTAGATTCCCCACAGTATCCTCATCATCCCACTCCCGCTTGTTGATGGACAAGCGGGATCTCCTGAGTTTCTGGTGATAAATCAAGCTGATAATTGGGTCATGCTGAACGCTTAAGTTATATCGGAATGATATCTATGATACTTTGGGCATGGAGCATGGGGCATGGGGCATTGGGCATGGGGCATTGGTTATTAATTATTGTCCCTCACTCCCTCACTTCCTCATCTTCCCCTTGCTCCCTGCTCCCTGCCGAATTTTAGACGTATTTCTTAAAGGCCAGCGTGACATTATGACCGCCAAATCCAAAAGAATTGGATATTGCCACCTCGACTTTTTGAGCGCGGCTATAGTTAGGCACGTAATCTAAGTCACACTCTGGATCGGGATTTTCGAGATTTATTGTCGGTGGAATTTGGTCATTAGCGATCGCCAGTACTGTTGCGACTGCTTCAATACCTCCAGAACCGCCCAATAAATGACCTGTCATTGATTTAGTGGAGCTAATTGCCACCTTATAGGCATGTTCTCCCAAAGCTTTTTTGATGGCTGAGGTTTCAGTTGAATCATTAGCTGGGGTACTAGTGCCGTGAGCATTAATATAGCTAATCTGTTGGGGGGTTATGTTGGCATCTTTGAGCGCTAGTTCTATTGCTCTAGCGGCTCCGAGTCCACCAGGGACGGGGGAAGTGATATGGTAAGCGTCACAGGTCATACCATAGCCGATCATTTCGGCATAAATGTGAGCGCCACGAGTGAGGGCGTGTTGCAGTTCTTCGAGAATTAAAATTCCTGAGCCTTCACCCAGGACAAATCCATCGCGATCGCGATCAAAGGGACGGCAAGCTTTATGCGGATCGTCATTGCGAAAAGATAGGGCTTTGCAAGCGGCAAACCCAGCCATCGATAATGGTGTCACAGCTGCCTCTGTTCCGCCGCAAATCATCGCCTGGGCATATCCCCCTTGAATTAAGCGAAAAGCATCGCCTACAGCGTTAGAGCCAGCAGCGCAGGCAGTTACTGGGCAGGAATTTGGCCCTTTAGCACCCGTGTGAATTGCCGTTAATCCTGCTGCCATATTGGCGATCATCATCGGTATCATGAATGGACTACAGCGATCTGGCCCACGGTTGAGGTAGATAGTTTGCTGGTCTTCTAATACCTTAATGCCGCCAATGCCAGAACCGATCATGACACCTACCTGTTCGGCATTCAGTTCATTTATAACTAACTGCGCGTTAGCTAGAGCCTGTTTTGCTGCCGAAACCCCAAATTGGGCAAATCGATCCATGCGCTTGGCATCTTTGCGCTCCAAGTAATCATGTGGATCGAAGTTTTTTACTTCACCAGCAATGCGGCAATCATGGCGAGACGCATCAAAAAATGTGATGCGGTCAATGCCATTACGTCCACTCAATAATCCATCCCAATATTCTGTTGCTGTGTTACCGATAGGTGTAATCGCGCCAACACCAGTTACAACAACGCGTTTACGTATATAATCTGTCATGATTCAGTTAAAGGTGGCGAAAAAGCAGCAGGCATTAAACAGTGCTGAGTTGTGAGTCTGAGTTCTGAGTTTTGGAAGCACCTAAAGATGGAGAAAACTCCGAACTTTTGCCTCCTAAAACTCTAACTCCTAAACTTTTAACTGTTCAGCACCCAGTCAAAAGTCAAAGCGGTGGTTTTTGCCTAGATGCCCACAGGGGCCAGACATAGCCATCTAAACTTCAAAGACTCAAAACTTCTTTAAGCTGATGCGGTAACTTTGTTATTGATGTAATCTACTGCGTCTTGAACCGTTAAAATCTGCTCGGCAGCTTCGTCGGGAATTTCGATATCAAATTCTTCTTCCAAGGCCATCACCAGTTCAACGGTATCTAGGGAATCAGCGTTGAGATCGTCCATAAACTTCGACTGGGGTGTGATTGTGGCAGGGTCGGAAACACTCAATTGTTCGGTGACGATTTTCTTGACCTTTTCAAAAAGTTCAGCTTGGCTCATAAATAATAAAAGTCCTTAACCAGTTGCTAGGTTCTGCTCTTTACGGAAAACATTGTTTTGAGCATATACATCTTATCGTCAAGCGCGATCGCCCGTATACTACCAAGGCTTTTTCTGTTAGAAAATCCCTCCCGTTCCTCAAAAAAATCGGGTAAGTTTTCTTAAAATTGGGTATAGGAGCGGACTATGCCATTGCCAACAGCATGTAAATGTTTCGATTGTCCAATTATTACTAACTTTTTTTACAATGTCTCGCTCAGTATTTAAAGCCTTGCTAGCAATCAGAATATATAGACGCTGCGGCTTTGAACCTAGACGGTTAAAGAGACGGTGGTCAAATATCAGAACTTAGGTGCTAACAAGGAATAGTAAAACAGTTATTGTTTTAGAGCGATCGCTCTAACCCAAACATACCTCTATGCTATCTCAGACACTTAAATACGCTTACTTCCCCGGTTGTGTTGCCCAAGGGGCCTGTCGGGAACTTTACCAATCAACTCAAGCGCTTACCCAAGCACTGGGTATTGAACTGGTTGAACTTAAAAAAGCTGCCTGCTGCGGTTCTGGCACATTTAAAGAAGATTCTCAACTGCTAGAAGATACAGTCAACGCCAGAAATATTGCCCTAGCAGAAGAATTAAATTTGCCATTACTTACCCATTGCAGCACTTGTCAGGGTGTTATGGGTCATGTGAATGAACACCTGAAAGAATGTCAGACAAACGATCCTGCGTACATTCAACAGGTTAATGGCTTACTGGATAAAGAAGGCTGTTCACCTTATCGCGGCACTACCGACGTTAAACATCTTCTCTACGCCTTGGTAACAGATTACGGTTTAGAGGAAATTACCAAACGTGTCACCCGGAAGTTAACTGGATTAAAATGTGCGGCTTTTTATGGCTGTTATCTCCTCCGCGCCCAAAAATCTATGCCCTATGACGACCCCTTCCAACCGGAAGCGATGGAAAATATGTTTCGGGCGGTGGGTGCAACACCAATTTATTACCGAGGCCGGACACAATGTTGTGGTTGGCCCCTTGCTAGTTATGCTACTACCCAATCTTTCAAGATGGCGGGGATGCATATTCAGGACGCTTTGACATCTGGTGCTGACTGTATAGTTACACCTTGTCCACTGTGCCACTTAAATTTAGATTCGCGTCAGCCAGAAGTGGAAAAGGTGATTGAGCAAAAGTTAGGTTTACCAGTGTTGCATTTACCCCAATTGATTGCTTTGGCACTTGGGGTTAGCCCAAAAGAACTGGGTTTAGAACGTCACGTTGTTTCTACCAAGCCAGTATTAAATAAATTAGGATTTTAGTATGTAGATACACCTTAGCAAAGCGGCACAAAGTGCAACTATCGCTTGGTGGCGCACCATTGAAAATAGCAAAAGAGTATATACGATCTCAAGAAAGTCCAAAAAGCTACTACTATTAAAAACTCAACTTCCCTATCACTTCTTTTACCTAGGGGAAAAATCAGTAATCGGGCGTTTTGTTTTTGACTCGCTTATATCTCCACCTTGCCTGCGCTGAGGATGGGGATGTAAACGATAGTGTTAAATGCGAGGATTAATTGACTGAGATTGATTTGACTTCAATTTGCGATCGCCCATTAGTGTGATGCGCCAGAGCGGCCATTCCATGTTCTTGGGCTCGCAGTTCTTGATCGGATATTTCTGGCTCCTTAATATAGACCGAACTCACTAAGATATTCAAGACTCCACTTTCTTCAGCCTGACGGACAGCACGATGCGTAATCAATTCACCCACATTCAAAATCACATTGTCTTGTGGATCGAGAATGACGCGGGTAACTGGACGACCCAGTGCTTGTTCAATTCGTTGCTTCTTCAACGCCCGTGTGCTGCGTCCTTGTAACTTTTCTGCCTGATCTTTCAAAGCTTGCCAGAAAGTGTTGAGGTTCTTTTGAGCAACGCTTGCTTGATCGCGCAGTTGAACTTTGGTTTCTAACCATGTGTCACTTGCGCTAGAACTAACTGCACTTACCACAGCCAGACCAGCAGCATTTAGTAATTCTGCTTCTTTACGGTAAGTTTGGGCCCGAACAAGGACGGATTCAGTTACAATTTGCCCAGATGCTGCAATAATTAAGCCATCGTCAGCCCGCACTGTTTGCAGAACTCTCCGCCCTTTTGCCTGCTGGATGGCCACATATTCTGTCAGCCCATCAACCGATTTACGCAAGTTAGCACTAACGCTGTGAGTTGCGCTCTGAATTTGATTACTACTAGATTCTGTTGCTGCTTTCAAATTGCGGCTAATGTTTGCAGTCAAACTACCACCCGTAGCTCGATAGAGTTCATCGAGGATACTCAGGCGATCGGCCGCTTCTGCATTGACTAGTGTCACTTTCTGCCCCTGTAGTAGCAGTACACTACCGTCTGGAGTCAGCACATCCCACTCAACATGCTTGCCAATCACGTATATTTTTTGCTCCGCAGGGTCAACCAGATTGTTTGTCAGGGAGGCAGATGCATCTCGATTCAGGTCTTGTAGTTTGCTGCTAGTTGCATCAGTTGCAGCTTGCAGTTGCTCACCTGCATTATCGCTTACTGACTGTAGCCTGCGGTTTACATTCTCTACTGAGCTTTGCAGATGCTCACCTGCCGACTGGCTGGCTTTTTGTAGTCTGTGGTTAGCCATTTGGGCCGATTCTTGCAAGCTATCTTCAGTTGCTTGGACGGCTCCCCGGATACCACCGACCTGTTCTTCCATCATTTGAGCAGTTTGTGGAGGCACAAAGGCAACATCGTAACCAATTGTCAGCGTTTCGGGAGCGGGAACGAACGATCGCCCCGAATAAGCATCGGCAAATACACCGCCAGAAACTTCGTATCCTTCCACCAGTCCACTATGTTCATCGAAGAACAAATCAACTAGTCCACCAAGGTCGAGTCCCTCAGTGGTCAGAATTCTCGTTCCTTTCAGGATCATATTCTGGTGCAGAATCTCTTTAATTGCAGCTACGCGATGTGCCTTAACAACAGATTTTTTCGAGTTAACGACGATCGCATCTAACCCGATCGCTTGCACTTCTTCTAAGGGAATGACTTTTGCATCCCGAAACAGTCCCTTTTCTTCAACCAGGAAACCCAAAAGTTGATTATGTTTTTGATCAAAAATTAAATCTATAATTCGCTCAATTTTTTTACCATTGTCGTATGTGACGACTACTTTATCGATAACATCACTACCTTTACGCATTTATTTATTCCTGATAGTTTTTATTTATTTGGTTGTCCAGTAACTTGTTCGTTGGTTGGCTGAATTTTTAGTTGAAAATACCGTCCCTCTCTGCCAAAACCGGGGACAATATCAATAACGCCAAAGTATTCGAGAAATATCCCAAAGATAGCGACAAGGGTGATGAGAACGGTGATGTTTGCTCCAGTATTAGAGCGCTGTCCTACAAGCCTGGGCATTTTTTACCTCTTAATTTCTTGTTTTTTATCATGAAGCTTGCTATAAGAATCATACAACTTTGTTTATATCATTATTAGTTGTCCGTACACATATACCTTTCGGAATATGCGATTTACCAGTTTATTCTTAAAAAAGATATTTCCAAAAGTACATGTATTTGCTATCTATTACCAAAATTCTTTTGAGAAATAAATGATTTTTATAGATAGCTTTAATAATATTTTAACTATAATAGATTAAGGATAATTTTAGTTAATATGTTTTGTAAATTATAGGAATCAGGTTAGGGACTGAGCTAGTAAAAATTGGTTCTTCTCCTGATGCTAAAGCTTATAAAGTCATTAATTTTTGCGATTTAGAAACGAAAACTTAGTTTCGCTTAGTCACCAATTTACCTGCTGTTAGAATTACACCAGTTTCTGATAATGAAATTAGAGGATGTTTGAAAAGTCGTCCAGCGTCTGTTTCACTACCCTGGCTAGCGAGAAACTGCTACGAAAAAATCGGAGTTTTAGGATTTGAGATCGCGCCCATGAGTCGCACTTGAGGCTCAAATGGGATGATATCAGAGGTAAAAGAGAGAATTTTTGATTATTTATTTACAACTAAGGGACTTCCAAATAAAAAAAGACTCAACTACTTATTGTGGGGTGCGCGTCTCACCCGCCCTTGTATATGGGCGGGCAAGATGCCCACCCTACAAGATTGGGTAATTTATTTGTTGGAAGTCCCTAAAGGAGTTGGTCAAGGTACAGGATTAGGATTAGCGATCGCTCGTCAAATTGTGGTAGAAAAAGACGGTGGTCAAATTGTTGTGGAGTCTGAAGTCGGTGCAGGTACCAATTTGCGATCGCCATTCCTATTTAGAATTTACAAAACCCTTTGGTAGGGAATTGTGAATTCCCCATTCCCAAATTTTATTGATTAATCATTGCTATTTTTAGATTGACGTTGCAATTGTTTTAGCGATTGATACATATCTGGCAGGCGACCATAAACAGCACATACCTTGAGATATAATTTGTAAGGAAGGGCTGGAGTTCCGCAGACAACTTCTCCTGGTGCAACATCGCTGTGAATTCCAGTTTGAGCAGATGTCATTGCCCCATCTCCGATTTTCACTTGATTGGTTATTCCTGTTTGTCCAGCTAAAATAACACGATTTCCCAGTTTAACACCTCCCGCCATGCCAACCTGACCTGCGATGGCACAGCCCGCACCAATTTGGCAACCGTGACCTATTTGCACTAAATTATCAATTACTGTATTGCTACCTACCCGTGTTTCTCCGACGGCTGGGCGGTCAATGGCACTGTTGCAGCCAACTTCCACGCCATCTTCTAAGACTGTATAGCCAGATTGTTCCATTTTAAGCCAACCAGTCCGGGTAGGAACAAAACCAAAGCCTTCTGCGCCGATGACAGCACCACTGTGAATCACACAATCTGCACCGATGCGGGTGCGTTCGTGGATGGTACAGTTAGCGTGTAAGGTGGTGCGATCGCCTATTTTGGCATCTGGATAAATCACCACATTGGGATGGATAATTGCGCCATCGCCAATTTCCACCCCTTGCTGAATCACAGCATGGGGGCCAATGTAAACATCATTACCAACTTTTGCCGTAGAGTGAATCACAGCAGTAGGATGAATTTCTCTTATGGGGCGATATGGTTGGTAAAAAAGTGCGATCGCTTTGGCAAACAACAATCGCGGATCTGGGGTTGCTAGCCAGACAATACCCCTCTCTTGTGCAAGCACCTGTAATTTTTCATCCTGGGGCAAAATTAAAGCACTAGCATTGGTCTTACCAACAAAAGACCCAAATTTTGCCCCTTCTACGTAGCTGAGAGTACCGTTGCTAGCTTCATCAATAGCTGCTACCCCTGTAATCTCTGGGTCATGGTCTGGGTTGCTAGTCAGGCTATGATTGGTAGCGGCATCACCAAATTGGCACAGGATTTCGCTGAATTTCATTGTTGGGTGTGTTCAAAATTGATCTACAAAGGATGGTAGCTTTATTTTTGCCAGTTTGTACTAGCTAGATAATTAATAAACCTATAGCGAAAATACTTGAACCGCCAGGGACTCAAGTCCCTGGCTAATAGCAAAAGTCCGTTGAAACGGACTACAACTACTGTCATTAGTCGGTTGAAACTGACTTTAGCTATTAGCCCAAAAATTTATTTTTGGGCAGGTGTTTGACTTTGGTAAGAGGTTAAGTAAGGTACTTCCAAATAAAAAAATACTCAACTATTTCTTGTGGGGTGGGCATCTTGCCCGCTCGCCCATTGCCAAAGGCAAGCAAGATGCCCACCCTACAAGATTGGATAATTTATTTTTTGGAAATCCCTAATTAAGATAGAGATGATTCCTCTTCCAGAAAGTTCGAGGTTTGGAAATGATTAATAATATACAAGAATTAAGAGAGCGCTTGTTTACTAGTGGAATAGTAAAAGATGAGCAAGAGCTACAAGGATGTACCCCAGAAGAAATTGCATACATTGAGAGTAAATATGGAGTTTTACCAAGGACTTATAGGGAAATCTTAGGCTTACTTGGGCATAGCGCTGGAAAGCTTGTTAGAGGATTGGAATTTGAGTTTTACTTCGATCAACTTCTCAAAATGAATGAGTGGCAGCAAGAGGTTATCCTTGAGTCAATTGCTGAGGGAGAAGAATGTACACGCTTACCTGAAAATGCTTTCTGTATCTGTGCTTTACATGGATATCCGTGGTTTATTATTGCCGATGGACAAGATGACTGTTATGTTTATTTTTTAGGTGACGATGACATAATCAAAGAGTCAAGTAAATCTGTGATGGATTGGATAGAGGGATTTATAGAACAAGTTGAATATTTGATAAAAAGAGGATTAAAATAAAATTTAAATTTTATCTTTTTGATAATAAATTTTAACGATAACCGTTATAATAAGTTAAAAAACATCTAATTTGCATAATCGAATTAAATATAATTATTGTGGGGTGGGCATCTTGCCCGCCTAGCTTATGCAATTCAAATGTGGAACAGCTTAGTCTGCTATATTAATTTTGATAAGTTCGTATTAAGGACTTTAATCCTTATTTTGTAAGCACTAAATTTCTTAATACGAACTCTCTGAAGCTGTCATAATCCCTATGCTGGTACTACTCGCTACTGGCCATTGCTACCCCTGCTAAATACCCAGTTGTCCAAGCACTTTGGAAGTTAAACCCACCAGTGACGCCATCAATATCTAAGATTTCTCCGGCAAAATAAAGACCAGGAACTAACCTACTTTCCATCGTCTTAAAGTTGACTTCTTTAAGATTGACACCGCCACAGGTAACAAATTCTTCTTTAAAGGCTCCTTTGCCACTGATTAAATATTGACCTTGACTAATTTCTTGTACCAGTTGATTTAAGGTTTTATTAGATATTTCTGCCCAACGGTCTTCTGTGGTAATGCCTGCACGGGCAATGATATATTGCCAGAGACGATGGGGTAAGTCAACGCCGCGATGTAATGCGATCGCTTTCTTTCCCCATTCATCTTTAACTGCTAAAACTTTTTCTCGCACAAGTTCATGTTGTAAATCAGGCAGCCAATTAATCAATAATGTGGCTTGATAGCGGCTTTGGTGCAGAACTCTCGCACCCCAAGCAGAAAGCTTCAAAACAGCCGGGCCACTCAAACCCCAGTGGGTAATTAGTAATGGGCCAGTTTGTTGTAATTGGGATTTTCCGCCCAGAGATAACCGCAATTGCACAGGGTTAACGCTAACTCCAGCTAAAGCCCGCAATTGAGGATCGGCAATGTTAAAGGTAAATAGAGAGGGTACTGGCGCTTCTATTTGATGACCTAACTCTTTGAGAATTTTATAACCTATAAGGCTGCTGCCGGTCGCAAGAAGTAGGCGATCGCATTTAATCGGATCTCCCGACTTCAAAAGAATATCAAACCCCCCATCTGTTGCGGTCACTGAAGTTACGTGTGTACCGATACGGAGTTTGACACCCGATGTCGCCACCCCTTTTATCAGACATTCCACAATGGTTTCTGAAGTATTGGTGACAGGAAACATCCGGCCATCCGCTTCAGTTTTTAGATAGACTCCACCAGCAGCAAACCAAGCTACTGTATCTTGAGGCCCAAACCGAGTCAAAGCCCCCCGCAAAGCTTTTGCACCTCTGGGGTAATTTTGCACCAACTCCTCAGGTAAAAAGCAAGCGTGAGTAACGTTGCAGCGCCCGCCACCAGAAATTAGCACTTTCGCTAGGGGTTGGCGACTGGCTTCGAGTAATGTAACTTGGGCATCAGGATTGGCTTTAGCACAAGCGATCGCGCCAAAAAATCCTGCTGCCCCACCCCCAATAACTACGATTCGTAACGGTAGCAAGTTCTAAAATTTCTCAATAGCACGTACTTTACTAGGCTAGCTGTTATCTTCACTCTTCAACTAGTTCAAATTGATCTTTTGTCGCACCGCAAACCGGACATACCCAATCATCTCCTATATCTTCAAAGGCTGTTCCCGTTTCTATACCGCTATCTGGATCGCCTACTTCTGGATCATATTCATAGCCGCAAACACTACATTTCTACTTTGCCATGTTCCTTTGGTTTAGTAAATTGTTGGCATTGCTTCCCGATTAAATACGCCACCAAGTCCTTTGGGCATAACTGATAATTGCCACAGCGATCGCCCCTAGTAGCAGTAGCCAAATTATTCCACCTGGAATAAAAGTAAGAATACCAAAACCTCTCAGTACCCAGACGGCTACACTAATGCCGAGAAGGATACCAAAAATCTGGATTAATCTACGATTTAAAGAAGATTGACTCACCTACTTTTCCTCTCAACTCAACAGAGATTACACTTGATATTGACAATAAAATATGAAGTTACGATGAAGTTGCAGTTTCATCAGAAATAACACGTAAAAATCAAGATATCCTATCCAAACGTTGGGGTAAGATACTTGATATTAAGTGGTGTTTGTGCAATTCTACCTGTTAAGAACTTAGTTTTTAATTTATAAATACGGCTATTATCAAGTTTACGTAAATATTAATTGTGTTAATTGTGATAAGAACTACAGTTTTTCCAGTAAGATAACTGAAAGAATAACCAAAAGTCGCCGTTTCTGGAAAGATAGGCATTACACTGGAACTAAAATTTAGTGGGTTGGATTTAAGTCAAGTTCTATGACTTGTAGTTTCAACTCCATTTAGGTGGATGAGTTGAGGAGTAACTAAAATCATGATATCTGCGTCTCATATCTCAGACTCAATTATTGCAGGTTCAGATATGGCTTGGAGTCAAGACAAGCAAAAGTTGCTGGTACAGGGGGAAATTTTAATAGAAACGCGATCGCACAAAACCTGGGGTGGCGCGGTAACAGCCTGGATGTATGTGCCGATGGTGCGATCGCAAGTCTGGCAGCAATTAACTGATTACCCCCGGTGGGTGCAATATTTTCCCGATATCACTAAAAGCGAGATATTACACAAAGGTGAAGTCAAACGCCTGTATCAAGCAGCACAAAAAGCCTTTTTCTTTTTCACAGCTCAAGTTGAAATTTACCTCAACGTTGTAGAAGTGCTAGGGCAACAAATCCAATTTCGCATGGAAAAAGGGACTTTTGAGGATTTTAACGCTCATTTAGAACTCAAGGATTGCGGTAACGGCACAATGCTTGCTTATACTGTGCAAGCTACACCTATTATTCCAATTCCATCAATTTTCATTCAACAAGCAATGAATTTAGAGTTACCTGCAAATATGCGTAAAATGCGACAAGTACTTTGTAAGGGACAAAATAATTCGTAATTCGGATATTGCTGAATCAAGGGATGATTCTTGTGGGGTGGGCATCCTGCCCGCCCGGAAATACAAGGAACGCTCATTTTGCCCATCCCACAAATATACAATGCCCCCTACAAAGCGCTGAATTAGCTGGTAAACACCTCAGCAGGTAAGCGACTAAAAGAAAGACGCTCATTTTGGACATCTACAAAGATGGTGCTGCCATCGGTGAATTCGCCGCGCAAGATGGCTTTGGCAATTTGAGTTTCTAACTCTCGCTGAATCGCCCGCTTCAGTGGACGCGCCCCATAAACGGGGTCATAGCCTACTTCGGCTAAAAAGTCAAGTGCAACATCCGAGAGCTTGAGGGATATTTTGCGCTCGCTCAATCTTTTCCGCAATCTCTCAACTTGCAATAGCACAATATGCCGCAATTCCTTCTTATCTAAACCGTGGAAGATGATGATTTCGTCAATCCGGTTCAGGAACTCTGGACGGAAGCTATTTCGCATTGCTTCCATGACTCGACGGCGCATTTCGTCGTAGTGGGCGTTATCTCCGGCGACATCAAGAATGTACTGCGAACCGATGTTGCTAGTCATAATGATAATAGCGTTCTTGAAGTCCACCTTATGACCTTGGGCATCAGTGACGCGACCATCATCGAGAATTTGCAAGAAGATATTAAATACATCGGGGTGTGCTTTCTCGATTTCGTCGAAAAGAATTACTGAATAAGGACGGCGACGAATCGCTTCTGTAAGTTGTCCGCCTTCTTCGTAACCCACGTATCCTGGAGGCGCACCGATTAAACGAGAAACGGCGTGTTTCTCCATATACTCCGACATATCGATTCGCACGAGGGCATCTTCGCTATCGAACATATACGCCGCCAGCGCTTTCGCCAACTCGGTTTTACCCACACCCGTAGGCCCAAGGAAAACAAAGCTAGCAATGGGACGATTGGGATCAGCAAGTCCAGCCCGCGATCGCTGAATTGCATCCGCTACAGCTGTGACTGCTTCTTCTTGTCCAACTACGCGACGGTGCAGTTCGTCTTCTAAATGCAGCAGTTTTTCTTTTTCCGATTCCACTAACTTGCTGATCGGAATTCCTGTCCATTTAGAAATAATTTCGGCAATATCAGCTTCGGTTACTTCTTCGCGTAATAGTGATTTACCACTTCTTTGGGCGTTTGCCAATTCAGCTTCTACTGCTTTCAATTGACGATCCAGGTCGTCTAATGTAGTATATTTTAACTTTGAACCAAGTGCGAGATTGAAACGAGGGTGATTGGGATTTTCTGCTTGCTGAATCTCTAAGTTGACCCGTTCAATCTCTTTTTTAACAGACTGAATTTTGTCAATGATATCTTTTTCAGACTGCCATTGAGTATTCAGGGTTCTTTGTTCTTCTTTGAGATCGGCAATTTCTTTTTCCAGTCTTTCTAAACGTTCACGAGAAGCTACATCGCTTTCTTTTTGCAGCGATAGCTTCTCCATTTCCAATTGCAGAATCTTCCGATCAATTTCGTCAAGTTCTTCTGGTTTGGAGGTAATCTCCATTTTTAATCTCGCGGCGGCTTCGTCTACCAAGTCAATTGCTTTATCAGGGAGGAAGCGATCGCTAATATATCGACTCGACAAGATTGCTGCTGCAACTAAAGCACTATCCGAAATCTTCACCCCGTGGTGGTTTTCATAACGTTCTCTCAACCCGCGCAAAATCGAAATACTATCTTCTACACTAGGCTGATCGACATAAACCTGCTGGAAGCGTCTTTCTAGTGCGGCATCTTTTTCGATATGTTTGCGGTATTCATCCAGAGTTGTCGCCCCAATACAGCGCAATTCGCCCCGCGCCAACATTGGTTTTAACAAGTTACCAGCATCCATCGCGCCTTGGGTTGCACCAGCGCCGACAACGGTGTGAATTTCATCAATAAATAAAACAATATTGCCGCCAGATTCAGTAACTTCTTTTAATACTGCTTTCAGGCGTTCTTCAAATTCACCCCGGAATTTTGCCCCTGCAATCAAAGCACCCATATCTAAAGAAATCAGCTTGCGGTCTTTGAGTGACTGGGGTACATCACCTGCGATAATGCGCTGTGCTAATCCTTCAGCGATCGCAGTTTTACCAACACCTGGTTCGCCAATTAGCACAGGGTTATTTTTAGTCCGGCGAGAGAGAATTTGCACAGTCCGACGAATTTCATCATCTCGCCCAATCACTGGATCGAGTTGACCTTTACGTGCAGCTTCTGTAAGGTCACGCCCGTATTTTTCCAGTGCTTCGTATTTGCCTTCTGGATTTTGGTCGGTCACTTTTTGGCTCCCCCGAATTTGTTTAATAATATTTTTTAGCTTGGCTTCGTCTAAACCAAACTCTTGGAATAAAGCTTTGCCAAAGCGGTCATCTTTACCGTAAGCCAGCAATAAGTGTTCAATTGAAATATATTCGTCTTGAAACTCTTTGCGATATCCGTCTGCTCGATCTAAAAGTGTATCCAAGCTGCGTCCTAAGTATACAGAACTGCTAGTACCAGATACTTTTGGCTGACGTTGGAAAAATTGTTCAGTGCGATCGCGCAGTTTTTGGAGGTTAACACCCGCCTTGGTGAGAATCCCAGTTGCTAGACCATCTTGTTCTAGCAGTGCTTTCATCAGGTGTTCGCTTTCAATTTGCTGTTGTTGATATTGTTTAACAATATCCTGACTATGGGCGATCGCTTCCCAGGCTTTTTCTGTAAATTGGTTAGGATTAGTAGGTTGCATAGGCTTTTTCAGTAACGTAAAGGTGTAGTGGCTTGTCGCAGGCTACCACCAGAACACCAAGTCAATAAAATTTCTGTTCTTAATAGATATTGTATGAAGAGGGGAGCGATCGCCTAGATCGGTGTTCACGTCTTATAAAAGTCGTATTTTCCCGTAGTTGGGATTTCCCATTGGCAGTACAACGATGGTTGGCTCGTTTTGCGGGGAGCAACACAGAGTTACCATAATCACAGGTCGCCTAGTGGATGCTGAAAATGATTGACCCCTACGACTTTGAAGATGATAACTTTGATTTTGAAGATGAAGATTTCTTGAAAATAAAACCCATCAGCCAAATGACTGAAGGGGAAAAGCTACAGCGCTTTAAGCGGTTCTTCGACAGCAGCAGCCGTGCGATGTTGCAAGAGTGTCTATTTCGCATCGTCAATTACGAAGATGGTACGGGTACGTTAGAAATTCTTTGCCCTAATGAAGTCGTAAGACAACGCCTTTCCAAGAAAAAGCGCAAAATTACCAACAACATCAACACCTGCTGGAGCCATATTAGATGGTTTTCGCTATGTGTCCAGCAAGATAGTGAGTTGAATTGTCATAAGTTTACCCGTAATGGTGATTTGGTGACATCTTAATTGGGGAGTGGGGAGTGGGGGAGATGAGGGGGAGAAATGACAAATGGCAAATGACAAATGACTAATGACAAATGACTAAAAAACAGAAATTTCCTTACCTAGTTGGTTCTAAGTGGACGGCACAGCAAAAGGTTGATGGCTGGCGGCACTTTCAAGTAGTCAATCGGAAAAATCAGGCTAACTGGGTTTACGCCGAAATGGTTGCTGCTTGCGATCCGAAAGTCCGTTTTTGGATAAATGCCAAATTATTACAAGATAACTCCCAGTGGCAAGCTGGCTGGCAAACATTACAGGAAATCCACGGAGTTGAAAGTGAGGTGTCCTAATTAGCGTCGTTCCCAGTCTCTGGCTGGGAATGCCCATCAAAAGGGCTACCGCCTCCTAAATTTGGGAATTTAATAAATTTTTACAAAAGTAGAGTAACTTACTCTCAAGCAGCAATTAAATGGTTGTGACTATCGACTGAAAACTGGCAATTTATCTGCGATACCTTCGGTGAGCTACGGTAACGCAAATTCCACTAATATTTCAAGCATCTGGCTGCATATACCTCTCTTTACCCTTGACCCTGCGCCCCAATGCCTTGAAAACACGTTGTCCGACCATCAGCTAATTCTATAAAAAGCATTCAAAAAATACCATTTCAGCTTTTTTTATTTTGTAACTATTTTTATATAAATAATTAATAAAAACTGTTTATTTATGCTTTTTAGAGCTAATAAAGCCTTTAAGACTCATAAAAGCCCAGATAAATACAATTGCAACTTCATTCATCACATAAGACCGTTTTCCAAATTAAGAGCCACTTTCTTTTCTAGGTAATTTGCCCAATAATGACATCAACAGACCTCACGCATCGCCATCTCAGGAAAGGTGAAGGCAAATGTTTGAGCCACAAGTTTGACAAAAAGCTATAAGAGGCAAATAAAAGTGAAACTAGCAGTCTACGGAAAAGGTGGTATCGGTAAATCCACAACTAGCTGTAATATATCGGTCGCCCTAGCGAAACGTGGCAAGAAAGTGCTGCAAATTGGTTGCGACCCCAAACATGACAGTACCTTTACCCTGACTGGGTTTTTGATTCCGACAATTATCGACACTCTCCAAGAAAAGGACTATCACTACGAAGATGTCTGGCCCGAAGATGTAATTTATAAAGGCTACGGCGGTGTAGATTGCGTAGAAGCTGGTGGTCCACCTGCGGGTGCTGGGTGCGGTGGATACGTAGTCGGCGAAACCGTAAAATTACTTAAGGAACTCAACGCCTTTGATGAATACGATGTAATTCTCTTTGACGTTCTGGGTGACGTAGTTTGCGGTGGTTTTGCAGCACCACTAAACTATGCAGATTACTGCCTGATCGTTACAGACAACGGCTTTGATGCTTTGTTTGCGGCTAATCGGATTGCGGCTTCAGTCCGGGAAAAAGCCCGAACTCACCCACTGCGTCTAGCTGGGTTAATTGGCAACCGCACCTCCAAGCGCGACTTGATTGAAAAATATATAGAAGCAGTGCCAATGCCAGTTCTAGAAGTTTTACCTTTAATTGAAGATATCCGTGTTTCCCGTGTAAAAGGTAAGACTTTGTTTGAGATGGCAGAGCAAGATCCTTCCCTAGACTACGTTTGCGACTACTATCTCAACATCGCTGACCAAATTCTGGCACGTCCAGAAGGTGTTGTGCCTAATGACACACCAGACCGTGAGTTGTTCTCTTTGTTATCTGATTTTTATCTAAATCCGGGTAAACCCCAGGTTCCTAATTCAGAAGAGGAACTAGACTTGATGATTGTATAAATCATCAAGTTCTCAGGATGGGGGACAATAACATGGCATTCTTTCATAGCTTTACAGGTTCATTAAAGCAAAAGTGGTTGCAATTTTTCCAGAACAATCGGGACTGGATCACGCTGCACATGCAAGTGGAATCGGTGTACACACCTGATGGCGGGAAGCGACCACCTTCTTACCTCATCCTGGGAGTAGTTAACGCCCTAGAGCCAAAACTAGCGCAGTTAATGTTGCCCTTTGCCAAACTCAATCCTGATGCTGATACCCTGATTGAAGTGCTGGATTTGCATTTTGACCCAGATTTCGCTCTCGGTAATCGCTTCGTCAACCCAGAAATAGAGAGATTCGTAGAAGAAGCAGCAGCTGTCATTGACGAAAAGCCTGAAGACGAAACTTTGACACATTCTCATATAAATGGCTTTACGGCGGTGGCGGTAGTTCAAGAAATCACAATGGTGGATTCTAAGGAGCAAAGCTTAGAAATCAGCGAGTTAGAGGAAATTGAAGACGCCTTTGGTGATGTTTCTTTATTCAACGGACACGACTCAAAAGAAGAGTCTCTCAAAACCTCTAGTTTAGAAGCAGATGAGTTTGGGGACATGGGCTTCGGTACAACAGATGCAATGGAAATAAAGCTGGATGAAGACGAGGCGCTTGAAGATAGTTCACTAGATGAGAATGCGTTTAAAGACGTGTTGTCAGATGTCTGGATTGATGAAACCGCTTTGCAAAAAGCTGAAGAAAGTAACGATTTTTTGGGGGAAGAACTGCCAGCAGGCGTTTTTGATGAATCAGAAATTGCCCGTCTCTTCCCCAATGCTTAATTACTAAGTTAGGAGTTAAGAAAAGTTAGAAGTTAAAAAAAGTTAGGAGTTAGGAGTTAGGAGTTAGGAATAAAAACTCATAACTCATAATTCATAACTCATAATTCATAACTCATAACTTAATTGCTCCTAACTTGAAAAATCAAGGGGAGAAAAAACCAAAATGACTATCGCTCAACAACCAGAAGCTTTAAGCTTTGAATGTGAAACTGGAAATTACCATACCTTTTGCCCAATTAGCTGCGTGGCGTGGTTATACCAAAAAATTGAAGATAGCTTCTTTTTGGTGATTGGAACAAAAACTTGTGGCTACTTCCTGCAAAACGCGATGGGGGTGATGATTTTTGCTGAACCCCGCTATGCAATGGCAGAGTTGGAAGAGGGGGATATTTCGGCACAACTGAATGATTATGAAGAGTTAAAGCGGTTGTGCTTGCAAATTAAACGCGATCGCAATCCTAGTGTAATTGTCTGGATTGGCACTTGCACCACCGAAATTATCAAAACAGATTTGGAAGGTTTAGCACCAAAGCTAGAATCTGAAATCGGGATTCCCATCGTTGTAGCACGGGCAAATGGTCTAGATTACGCCTTCACCCAAGGGGAAGACACCGTATTAGCTGCTATGGCTAACCGTTGTCCTGATAAGGCTCCGGTGGCGGAAACAGAGAAAATTGAACGAAATGCGATCGCTAAATTGCTAAACTTCGGTAAAAAGAAAGAAGATGTCGCCCAAGATGAATCTGAATACGTGGATCATCCACCCTTAGTTCTCTTTGGCTCCCTTCCCGACCCCGTGGTTACTCAGTTAACCTTGGAACTGAAGAAACAAGGCATCAAAGTTTCCGGCTGGCTACCCGCCAAGCGCTTTACAGAATTGCCAGTATTAGAAGAAGGGTATTATGTCGCTGGTGTCAACCCCTTCCTCAGCCGCACTGCTACTACCTTAATGCGCCGCCGCAAGTGTAAACTCATTGGCGCACCCTTCCCCATTGGCCCCGATGGTACCCGCGCTTGGATTGAGAAAATCTGCTCGGTGTTTGGGATTACTCCCAAGGGTTTGGATGAACGGGAAGCACAAATTTGGGCAGGTTTGGAAGATTACGTGAAACTGATTCGCGGTAAGTCTGTATTCTTCATGGGTGATAACTTGCTGGAAATTTCCCAAGCACGATTCTTAATCCGTTGTGGGATGACTGTTCACGAAATCGGCATTCCTTACATGGATAAGCGCTATCAAGCTGCTGAGTTGGCGCTGTTGGAGAAAACTTGTCAGGAGATGAATTCACCCCTGCCAAGGATTGTGGAGAAGCCGGATAATTACAATCAACTTCAGCGAATTTATGCGTTGAAACCAGATTTGGTAATTACTGGTATGGCTCACGCTAACCCGTTGGAAGCACGCGGTATTAATACTAAGTGGTCTGTGGAGTTCACTTTTGCTCAAATTCACGGCTTTACGAATGCGCGTGACATGTTAGAGTTGGTGACTCGTCCGCTACGTCGGAATAATAATTTGAAAGATTTGGGTTGGGATAAGTTGGTGAGAGAAGAAGCGAAGATTTAGATTTGGATTTGGATTGAACAACAGCAAATGATTAAGGCGAACTTTTTGGGTTTGCCTTTTTTTTACGAACCACTCCAGGTGCAGTATTTCGACTTCTCTGCGAGACGCTCCGCGTAGCTTGCTTCCCCGGAGGGGTACGCTCAATAACCGAACGCAGAGGAAGAACGCCTAAAAATATTAAGATCGGGTGGGTATGGCTGAATAGACAGGATAATTGAGGAGGTAATCTGATGCCTGAGATTTGTCGTTTTTTAGGGATTATCATTACCATGTACTATAACGACCATCCGCCTCCTCATTTCCATGTCCGCTACAATCAGCAAAAGGCAATTATTGATATAGAAACCTTATCAATTTTAGAAGGCAAACTCACTCCTGGAGTTCTTGGTTTAGTGATTGAATGGGCAGCTATGCACCAATCAGAACTGAGAGAAAACTGGCAACTGGCAAGAGAAAATAATCCCTTAGAAAAAATTCAACCATTAGAGTGAATTATGCTTAAAGACATTATAGAAGTTATTCCTCACGATAATTATCAACTATATTTGAAGTTTGAAGATGGAAAGGAAGGTATTGTTAATGTTAACCAATTAATCGAATTTACAGGAATTTTTGCACCTTTAAAAGATTTCAACTATTTTAAAAGTGTTAAAATTAACGCTGAATGGGGAACAATTCACTGGGAGAATGGCGCAGATTTAGACCCAGATGTTCTTTATTCTGTGGTTACTAACCAATCTATTCCTACATATAAAAATCTTGAAGAATATGAAAAAAGTTGGAGTTAAAACAGAAGTTATACCAGAAATCGGTGATTTGTTAAAGCCTAGTAAATTTTTTTCAGCAACTAAATTAGATGATGTAGCAGGTTGCTTAAAATATCAGGGAAAACCTAAAACTTTTGAGGATATGGATAATTTGACACTCCCCGCTCTAAAGAGACGAGGATTCTTGGCTCAATGACCCGCCTTGCTGTTGCAGGTTTTCACCAACGACAGTAGAGGGCAAGTCTCCCCAAGCGTTGCCAGTGTCTAGCACTGAGCTTCCTGTGTGTCCCACAGTAGCCAATCCTGAGTTAAGGATGTTTATACCAGCGTTATGGTCGCGATCCAATCTACAGCCACATCGACAAACATGGGTGCGAGTAGACAAGGACTTCTTCACAATTACGCCACAGCTAGAGCATTCTTGGGACGTATAGGCAGGGTTAACCGCAATAGTTATCCGTTTAAATACCTTACCAAAATACTCTAGCCAAACTCGGAATTGATACCATCCAGCGTCATTAATTGATTTAGCCAGACAATGATTTTTAACCATGTTCTTAATCCGCAAATCTTCATAGACTACGACATCGTTAGATGCCATTACGCATGTTGCCAATTTAATGGCAAAATCTTTACGCTGTCTACTTATTTTGAGGTGAACTCGTCCTAATTTAACTCTAGCTTTACGTCTATTACTAGAGCCTTTGACCTTGCGAGAAACAAGTCTTTGCGACAGTTTCATCTTTTGTTCGCCAGTTCGATAGAACCGAGGATTTTCAACTTTGTTGCCCAGCGAATCAGTGTAGAAATGATTCAAGCCAACATCTAAACCAATGGTTCGATGCGTCGGTTCGATTATTTCTTCTCTGTCCGCTTGGATACAAAATTGAACGTAGTAGCCGTCGACGCGTTTAACCAATCTCACTCGCTTAATCTGGTCTGGCTGATAGAAATTTAGGTCACGAGTGCCTTTCATTTTTAATCTACCAATTCCTTTCTTATCAGTGAAGGTGATTGATTTACGATCGTCTGCAAGCTTCCATCCAGTGGTTTTATATTCAGCGGAACGGTTATCTTTCTGGAACTTAGGGAAACCTTTGAGTCCACCTACTTTTTTCTTGCAGTTGTCATAAAACCTAGAGATCGCAGCCCAAGCACGTTCAGCGGCGGACTGACGCGCCATCGAATTAAGTTCGTTAGCAAACGGAAACTCAGCCGCTAGAATCGCACATTGTTTACTCAAGTCGTACTTGCTGACATAAGGATTATCCAGCCAAAAGCGGATACATTTATTCCGAATGAACTGCACAGTCCGAATCGCATCGTCAATCGCGGCGAACTGGATAGGTTTTGCGTATGCTTTGAACTCAAAAACTAGCATCGGATCTATTAGTCTTACGCTGACTTTTATAGCTTAAATCATGGAAACATTCAAGGAATTTCATTGGTTAAAAGGCGGTAGGTGGCTAAAGCCACTCGTGTCGTCTTTCATCCCTGCTCTGAAGAGACAGGGCTTTCAGACTTCCCGCCATCTTCTGGTAATTCGCCAAGGTGTAGAGGAATCGTAGCGTTTTTAAACGCAGAGGGACGCGGAGTAAGCGCAGAGGAGCGCAGAGTCTTGCTAGATTTAATTCGCTACGAATGAATGAAATGCTGTATTTAGTTCATATCGAAGGCTGTAACTCTAGAGGTTTGGATGGAATTATATACATTAATTCTGCGCCGTCTGGTTTAATTTCTGTAGACGGAGTTAATTTAAGCCAGTCATGAAAGCTGATTCCTAGTTGGGATATTGCTTGTACTTCTGTTTGATATGCTTCAAAACGGCGATTGGTTTCAATCATAGATTCCATTACTTCAAATGCTTGGGGAAGACGTTTGTAAGCTTCTTTTTCAAATCTTCCTGTGAATGGAGTAGGATTTGCTCCGAATATGCTCCATTCAATTTCACCACGATCTACAATTGCTGTTGGTATTGACTCTAACCATTTATCAGGATCTTTAGCTATTTTAAACAGATTCTTACGCTGAAGCTCAAACACAGCATTTTCATCCAAAGCTGGATCAATCCATTGATAAATTCTGGTCAGTCTTCGCAAATCAATCTGATCTTTTAACTGAGGATGTAAGTATGCTGCGGGGTTAGAGGTTAGCAGAATCTCAACATATTTATGAATACGAGAACGGATAACTTTAGCTCCTTCTTCAAAGCGGCGACGTGCTGTATCATGTTCCTCTAATTCTAAATAACAACGTGCTTCAGCTAGGTAGGCTAAAGATAAAGTCAGCAAATACTCATCAGCAATTTGACTTTTTTGCTCAATTTCGATATCAGCAAATTCAGTATAAATATGCTCTGCTTCTAAAAAACGATTAATAGCTTGCAAAGCGCTGCTTCTACGATTTTCAGGTTTGGTCATCGTAAAGGCATTAACTGCTAATTCAATTGCAGCACGAAAATTTGCATAGAAACTAAGGTCGATTTTGCGGTTGACTTTGTTCAATAGTTTTTCTACTTGTTTTAGGCGTTTTTCTAGCTCATTGAGACGCTGTGCTATTACAGCAAAACCTATAACTGAGACGCCAAGATTAAGTATGCTAGCAGCAGTAGTTACTTGCAAAATTCCTTGAGTTAATTGCAGATTCTGCCCAATTTCCCCTAACTGATTTTCAATCCCATCTAAACGTCCATTGACATCGGCGAAGCCTTTTCCAGAAATAGCCGCATTAGCGACTGTTCCAATCAGATTTACCCCTGAAACAGCTATGTTACCTAAACTTGTTTGTTCAACTCCACCGAAGCGTCCACTAACATCAGCTAATCCTTGTCTTGTAGCAGCAGCATTTGCCCCAGAAGCAACAAGATTTGCACCGGAGAAAACAAGGTTGAGTAAATTGTTAGGGGAAGAACTTAGTCCTGGAATTGGAGAGTTATTGGGTTCCCTTAACCAGGTAACAATATGTTTACTTGTTGCGTCTATAATTACACCCCCAACCCTTACGAAAGTGCCATCTGTCAGTCCTTTGGCAATCCAACTAGCAAGTGTAAAAGTTACTGTCAATGGTATAGTCATAATCTTCTCTTGATTGCTAAAATATCTACACTTGACTAAGTATTCCCACATTGATGTGTTGTCTAACAATTCGGCTAATACTAATGTGAGTTCTATTCTGTCTAATAGCGATGTCTACCACGGGCTATTCGGCGTCGCTATTTTTAACCAGAAGATGCAGAGCGATCGCACATACAAGCGTTGAACGCGGCTTGAAACCCTTTCTCAATTAATAAATCGCAGATGAGAGAGCGATCGCTCAAATCTGATCTCAGTCAGATACAGTTAGAATATGGTAATAAAGATGCGAGTAAATAAAAATTATGCTTAGTGGAATTAAGCAAAAGGCTATTGTCGGAAAAGATGGCAAGATAGAATTGTCCACAACTGAATTACCAGAAGGAACTGTTGTAGAAGTTATTGTGCTAATTGAAACACCAAACGAAGAAGATGAAACTACCTATCTTCTGAAATCAGAAACTAACAAAAAACATCTACTCACAGCTTTAGAAAACGTAGAAGCAGGAGACTTAGTTTATATTGATTTAGATGAATATGAAAAAAGTTGCCTTTGAACCAGAAGCTTTTGAACAATTAGGTCAGTGGGCAACAGAAGACAAAAAAATCTTTAAAAAAATATTAGAACTGATTAGAGATATACAAAGAGATCCTTTTTCAGGGATAGGGAAGCCAGAACCATTAAAATATGAATTACAAGGTTACTGGTCAAGGCGGATTACAGATGAACATAGATTAGTTTACAAAGTGGAAGAAGATTTGTTGATTATTTTGACTTGCAAATATCATTATGAGCAATAAAGTTTATTCAGGTGGGGATATTTTTTTAGTTAAGGCGATCGCACTTTTTAACCAGAAGATGCAGAGCGATCGCAGATACAATCATAAGTAAAAGGTAAACTTGTAGAAAATGCCTGAAATTGACCGCGCTATCACTGAACTAGCTATCGAGTCATTACCAAATGAGAAGGTTTTAGGTCTGTGCGATATGCAGATGGAAACTCAGCAGCAAGAGGTTTTCAGTGACTTGCTAGCGCGTTACCGAGAGGGACAGCTTAATGATGCAGAAGTTCCTCAACTAGATGAACTAATGCAAGTCTACCGACGTGGCTTAATAAGTAAAGCAAGAGCCTTAAAAGTGGCTGTTGAACGTGGCTTGAAACCAGCCCTCAATTAATAATAATGGCCTGCTTTTATATTTCTGTAGAACAGAGGATTGAACGAACCGCAGATGAGAGAGCGATCGCAATTTTTAATAAATTCAACTAACTAACAGCAAAATCTGTATATTTACGCACAGAGGGTAACTGAAAACCTAAAACAATATCCTCTTTCGGGATACCTAATTCAACCAATTCATTAGCAATTCCTACCTCCGTGCCATCTTGCTGAATCCAGATTTTCTCGTTAATAATATCTAAATGGAGAACAGGCCCATATATGCGGTCTTGATCGCGCCAACCTACATAAACTAATTGATAATGATCGTGTTCTGTATCAAAAATTGTCTGTGCTTGAATACGATTATCCCAAACTATACTGGCGTGTTGTTGAAGCAAATTCTTAATATATTGTCGATATTCGTCTAGCTTTGCCATTCTGCGAGTGCCTCCTGTTCAATATTATAAATTAGTAAACAGACTTGATTAGTTTTAATTACAGATTGGATAAATGGAAGTATAAAAAATTCAAAGAGGGTCGTCATTTCTCAACAGATATTCCTGACAACTTGCAGAAATTCCCTTAGTACAGGTTTCATATCTTCCTCCCGCCACACTACAGCCGTTTCTACTAATGGTGTTTTCTCCTCTACAGCACGATAGACTACACCAGTCCTCTGAAGATTTTGTAATGAAGACGGCGCGATCGCAATCCCCATTCCAGCTGAAACCAATCCGATAATTGTCTGCATCTGAATCGCTTCTTGAGTCACTTTTGGGCTGAAATTTCCTTGCTGGCAAAGACTCACGATTTGGTCGTAAAGTCCGGGGCCTAAATGGCGAGGGAACATGATAAAGTTTTCGTTTACTAGCGATCGCACTGAAATATTTCCTTGTTCAGCTAAGGGATGAGTTTCTAACATCGCCACAATTAGAGCTTCTCGCTGAATGCACTCTTGATTTAGTGTATTATCTTCTAACGGTGGATGGGCAAAGCCTACATGGATACGACGTTCTTGTAGCGCTTGCTCTTGTTGAGTTGTGGTTAATTCGTTCAAAATCAACTCTACTTCTGGAAACTGTTCTCGAAACCGTCGCAAAATTACAGGAAGCAAATCGTAAGTTACCAAACTGGTAAAGCCAATTCGCAGTAGTCCCTTTTCACCTCTTCCTGTTTTTTGGGTTAGCTCAATTGCCTTTTGCAATTGAGCTAAAAGTTGATAAGCTTCTTGCAAAAATACTTGTCCAGCTTCCGTTAGTTGCACCTGTCGCTTAGTTTTACGCTGAAACAGTTCTACCCCCAATTGCGCCTCTAATTGCTGAATTTGCTGACTTAAGGGGGGTTGAGCAATGTGCAATCGTTCGGCGGCTCTACTGAAGTGCAGTTCTTCAGCGACAGCAATAAAGTAGCGCAGATGTCGCAATTCCATTTTTTTGATATTTTATAAGTCTTAATTATTTATAAATATATATTGGACATCTCAAAATTATCTACCTATGATACTCATACAGATATCTTAGGGAGTCAAAGCTATGCCGGAAAGGTATACTCCAGGCTATTCGAGCAATGCAATGAATTTTATGGCAAGTCGCAGCATAGATACTCATGCTGCGTTTTTCAAGCCTTATTTACGTCTAGGGATGAATTTACTAGATTGTGGTTGTGGCCCTGGTTCGATCGCTTTGGGTTTAGCAAAAGCGATCGCACCAGGTACGCTTACTGGTATTGATCGAGAAGCCTCTCAAATTCGCATAGCTGCTGAAAGTGCTTTCACCCAAGGTGTCAGTAATGCTAATTTTCTGGAGGGAAATATATATGCTCTACCCTTCCCAGATAACTCATTTGATGCAATCTTCTCCCATGCACTGTTTGAACATCTCCAAGAACCGGCGCAGGCGTTGCGCGAACTGTGGCGAGTTTTGAAACCAGGGGGAATTGTTGGGCTTCGTAGTCCTGACTGGGGCGGGTTTCTAATTGCACCGTCTACACCAGAACTGGAAAAAGCATTTTCTTATTACAAGTGGCTCCAGCAGCAGAATTGTGGTAATCCTTATGTAGGTAGAGAGTTACGCGGTTTGGTACGCGAAAGTGGCTTTACTAATATCAAAGCTTCGGCTTCTTATCAATGTTATGAGCCGTTGAGTGAAGCTACAGAATATTTGGCGCTGCTAATTGAGGCTTCTGCAAAGGTGGATGGAACTGTAGAGAAAGGTTGGACTGATGAGCGATCGCTTACAGCAATGAGTCGTGCTTTACAAGAATGGAGTCAGCACCCAGATGGATTTTTTGCTCAAGCTTGGTGTGAAGTTGTGGGATGGAAACGTTAGATTAATCCAAGATTTTCTAGAGAATTTGTGGCAAAACTTGCGTGTTATTTCTTCTTTTGGGTTGCTGACTCGACGACGGAACCACTATCCATTAAAAATACTATCCCAACGATTTCTAGTTGCTGGTGCTGCTGGAGTACTGCGTGGAGTGCTGGGTATACTTGCTGTTTGTCCTTACTCTCCACCACAAGCAGCGATCGCACCTCTAGTTTTTGCGATCGCTAGAATTAAAACTGAGTTACGCATGAACTTCATAACTTACTAGATAATCAAAAATATATTGCTCACTACAATCATTCAGTGAAAACAATTTCTTGCTTATAATATAAAACTTTACCAGCCTCTGTGCTATATTTATTCGCTTTTAAAAACGGTAATTTAAGCTTTTACTTGTATTTTAAAAAGCATTAGATGCTATGTATAAATTATCTAAACTTGGCTTTAGCTTTCAATTTTGATTTAAAATACTGCCACCATACTTGATTTAGTAATACATCCATTCAACCTAGAAGAAAATATTAAAAATTTAGCGAGTTAGTACTATATCCTTCACTGGCTAATATTTGAAAAATAGTGATTTTTGCTTCTTTAATAATGAACAAGAGTCCTTCATAAAATATCATTCACAGCGCCGAACGATCATCTATTTTTCTTATCTTCAATGCCCAATGCCCCATTCCCAATACCCTAATTGCATACTTCTATGTAATCAGAAGTAGCCACCCCAACCTAAACAACTACCCCTAGCAGGTTAAACTAGGTCTGGTAACAACTGCTCCACGTTCCTTATGAGGCTTTTATGGGAGCTAACCTCAAACAGATTGCCAACTATTTAGACAACCTTGGTTGGGACTACCGTTTTGATGATGAAGAAGACCGGATTATAACAGGCGTGGAGGCTGATAACCTAGAAGATTTTCTAATAGTTGTCCAGTTGGATGAAGAGGGAAAATTTTTCCGGGTATTTGCCCCTCAAGTCTTGGCAGGAATTCAAGACCATCCTCACAAGGGAGTTATCCTACAGACAATGCTTGCCATTTCCTGGGAAACCAAAATGTTGCAATGGGAGTATGACCCATCCGATGGCGAAATCCGTGCCATTATTGAGTTTCCTTTAGAAGACTCGATTCTCACAGAAAAACAATTTCACCGTTGTCTGAGTGGGTTAATTCAGATTGTGGATGGCATAGCAATACCTCGCCTGAAAGAAGTGATGGCAACAGGTTTTGATCCGGGGAATATAGAACTTGGTGAAAGACTCTTACTCAGTATCCAAGAAGAAGCCCCAGGATTGCTAGATTTACTCGAAAAGGCAATGGAAGCGCGAAAAAAGCGAGGAAGTTTTAAGGGCGAGTGAGACGGATCATCACTTAAATCGCTATACTCCAAAGTGATACCCTCACTATATACTGAAATTTTCTGGGGCTGGATATTATGACATCCTATGCAACCTCCTCTGCTAAAGCGGAAATGAGTGAACTACGGCGGTTGAAAGGCTTATTACCGCCAGAATTACAGAGCTGGGTTACGGTTGAAGGCACAACTGAGGTCAATCCACCCCTGGTTCGTTGCGAAGAAATTGGTAAAGACCAGGTAGAAATTCAAATTGACTTGGTGAAATGGGATTCCCTCGCAATGGATCAGCGTAATCTGCTGTTCTGGCATGAAGTTGCTCGCGTTCAAAATGACACGATTCCTAAAGATGGTTGGGAAATGGCAGCACTAGCCATCGGTTTAGGTGGTGCTGTAGGCGAATTGTGGGTACAAGATGGATTGCTTCTGGTGTTAGCTTTGTCGCTGTGTGGCGTGTCAGGCTGGCGACTGTATCAAAAGAATAGTGGCGAAAAGCAACTAAAAGAATTGCTCAATGCTGATGAGAAAGCGATCGCTTTGGCAACTCGTTTTGGTTATAGCCTCCCCAATGCCTACAAGAGTCTTGGTAGCGCCTTAAAAACCCTGATTGACAATACTCCTAGTAAGCGCCAACGGTCGAAATACGAAGCAAGACTCTCTGCCCTCAAGCGCAGTGCTAATAAGGCAAAAGCTAAATCCAAAACTCCAGATGAAGATGGGTTGTAATTAGTTAGGAGTTAGGAGTTAGGAGTTAGGAGTTTGGAGTGAAATCGAAACTTAAAACTCCTCGTTCCTCACTCTTGACTCTGCCTCTGAGGGGGAATGGCTACTGAGGGGCTGCTGCCGCTAATCAGGCAAACAGCAGCCCAATCACGATTTCATAGAATCTTGCTTTTTTCTTGACTACATCTTTATCAAACTCAAATTTTACAGAAATTTTTACAGTTGGTTCAGCATTTTATGCGTCTGAGGGATCACACGCACATGCTTGAGAAAGCCCTTCATCAAAGCTTGCCACGTCAAAACTTGCTCGGCCGTAGGGGCAAGCACAGCTAAAGGTGAGAATTGTTCAGATACTGCTAAAGGCGTAACAGGTTGTAAAAATACTGAGATATCTGGACTAACTTCTGCCACCAACAAAGCTGAACGTTCCAACTCCGCTGGATCTGTGTTTTGAGACACAATTATCTTGACAAAAACATTTAAATATGAGTCATGACATAATTGGAGAAATTTAGCATGTTCTTGCCAATGACTTTCGCCGCTAACACTGGGCAATTTTAAATCCATACCTACAGAGTCTAAGTAAGGGAGAATCATTGCCAGTTGTTCTGGGCGATGTCCGCCAGTTTCTAAGTATATAGGTAGACCAGTTATGGCTCGTACTTCGGGTAGAAACTGGGTTAAAAATGGGGCATGAAGAAGTGGTTCGCCTCCAGTTAAGCTAATGCTATCGTGTAGAGAAGGTACATTTTGTCGTTCCACCCATTCAGTTAGTATGGTTAGAGAGACAGGGTTAGAGTGGATTTCAAAGTCGCGCAATCCAGGCGATCGCTCTATCCGACAACTAGCAGGTGCATTCCAAGTGTGGGCACTATCACAAAATTGACAGCGCAAATCACACAAAGCAAAACGAATAAATATCTGACGTGTCCCTACATTTAGTCCTTCCCCTTGAATGGCAGAAAAGATTTCAATCAGGCGTGCGGTAGGTGTAACCGTATTTTTAGCAATCATTTAATGAGAGCAACGCGATCGCGCTGCGTCGGCACAACAACAAGGATCTTTTTTGGCTTCTTGTTCTATTGTGAATCGTCGCTAGCGATCTCCAATCTCAGCCCCGGTAAATCGCAATTAGTCCTTATTACTACTGATTCCAATATTAGGTTAAGTAATTTTGTAGGACAAAGTAATGTTTGGCAGATTACATTATACATGGCAACGAAAGTGCAGAGCTTCATGACTAGCCAACCGACAGAGGTCGATTTTCCAGTTAATTCCCTAAATGACATGGCTATAGTCCAGATGCCTAAGCGGTTGAGTGTGCTGGAGGCCTTAGGCTTTAAGCAAACCTGCCAAAGCTTAATCCAGCCAAATTCACATCCTAAGCAAATCATTATTGACTTTCACCAAACTACTTTTATGGATAGTAGTGGTTTAGGTGCCCTGGTTAGTAATTTCAAATACGCCCAGACTCAAGGGATTACATTAACACTGCGGAATGTAACACCTCAAATAATGGCAGTCCTAAAACTCACGGGATTGGATCAGGTTTTTCCCTTAGAACTTGTAGATGATGCGCCGCTAATCAAGCAGGAAGACTTAGTAGATAATCGAAAGACAACTTCCCGGAAAGTAGAGCAGTTACCCACTACTCACCCTTCTATGGCATCTTGGATGAAACGGTTGTTAGATATTGTAGGGTCTGCGATCGGTTTATTAATTACAGGATTTTTATTTATTCCGATTGCGATCGCTATTCAAATTAATGATCCCGGTCCCATTTTCTTTATTCAAATTCGTTGTGGTTGGATGGGAAAACAGTTTAAAATTTGGAAATTCCGCTCTATGTGTGTGGATGCGGAAGCGAAAAAATCTCAAGTTAAAAATCAAGTGCAAGGTGCTTTTTTCAAGAATGAGAATGACCCCAGAATTACCAAGGTAGGGCGCTTTTTACGGCGAACTAGTCTTGATGAATTACCCCAATTTTGGAACGTCCTCAAAGGCGAGATGAGTTTAGTAGGCACTCGACCACCCACACCCGATGAAGTGGAACGTTATGAAGTACCGGAGTGGCAACGTTTAGATGTTAAACCCGGTATGACTGGCGAATGGCAAGTAAATGGGCGTTCTACAGTTCGTAGTTTTGAAGATGTAATTCGCCTAGATTTGCAGTATCAAAAAAATTGGAGTTTAATGTACGATTTAAAGCTAATTTTCAAAACTATAGCTATTCTGTTTAACAGAAACAGTGGTGCTGTTTAGCTAATTATCCTTATTCACAATTTTTTGGAAACTCCCAATCACAATAATTGTTAGATACACCCAAGCCTAAATTAGGCTTGGGTGTATTTTAGGTTGACCTACAGCAGTAGACAACTGTCAGCCAATTTTAGATTTTAAATTTTAGATTGCAATACAGTTCAGTTAAGTATTTCTTTATTTCTTTATTTCTATTGCGTTCTTCTCTAACGAGACGCTGCGCGAATGCGGTTCTTTTAAAAAATTGGCTTTGAAAAAAAGTTTAAATTTTGGATTTTGAATCATTCAATCCAAAATCCAAAATCTAAAATCTAAAATTTGGTAATCCTCTGTATAAGATTATCCTACTGCCTCTTGAACACCAGCTACTTCAACCTGCTGCGCTTCTGGCAACAAACGCTTCACGCTTTGCTTAACAAATCCCTGCAAAAAACCAATCTGCTGATTTTGCCCAAATACCTTTTGCAAAGTTTGCCGCAAATTCTCCAAATTTAAACCAGTCCCAGAATCTATCGCTATTTCCTGCTGTTGGAAATACTCAACTAGACTTAACCCTGCTACTCTGGTCAGATAAGCTGCACTTACTCCCTGCACTACGCCACCAGCAACAAAGGTAACAACATTACTTTTCAGAACAGTACTAATAGCATTCGTAGAAAGTTCAACTAAACCTAGTTTCAGCATCAAACTTCCCATTGTTCCAGCTACAATTTGCGCCTGTTCTAGGGAAAATTTCTGCTGATAGATATTACCCAAATCCATTACCATCTGAGCATTAATTGCCGCAGTTGCTAGGATATCAAGCGCTGGGACTGGATTAGCAAAGGCAGCAGCAGCAGCTATCCATTGATATTGTTCAATAATTGGGGTAGCGCGATCGCGTCTAGTTGCATTTAGCCAGTTTTTCGCCTCAGCTTTCAACAACCCGGCTTTTCTGATGGTTGTTAACCAAACTAGCCGTTGTCCCTGCTGTGCCAAAACTTCACCCAATTGCCCCCTCAACTGCTGGATATTTGGTGCTGGTTGTTCCATCCACTCTTCTACAGAACCATCAGCCTCATGCTTTCTGACTTTGATGGGGATGGGAGAGGCGGCTGTTGCAATTACATTTAAGAGCATTCGCTGTTTCAATGACAGCAAGATGCTGGCGCTTTCATCGGCTAAATACTGGTCTTGTTTATTGAAAACCAGGATTGTGGGCTGATTTGCTGCTTTTAGCTGCTGTAAGGCTTGAAATTCTGAGTCTGTCAAATCACCGTTTGTTAAGAACAGAACAAAATCAGATTTTGCCACTTCGCCTAAAACAGCTGCATCTGAATTGTCAACCGCTTCTCTAAATAAAGGTGCTGTTTCTTCTAAAGACACCAAGTTTGGTGTCTCGACATTTTCCTTTAGCACTTTAATTAAAGTGCTTTTACCCACGGATTTACCGCCAGTCACAGCAACTTTAATATCTTGTCTGTCTAACTCCAACAACAATTGGGCAACTTGTTCTCTGAGTGTCTCTAATGCTGTGTGGTTTTCTGCTTCTTGTGCCAGTTGGTTAATTACAGTTTCAGTTTTAGCGATCGCACTTTCTCCAGTCGCCCGATCAACTACCATACTATCTAGCTGCTCTAAACTGTCTTTCGGGCGATTTTTTTGGAATAACCACAAACCACCGCCTACAGCTAAGGCACTCAACAAACCAAACTCACCCACCTGTACTATAGAATCGTGCCAACTCTCTAACATCCACAGAGATAAGGAGAGTCCCAACCCTCCCACTAAAATTGGTCGCTGCAATTTCACAACCATGATTCTTTGCGCCTTTTCGATGGCTATTTCTTCCAGAATAGATTAAAATCCTGCTTCTGGGAATTGAACAGGCGATCAAACACAACTTTCTTTACCTACAGATGCCTGTAAAATTAATTTAAAAACCTCACGATAATAAGTAGGTTAACTTAATTCAACATAATTAAAATTTATCGTTTATTTTTTTGATAGCATGATAACCGTGTCATCATGCTAGTTATGATAGTATCGTTTAAGGACAAAGCAACTGAAGATATTTTTGATGATAATGACTCAAAGGAAGCCCGAAAAAAGTGTCCGATAAATTGTTGGTAAGTTGCACAGAGAAAATTAGATCAACTCAATGCAGCGTTTTCTTTGGATGATATGAAAGTTCCTCCAGGTAATAGGTTAGAAGCTTTAAAAGGCGAACGCAAGGGTCAGCATAGCATTCGGATTAATGACCAATACCGGATTTGCTTTAAATGGACACCCGAAGGAGCATCAGAAGTTGAAATAGTAGACTACCATTAGGATTTAGTAACAGATGAGAGTTCCAAAGCATAGACCCCCCTCGCATCCCGGCGAAATATTACTCAAAGATTTTTTAGAGTCAATGGAAATATCACAACGAGAACTTGCAGATGCAATTTACGTTCCTTATCAGCGAATTAATGAGATTGTAAATAAAAAGCGGGGTATCACGCCTAGTACAGCAGTACGGTTAGCAAAATTTTTTGGGAATAGTTCAGAGTTCTGGTTAAATCTCCAACAGAACTGGGAACTCTACCATGTTCTAAAGGAAGAAGAATCGGAATTAAAAACTATTGCACAATTTAAAAGTTCTGAAGCAAAAGTTTGAGGTAGGGTAGTGTCAGCATTTGGAGAACGAATGAAAGCAATTAAAGTGATGGCAATCGGCATAAAACAAAACCCTGGAATCTTTTAAGAAAACAGGGTTTTGTTTTATAATTTATTTGGTGGCGGGAAGTGGATTTGAACCACTGACCTTCGGGTTATGAGCCCGACGAGCTACCAGGCTGCTCTATCCCGCGTCGCTCTTGACTTTTTTATCATAACCTATAGTCAAGAGTTTGGCAACTACAAAAATGATAATTCTCCAATTACTTCTAAACGCTTGTATTTTCCCAAGGTGACAAACTTTTCTGAAAGGCTTTCGGCGGCGCTGGGACTAATCCAACCCATTTGCTGGAGTAAGTGAATAGCCACGGCGTATTTTGCTCGTTTTGCCCCATCCATGACTTTGATTGCCAATCCCAAGCCTTCACCGAGTCTACCAATGCATTGCACTCCTTCTGCACCAGTTTTGCTGACCAGTTCTCCTGGAGTTAAGCGCATGAGTTCGGTATCAAATTCTCCATCTCCTGCTACCATAGCGGGGTGATGAGTCATCGCCCGGACAATGCGCTCCATATCCAAGTTCGTACTAGAGGCTAACAGTGCATATAAAGATGCCATGTGACCGAGTTGCATCAGATAAGTCGGTGCGCCACAGTCATCATGAGCGCTAATAAATTCTGCTGCTGGCATTCGCAGCAATTCTGCTACTTTGCCCAAAATCAACTGCTGTATTGGGTGCTTGCGATCCAAGTAGTTATTCAAGGGCCAATGGCGTTGCTGACAAACTGCTAACATTCCGGCATGTTTACCAGAGCAATTGTATTCCAGAGGACTGTGCTTATCTTCAGGAATTGGACATTGGAGTACAGTCGGGTCAATATCAGCCCGCCAAAGAATGTTAAATACTTGTCGGACTTGATCTATTCTTCCTTTGTGGGAACTTGTGATAATTGCTAAATCGCGATCGCTAAGATCATAGCGTTCCAGTGTACCTGTAGTAGTGACTGCGAGTGCCTGAAATGGTTTGAGCGCTGAACGGATAAATGCAGCAGTTTCAGAATTTCCGGCGACGGTTAAAACCCGTCCTCGTTCGTCGCATACAACAGCTTGGACTATATGCCTGGATTCAATAATACCTTCCCGCAGCAACCGGACTTCCAGTGCTGTGGCTTGAGTTCGTTTTCCCATTGTCATGGGTTTATATTTATTACCTTTTTTAATTATTAGTCATTGGTCATTGGTAATTAGTCCTTAGCTAATGACTAATGACCAATGACTCTTTAAAACAAATGCCAAACTATAGTACCAGTAACGTACATTCCCGCCAAGGCAGCGAAGGTAAATTGTAACCGCCGCAAAATGGGTTTGATTTCGTATGAGACAATTAAGCGATCGCGGTTGAGGATTTCCTGTGGTTTTGTCCAAGTTTGACCGTCGTACCAACCGGATTCTTCATAAAATACTGTAGGACTGCAAAGGCGATCGCACACGTAGAACCAGCCTAAGTACAACCTTACCAGTGCCAGCACTACCCCAACACTCGCGGCGGCCGCACCACAGAGGAGAAAATGTGCAATATACTTGTGAGGGGGAAAACTTGCTGCTGCCACAGGCCCAGCTAAGAGCCAAGATAAACCCCAAATCCAAGCTATTTTCGTGATATACTCGCGCAAATCTAAAGTGCTATCACGAAACAGCCAGGATTTTTTTAACTCTTGGTACTCATTAAGCGGTTGTTGCTCTGTAGGAACTGGGCAATTTGAAACTGAAGACCTAATCATGTTGGCTTACCCTCACCCTCATCAGATTCTGGAAGGGAAATTCGCTCTGCATGAATCCAGAACGCTTCTAAATTATAAAACTCCCGTTCCTTGGGCATCATAATGTGAACGATCACATCACCGTAGTCTTGTAGTACCCAACTTCCCTCGACTTTTCCTTCTGTCCTTATGGGACGCCGTTGTAACTCAGTTTCGACTTTTCCTTCAATTGCTTGAGCGATCGCCCTTACTTGTACCCTAGAATAGCCAGTCATCATCACAAAGTAATCAGCCAGGTAAGATACCTCTGCTACTTTGAGCAATATAATCTCACCTGCTTTGCGGTCTGATCCAGCCTCTGCGATCGTTGCAGCTAATTTTCCGCTCGCCTCTTCGGTTTGCGCGTGGATCTTTGCCACACTCTTCGTCAGTGGGACAGATTGTAATGGGAAATTTCCTTGGAAATAATCAGTCATTAAACCTCATGTGCTTTCTTTTGAAACAATTGTTTACATTTACTTACAAATCACAAACAATTGATCTGAAAATGTGTCAATAGGTTTTTTTGAATACTAACAAAAAAACGGGTGTCTATGGGGCTAGTTTGATAATTGACTGCTTAGATTTAGACATGAGCAATCAGCAGTTGCGGATGGCTCATCTGAACTACCCCATCCCTTCAGGCAGGGGGTAGTTCAGCGCAATTCCTCTAATGCCATCTTTAAGCTGAGATTTTTCTACATTGAACTCCCGTGTTCGTTCGCGTACTTTCTCTTGTAGTACCTGGCTGTATACTACTTCTAGCTGCTTGAATCGGACGGGCAATGGTCTGACTCGTATAAATTGCTAATAATGTGGCGATCGCAATCAATACTGACAGACTGACTAAGATAATATTTAGACGTAATTTATCTTAAGTTGAAAGGTTTAAGACCCCTATATCTACTATATGTAATGTAGGACGACTTTCAGTCGGGGGTTAAATCCCCGTATGAAATGTCTAAAATATTTGAATGCGTGAATTGTTAACTGCCCTTTGCAGTTCCCAATTTGCTTGCTGATTGGCAATAACTCCGGGATTATTTGTCATTACGAGTCTAGAACATAATCAGAATAATACCACTATTTATGTTAGTACTGTTCATACAACATTTACCTACTAAGTACAGCCCACCGTAAACAGGGTACGAAAATTAGGCTGCAACAGCCAGAGCAACTGGAGCAGAATGGTTAGGGTTTTGAGTTTAGCACTTTGTGTAATCTGTAAGTAGAGCAGCGTAAATAATGAAAGGTTTGTAGTGAGTTAGTCGCTCAGAGGGGTTTCCCCCATGAGCTACTAACGAACCCGTTGAGTGAGGACTTTAGTCCTTATTTGAGGACTAAAGTCCTCACTAAGAAATCATTTCAAGATTTTTTACATTACTTAACTTACTTTGATTTATTCTCGCCTACTTAGTTAGATTAAACTTCTTGTTTCGTAATTCTTGTGGAATGAATTGCTTCACGAGTTGGCATCAATGAGTAACACAACGACTCATATTGATTTAAAGCTTGCTCAAAAGCATAGTTTTCAACCGCATACTGGCGACTTTTATAACCTAGAGTTTTGACTTTTTCGGGGTTTTGGTACAAATCTAAAATTGCCATTGCTAAGGCTTGAGGATCTTCTGGAGGAACGATAACTCCGCCGCCACTTTGCCTGATAGCTTTTGCTGCCGTACCATTATCGGGGACAGAAGCAACCAAAGCTCGTCCACTGGCAAGTAGCACTTGAATTTTTGACGGCATATTGAAGGATACAACATTTTTCTTTTGCACCACCAAGCCAACATCAGCAGCTGCTAACATTTGTGGCAAAGATTTGCGGGGTTGAAATGGCAGTAGCAAAACATTATCTGCGCCACAGTCTAGACATTCTTGTTGCAATCGCTGTAAACCTTTTGCCTCTCCAACGATGACAAAAACAATATCTGGGATATGGCGCAACACAGAAGCAGCTTTGACAACGCTTTCTAAGCCTTGGGTTAGCGCAATGTTGCCAGAATAAAGTACTACAAATTTGCCATTTAGGTTATGTGCGGCGCGGAAAGGGTTATTTTCTTTAGGCAAAGGGCGGATAAAATTGACATCAACCCAATTGGGAATTTGCACAATTTTGTCAGCTTCTACGCCCTTAGATCGCAAATTGTCCACAAACCCATCGGCGATGACGGTAATTTTACTGGCAGTGTGGTAAGCAAATTTTTCCAACACTGTAAATAACTTTATAAGCAATTTATTTTTCAGTAGACCGACGTGGACGGCTGCTTCTGGTAATATATCTTGTAGATTTAAAATCACAGGACAAGCACGTAACCATCCTAAAAGAGCAACTGGTACACAGCTTGGCAAGGATGGCGATGTTGAGAGAATAACATCTGGACGCCAACCGACGAGGGCAGGCACAAAACTAGTGACAACGAAACTAGCATCTAGTAACACCCGATCTAATAGGTTGGGTTGGGGACGAATCCAAACGTAACTGCGTTGAATTTGAACGCCATTTTTATATTCGTTGAGATACCACTTGCCCCGATATTCCTGGTAAATTTGACGCTCAGGGTAGTTGGGCATAGCGGTGACTACGCGGACTTCATGCCCACGCTTCACTAGTCCCTCTGCTAATTCAGTCATCAGTGGAGCAATGCCAATTGGCTCTGGATAGTAGTTGTAGGAGTAAATTAAAATTCGCATAAAAATTTAGTCTGAAGTACCCCGGTTTTTTATTTAATGACAAATATTTGTCTTAAACATGATTTGGAGTTTGAAAACTCCTATATTTATTAATTGTGACTTCAGACTCTTTTTATGTCAGGTATTTTCCTTAAAGATTGAGTAAATTTTGATATTAAATACTTAGAGGAACTGTGAATTTTTTTACTATTTAAGCAATCTTAAAATTGTTCATTTTTGAATGGTACGTAAGTGTAAACCCTATGTTGTAGGATATTAATTAAGACTGTTTCACGGCAGTAGTTATTGAATGAGCGATCGCCCTTGTATTTTCTCCTTTTTTGCTGGCTCAGGTTTCCTAGATTTAGGTTTTGAAACCAGTGATTTTAAGATTGTTTACGTAAATGAAATCTTTCCCCCATTCATGAATGCATACCGCTATTCACGGCAGGTTCTCAATCTACCTTTGCCAGAATACGGGTATCATGATGGAGAAATAGCAGATGTAACCCAACTTCTCGAAGGGTTACAAATACAACACCTCCGGGAGTTAGTACAAGACTGCCGTAAATCTAATAATATTGTCGGCTTTATTGGCGGGCCTCCCTGCCCTGATTTTTCTATTGGCGGGAAAAATAGAGGACGTTTAGGAGATAATGGCAAGCTTTCCGCTTGTTACGTTGAATTAATTTGCCGCAATCTTCCAGATTTCTTTTTATTTGAGAACGTTAAGGGATTGTGGAAAGCGACAAAGCACCGTTTATTTTTTGAATCGCTCAAGCAAAAATTACTAGAAGCAGGCTATATATTAACAGAGCGGTTAATTAATGCTATCGAATATGGTGTACCCCAAGATAGAGAAAGAATTATTCTCATTGGTTTCCGAAATAGTTTTCTCAAGGATATAGGAATAAAAATAGGTAGTGAAAAGTTCCTACATGAAGAGGCTTTTCCTTGGAAAAATCATATTTTATATCCTCAAACAAAGGTTTTTGCTTATCCTTGGCGTAAGTGCGAACCATTCCAAGAAAATTCCATAATGCCTTGTCCTGACGGCATACCTCAAGAATTAACAGTTGAATACTGGTTTAGAAAAAATAATGTGCTGAAGCATCCCAATGCTGAGAACTGTTTTCAACCAAGGGCAGGTATGACACGATTTGCTGTTATTGATGAAGGAGATGATTCTAAAAAGTCTTTCAAGCGTCTGCACAGATGGCGTTACTCTCCGACAGCTTGCTATGGAAATAATGAAGTACATTTGCATCCCTATAAAATCCGGCGAATATCTGTAGCGGAAGCTTTAGCTATACAATCTTTGCCTGCAAATTTTGTACTTCCAGAGAATATGTCACTCACGAATATGTTTAAGACTATTGGTAATGGCGTCCCATATTTGGCATCGAAGGCGTTAGCTAAAACTATTTTTGACTTCTTAGGAAATGGTGTGGAAAATGCTGTTGATATTTCTAAGCTTACTACTGTCTAATGTCAACTTAAACACTTACAATAATTCTGCGACATTTACAAAGCTGGCATCATACAAAAGTCAGCAGCTTCTTTTCAGAATAAACTTGTCATAAATATGGTTTAATATATATATAAGAAATGTTTTGATTTTTTATAAAGTTTAATAATCAATTACTGGCAGAAGACACGATGGCAGCAGACTATCCAAACATTGATATTGCGCCATTTATCGATCACTCCCTCTTAACGCCAACTGCTACTCCAGAGCAGGTTGAGCAGTGGTGTGAAGAAGCATACAGATTTAATTTTGCGGCGGTTTGCCTATTTCCCGCCTATGTCAAACAAGCAGTTGAACTCCTCCACGGCAAGAACCCGAAAGTCTGTACGGTGATTGGCTTTCCTTCTGGTGCGACGACTTCAGCAGTGAAACTGTATGAGGCTCAAGAAGCGGCGGATAATGGGGCCACTGAGTTGGATGTGGTAATGAACTTGGGCTGGTTGAAAGCTGGTAAAACTGAAGAAGTCCACCGGGAAATTGCCGAAATTTGTGAAGAGACTGGGCAAACTGTCAAGGTAATTTTGGAAACCAACCTGTTGACAGATGCAGAAAAAAAAATAGCTGCTGAAATAGCTATGGAGGCGGGAGCGGCCTTCTTAAAAACTAGTACAGGTTGGAATGGTGGTGCAACAGTGGCAGATGTACGACTTTTGCAGGAATTTGCAAAAGAAAGAGTAGGAATTAAGGCTTCGGGTGGTATCCACACTATCAATCAAGCTCTAGACTTAATCGTAGCGGGTGCTACTAGATTAGGCACATCTCGCGGTATCGATTTGATCCGCCAGCGCGATAACCTGGGAAAGGGTGAATAGTCATTTGTCCTTTGTCCTTTGTCATTTGTCATTTGTCCGAAGCTAATGACCCTTGACTAATGACCAATAACCAATGACCAATGACCAATGACTAACGACTAATGAGTAGAACCTACAAAGCAACGGGAATTAATCTTAAAGCCCAAGTGCTGGGAGAATCGGATAAAATAGTGACGATTTTGACACCAGAATTCGGTCTGATTCGAGCAGTGGCTCCAGGGGCACGCAAGCACAACTCCAGCCTGGGCGGCAGGAGTGGTATGTTTGTTGTGAATGAACTATTGATTGCCAAAGGGCGATCGCTTGATAAAATTACCCAAGCACAGACGTTAAAAACTTATCCTGGTTTAGCTAAAGATTTAGGAAAATTGGCTGCTGGTCAGTATTTAGCAGAAATAGTCTTGTGTCAAGCTTTGAGCGAACAACCCCAAGAAGAACTTTATGAGTTGTTCAATGAACATCTCCATCGCTTGGAGGCGTTATCTAGTGCAAATCCATCTGGGGTTTTGGCTCATCTGGCTCATGGGGTGTTTCACCTTTTAGCGTTAGCAGGAGTAACGCCACAAGTGCAAGTCTGCTGCCTATCTGGACACCTCCTCAAGCCAAACTTTACAGACCCCAACTGGCAGGTAGGATTTAGTATCCCTGCGGGTGGAACGGTTTCTTTAGAAGCTTGGGAACGTTTGCGAACAGAGGGTGAGAGGGAGAGGGAAATACAAAGAAATTCATCTTTTTCTCCATTACCCAATCACCCGATTATCCCATTACCTGCAAAACCTGGCTCCCAAACAGTTGTTGTGCATCGGCAAGAAATACCTGTGATTTCTAGTCGTCCGGGTGCTATGGAACTGGCTTTGCTTCAACATCTGTCACAACCAGAGATAATGCAAATTGATGGTGCTAGAGATCGTGACTGGTTATCTGTTGAACAGATTTTGCGCCAGTATGCTCAGTATCAATTAGGTCGCCCTATTCGCTCTGCTACCTTGATCGACTCTTATTTTGCTGCCAACCATGATGCAACCGTCTGATTTGGATAAAAAAATCCTGCCTTTGTCACCAAGCCTCGCTAAAAAACAGAATAGGGTATCAGATCCTACAGTCAGGAATCACTTGAGTGCTGTTTCAAAGTGTACACCTAGTCAAATAAATGGACAAGAAATGTCTCCAAAAGACGTTTCTAATAACGATCAAAATTGGACAGACCAGATCCCAAAAACTGATGTTATAAGTCAATCAGAAACACAATCTGAGGACAAATTAACCACTGTCCAAGGAAATAGCAATGGGCAGATGCCAGTAGCTACTATCCCAGAAAAAGAACCACCAACATTAAATGGATCTGGTTCTGGTGGAGAAGCTGTTTCAGGAAATATCAAACAGCAGGGCTTTTTGCCTGTATTAAAAAACCCTAACTTCCTGGCTCTTTGGGGTGGTCAAGTTTTCTCGCAACTAGCAGATAAAGTTTATTTGGTGCTCATGATAGCTTTGATTAATACTCAGTTTCAGGGTAGTAATCAAAGTATTAGTGGTTGGGTGTCAGTCTTGATGATGGCTTTTACGATTCCGGCCGTATTGTTTGGTTCAGTTGCTGGTGTGTTTGTCGATCGCTGGTCGAAAAAGGCTGTGCTGGTGGCAACGAATATATGGCGCGGCATCCTGGTTTTATCAATTCCCTTTCTGATGTGGTTGACTCATGACTGGAAACCCATAGGAGTTTTGCCAGTTGGTTTTTTGATCATTCTGGGTGTGACTTTTTTAGTTTCTACGCTGACGCAGTTTTTTGCACCGGCAGAACAGGCGGCAATTCCCTTAATAGTAGAAGAACAAGACTTACTCTCGGCAAATTCGCTTTATACGACAACGATGATGGCATCGGTGATTGTTGGGTTTGCTGTTGGGGAACCATTGTTAGCGATCGCTGATGGACTTTGGCTGCAAATTGGTGGTAGTGGTAGTTTGGGCAAAGAATTTTTAGTAGGTGGTAGTTATGCGATCGCAGGAATAATTTTATTCCTCCTAGCAACTAAGGAAAAACACTACCACCCCGATACAGAATTCCCTCACGTATTCTCTGATTTGCGAGATGGTTTTGCCTACCTCAAAGCAAATCATCGCGTCCGCAATGCTTTGCTTCAGCTAATTATCTTGTTTTCTGTTTTTGCAGCATTAACTGTTCTAGCCGTTCGCATGGCAGAAATCATTCCCAACATGAAAGCCTCCCAGTTCGGCTTTTTACTAGCAGCAGGTGGTGTTGGCATCGCTGCGGGAGCAACACTTCTGGGCCAATTTGGTCAACGCTTCTCCTATACCCAACTAAGTTTGTACGGTTGTATGGGTATGGCAGCATCCCTGATTGGTTTGTCAGTATTTACAACTCAACTTTGGCTAGTCTTGTTACTAGTGGCGCTATTAGGTATCTTTGGCGCGCTAGTAGGAATTCCCATGCAAACAGCAATTCAAACAGAAACACCTCCAGAAATGCGTGGTAAAGTTTTTGGTTTACAAAACAATGTAATTAATATTGCTCTCTCCTTACCTTTGGCATTAGCAGGTGTAGCAGAAACCTTTGTCGGATTACAGGTAGTTTTTTTGGGATTAGCTGCGATCGTTTTTTCAGGAGGCATATTAACTTGGTATAACTCACACAAATAGTTATCAGCTAACAGGAGCTATTCTTCATTACTTTTAAGTAATTAATATTTACTTAAAGCTTTTCTGTTCATGGTAAACTGTGGTCAGTGAAAATTTATCTCATACTTGCGGGATATGAATCTGACATTAGTCAGAATAAGTTGTTTAAATATCAGAAATTAACAACTTATAAGTAGAATAAATAAAGCCATAAATCCACTGGTTTAATTAGCTTAAAATAGGCTTTTTAAACTAGATAGTCTTGGGAATCTGTAATTACTAAAAAACCAGCAAGTATAGCTAGATAAAATAAAAATCACGAAGGACACACAAGTATATAGATAAAACCCGCTTTTCTTACAGCTAAATAAAGAATGCGTATAGCCTGGATTGGAAAAAAATCACCCTTTTGCGGCAATGTCACCTACAGTCGAGAAATTACAAATGCCTTGCTAGATAGGGGACATCAAGTTAGCTTTCTTCACTTCGCCCAGGAAGAGTCTGAACCTGATAATTGGCCAAATCTTCGAGAGGTTTCCCTCCCTTTTATTTACAAGTCTCAGGTTTACACAATCCCCACTTTTAGAGCGACCAAACTTTTAACTGAGTCGTTGCGAAAAATCAAGCCAGATATAGTCCATGCTTCCTTGACGCTATCTCCTCTAGACTTTTTTCTACCAGAAATCTGTGAGGAACTGAGGTTACCCCTAATTGCCACTTTTCACACACCTTTTGCTGGCAAGGGGGCAAAGCTGATATCGGGAACACAACTTTTGGCTTATCAGCTCTATGCACCTTTTTTAGTTAACTACGATCGCGTGATTGTATTTTCCCAAATCCAGCGAGAATTATTGGCAGGGATGGGTGTGAGGAAAGAAAATATAGCCGTAATTCCCAACGGTGTTGATACCGTTAAGTATTCTCCAGGACTTTCTCAAGTCAAAACAGAATTTAAAGCCGAACCTTTGTTTGTCTATCAGGGTCGAATAGCACCAGAGAAAAATGTCGAAGCCCTCCTCCGGGCTTGGAAGCAGTCGGCAATGAATCCAGGTACTAAGTTGCTAATTGTTGGCGATGGGCCTTTGAAGTCTTCCTTAGAGCAGTTTTATGGTTCAGAATACGGTATTATCTGGTTGGGATTTGTCGCTGATGAAGACCGACGGATCGAAATTTTGCGCGGCGCAGATGTATTTGTTTTGCCTTCATTGGTAGAGGGTTTGTCCCTATCTTTGTTAGAAGGAATGTCATGTGGGTTGGCTTGTTTAGCAACAGACGTGGGTGCAGATGGAGAAGTATTGGAAAAGGGCGCAGGTATAGTTATTAATACTAAAACAGCGCGATCGCAATTAAGAACCCTTTTGCCAGTATTGCAAGACCATCCAGAGTTAACAAGCTTACTTGGGCAAAAAGCCAGACAGCGTGTATTAGACCGCTATACCCTCAGTAAAAATATTACTCTGCTGGAAGAACTTTATAAAGAAGTTTTAGCACAGCGACCTTTACCGCTAAGTCGTAGAGCGTAGGGAAAGAGAATAGAGTGTGATCGCACTGTAAATTCTCAGATGGCAATGAGTGCGATCGGGTAAAATATAGATACCTAACTAATAATTCTCTTACTAGTTTTACAAGGCTATCTAAAGTTAACAAAATGAAGTATGACGTAAGTCAGATAAAGTTGAGAAATATCCCTGACTTAGAGCAGCTAGAACCGACTTTCCGCACTTCATCGTGTAATATGCGTAGATTTCCCATAGGTGGAAAAAAATGGTTAAATCAACAACATAAATCGCCAATGGTATTCAATATTAATACTTAATAATTTGAACATTATTAGGAATTTTTATTGAAAAGATAGATAATACATTTTGAAGTGCGGAATGTGGGCTAGAACATGGAAAGTGCTGCCGAACATACGTCTATTGCTTCACAAAACCGTTGCCTGAACAAAACGTTATTGACCAAATTGCAAATAGTTTGGAGAAGAAATTCATCTGTTCAAAGGAAGTATATGAGATTCCTGAAGATGTTGAAATTTGTGCATCTATTTTCATGGAGCGTTCACAAGATGACGAAGCCAGAGTTCGTGTTTTGACAGATAAACCAGAAGAAGTTTGCGTTTACATCTTTGGGATACACACTCTGCCACGCAAAATTGAAGAAAGGTTTGGAATTATACAGTCGATTCAGGGACAACAGCGAGAGACTTGGATTACTGACAGACAGTAGGGTAGAACTTTTCGTTGATTGTTCTTCAGGGAGTCGCTGGATATCTTCTGACTTAACTTCTGGGTGCTGTGTATCTTTTTTTTCTGGGCAATTATCGGCAAAAATTAATAAATTAGTTAATATGAAATAATAAATAACAGTAAATTAAAGCTACAAAATCAACAAATGACTGCAATTATCGACATAAAAACATTATATGAATCCAATTACCTGCAATGGTTAGAGGAGACTATTAAATGTCTCAAAAATCGACAATTAGCAGACGTTGACTATGAAAACTTAATAGAAGAATTGGAAGATTTGGCTAAAAATGAAAAGAGGCGAGTAAGAAGTTTGTTGGAACAAATTATTAGACATTTATTACTTTATCAATATTGGGATTTAGAAAAGCTAAGAAATGCTAATCATTGGACTGCGGAAATTATTAGTTTTCGGAACCAAGTAAATGAAGATTTAAGTGCCAATTTACGCAATCATTTAGAGGAGAATTTCAGCATAATTTATAGCAATGGCTTAGATTATGTTAAAGCTAAAACAAATTTAACCAATTTACCTGAATTATGTCCTTATACCTTAGAGCAAATTTTGGAAAAAAATTGGTTGCCTTAATCTTAAATTTTGATTTTTTACACAAAATATATTCATATTTTAACTCAGCAACATCATAAAATTAAGTCGCTGAATTATCTACTAAAGACCATCCTAAACTGGTTGGCTGTTCATAAACCCGCCTTAGAGTATTTACATCTCTGGGAGAAATAGGCGACGGGTTACGAACTTGGGAAAAATATAAAGCATCCGTTTGTAGCGGACTATGACCCCAAATTCCCAGTGCATGACCGAATTCGTGGCGGGTAGCTGCAATGAGATACTCACCTGTTTGACTGGGACTTAGCAAGATAGTGAAGCGGTGGGATAAAACTTTGTTGCTGGTGTATAACTCGTAAGTAGTTTGTGCTGATCGCGCACGGGTTATATTACTACCAGGGGAAATTTGTAAAGGTGGCGCTTTTCGTGCGATCGTAATATCAGCAATTTCTGACTGTTCGACTACTGTTAAAGGTAAATAATTACTCCACTCCTGTACACCCTGTAAAACAGCGTTAACCCATGCTTGAGCTTGTTTTTCGCTGATGCCTTTTGGTGGTTCTACGTAAACTCGAACAGGAAATTGTGACCAGACTAAATAACCAACTTGGGTTGGTGTAACTTGGGAAAAGTAGTCACCACTGTTAGTATTATCTTGCCACTTTGCAAGTGTGGGCGGTAAGGGATGCGGTTTTGATGGAGATGAGGGCAGAGAATTTATTAAGTCTGGATATACATATTTTGGTATTATTGTAAACCCATCACTCGACTGGAGATTAGTAAAAATGATTAACAGCCCTGTGCCAAGAAACAAGGCAAGGGCTGTAATTAATCGTCGTGAAATAAAATTTATTAGATTGTTAAGTATTGGGTGTTGGGTTATTTTCCCCATTGACCTATCCTTATTTAGGAAGCCAACCAGCACTTAAAACTACTGTTAAACCCATAAAAATTACTGTCAATGCCCAAGTAATTCGGTTTAAGGTGTTTTCTGCACTTTTGGCGCTGCTAAATAGCTGGGCTTGTCCGCCAATGGCTCCAATGCCATCACCTTTAGGGCTATGTAGTAAAACTAAGATAATTAAACCAGTGGCGGAAAAGGCCCAAATGCCTTGCACGAAATTAGTAACTGTCATGGCAGCAATCTCATTTATAAAAAGTTTCAAAAAACAGAATTCCGAAGTTAGGAGTTCACTAAAAACTCCTAACTCAGGACTCTTTTACAGCCCTACTTGTACGGGGGTGCGAGTGCGTTGCAGCTCATATTCTGCTGTTTTCAGCAGCGATCGCCCGGTCATTTCTGGTGGCTGAGGCAGCTGTAAAATCTCTAGAATTGTGGGGGCGATGTCGGATAGCTTACCATCGCTTCGCAGTTCGACATTTGTACCATATCCAGGGATTTTAACTCTTTCTCCTTCCACCAAGATGAAGGGGACTGGGTTAGTAGTATGAGCTGTCCAGGGATTACCCCCTTCATCTAGCATATACTCAGCGTTGCCGTGGTCGGCAGTAATAATTGTTGTACCACCGGCTTTGATAACGCTCTCTAACAAGCGTCCCAAACAGCGATCAACTGTCTCAACTGCTGTAATAGTAGCTTCGATTTGACCAGTATGCCCTACCATGTCTGGGTTAGCATAGTTAATCACAACTAGGGAATATATACCCTTTTGAATTGCTGCGATCGCAACATCTGTAACTGCTGCTGCTGACATTGCTGGGGCGTGATCGTAAGTCGCTACCATCGGGCTGCTTACTAATTCCCGATCTTCGCCAGCAAAAGGTTCCTCCAGACCCCCATTAAAGAAATAGGTGACGTGGGCATATTTTTCTGTTTCGGCGGTGCGGAATTGATTCAAACTATGATTGGCTATCACTTCTCCCAGAATGTTACTGAGATTCTGAGGCTCAAAGGCTACAGCCACGGGTAAGTCTGAATCATACTGCGTAAAGGTGACAAAAGACAGTGGTCTGATTTGCTGTCTTTCAAAACCGTTAAAAGTGGGACTGACCAAAGCTTGAGTCAGTTGTCTGGAGCGATCGGGGCGGAAGTTGAAAAATATCACCCCATCCCCTGGTTCTATTGCGCCTGGTGCAATTCTGATTGGGTTGACAAATTCATCTTTTACCCCTCCGGCATAAGATGCTTGCAAGATTTCTACAGCCGTGCGATTATCACCCACACCATTTTGGGTCATCACATCGTAGGCGCGTTTGACCCGATCCCAACGGTGATCGCGATCCATTGCGTAGTAGCGACCACTGAGGGTGACTATACGCCCAATTCCTACGCGGTCTATATAATTTTCCAGCAATGTGATTGCTCTTACACCGTCAGTTGGGGCGGTGTCACGACCATCGGTAATGGCGTGAATACAAACTTCTGGAATTCGCTCTTTCTTGGCTAAGTCAAGTAGTCCGAATAGATGGGTTATATGAGAATGCACCCCTCCCTCAGAACAAAGTCCGACTAGATGCAGCTTGCTATTCCGAGAACGAACTTCCTGGCAAATTTTGACGAGTGCTGGGTTTAAGGCAATAGAACCGTCTTCGACCGCATCAGAGATGCGTACTAGTTCTTGCGGTACCACTCGCCCAGCACCAATGTTCAAATGACCAACTTCCGAGTTGCCCATTTGACCCTCTGGCAACCCTACGGCTTTTCCTGATGTGCGGATGAGGGTATGCGGGTAAGCTGCCCATAAACTTTCCACAATGGGAGTTTTAGCAGCAAGAATAGCGTTTCCTCGCTTCTGGTCGCAGTAGCCCCATCCGTCTAAAATGACTAGCACCACAGGAGCAACAGGTGCTTTGGTCATAGTAAAATTGCCTTTTACTTTTTGTAATACCCGAATGATACCACTGCTAATCCACGCCGCAAGTGAATTTTTGCTTATTAATTTATTTTATGAAAGACTTACAGCTTTTTGAACTATTTTTTAAACTTTAGCAATTTTTATGTAATTTTTTTGATCGCTAATAACAACTGATTACTTAGTAGTAGCATTTTAGCACTACTACTAAGTTTGTACTCAATCTCTTATTTCTTTTTACTGGAAGCTTTTGCAGCTTTTTTTGCAGCTTTTTCAGCAGCGATCGCAGCTAACTTTCCTTGTTCTTTTTCTTCGGCTATTTTCTGGAGATAGTAATGATAGTCTCCTAAGTAAACTCGGAATTCACCATCACGAATTTCGACGATTTTGTTAGCTACTTCCGAAATAAAGTAGCGATCGTGGGAAACTACAATTGCCGTACCATCATAATTTTTGAGCGCTTCTTCCAGCATTTCTTTAGCTGGAATATCTAGATGGTTTGTTGGCTCATCTAAAATTAGTAAGTTCGCGGGACGCAAGAGCATTTTTGCCAACGCCAAACGAGCTTTTTCTCCTCCACTTAATGCCCCAACTGCCTTAAATACAGTATCACCAGTGAATAAGAAGCGTCCCAAAAGCGTGCGGACTTCTTGATTATCCCAATCGGGGACTTCATCATGGATAGTTTCCATGACAGTTTTCTTCAAGTCCAAAGCTTCAGCTTGATTTTGCTCAAAGTAACCGGGAATAACGTTGTGATCCCCTAATTGAACAGTACCTTCTGTGGGTGGTTCCATACCCATAATTACGCGCAAAAGGGTAGATTTTCCAGCACCGTTGGGGCCAAGAAAGGCAATGCGATCGCCCCTTTCAATTAACAGATTTGCTGCCAAAAACAGGATTTTATCACCATAAAGATGAGTTAAATCTTTAATGTCTACTACCTCGCGTCCACTGCGGGGTGCAGGGGGAAAACGGAAGTGGAGAGTTCTTACCCCTGCAATGGGTGCATCAATCCGCTCGATTTTATCGAGTTGCTTTTCTCGGCTTTTCGCCTGGGTACTGCGGGTAGCACTGGCGCGAAATCTATCAACAAAGGTTTGCTGTTTCTCTAATTCTTTCTGCTGGCGTTCGTAAGCACTCAACTGTGCTGATTGACTTTCGGCTTTTTGTTCCAAATATGCTGAGTAATTACCAAGGTAGCTACTAGAAACGCCACGTTCAGTTTCCACAATCTGGTTGCAGAGGCGGTCAAGAAACTCCCGGTCATGGGAGACTATAACCATTGGTGTAATCAGCCCTCTGAGATAATTTTCTAACCACTCAATGGTTTCTAAATCTAGGTGGTTAGTCGGTTCATCCAGTAGTAACAAGTCGGGTTTTTGCAGGAGAATTTTTCCTAAACTCATCCGCATTTGCCAACCACCACTGAAGGCACTGACGAGGCGATCGCCATCTTCTAGCCCAAACCCCATTTCTGGTAAGATTTTCCCAATGCGTGCATCTAAGTTGTAGCCATCCAAGGCTTCAAATTTGCGCTGGAAGCGATCCAATTTGTCGATCAGTCGATCCAGTTCGTCTGGGTTAGCCGTTTCCATCTCTTGTGGTATGTGCGCCAGAGATAACTGTACTTCATTGGCTTCTTTGAAAACAGTCCAAAATTCTTCTCTAACGGTGCGGGTGGGGTCTACTTCAAATTCTTGGTTGAGGTAAGCTATGTGTAAGCTATTGGGACGGATAATTTCGCCGGCGGTGGGTTCCATTTCCCCAGAGATGATTTTGAGTTGGGTAGATTTTCCAGCACCGTTGACACCGACTAAGCCAATGCGATCGCCTGGTTTAACTTCCCAGTTGATATCTTTGAGAACTTCGCCTGTAGGATAAATTTTACTTATATGTTCTAGTCGCAGCATTAAGTTTCTCTCAGGTAGGGAGTGGGTGGTTGAGGACGAAGTACTAACACCGCCTCTAATATTAACAAAAATTAACTATAATTTCGTCGCGATCGAGTTTGGAAGCCGCAAACCAAATTTAGCTTGAGCCACGGATAAAATTTACCACATCTATCTTAAGGCTGACTTTGTGCTACTTGTCTAACTTCTTCGACACTCAAATCAAATGCCTCAGCCACTTGTTCCACTGTCACCTCCAATTTCAACAAGGTGGGTATTAATTTTAATTTGGCTATACGCTCCCCTATTTGGATGCCATCATGATAGAGTTTCGCGTTTTGAACTTGGTTTATAGTTAAACCTAATCCCTCCGCAACTTGCTCAATAGTTAACGCTAAATCTAATAGACGAGGTACTGATTGCCGTAAACCTTCCAAACGCCCTTCTTCAAATGCTTCTTGATAAATTTTTGTATCTTTGAAACTCATAGTTCCTATGTTGTAGTCCACCAATTCCTCTACTCCTTTATCAGAAGAATCCTACTGCGCGGCTTGTCTGACTTCTTCGACACTCAAATCTAGCGCCTGTGCTACTTGTTCTACAGTCAACCCGGCTGCCAACATTGCTGGTACTGCTTTGAGTTTACCTTCCTCAATGCCTTGAACCTTACCTTGTTCAATGCCTTGAACCTTACCTTGTTCAACACCTTCCTGAAAGGCTTCCTGATAAAATCTGGTTTGCTTTAACTCGCTTAAGCTAAACATTTTCTCCATCTCCTCCCTACTCATTGCAGGAAACTTGTAAGCCAAAATAGTCTCTATAAATTGTAATAATTGCTGCTGTTTTAGTGGTGAGGTTATCTCTGACTTAGTTCTGTCTATCAACTCCCTTGCTTGGACAATTGCGATATCATCCGTTTCAATTACTAATTTAGCAGTTGCGATGCCAATTGGAAGCGATGCAGCCTCACCTAATTCATTAAGATAAATCCGTCTGACACGCCCACTTGTAAAAAATTCATGGTAATGTTTGATCTCTCCTGTATCTACGTTTCTGTTTGCGTATAAAACTACAGCACTCCAGTTATTTTAGGGTTTATTCTGACGGAGGTATAAACAGACTTCTGCAAATAGCCGGGAATAAATTTCTCCATCAGCTTGAAATTGCACTTCCACAAAGTAAATCTGGTTTTCGCTTCCTTGTGTAGGCAGAAATACCCCATCGATTCTGAAGGCTGTTTGTTTGATTTCAACTGATGAAAATTGATAAAGTCTAGCTGATTCTGGAGGATTACCAATAAGTTCAAAGAAGATATCAGGAAACTCTTGAAACAGGCGATAAAAGATGATGTCTGTTTTCACTATTTTATATAAATTGAAAATTTTGATTTGCGGTTCATCTGTTATTTTATTCCTCAGAACCATGACGCACTTTTAGCAATTGCTCTTTTGCCATCCCTAATATCCTTGAAAGTGGCGCTAATAGACTATCATCAAATGCTTCCCCAGCGTAAATATTATTCAGTTCCGTGGGAGATAATTTAAAAGTATCGCAGAATTTAGCGAACTCTTGGTTACTTAAGTCAAGCTCTTTTTGCCTATCTTGAAGTAAAAGTGCGATCGCTCTCGTTCCATGCTTTGGACGTTCATTAGTTTTGATATATTTTTCCATCAAATAATATACTTTCCTCGGATCGCCGCCCATTTTTTTTATTAAATCAGTACAAGCCATTTTTAGTGCTTTTTTTAAAACTTCTTCTTCGTTTAAAAACTTAATAACTTCACTAGCATATTCTGGTTTAAAAAATCCCACCAAATCACCTTTATGATAAATCGGTATATAATGTTCATTCGTTTCAACTTGCCAATCTAAAGGCTCATTGCGTAGTGACATAGCTGCACACCCAAATATTTTAAGATTGCACCATTTTAAAACCATTTATTCCTTAACCGCCAGGGGTTATATATTTATCGCTATTTCGCAGTGTCCAGATCCCCGACTTCTCAAAGAAGTCGGGGATCTAACTTTTCACGAATAATTTAGGAATGCTATATTTCAGACTGGTGTCCAAGGCCCAATAACAGATTCTCCCTGTTTTTCTTTTTCAGCTAACTCTAAATTCAATTCTAAAAGTTTCTCTAAAATGTCGTCGCTGGAATTAAAGCCATAAGCTTGCATCACTAATTTATCTAACTGTTGATGCAGTTTATAAAGCTGGCTGGTTGGCTCATCAAAAAATTTATTGTACAGCGTGGTGATTCCCCACTGTTTTGACTCCATTTGTTGTGTGCGGTATTGATGGAGTTCTTCAGACTTTGAGCGAATTTGATTAACTAATTTAGTATCAGGGGTTTGAGGAAAGGGAAACTTTTCAAAGCAAGTTGTAGGGGTATAAGCAATATGTGCTTTTAAAGTGGATTTTTGAGTATTCATCCAGGTGCAATGAACTAATGATGAGACTATACCAAATATATAGAAATCATCAGTTGTTAGAACAACTGACTTATCACCCGGCAACCAATTAAGAGGTGCGGGAATAAAAACAGCCCATTTTGAAACTCTAGGTACTGTAAAGTAGCAAGATAGACGAAAAATTGTCCTCCTCATTTTTGGAGCGTCTTCACCAAATTTCCACCAATTTATTCTTCTGCTATCTCGACGATTTGTGTCTCTTTCTGGTTTAACAGTAACTTTAATATGTTCAAAAGGTAAGCGATAACTACTCACTTCCTCAATACTCATATTATTGAAATCAACAACCCAACGGTTAGGCTTACCATGAGGAATTTTAGCTAGATTTGCACCCATTGAGAATAGTTTGAGGACTTCTTGATTTTTTGGATCTATTTTGATCCAGTCTTTTACCTGTTGATCAGTAACAATAAATCCTTTTCCTAGAGGAATTACACCCTGAAAGCATTTATTGAGGTTTGCTTGTAATCGCACAGCTTGGGATACGTCAATTGTAGATTTGAGTGAAGAATTGATTCTTGTAACTACTTGATTATCTAAATAATATTTATTAGGATTTTCCTTACTCCAATTAACAATGCTAACATGAAGCTTCGCTTCACCTGACCAAGGTTGTGTAGAAACTGCTTCATGAATATGACCATTATTTTTATTAATATAATCTAAAGTAGCAACTCGGCTTTTACCTTGACTAATTGAATTTGTAGCAACTAATCCGACTCTACCTTTTTCATCAATATGTTCGTGAGCTAATCGAAACCAATAAGCACAGAAATCTACTGAATCTTTAACATCAGGAAAGCGTTTAAAAACTTTGTCTATATATTCATCACTTAAAGCTATTCTCAGATGCTTTCCACCTAAAAACGGAGGATTACCAATAATTGCATCAGCTTTCTGCCATTCACTAAACAACGCATCCTGACAAACAATATTGTTATCTAAACTATCCAGAGGCAAAGCAGGTTCAGTCAAATTTAAATTATCAATAGCAATCTTTCGCGCAATCATCAACGTCACTCGTGCCAATTCCACAGCGAAAGGATTTGTATCCATACCATAAAATTGTTGTGGCGTGACAAAACCAATTTGAATTTGCTTATCTTCAGATTTACGACGCTGTGCAATTGCTTCTAACAGCAACATTTCAATCCGCTTAAGTTCCTGATAAGCCATATACAGAAAATTACCCGAACCACAAGCAGGATCAAGTACGCGATAACTTTGGAGTTCCAATTGCAATGTAGAAAGTTCAGCAATTGTGCTTGCTGCTTCAATTCTTTCTTCCCAATACCGGCTAATGGTTGGACGAACAATTTTCATAATGTCTGCTTCTGAGGTAAAGTGAATTCCTCGTGCATGACGCTCTTTTTTATCCACCGTACCTTCAAACAAATTCCCAAAAATTGCTGGACGAACCTTACTCCAATTTTCTTTCGCCGATACATCCAAAAAATTCAATTCTTCCCTTGTCAACTCAATCGCATGAATCTGTGAAAATAACCCGCCGTTGAAATAATCTACGTCTTTATAGCGTCCGGCTGGCGTAATTCCTGGCAAATTCATTTCCCGAAATAAACCACCCAAAATATCATAGGAACTCGCCCCACTCATGCAATCCTGAACACAGGAAACAAACATATCACGTGGTAAAAGTTGCCTATCCTCTGCAAACATTGCCAGCACACATTGCAGAATGAAACGCTGCGCTGTCAACTTTTCAATTCCGCGTTTTTCCAGTTCTAGCAGCAACTCTCCCATGCGACGCGCTGCACGTTCAGTTACTTCTAGCTGGTTGTTGCGAAAAACAGGAGTTTTGTCTCCAAACTCCATAAATGCCAAGGCTCCTGCCCTTTCTGGCAGTTGCTCTAAAGGTATTACATCTACGGGTGTATCTAATTGGATATCAAAGTCAAAAATCCAAAATTCGTCAAAATTGCACAATAATACATAACGGGGACGATTTGGTACTAACCGCGTCCAATAATCAAACGCTTGGGAATAATGCTTACTCAAATCCTCCCCGCGCTTTTTCATCTCAATCAACACACGGGGTTTCCATACCAGCAAAACCAGTTTTACCTTTTTTGCTACCTTTTTTAATTGCCTCTTCGTAACTGGCTCCCGCTTCCAGCGCTCCCTCATGCCCAAAAGCCACGAAGAATCTATCTAAAAAGGTTTGCGCTTCCTTTTTTTCCTGTCCCTTAATGTGCTGCTTACAAAAATTAACAAACTTATCTAGACTTTCAGGTGTGGCTGATACCATTTGCGATTGAGAATTGCCATAAGTACTTTTAGCAATTCCCATGTTATGAATTAATCAAGAAAAATGGTAGAAATTATCCTTCCCAGTCTTGATGAGTATCGCACAGAAAATTGTCTGCGTAGGCGCAGCCCGCCGCAGGCATCGCATCATCAAATAAATAGCAACAATGCTCTGGAAAAGTTCGTAATGGTAAGTTAGTTTCTCGTAGCGCCAAATCCACTCCCGCTTCAAAGCCATCTAACAAGGCTTCTTCTATTCGAGACTTTAAGCTAGGGTTCTGTCGCAAATGCCTATGCATAGCGCGACGCTGTTCTCGAATCGTTAAAAACCAACTGCGACAGCGTTGTTCGGGTTGATGCTCCCACTTCAACAAATGACCGAGTAACACACTCAGGCGACTCACGAGTTCTCGATACTCCTGTCTCCCCAAAGCTTGAATTTCCTCTTGCAGGTGTTCCCAGTCTAGTTCCATAACTAGCCCCTGCTCTAACGCTTTAGCCTGCTGCTGTGTCCAGCCATAGAAGTCTGTATCATACAAAAAAGCTTTGTCCATAAAGTTGAATCTTGACAGCAAGAAACCACGAGCTAGTTTGATCCGATTTTGCACTAAATCGCTCTTAAAAACCTTAATTACGAATTACGAATTACGAATTACGAATTACGAATTACGAATTACGAATTACGAATTATTTTCGCCTCATCCCCCGACGCTTCAGCCACAGCCGCCAATCTATCTGCCGCAGCTTGCACAATTTGAGCCACTTGTACCAGGGGCATGTGCTGAATTTGTCTCAGAATCAGACTCAAATCGGAAGTTTCTGCAATTGGCTTACCATCCAGACAGCTTAGTAACTCCTCTAATGTGTAACCCGCTCTCGCTGCGATTTTTGCTAAATATTCAGTATCTGGCACATTCACACCCTTTTCCCACAACTGAACAGCAGTAGCAGAAACTCCTAAAAGCTTACCGAATGCTCGCTGGCTCATTGAACCACGAGCCAGCTTGATGATTTCAATCAGTTTTTCTCTGCTTTCAATGTTCACTGCTTATATAGCTAGCCAACTGTATTTACAAGTTTAGTGAAGAAATCCTAAAATTTTACTTTTAGCTTGACAAGCTTCATTGTGAATGGTAATTTAAAATGATTATTGTAATAGTGCAATGAAACTTGCAATATTAATCTAAAAATTTCAATCACGTTATCGGTAGTAATGCCGACAGTATAAAGGGTGCATCATGTTTGGCAAGCCGCGCAAAACTAATCAATATCGCCGCAAGGGTCGAAATCTTATAGCTACTAATAAAATTAAACCAGAACAGTGGCACATTTCAGACGCTGAGGTAAAAGAAGCTCTCAAAGCCAAAGGTCATGATGTTAAGCAAATCAAAAAAATCCATCCTTTGAAGCATCAAGTGTGTATTTCCTATTGGGATGTAAAAGGCAATATATGCAGCAGCTTTTTTAGCTACCGGATTTTTGCACGTTGGCAAGAAGAAGCAGAAAAACTAATTTATACCTGTCAAACTCTGAAGCAATGGGCGAAATTAAATTACGTTATGAAGTACGAATTTGCCTATTACCGCTATCACAGTGAAATGGAAGATACACTCTACGCGACATTAGAAAACCACCTGTATGTGTTAAAAAAACAACACAACAAGTGGTTTTACAGTAAAATTACTGACAAAAATTAGTTAGCGGCAGAAGTCGCTAACTCCGCGAGACGTTCCTGTTGGTCTAGAGATATACAAGATTGGATAAGTGTCTCTAAATCACCTTCCAAAACAGGGTTCAGGGAATAATTTTGACCTAAGCGGTGATCGGTAGCGCGGTTATCTTTATAATTATACGTGCGAATTTTTTCCGATCGCGATCCTGTACCAACCTGCGATCGCCGCATGGAAGTAACAGCCTCTTGTTGTTCGCTTAACTTGATTTCATACAACTTCGCCCGCAGAATTTGCATTGCCCGTTCTTTGTTTTGCAACTGGCTGCGTTCTTCTGTACAGAAAATGCGTATTCCCGTCGGTTTGTGCATCAAGTCGGCGGCTGTTTCCACCTTGTTGACGTTTTGCCCACCAGCACCGCCAGAACGGGCTGTAGTCATTTCAATATCTTTCGGGTCAATGTGAATTTCCACATCATCCACCTCCGGCATAATTGCCACGGTAGCTGTAGAAGTATGAACCCGTCCGCCAGATTCAGTTGCCGGCACACGCTGTACACGATGCACCCCAGCTTCAAACTTTAACTGGCTGTAAACGTCATTACCTTTAATTTCGAGAATGACCTCTTTCCAGCCCCCAATTTCTCCCCGAGATTCGCTCACTAGAGAAACTTTCCAACCTTGAGTCTGGGCGTAGCGGGTATACATTTGCATCAAATCGCCAGCCCAAATACTTGCTTCATCGCCACCAGTACCGGCGCGAATTTCCAACATGATATTCTTTTCATCGTTGGGGTCGCGTGGTAGCAGTAACACTTTCAAGCGAGACTCTAAATATTCTATTTTTTGTTCAAGTTCCTTTACTTCCAGCGATGCCATTTCTTGCAACTCTGGGTCACTTGCAGATTCTTTGTAAACCTGACGCGCCCCTGTCAAGTCTTCTTGGGCTGATTTCCAAATCTCATAGGTATTAACGACCTCTTCCAAAGAAGAACGAGACTTAGCAATTTCTTGATATTCATCAGGATTGCTAGCGGTATCGGGGTCGCCAAGACGACGTGTTAACTCATTAAAAGTTTGTTCAACGGATTTGAGTTTATCCAGTAAGTATGATTCAGCCATGACCAGTGCGATCGCTCCTTAAAAAAATAACAAATTGGCTCGAGCATATAAATCAAAATCGACCCAGCTGATGCAGGGCCGTCGTTAACAGCAGAGCCAACCCGCTACTTTTTGGTTTGTTCGTCGCCAGATGTTTGAGTGCTGCTCATACCGTACTTGCGGAGGAAGCGTTCAACTCGACCCTCAGTGTCAATAATCTTCTGAGTGCCGGTGTAAAATGGGTGATTTCCAGACCAAACATCTACGTGCAATTCTGGCTTAGTAGAGCCAATGGTCATAACAACTTGACCGTTGCAGTAAACTTTAGCGTCTGGATACCACTTGGGATGAATATCAGCTTTAGCCATTGTTTTTTTGTGATGAATCTATATCAATTATAACTTTCAGGTTTCAATTGCAGCTAGAGAGTGGGGAGTGGGGGGATGACGGAGATGAGGAAGTGGGAGAAACCAATGCCCCATGCCCTAGCCCCCATTCTCTAACGCTTAGAGTACTGAGGCGCTTTCCGAGCTTTATGTAAACCATATTTCTTCCGCTCTTTTGCTCTCGGATCACGAGTCAAGTAACCTTCGGTTTTCAAAGGTGGGCGGTTGTCTGGGTCGAGTTGGCACAAAGCACGAGCAACTCCCAAACGGACAGAATCAGCCTGTCCGGTCAAGCCGCCGCCTTCTGCTTTCACCAAAATGTCATATTCGTTTTCTAGTCCCAGAGTTTCCAGGGGTGCTTTAATCACTCCCAGGTAGTTGGGGTTAAATTGGAAATACAAGGTTCCATCTTTACCGTTGACAATCAGTTGACCGGTGCCGGGAACCAAGCGTACCCGTGCTACTGCGTTCTTACGACGACCAGTACCCCAGTATACGGCGCGACCGCTATTAGCATCTGCTACTACCATTAATTTTCTTCTCCAGGAATTGTACTAACTTTTAGTTCTTTAGGTTTTTGAGCATCATGGGGATGCGTAGGACCAGCATAAACTTTCAGCTTTGTGAACAACTGCTTACCCAGGCTATTTTTAGGTAGCATACCTTTAACAGCTTGTTCTAAAATTCGCTCTGGTATGCGGTCTTGCAGTTTAGCGAAAGTTTCCGTTTTCATCCCACCGGGGCGACCAGAATGACGGCGGTAAAGCTTTTGAGTGCGCTTTTTGCCTGTCACTGCTACTTTCTCGGCATTGATGATGATTACGAAGTCACCTGTATCTAGATGAGGTGTATATTCGGGTTTCTTTTTGCCTCTCAATACCTGGGCGACTTCACTGGCGAGGCGACCGAGGCGTTTATCAGTGGCATCTACTATGTACCACTCACGCTCAAGGGACGCTTGAGAAGGAAGGTATGTTTTACTCGTTGTCATTTGTCATTTGTCCTTTGTCATTTTTAATTTGTCATTAGTCATTTGTTATTTGTCCTTTGTCCCCTGTCAGTTGTCCTTTGTTATTCACTAATGACCAATGACTAGTGACCAATGACTAATGACTCTTGACTAGTGACGAACTTTGGCAAGGTGTCGTACCAAATCTCTTTTGGAAAGGGAAAATCTGGATAGCCGACTCGCAACAAGCATAAGCCTTGGGGCGGTGCGGCGTGTTTCACTTCTTCTCGGCGTTGTTCTTTCCAGAGTTCGGTGAAGCTAGAAAGTGTCCGTTGTCCAGAACCTACTTGTACCACCATCCCTACCAACAGCCGTACCATGCCATACAAAAATCCATCTGCCTGTATTTCAATATGGATAAATGGCCCACTGCGACGACACTCGGCTGCTTGCACCTCTACCCAGGAATGCGATCGCTTTGATCCTGCACGGTGAAAAGCAGCTAAGTGATGCTTTCCCAAGAGAGGTTTCAAGGCAGCTTCAATTAAAGATTCATCCAGGGGTGCATAATAATAATGCCAACTGAAGGGTCTTACAAACAAGTTAAGCTGATCTTCAGTATATATTGTGTAGCGATACCGTCGATAGGCTGCACTAAAGCGAGCGTGCCAACGGTTATCGACACTAGCTGAAGCCCTGATTAATATATCTGGCGGCAGATAGCTATTTAGGATTGTTGCCCACTTGTGAGGCGGAATTAACCCTGTTGCTTCAAAATGAGCTACTTGAGCAGCAGCGTGAACTCCTGAATCGGTTCGTCCGGCACCGTGTAGTGTTACATGGTAGCCAAGAATAGTAGCGATCGCACTTTCGATCTCTTCTTGAACTGTCCGATGTTGTTTTTGCCGTTGCCAGCCATGAAAATGAGTGCCTAGGTATTGGATTACCAAGGCTACTCGATGAGTTTGTGTAGGCTGGTGGCTTTCTAACATACAGATTTTGTCCTTTGTCATTTGTTTTTTATCATTTGTCCTTTATCAGTTGTCCTTTGTTATTCACTAATGACCAATGACTAATGACTGATGACTAATAACCAATGACTAAATGACTTAAACCAATTCAATTATGGCCATTTTGGCATTATCACCCCGACGCGGTACAGTCCGCAGGATGCGGGTATAACCACCCTGGCGATCGCCATATCGAGTTGGAGCTTGCTCAAATAGAGCGTGAACCAGTTGTTTGTCGAAGATATACCCAAGGGCTTCTCGACGTGCTGACAAGGAGCCATTTTTGGCTAGGGTAATCATTTTTTCCACTTCACTTCGAAGAACTTTCGCTCTAATTAAAGTGGTTGTGATCTTACCATGACGGATCAACTCGGTGGCGAGCGATCGCAATAAAGCACGACGTTGATCGGCTGGTTTACTGAGTTTTTTGACGCGACAACGGTGACGCATAATTATGCACTATGAATTATGAACGGTTTTTCTTAAGGGTGTTTAGAGCCTCTTTCCATTGGCAGGGTGATGCCCAAGCGTCGCTGCAAAGCTTCCACAACCTCTTCTGCTGACTTCTGCCCAAAGTTCTTAATTTCTAAGAGGTCTTCTTGGGTATAATCCAACAAATCTGCCACAGAGTTAACTTGTGCCCGTTTGAGACAGTTATATGCCCGCACAGAAAGTTGCAACTCTTCGATGGGTATCTGAGCAGTTGGGTCGTCTGGAATATCCGAACCTGTATCAGTTGGTTCTAGGGAGATATCTTTCAACGGATTGAATAAATCTACCAAGATCGCAGCAGCAGAAGATAGTGCTTCCTGGGGAGAAATACTGCCATTTGTCCAAACTTCCAACAAGAGTCGGTCTTTTGGAATCAAGCCTTCCCCACGGGATTCTTCAACACTGTAGTTGACTTTTCGCACCGGCATAAATATTGAGTCGATTTGGAGAAAATCCAACGATGTGGCTTCCTCACGTCCTCGCTCTACGGTGCGATAGCCTTTGCCTTTCTCGATCCGAAATTCCATTTCCAGCTTTCCACCTTCAGCGATGGTGGCTACATACTGGGTCGGATCGATGACTTCTACTTCACTAGGTAAGTCAAAATGCGCCGCAGTGATTGTTGCTGGACCTGTAACGAGTAATCTACCAATCTGAGGCTGCGAAGAATAGTTTTTTAGGATAACTTCCTTCATTTTCATGAGGATTTCCAGCACATCTTCCCGCACGCCTGGAACGGTGGCAAACTCGTGTGAAACGCCTGCAATCCGCACTGCTGTAACTGCTGTACCTTCTAGGTTGGACAGTAAAACTCGTCGCAGTGCGTTGCCAACCGTTGTTCCTTGACCACGATCTAGAGGTTCCAGAACAAATTTACTGTAATGGTTCCGACTTTCTTCAGTATTAGACTCTACACATTCAATCTGAAACTGCGCCACGGATGAGCCTCCCTTTTTCTAAGGTGCTGCTAGCAGACAAATCAATTGCCTCCCGAATTGACTAAGAATTTTAGATTTTAGATTTTAGATTTTAGATTTTTTGGCTCATGCCCCGCCCCGCAGAATTTTAGATAATGGAATTGCCGATTTGAGATTGAAAGATTCTCCTAATCCAAAATCCAAAATTTAATATCTAAAATTTTAAGTGGGCAGAACAAATCAAAAATCTCCAATTTAAAATCCTCAAGCCCCGTACCCTCATGGTCGGGTTCAATCCAAAATCGGAAATTCCATTATCCAAAATTGGTTGACTTTACGTCCTGTAGGTTTAGGTTAATCAAACTACTAGTATAAAATTACGGTATAGTTTGACGCTCCTATTGAGTTTACAGGCGCTAATAATATTTTGGGTTCCCGAAGTTTAACAGCTTTCCCGCAGGGAAAATCTGTCGCCCTTTTGGTCGCCCAAGCTTTTACCCAATGACAATTTGCAGGTTAGACGCCCAAGCAGTTGTAAGTTATTTTACTTGCTTGACTTGTACTTTTTTTACTCAATGCCTAAGTCTTGGTGTTTAAACTCGACGGCGCTTGGGTGGACGGCAACCATTGTGAGGAATGGGGGTAATATCCCGAATGAGTGTAATTTCCAATCCTGCTCCTTGAAGTGCCCGGATAGCGGTTTCTCTACCAGCTCCTGGACCACTGACCATTACCTCAATTTGGCGCATTCCTTGATCAATAGCTCTACGGGCTGCACTTTCAGCAGCAGTTTGCGCTGCAAAGGGAGTTCCCTTTTTTGCTCCCTTAAAACCGCTAGAACCAGCACTAGCCCAGGAGATGACATCTCCATTTTGATCGGTAATGGTGACAATGCTATTGTTGAAAGTAGACTGGATGTAGGCCATTCCACTGGGTACATTCCGTTTCTGCTTCTTGCTCCCGGTTTTTTTAGTTGGTTGTCTCGCCATACTTGTTTAGTTGATTTAAGGTAAAACTTGCTCGGATTAGCAAGCGTTGCAAAATTATTTCCCTGGAGCCTTCTTCTTCCCAGCCACTGTCTGCCTTCTGCCTCGACGGGTTCTGGCATTGGTGCGAGTTCTTTGTCCTCTGACTGGTAAGCCCATGCGATGACGACGACCTCTGTAAGTACCAATGTCAACTAAGCGCTTGATGTTCAAAGACTCCAAGCGCCGCAAGTCGCCTTCAACTTGATAGTTGGTTTCTATTTCCCCTCGTAGGGCTGTCACATCGGCATCACTTAAGTCCTTAACGCGCGTGTCTGGGTTCACACCAGTAGCCGCTATAATTTCTTGAGAACGTGATAAACCAATTCCATAGATGTAAGTCAGACCGATCTCGACGCGCTTATCGCGTGGAAGGTCTACTCCGGCAATACGTGCCACAATGAACTCTCCCTATTGTTCTCGCAATTACTGTTGGTTGGAAAAACGTGATTAATCGCGTCTTTTCGTTTTAATGATGATATGCGTCTTACAACTGGCTCTGTTGGTAAGAGTGTTATCCTTGACGTTGCTTGTGCTTGGGGTTCACGCAGATCACCATAACGCGACCACGACGTTTGATCACGTTACACTTCTCACAAATTTTCTTGACTGAGGCTCTAACTTTCATGCCTTTTATTTTTTGACTCCAAATATAAAATTATAGCATTTCTAGGGAAATTAATCCAGTTAAATGACTAACAAACAGCCAAAAAAATGGTTTTATGGTAAAATTCTCTACATATACTTACTTCTTTCGTAGTCGATAGGTAATTCTGCCTTTGGTCAAGTCGTAAGGAGTTAACTCTACCTTGACGCGATCGCCGGGCAAAATCTTGATATAATTTCGGCGAATTTTGCCGGAAATGTGAGCTAGCACGTTAAAGCCATTGTCCAAGTCAACGCGAAACATCGCATTGGGCAGGGACTCTGTAACCGTGCCTTCCATTTCAATCAAATCTTGCTTAGACAATTTGTTTTTTCCTCAACTCAACAATTTCGTGTTCAGTTGCAGCACTTTATCTGCAAGAAAACACACTTTAAGAAATATATCAACAGTTTATTAATATATCTTAGCTAAAATTGATCTTTTTCTTGGTATAGGGAGTGGGGAGTGGTGAGTGGGGAATAGTCAGTGATAAGTGGTAAATTCCCTACTCCCCTTTCAGAAAGCAATTACCTTTTGCAGTTCACCAGTGACATCTTCTTGGGACTGATTGCCATTGACTGTTAGGAGTTTTTTGCGATCGCCGTAATAATCAATTAAAGGTGCAGTTTCAGCGCGGTACACTTCTAAACGACGACGAATCACCTCTTCGGTATCATCTTTTCGTCCTCTAGCTAGTAAACGTGCGATCACAACTTCATCTGGTGCATCTAAATTGACTACCCTTTCGCCACTCTGATGTATTTCTTGGAGTAACTTCTCCAGAAAACCTGCTTGGGTCACTTTGCGGGGAAAACCATCAAGAATCCAACCATTTTTGGCATCTGATTGACTGAGGCGCTCCTGTACCAAGTCCTGCACTAGCTGGTCGGGTACTAACTCGCCGCTATCAACATAACCTTGAGCCTTGATTCCCAAATGAGTTTGCTCTTTCATGGCTTGTCTTAATATTTCACCAGTAGAAATATGGGGAATATTCAAGTGTTCAGCCAAAGTTTGAGCTTGTGTTCCTTTACCCGCTCCAGGTGGCCCCAAGAAGATTAATCGCGTCACTATTATTTCACCATTCCTTCATAGCGCTGAGAGATGACATAAGTTTGGACTTGTTTGGCTGTCTCAATTGCCACACCAACTAAAATTAACAAAGAGGTAGCACCTATTCCCCGGAAAGTTTTCACATTCAAAGCGCTTTCCACGGCGGTGGGGATAATAGCAACCAAGCCCAAAAAGATTGCACCCAAAAAAGTTAGTCGGTTGGACACGCGTTCGATATACTCGCTAGTTGCCTTACCGGGACGAATTCCAGGAATACTAGAACCCATTTTCTTCAAGTTTTGCGCCACATCTACTGGGTTGAGAATCAACGAAGAATAGAAGTAGCTGAAGAAAACGATGGAAACCATGTATACCAAGGCATAGACCCAGGAGCTAGAACCGCTTGGACTCAAATAAGTGTTAACTATATTCGCCAAATCGGCATTTTTACTAAAATTGGCGATCAGCAGCGGCAAACTGAGGATGGCAGTAGCAAAAATAATTGGCATGACGCCGCCTTGATTCAGCCGCAGGGGCAGATAGCTACGTTGCTCTGCCAAAACTCGCCTACCTACTTGGCGACGAGCCGAAATAATTGGGATGCGGCGCATTCCTTCCTGCACAATCACAATACCAACAATTGTTGCTAGGAAAACTAATAGCAGCACAATCACACGCCCCACTGCTTCCCTACCCCCGACTTGCACCAAGTCTATGGTATCACCCAAAGCTTTTGGTAATGACGCGACAATGTTGACAAAAATCAACAATGATGCACCATTGCCAATGCCACGTTCTGTAATCAGTTCTGATGCCCACATGACGAACATCGAACCAGCAGTCAGAGCGATCGCAGTTTCAGCTACGAAGATTGGCCCTGGGTGTAAGGCGAATTGCTGGAGGAATAATGCCGAAAAAGCTGTACTTTGTAGAATTGCCCAAACTACAGTTACATAGCGTGTAATTTGGGATATTTTTCGCCGACCGGCTTCGCCTTCATTTTTCTGTAAATTTTCTAAAGATGGAATTGCTGCGGTGAGCAATTGGATGATAATAGAGGCATTAATGAAGGGCAAAATCCCTAAAGCAAAGACTCCCAAAGTCGAAAGTCCTCGCCCGGAAAATATATCCAATAAGCCAAATATGGAATTACTGCCCGATATGGCTTCGGCAAATCTCGGTCTATCAATCCCTGGTACCGGCAAGAAGATACCCAGGCGAACCAAAATTAAAATACCGACAGTCACAAGCAGCCTACCTCTGAGGCCCGCTGCTTGTGCCATCTGCATAAAAGTTTCTTGAGCCGTTGGGGCTTTATCTCGACTGATCATAGAGTGCTACCTTTATAGTGAACCAGGCGCTGACAGCGAGTTGGCTTCCATTTAAGTGCGCTGTTCCGGCTCACTCATAAGACTTCACAACTACCACCAGCTGCCTCAATTTTGCTACGAGCTGAACCTGTGAAAGCTGCCGCTTGTACCTTGAGCGGAATGCTCAATTCTCCGTTACCTAAAATTTTCAATGGCCCCTTGATAGCAGTCAGGATACCTACGGCTTTCAAGGAAGTCAAAGTTACTTCCGTATTAGCAGGAAGAGAGGCTAGCTTCTCTACATTAATCGTAGTGTAAATCTTCTGATTAACAATCGGAAAGCCCTTCAGCTTAGGTAAGCGGCGGTACAATGGCTGTTGACCACCTTCAAAGCCTGGACGAGTACCACTACCAGAACGAGATTTTTGACCTCGCATACCTAGACCAGCACTGGCACCTTGACCAGCAGAAATACCTCTAGCTACACGCTTTTTGCGTTTCTTTGAGCCTTTTTGCGGCTTAACATCATGGAGTCTCATAAGTTATCAAGTTCTCATTTGTCGTTTGTCATTTGTGAGCCAGTGCGGTCTTGGGGGTCTCCCCCATAACTGGCGTTAGCGCAGCACTAGCGAGGCACGAGCGTCACCCGGAGGGGCGTTTGTGATTTGTCATTTGTCCTTTGTTATTCACTAATGACTAATGACCAATAACTAATGACTAAATTAGATGTAGAGACTTTCAATAGGAATACCGCGATCTTCCGCGACTTCAGCAAGAGTCCGCAGTGTAGATAAGGCATTGACTGCTGCTCTAGCATTATTGAGCGGATTGTTAGAGCCAAGTTGCTTGGCTAAGACGTTACGAACTCCTGCCAATTCCAGCACAGTCCGCACAGCACCTCCAGCAATTACCCCAGTACCAGGTGAGGCTGGGCGCATCATTACCTTCGCACCGCCACCGACACCATCAATAGGATGGGGGATGGAGTTGGATTTAGTGATGGGGATATCAATGAGGTGTTTTTTGCCGTCGGCTACGCCTTTTTTGACGGCGCCAATTACATCTGAGGCTTTGCCTACTCCGACACCAACTTGACCGCGTTCGTTACCGACAACAACGATCGCTCTGAAGCTGAGTTTTTTACCACCTTTGACCACTTTACTTACGCGTCGGATTTGGATAACCCGTTCTTGCCAAGTGGTTTCTTCTTTTTTGGCACGCTTTGTTCTACTTTTACGCTCTGTTGCCATAATTTAGTGCTCTGATGAACGTCATTTGTCTTTTGTCATTTGTCTTTTGTCATTTGTCATTTGTCCAATAACCAATAACCAATGACTAATGACCAATGACTTTAGAAATCTAAACCAGCTTCGCGGGCTGCATCAGCTAGTGCTTTAACACGACCATGATATAAATTACCACCGCGATCAAAGACTACTTTGGTGATGCCTTTTTCTAGCGATCGCACTGCGATCAACTTGCCAACTTGCACCGATGCGTCGCGGTTTGCACATGACGCCAAACTAGATTTCAACTCTGGTTCTACAGTCGATGCTGCCACTATGGTTTGATGCTGAGTATCATCAATTATTTGGGCATAGATATGCTCATTAGAACGAAATACCGCTAAACGCGGACGTTCTGGGGAGCCAATAACTTTGCCACGAACGCGTCGATGACGTCGGTTTTTTGATTCTCTACGAGTAAGTTTCATTTCTACTTCTTACCACCCTTACCAGTCTTACCAGCTTTCCGTCTGACCACTTCACCGGCATAGCGAATGCCTTTACCTTTGTAAGGTTCTGGTGGACGAACGGCACGAATTTTGGCGGCTGTGTTGCCTACTATTTCTTTGTCATAGCCACTGACAATCACGTTAGTGGTACCTTCTACAGCAAACTGAATTCCTTCTGGTGGTTCAATTTGCACTTGATGGCTATAACCCATATTTAAAACTAGGTTACGCCCCTGAACTTGTGCGCGGTAACCAACACCTTGAATTTCCAAACGGCGCTGAAAACCAAGGGATACTCCCTCGACCATGTTGGCAACTAAAGTGCGGCTCAAGCCGTGCAGTTGCTTTGAGGTACGAGTTTCATCCCGACGATTTACCTGTAATATGTCTCCCTCTTGAGAGAGTGAGACATTAGGTGTGAGAGTGCGAGAAAGTTCTCCTTTGGGACCTTTCACCACAATATTCGTACCATTGATCGCCACTTGAACTTTGGCGGGAATAGTAATTGGACGTTTACCAATACGAGACATGACTTTTCTTTTTGTCCTTTGTTATTTGTCCTTTGTCCTTTGTCCTTCACTAATGACAAATGACTAATGACCAATGACTACCAAACGTAACAAAGTACTTCGCCACCCAAGTTCTGACGCCGCGCTTCGCGGTCAGTCATAATCCCACTGGATGTAGAAATAATGGCAATGCCAATGCCGCCTAGTACCCTTGGTAATTCTTTTCGATTCGAGTAAACACGTAAGCCAGGCTTACTCACTCGCTTTAAGGCGGTGATTAGTGGCTGACGGTTTTTACCCTTGTATTTCAGGGAAATCACCAGATTGTGTTTTACCCCTTCTTCTGCTTCTTCAATTTCAGCAATAAAGCCTTCCTCCCGTAGTACTTTGGCAATACTCCGGGTCATTTTTGTAGCTGGCACTTGTGTAGTTTGATGCCGCGCCAGGTTGGCATTGCGGATGCGCGTCAGCATATCTGCAATTGTGTCGTTAGCCGCCATCGTTCCCTCTATTGATGAACTTCTTGATCGCGAAAGGGCATTCCTAATTCTTTAAGTAAGGCGCGACCCTCTTCGTCGTTTTTTGCTGTGGTAATGATGGAAATATCCATCCCACGGACTTGATCGATGCTGTCGTATTCGACTTCTGGAAAAATTAGCTGTTCTCTCACACCCAGAGTGTAGTTCCCGCGTCCGTCAAAGCTTTTAGTGCTAACGCCGCGAAAATCTCGAATTCTGGGTAATGACAGGCTAACTAGTCGGTCAAAAAAGGCATACATCCGTTCGGCTCTCAGAGTAACCATGATCCCCACAGGCATCCCTTGACGAATCTTAAAGCCAGCGATCGCCTTTTTCGCCCGTGTCACCACTGGTTTTTGACCTGTTACCAAGGCAATTTCGTTGATGGATGCCTCTAGAGACTTCGCATTTTGAGCTGCTTCACCCAAACCTCGGTTAATCGTAACCTTTACCAACTTCGGTACTTGATGTACGTTAGTATATTGAAACTGATTAATCAGTTTGGGGACGATTGTCTCTTGATATAAGCTTTTGAGTCTTGTTGTCGCCATAGTTTTTTTGTCCTAATATCCCTGGGCTTGGTCAGGGAACAAAGTTATGAGTTATGAGTTATGAGCTATGAGTTAAATTTAATTCCTAACTCTTAATTCCTAACTTCTAACTATTTATCCAGAATCTCGCCAGTTTTCTTGAGTTTTCTGACTTTTTTACCTTCTGAGGTAAAGGTATAACAAACACGACTAGCAACGTTTTGCTTGGTGGAATAAAGCATCACGTTGGAGCTATGAATCGGGAATTCTTGGGTAATAATTCGCCCTGATTCCCCTTCTTGCTGGGGTTTGACGTGCTTAGTTTTAATGTTGACACCTTTGACGATAACTTTACTCAGTTGGGGAAGTGCCTGAGTAATTTCGCCAACTTTTCCCTTGTCTTTGCCAGCAATCACTTGTACTGTGTCGCCAGTTTTGACGTGCATTTTGTGGAATACTTTGGGGGTATTCTTTTTGGTTGGCATTAAAGCACCTCCGGAGCCAGAGAAACAATTTTAGTAAAGTTTTTATCGCGCAGTTCCCGGGCAACTGGGCCAAAAACCCGTGTACCTCTGGGATTACCGTCTTTGTTGATGATTACAGCAGCATTATCATCAAAGCGAATACTCATACCACTGTCACGAGACATAGCTTTCCGAGTTCGGACAATTACTGCTTCCACAACATCAGACTTTTTTACAGCCATGTTTGGTGTAGCATCTTTGACAACGGCGATAATTTTATCACCGATAAAACCATAACGACGGTTGCCTCCGCCTAAGATGCGGATGCACATTAATTTGCGGGCACCGCTATTATCTGCGACATTCAGGTAAGTCTGGGGTTGAATCACAATTATTCTCCCTTGTAATGTTGTTAATTTCTAACAACGATGAGGTTTAAGTTGGTTTGACGTTGAGGACTTCTGTGACTTTCCAGCGCTTGGTTTTGCTCAGGGGTCTAGTTTCCTGAATGCGAACGCGATCGCCTACTTTACACTTATTTTCTTCGTCGTGAACTTTATATCGTTGGGTGTTAACCACAATCTTGCCGTACTTGGGGTGAGGAGCGCGGTTTTCTATGGCTACTACCACAGTTTTTTGCATTTTATCGCTCACTACCAAGCCAACTCGTTCTTTAACTGCCATAATCTCCTACTTTTCTTCTTTAGTCGATTGACTTGCTGCCCGTTTGCGCTCTGTCTCTAACGTTAGCAATTGGGCTAGGCGGTGTCGCATTTGTCGGAACTGGTGAGGCTTTTCTAGTTGTCTTGTGGCTTTTTGCAAGCGCAACTGAAATAGTTGTCTTTTGATCGAGACAATTTCTTCAGAAAGTTTCTCGTCACTTAATTCTCTTGCTTCTGAAATCTTGGGAAGAGGCATTAGCTATTCCTGCTCCTGTGGTTGAGGGCGGACAATAAACTTGGTTTTTATGGGCAGTTTAAATGAAGCCAAGCGCATAGCTTCACGCGCAATTTCTTCAGTAACTCCACCTATTTCAAACAAAATCCGTCCTGGCTTGACTACAGCTACCCAAAACTCTGGATTACCTTTACCGGAACCCATCCGGGTTTCAGCAGCACGCATTGTTACAGGTTTATCAGGGAAAATCCGAATCCAGATTTGTCCACCCCGACGAATATAACGAGTCATTGCCCGACGAGAAGCCTCGATTTGCCGAGAGGTAATCCAAGCAGGTTCTTGTGCTTGGAGTGCAAAATCACCGAAGTTGAGGGTGCTACCACGCGTGGCTAGTCCCTCCATCCGTCCGCGCTGTTGTTTGCGGAATTTAGTTCTTCTAGGGCTTAACATGGTTTGTTACTTGTCATTTGTCCTTTGTCATTTGTCATCTGCCATTTACTATGACTAATGACTAATGACGATTTATCCTTCATTTGAGCGGTCTTCAAATTGCTGGCGACGACGTTGTTGTTGACGACGACGGGGTTCACGATCGCGATCGCGGGGATCGCGTTCACGTTCGCGGGCTGCGGGTGGTAGCGGATCTGGTTCCTGTCCAGGAATAATTTCTCCCTTAAACACCCATACTTTGATACCCAAAATGCCGTAAACAGTTTTTGCTGTGCAATAAGAGTAGTCAATGTCAGCCCGTAAGGTATGTAAAGGTACTCTACCTTCACGAGTCCATTCTGTCCGGGCAATTTCTGCACCGTTGAGCCGCCCGCTGACTTGGATTTTAATCCCTTGGACACCAGCGCGTTGGGCCCGTTGAATTGATTGCCGCACTACCCGCCTAAAGGAAACCCGACGTTCCAATTGTTGAGCTATGTATTCGGCAATTAGGTAGGCATCAGCATCAACTCGTTGGACTTCAACTACGTTAATGCGAATTTGGCGATTACTACCCAACAGTCCTTGGAGTCCGGTACGCAAGGATTCAATGCCTTGCCCACCACGGCCTACTACTACACCTGGTCTAGCTGTGCGTACTTCTAAGTCGATTTGGTCGGCTTTGCGCTCAATCCGCACTTCGGAAATACCGGCGTTGTTTTGAGCCTGTCTACCCAGCTTTTGTTCTATGTACTGACGGAGTTTGTAGTCTTCTTGTAAAAGTTCTGGATAGCGATCAGGAACAGCAAACCAACGGGATTGATGCTCATGTGTAATACCCAGGCGAAAACCAACTGGATGAATCTTCTGTCCCACGAATGCTTCCTCTAAGATTTCTTACTTTACGTAATTTATTCGTGTAAGCGTGCTTATTTTTCTGGTGCGGCTCCAACGGCCACAGTAATATGACACGTCGGCTTGCGAATTTGGTAAGCTCTACCTTGCGCTCTTGGTTGGAACCGCTTCAGAGGCGGCCCTTGATCAGCATAAGCTTGAGTAATCACTAGTTGAGTCCGATCTAATCCAGCGTTGTGTTCGGCATTGGCAGCAGCGCTTCTGAGAACCTTCAATATGGGTTCAGTGGCGCGATAGGGCATGAATTCTAGGATGATTAACGCTTCTCGGTACGATCGCCCCCGGATTTGATCCAGTACACGACGCACTTTGTAGGCCGAGATGCGGATAAAACGAGCGATCGCTTTTACTTCAGTAGTATTAGTAGCCATAATTTTCTCCAATTTTGTCATTTGTCGTTTGTCATTTGTCATTTGTCTTTAGCTAATGACTAATGACTTCATGACTAATGACTACCTACCTGCTTTTTTGTCGCTTTTTCCATGACCTCTGTAGGTGCGTGTTGGGGCAAATTCACCCAACTTGTGTCCTACCATCTGTTCATTTACAAAAACTGGAACGTGTTGGCGTCCGTTATGAACAGCTATGGTATGACCGACCATTAGAGGCAAAATTGTCGAAGCTCTTGACCAAGTTTTAATAACTTCTTTTTTGTTGTTGTCGTTGAGCTTTTCAATTTTCTTTAGAAGATGATCCGCAACGAAAGGACCTTTTTTTAGAGAACGACCCATAGTTCAATTTTGGATTTAGGATTTAGGATTTAGGATTTAGAATTTCGCATTTTGGATAATTAAGTATCTAATCAAGTTTCACAAATTTTCAATGTTCACAAGTAGACCCCAATCTAAAATCCAAAATCTGTCTTGAAAAGTTCAGATCGGAGGTTTCCTCCGCTCCGACTTTTCGCAAAATCTAAAATTCTATGATTCACGACCGCCGCGACCGCGTTTGGAAGACTTACGGCGACGACGCACAATCAATTTGCTGCTAAGTTTCTTGCGATTGCGTGTCTTCGCACCCAATGTGGGTTTACCCCAAGGTGTAACAGGACCCGATCTACCGATAGGTGCTCTACCCTCCCCACCACCATGTGGGTGATCCACTGGGTTCATGACGCTACCTCTAACCTTAGGACGGCGACCTTTCCAGCGATTTCGCCCTGCTTTACCTGCACTCAGGTTTCTAGCATCGGTGTTGCCTACTTGCCCAATGGTCGCGTAGCACTCGCGCCGAATTAAGCGGACTTCTCCTGAAGGTAACTTGAGAGTTACATAATCACCTTCTTTTGCCACAACTTGAGCGCTAGCACCAGCAGCACGCACAATTTGACCACCTTTGCCAGGAGTCATTTCTACATTGTGAACACCAGTACCCAAGGGAATCTTCGAGAGAGGTAAAGCATTACCATCTTCAAAGGGAGCTTCAGGTCCAGAAATAATTATTGTTCCAACTTTCAACCCGTTGGGATGGAGGATATACCGTTTTTCGCCATCTTGGTAATACAAAAGCGCAATTCGGGCATTGCGGTTAGGATCGTATTCAATTGCTGCGACTTTGGCAGGAATATTATGTTTATCCCTTTTAAAATCGATGATCCGGTAAAGTTGTTTGTGTCCGCCACCCCGGCGACGACTGGTAATCCGCCCTGTATTATTCCGACCTTTGGCGCGATGCTTCGAGGTAGTTAGGGATTTTTCTGGCTCAGTTTTTGTGATCTCCGCAAAGTCAGAAACTGTAACTTGGCGAGTGCTGGGGGTATAAGGGCGATAAGAACGAGTACCCATAATCTATTTTGGATTTTGGATTTTGGATTTACTTAATTTTGGATTTTTAATTTTGGATTTTGGATTTAATGAGTGTTTAACTAATTGCGGCCATTCTTGGTACTTATTCAGTCAACTCCTCAATCTAAAATCTAAAATCGTTCGACTGAGTTTAGTCGAAGTCTAAAATCTAAAATTCCTAGACTTCTGGGAATAGAACTTGTCTAATCTTGTCTTCATCCCCAGGTGCGACGGTAACAATGGCTCGCTTATATTGGGGCTTATAACCAATAAATTTACCAACGCGCCGCTTTTTACGCGGTGGTAGGGTGGTGTTGACTTTTACAACCTTCACCTGAAACAAGTCTTCGATCGCAGCCTTGATTTCTGGCTTAGATGCCTTTGGAATTACTTCAAAGGTGTACTTATTCTGTTCCATTAAGATGGTCGCTTTCTCGGTGACGATTGGGCGACGCACTAAGTCGGCAAGGTCGCGGGGGTCAAAGTTAGGCACTGTAGACCTCCTGAATTTTTTCTAGGGCTGATGCCGTAATTACAATCTTGTCAGCGTGCAGTAAATCAAAAACATTTAGCTGGTCGGCTGCAATTAGTTTTAAATTTTCAATGTTGCGGGCTGACAAATAAACGTTATCTGTATCCGCAATTTCAGACAAAATTAACAGTGACTTGCTTTCTGGTACTACTCCCCAACGGGCAAGGGCTGCCACTAATTCTTTAGTTTTCGGGCGAGATAGCTCGGTGCTAAATTCTTCTACTACGATCAAATCCTCAATGCGGCTGACAAATACTGTCCGCAGTGCTAAACGTCGCTCTTTGCGGTTTAACTTTAGGTTGAAGTCTCTAGGCTTTGGCCCAAAGATTACACCACCACCACGCCACAGTGGTGAACGAATAGACCCTGCACGAGCGCGACCAGTACCTTTTTGTCGCCAAGGCTTACGGCCACCGCCTCTAACTTCTGAACGAGTTTTTGTACTGGCATTTCCTTGACGAGCATTAGTCAATTGCCGTACCAAGGCGCGGTGTACAATATGAGAGGCTGTTTCTTCCTTGGCAACGCGCAACTCGAAGCTCGTCTCGCCGACCTGTTCTCCTTGCCAATTTTTAACTACGCTTTCAACCATCTTTGTTATTTGTCCTTTGTCATTGGTCATTGGTCATTTGTCTTTTGCCATTTGTCCTTAGCCAATGACTAATGACTAATGACGTTTGACTAATGACTTTTGACTATCCCACTATTTTTGCAGGCAAAATACTTACTAGAGCGCCCGGTTTCCCAGGAATTGCTCCCTTAATAAGCAATAAGTTGCGTTCTGCATCAACTCGCACTATGGTCAGTTTACGGATTGTGATCCTTTTGCCACCTAAACGCCCTGCCATCCGCTTACCTGGATAGACACGACCTGGTGTTGTACCAGCACCAATAGAACCCGGCGCTCTGTGGTTTTTGGAACCGTGGGACATCGGACCACGACCAAAGTTGTTGCGCTTCTGGTTACCCGCGAAGCCGCGACCGATGCTTGTGCCGACTACATCGACAATTTGACCTGCACTAAAAATATCTGCTTTAATCTGTTGACCTAAAGCGTAATCACCAGAACTATCGGTGTGATATTCATTTAAGTGACGCAATGCTGGGGCAGATGATTTTGCTAAATGACCCAGTAGTGGTCTGTTCAGTGCCTTTGGTTTAACTTCGCCATAACCAACTTGAATGGCAAAATAACCGTCGGTTTGTTTCGTTTTAACTTGTGTAACGGTGCATGGACCTGCTTGAATGACAGTTACAGGAATAGCTACTCCTGCTTCGTCAAATATTTGGGTCATGCCCAGCTTGGTGCCGAGAATACCTACAGACACAGTAACTGGTTCTCCTTTCTACTTGCTTACCTTGGAATTGGACTCTAGAGGACACGCTTTGTACGCATCAGTTTAGGCTGGGTTAGCCTGCGAAATTTGGAATGGTTTAAATAAACCGCTCCAAATGCTTTCGGACACAACAAACCGTGTCCGTACTGCTTGGTGAATCTGTTTAGGTTCACTCACTAGATCACCAGAACAGCCACAAGTCCCTTCCCATTGGGAAGGAGTAACTTCTGGAATCAATGCAAGGCGCTACAGCTTTAAGCTGTGTGCAGCAATGCTTTCGTCCAAGCAATTGCTCTGGCACTTTCTGGAGGCAGCGCTGTCGGCGGGGTTTTCCGATTTTTAGACGCCCATTAAGACGGCTTCCCGGAGATTGGCTACTGCCCTGTTGCAGTTGGACTTAAGCGGTTTTTACCGCCCAGTATCCGTTAGCTGAGACTGAAGTGACGCACTCTCCCGCAGCAATTACGGGGGATTCTGGGTTCAAGTAGCAATTGCAGGTACACCCGTCTTACATTGCCTCGCCCACTGGACAACGCCCTGCCCAGGATACATATCTTACCATTAACTGCTGAATAAATTCAGCCATTCGCTCATGTCCCCCGCATAAATTACGGTGGCTTTACGCATCACGAATTGTCATGCCATAAACCAACATTGCGGCTCAGTTTTTACTTCCTTAAACACCTTAAACTATTGTTTAAGATTTTGCCTGCTTTTTCAGAGGCACAGGAGTAAATGTACTCTAGAGCTTTGGATTGGCTTTGATTTTTCGTCCATCAGCTCCAATGTTGACCTGAAAGCTTTCTTAGTTTACCAGTCTATGAGCAATCTGAGTTAGATTATCCAAATTTGGATTAAGTTATCAGCTTTTGATGCTAAGACTACTTCAGAATGACAGTAAAAAGGCTGCCTAATTGCGTTTTTGGTCACAATCTAATAATATAAATTATTTATTTATGTTTGTCCAGTAATTTATAGAGTTATTTTAGGGAGTAGGGGGAGCAGGGGGAGCAGGGGGAGAAGAGTTAATAACCAATGCGTAATGCCCAATGCCCAAAAAAATGCTTTTAATCTATCGGTTCAGGGTAAATAATAGAGATATCTAAGTGGGATAAGACGAAAATCTATGGCACTAATTACCACTGGCAACGGTTTAATCCGCGATCTGGAAAAATTTGGCGCTCTTGGTGTGTATGTACCTCTGGAAGGGGGTTATGAAGGTCGATATCAGCGCCGACTACGCGCAGCTGGGTATACCACCCTCCACATTACCGCTAGGGGACTGGGCGACGTAGCTGCATATCTCACAAGAATTCATGGAGTTAGACCTCCTCATCTTGGGAAAAAAAGTACTGGTAGCGGTGCGGCAGTAGGTCATGTGTACTATTTGCCACCAATTCTCAATTCTCATCTAGAACAGCTACCACCAAAGTCAAAGGGGCTGGTTTTGTGGATTATTGAAGGGCATATTCTTTCCAATGAAGAACTTGAGTATTTAACGAATTTGCCTCAGCTTGAACCACGAGTAAGAGTAGTCATTGAGAGGGGTGGCGATCGCGCCTTCCGTTGGACTTCTCTAGAAAAAACTCTCTTAGCTAGTTAGTCTTTTGTCATTAGTCATTAGTCATCATCAAATGACTAATGACTCAATTCAATCAGCATTTCAAGAACGCTGAGTTAAAAACTACAAGATGCAAATAACCGTCGAGAAGCCTATAATTGGTTAATAAGATATAGAAGTTAAAGATAGTAAGTCTGTGATTTGCATGTAAAGCAGCACAAAGGTAATAACAATTCCTTAACCGACAAATAAAGAAAAATACTCACCAATTATTTAAGATGGAAACAACAACCGAGAAGGTTGAAATTGTGTCTATATATCTAGATAAGTTCCTATTTTTATCATTTAAGAAGAATGCTGCTCAAAAAGTCGCAGACAATTACAGTTAAGAATAGGCATACTGAAAGAGGGAGAAAACTTTAGGCCACTCCCTTCCAAATCGGCGTGAAGGTGATTAAGCAACAATGAGACGTAAACCCACTGGTAAATCGGCTACTACTTCTAAACCCTCTATTTTCCAATCCCCAATGTTTAACCTCTTCACCATCGCAATTATGGGAGGGGTGTTGATTTTGGGAATTGGGATTGGCATTGCTTTTAGTTCTACAACGACGTTAGCCCCATCAAATGTGGCTTCTCGTGAATTCATTGACACCAAAGCACCAAACCCTGAAATTTGTGTGCAGTACGGAGCTAGCGCGATGGTGATGGATGCTAGACTGTTCGTCACTCTCAACCCGTTCAATGTCTATGTTGCCCAGCCGAGTATGCGTCCTGGATGCGTAATCCGACAAAATAATTGGGCGCTTTTAGAGCAACGTAAGCTGGTGACATCTGATCAGGTAAATGAGTGCAAAAATCGCCTGAACACCTTTGGCTTTACAGGTAACTTGGACAGTGACAAACCTGATATTAGGTGTATATATCAGAATGAAGCTGCTCAAAACTTTTTTACGGCTCAACCAGGAGCAGTTGGAACACCTCAGGAAACTGACAGATTTTAGATTTGGTAATTGGGAATTGGGAATTGGCAATGCGGCATTGGGCATTGGTTATTAACTCTTCTCCCCCTGCTTCCTCTGCTCTCTACTCCCTATCTATTTTTAGGAAGGGGTTGACCAAACTCGATTACCTGGGGATTGGGAAGATTGGGCATGGTTGGAGCTGAAAATTGTGACATACCTAAAGGAGGAATGCTATTCAAGTTACCGGGTTGATTTGGGAAAGAAGGAGGGGGAAAAATCAAAGCAGGTTGTTGAGAGGATGTATTTGGATTTAGGGGAGGTACGTTTACAAAAGGCTGCCCTGAGTTATTAGTAATTGTTGAGGGTAGGTTATTTGATATAGGCGGAACTGTGAGTAAGGGTGCTTGTAAATTAGTAGTGGTTACGGGTAGGTTAGTAGGCGGCTTTTTGGCTGTTTGAGGTTGTTTCTTGGGTGAAGGTGGGGAGTTCCCTGGTTTGACGGCAGTAGTTTTATCAGAAATAACCGGACGTAATACCCAGCGAGTGGAGTTTTTTCGGGAAACGGGTTGCAGTTGTATCTGTTTAGGATTTAAAACAGTCCCTGGTGCTAAATCTAGGACAATGCGTGTGTCGTTAGCATTAAGTTGAGAAACGCGAATACTTTTGATTGCTCCAGAATAATTTTGTTGCGTGGTAACTTTGCCCAGCTTAGTATTCGGTATATCTACAACAAGACGGGAGGGTTGGGTAAGGTAGAAGTAACGGGGGGTTGTGCCTGCTGAGAGAGTGATTTCGAGTTGCTGTGTCTTGGAGGAAAAACGCCAATTTTCTAGCTTTGCTACTGGTGTAGCAGCAATAGTGCTTTCAAGGGCGATCGCTGCACAAAAGCCTAATAAACTGATGCTAAATAGCTGCTTGCGCCATTGGCAAAATCGCCTAGTCTTTAGTCCCTGATCCATTCTTTTTATCTGCTTCATAAAACCCATACAATGCGCTCACATTGCTGTTTACTTCGCGCTTCCAATCCCAAAGACGCGATGTATCGCGTCTCTACAAACGCGATGTATCGCGTTTTTACCCACTCCCCGATTCAATTAGCTTTTTGAGGCACAGCAGTAAATATCAGAGGTTGTGGAATACCAGTTACGGTTAATTGACCTGTCATATTACTTTTATCCACAAGTTGCATTTGAATTGTGACTGAGTTCAGAGGATCATTTTGGGGACGAGGAATATTACAAAGGATTGATTTACCAACTTTTCCAGATAAATTTAACTGTTGATTTCGGAAGATGCCTGCCAGAGAGTGCTTTTCGTCAGTATCGGGGTTAGCGTTTGCCGGTAATACAGAGGCATTTAAGTAAATACCCGACTGCTGAATGTTTAACGTTAGGGTATCCGATTTTTCACAATTAGGCAAATTCTCTGACAGGGTTAGACGATACCGACCGCTAATTGGAGGAGGAGCCTTGAGATTGTTTTCTCCGTAAGCACTGACAGTTTTAAACAACAGTAGCACTGAAATTATTGCTACTCCGTAAAAAGCCAAAGATTTGAAGTTGAAATGATTCATGATTTCAACTCCTCAATGTTGGCTCTTGACTACTAACTTCAGGAAGCATAGAGGCAAGGTGAGCGGTGACTTGGCTGTAGCGGCGGGTAATCAGCAGGGAGGAACGACATTGGATAGCTAGTTGATCTGTATATCTTCCCAGGGTTTGGCGCTCGATTCCCCAAGCGCGGCTGGTGCCAGCAATAGTTAGATCAACACCTTCTGAGGCTTGAATTACGGCTTGGATTGGTTCTGGGGCTTCGAGAATTTTGATTTCAATGCGATCGCGTACACTGGTGGGCAATTGTTCCATCATCGTGTTTAGTTCGTAACTCACTTCTTCCTTGGCTTGATTTGCTACTATCTGTAATATCTGCAACATACAATCACGATTGATTAGCAGTCTCAGAGCTAGTATTAGTGCTAAATCGTCATGGATATTGGCTGAATAAGGTACCAATAAACTTTCTAATTGCTCTTTGCCTTTATCTACAAACACTGCTACATCGACTGGGGCAGTGGTAAGCATTTGTCCGACTCGTCCACCTAAACGATTACTACTAAAAGCTGGGCGATGCCAGCCGACGAGAATTAAATCAGCTTGTTCTAATGTGGCAATCTGTGCTGTTTCGCGGGCAACGTTGCTGGAGATGCGAACGATAGGATGCACACAAGAACGAGTTTCTGGCGGTTCGAGAGTATTAATTAATTCTTGTAGCTGCTGGCGGCGCTGGGCGATTAATCGATCTGCTTCAACTGGAGTACTTTCAAAAGCATAATCTTCTTGAAATTCAATCAGGCTAAGAGGGTTAACAATGGCAGGATATCGGTAATTAAGAGCGATACCGACGGCGGGCTGTGCCAATGCTACTGCCAACTGTACTAAACCTTTTTGGGTACTTGGATTAGCCACTGGCACCAAAATTCGGAAAGGATGAGGGGAAGTTTCACTTCCAGCAGAGTTGTCTATACCTGTTTGTGCTTCCGACTGCGGTTCGACGACATCTAACCTGATTAGCTTTTTCGGATATGTCCATTCCAGCAGTGGCGAGGTCATGAATGTAGTTACCAATGCCATAATTACCAGCATGGTAAATATTAAGGGGGAAATTACCTTTAACTCTAGACCAATGTTTAGTACTATCAGTTCAGTTAAACCGCGAGTATTCATTAACCAACCGAGTGCCGACGCTTCCCGTTTACTAATGCCACTCACACGGGCCGCTACATAAGTACCAATATATTTGCCTGCGATCGCCACTCCTAAAACCAACGCACACAAAAGCCACAATTCTGGACGGTTGAGCAAACCAATCTGGGTTTTTAAGCCACTGTAGGCGAAAAATATGGGCAGCAAGAAGATTAAAACAAAATCTTCGGTTTTTACTGCCAATTCCCGCACTAAATCTTCATTTTTGGGCATGGCTGCTCCCAGTAAAAATGCCCCAAAAATTAAGTGAATACCAATTAGTTCGGTGATTAATGCTGACGCAACCACTGCCATATAAATCCCCGCTAGCAGCACTTGGCTGAGTCGTCCCGCACGAAGGTAGTGTTTGGCAAGGCGTTGCAAGAACCAACGTCCCGCAGTCAACATCAAGCCGATGTAAACTATGCTGGCGATAATTGTGGGTATGGCACCTGCAAAGTCACCAGTTCGCGCCACTGCGATCGCTACTGCTAATAGACACCAAGCTGTCACATCATCCACTGCTGCACAAGTTAACGCCAACGTTCCTAAACGCGTTCCTTGTAAATTGTTTTCAGTAATGATTCGCGCCAACACCGGAAAGGCAGTAATCGACATCGCCGCCCCCAAAAATAAGGCGAAGGCAGTGAAGGATACACTTGCATCGGAAACTAGGGGATAAAGTAGCACCGCTAGCAATGTTCCTAAAGAAAAGGGTACTAAAATGCTGACATGAGAAGTTAAAACTGCTACTTCTAATTGTCCACTCAGATATTTGGGATTAAGTTCTAACCCAATCAGAAACATGAAAAATATTAGTCCCACCTGAGACAGAACATTTAAAAAAGGAATTGTTTCTGGTGGAAACAAGGAAACTGCTAGATCGGGAGCAACTAAACCAAATAAAGATGGGCCAAGCATAATCCCGGCGACAATCTCACCAATTACCAGTGGTTGCTTAATGGAACGGAATCCTAGCCCTACTAGCCGTGAAAGCCCAATAATAATCAGCACTTCAACCAGAACGAGAATAACTATATGCATGGTTTCCTCACAATTAACTATCTGGTTTCTTTAAGATGATTCTTTAAAGAACTGGAAATGTCAACCTAGTTAGATACAACCAAGGTCATTTGTGCTTCGTCATCATGTGAATTATTGTTACGATGCAATTGCAGTCGTGAAACATAAATTTTGATGATTTTAGGAGCTACATCTTAAATAACCCTGACTTTTCACGGTATGTGGAAAACCTCACTTCTATTTCTCTCTTCCTTTAAGGAGAGAGACTTTGAATTTTCCCCCTTCCCGCTACGGGTTGGGGGTTAGGGGGTTAGTTTTTTCGTGGGTTTTTCCACATGGTCTGAATTGTCAGTTAAATAACCGAGAGGCTCAGATCCCGGACTTATTGAAGAAGTGGGGGATCTTTTTATTCATAAATTATTTACAATTGCTATAGCCAGAGTCAAAGCAAATAATTTTACCTTATTACTAGGTAATTAAATTTATATTCAATTTGCTTAAGTGGAATATTTTTCATAGCTTGTACCTTGCAACAGAAAGGCAATCAGTGGTGATGCCATGAGTGTAGTAATGACTGCCATAATAACCATGATAGTGAATAAAGTTGGGGTAATTATATCTTGCTCCAGTCCAATATTAAGAATGATTAACTCCATCAAACCACGAGCATTCATTAGAGCGCCGATAGTTGCAGATTCGCGCCAATTTTCGCCCGCCAATTTTGCAGCCAACATACAAGCAACACCTTTGCCAAGAATTGCGATCGCAATAATTAAGAGTGTAATTCCCCACAACGTCGGTGTGTTTACCAATCCAATTTGAGTATTCAATCCAGAGAAGACAAAAAATATCGGTAGCAAAAAAGAAGTAGTTAAAAACTCTGTATATTGGCGAATTTGTTGGGCGAATTCTTGGCGTGGAGTCACTGCCCCTAGCACAAAAGCACCGAATATTGCATAGATACCGGTAACATCGGTAAACCATGCACAAAACATCAAAATTATCAACATTAAAGTTAGGGTTTGTTTGTTCACACCTGCACCGCGTTTTGTCATGCGTGTGAAGGCTCTTAGTAGAGGTTGACCGAGAAAAATTGCAAATAGCACGTAGCAAATGCCGCCACCAATTGCTAATATGGCAATGCTCAGAGAATTTTTCACGCTAGCAAGCACGAGCGCTAGCAAACACCAAGCAACTGCATCATCTACAGATGCCGCACCTAAAGCCAAAGTACCGAAGCGGGTTTGTGCAAGACCGCGTTCGTAAAGAATGCGAGCTAACATTGGAAAAGCCGTAATTGTCATCGACGCACCAAGATACAAAGCGGCTGACCAAGGCGTTACCTTTGGTTGAAAGAAATTGCCGTTGTGATAAAACCAAAAAGATGCGATCGCTCCTAAAATAAAAGGAGTGATAATCCCGGCAGCAGATAGCAAACTTGCACTTTTTATATGATGTTTTAAGAGTTTGGTGTTAAACTCTAAACCAATTAAAAACATATAAATTATCAACCCAATCTGGCTAATAGCATATAAAATCGACATTGATGGGTTGGGTATTTTTAGCCCGACAGCAGTGATAATTGGAAGCTTAGGAAACAGCCATTGCTGAAAATCTGGTGCAATCAATCCCAAAAGTGATGGGCCTAGCATTACGCCTGCAATCATTTCGCAAACAACATCGGTTTGTCCAAGATAGCGGCGTCCTAAAATCGTGACGATGCGACAAGTGACTAGAATAACTGTAAGTTGCAGAAATAGCTGAATAACCAGATCAAAATTTGACATTACACCTCCTTAATTTGGGTCTCTGCATTGAATAATCTCCCCACATTTAAAAGCTTGTACTGTTTTCTCATAAATAACTACATCAGCACAAGTGCCAATTTTGGAAATATAAGTAAGTGGGCGCAACTACGAGGCAAATACAAAGATTTTACTTTTCGTTACATAGTTTGATTTTATCTTGCCTACCTACTTAGCTATTTTTAATTTGATGAGATAGGGCAGTTTTAGCAACTGCCCTAAAGAGAGAATTAATAAGCCCCCCAATTTATCGGGGGGTCGGGGGGATCTTGCGTGGCAAAATATCACTAACAGCAAGCATATTGCACCATAGATCCTTTACACTCTGCGCTCTTAATGATAAGTCTTTAACAGGACACGATATTACAACCACTCTCCACCCCGGAAACGCCAACGGGGAAAGATAATTCGCATCAGGGTTTGTGAACTAATAAATACTGCTAACCAGACGACGCTATAATGCAATAAAAAAACTGCTAGCGGTAGTTGTTGTTTAGGTAAAGGTATTGGTAAAAAGCCAAATAGTTTTACTCCACAGAACACAAATACTAATTCCCATATCCCAGCTAAGAGTTGATAGGCTGCTGGCCAATCCCTGTCCCATCGCGATTTTTGGAGATAGTTATAAAGCACATCCCAACCTAAGCCAAATACGCCGACATAACCAAGTATCCAAAAGTAAACCGAGTTAGCATTAGAACCAATCAAACCCATTGCAAAGGGCAAAGACACAAGTACGCCCACCGTTACAAGTAATAATAATCGAGTTTGCCAACGACCAAATAAAGTTGGTGTCATAAGAGTTTGGAGTATGAAGAATAGAGAAATTAGAGTTGTTATAAATAGATTTTGGCTCGTTTTTATTGAAAATTCAGCAAGATTGAGGTATTTTTCTGAGGATGGCAAATACGAGAATATAGGCTAATACTATTTAAGTTTAATAATTATACAAATACGCTCTTTTGGGGCATAGGAATGCCATGCCCTTACAATAAATCTATATATATGTATCAGGATTTTCGTGAATTGGTATAATCCCAAAGCACCAACACATCTATATTATTACAATCGCTTAAGCTGATAATCAAATTTAGAATGGTAAGTTGCGTGGGCTTTGCCCACTGAAAGTATCGCATCCCAATTGATTACATCTTCTAGCAAAGCTTGATAACCTAGTGTATTGGGATGAAGACCATCTTCACTCAAGCGTTTCAGCCGCCAAGTTTCACCGCGTTCCATCCATTGCTCAAAAATATCTAAATAAGGAATCTGCCGTTTGGTACAAGCAATTCGAGTTGCTTCTTTGTAGCGGTACTGGTCGGCATGATTATAGTAAAAACAATCTAAAAATGGCATCTTGGCTTCATCCACCGGCACCATGCCCACAAATAACACAGGACATAGTTGCTGTGCTAAATCTAAAAGAGTTGCAATTTCTTTTTCAAACAATGCAAAATCTGTGTAACTTCGACCATCAAGACGCGCCAACCGCGCTGAGTCATTCACGCCTACTGATAAAATAATCAAGTCGGGGACAATGAAGGTGAAGAAGTGCTAGAAAATTGGCTAGAGTTCTTACAGCAACAAGGAATCGCATCAGAAAACCATTACAGTCTCTATCATTCCAACTTTCGAGACTGGCTAGCTAGACAAGCATTTAAAACTTTATGAAAAATCTTCCTAACTTTCTCCGTTAATAAAGAGAGTTAAGGTGTTAAGAATGGAGCTAAGCGGATTCGAACCGCTGACCCCCTCAATGCCATTGAGGTGCGCTACCAACTGCGCTATAACCCCTTAAAATCCATTATATATAATCGCTTGATTATTGGTACTTTGTCAAGCTTTTTCTGGAAAATAAATTTTTAATATCTCCTCAACCACTGGACACTCACAACGACACTTGCAACAAATAGGTCATACAGTGTCCCATCAAAAAGTAAACTACTAACATGGCAGCAGCAGCCAGAGCAACTAATGTACCAGCCAACATCAGAGAAAATTCTTTGCTCTCGTAGGCTCTTTCCATCAAGTGAAGTGACCACGCCACCAGGGCGACATCAAAAAGTAAAATAGGAACCAACATATTTTTTAATATTTGTTAATACTTGTAAAATTATATTAACACCCTTTCAGGGAAGTGTGTCTAACCTTAGATAGATGTCATTAAATGCTAAATGGTAGCTCAGGAGGATGTTCTGACTGGCACGTTGCGATCGCGCAAGTAATTTTTGATTTCTGCTACGCTTAATTGTCCGTAATGTAACAGGGATGCGAGTAATGCGGCTTCAGCTTTGCCTTGGGTTAGGGCTGTGTAGATATGTTCACAATTACCTGCACCACCTGAAGCAATAACTGGAATTTCTACAGCATCAGCAATTGCCCGTGTAATCTCAATGTCATACCCAGCTTGGGTTCCATCAGCATCCATACTTGTTACTAGCAGTTCTCCGGCCCCCCGTTTTTCAACTTCTTCTGCCCACAGTAGAGCATCTAAGCCTGTATTTTCCCTGCCACCCCGCACATACACATCCCAACCTGGATTCTCCGGGTTATTTCTCCGTCTGGCATCAATTGCAACAACTATGCACTGATTACCAAAGCGATCGCTTGCCCGATTAATCAAGTCTGGATCGCGCACCGCCGCAGAATTAATACTAACCTTATCTGCGCCTGCTCGTAACAAAGCTTTAACATTTTCTAAGGATTGAATGCCACCACCCACAGTCAGCGGAATAAAGACCTGTTCAGCAGTCCGGTAAACTACATCTAAAATAGTAGCTCGGTCTTCATGAGTAGCTGTAATATCCAGAAATACTAATTCATCAGCACCTGCTTGGTTGTAAACCTTGGCCAGTTCTACCGGATCGCCTGCATCTTGGAGATTAACAAAGTTAACTCCTTTTACAACCCGTCCCGCCTTAACATCTAAGCACGGTAAGATTCTTTTAGATAACATAATAACTTTTGTACTTCTGGGTAATTGACCGGAATTTAAATTTTAAATTGGCGCGGGTATTCTCAAACGAAAATTTTTACGGGCATGGGGCATTAAGAGTGCTGAGTTAGGAGTTAGGAGTTAGGAGTTAAGAGTTAAGAATTATCCCTTTGTCTCTACTCTCCCTCATCTCCCTCATCTCCCTCATCTCCCTCATCTCCCTCATCTCCCTCATCTCCCTCATCTCCCTCATCTCCCTCATCTCCCTAGTTCCTTAAAAGTAGATAGCTGAAATTATGGCAATAATCTCCTCCAAGAAACAGCCTCCAGAACCCAACAAAGAACCAAAGCAGCGTCGAGAGTCGGCGAAAGCACCATCCACAGAAAATATTTTGAAGCCTGAAGCTGCTATTGATGAGCAAGAACAGCAAGAAGAAGGTATTCGACCGCACCGATTTGCTGATTACATTGGGCAAAAAGATTTAAAGGATGTACTAGATATTGCCATCAAAGCAGCCAAATCTCGTGGTGAGGTACTGGATCATTTGTTGCTGTATGGACCGCCGGGATTGGGCAAAACCACGATGGCAATGATTTTAGCATCGGAAATGGGGGTAAATTACAAAATTACCAGTGCGCCAGCCCTAGAACGTCCACGGGATATTGTTGGGTTACTGGTGAACATGAAACCTGGGGATATTTTATTTGTGGATGAAATTCATCGCCTCTCGCGGATGACAGAAGAAATTCTCTATCCGGCGATGGAAGATTATCGTTTAGATATTACTATCGGTAAGGGTTCTAGCGCTCGGATTAGAAGTTTACCACTGTCAAAGTTTACCTTAGTGGGAGCTACAACCCGTGTCGGTGCTTTAACTTCTCCACTGCGCGATCGCTTCGGTTTAATTCAAAAACTTCGATTTTACGAAGTTGACGAACTGACTAAAATTGTACTGCGAACCGCTCAATTACTCAAAACCCCCGTTACAGAAGATGGGGCGACAGAAATTGCCCGCCGTTCACGCGGAACCCCACGAATTGCTAACAGACTACTTAAGCGGGTACGTGATTATGCTGAAGTAAAAATATCTGGGGAGATTAATGAAAGTATCGCATCTGAAGCATTGCAACTATTCCAAGTAGATCCCTGCGGTTTAGATTGGACAGATCGCCAAATGCTGAGTGTGATAATTGAACAATTTAACGGCGGCCCAGTGGGGTTAGAAACAATGGCAGCAGCGACGGGTGAAGATACTCAAACAATTGAAGAGGTTTACGAACCTTACCTCATGCAAATTGGCTATTTAACTAGAACTCATCGTGGCAGGATGGCGACTAAGGCAGCATATAAGCATTTGGGATTCACACCCCCTAATGAACAATTGTCATTATTGTAATTATGGGGAATGGGAAATAGGGGATGAGTCTTTGATACTCGCCAACGAGTTTTTGATACTGGTGAACGAGTCTTTGATACTCGCCAACGAGTCTTTAATACTGGTGAACGAGTGTTTAATACTCGTGAATGAGTCTTTGATACTGGTGAACGAGTCTTTGATACTCGCCAACGAGTCTTTGAACTCCGTTAATGAGTCTTTGAACTCCATTCCCCACTCCCCATTTTCAACAGAAATAGGTAAACCTAGATGATTAAGTTGATTAGTATTTTTCTCAGTCTGTTAATTATATTTGGCTGGGGTACTCCAGTCATGGCACAATCTCAAGCGCCGATTACTCAAGAACAGTTAAAACAAGGCGATGAGTGGGCAAATCAAGCGTTTGCAGCGACGAATCAAGGTGATTTTGCGACGGCTGAAACTTACTGGACAAAAATTATTGAACAATTTCCGACTAATGCGGGGGCGTGGAGTAACCGGGGAAATTCGCGGGTGAGTCAGAATAAATTGCAAGAGGCGATCGCAGATTATAACAAAGCCATAGAATTAGCACCAAATGTCACCGATCCATATTTAAATCGGGGCGCGGCGTTGGAAGGGATGGGAAAATGGGATTCGGCGATCGCAGATTATAATCATGTCTTAGAATTAGATCCTAACGATGCAATGGCGTATAACAATCGCGGAAATGCCAAAACAGGTTTAGGAAAATGGGATTCGGCGATCGCAGATTACAAAAAATCTAATGAGATAGCCCCAAATTTTGCCTTCGCCCGTGCTAATTATGCCCTTGCTCTTTACGAAACTGGTCAAAAAAAGCAAGCAATCCGTGAGATGCGGAATATTGTCCGTAAATATCCCAGATTTGCTGATGTACGTGCCGCCCTCACAGCTGCATACTGGGTAAATGGAGAACAAGGTGAAGCTGAGAGTAACTGGGTGGCAGCTTATGGACTTGATAGCCGCTACAAAGACATTAACTGGGTAACAAATATCCGCCGTTGGCCGCCCAGCATGGTATCAGCTTTAGATAAATTTTTGAAAATTAAGTAATAGAGACATTGATTATGACTCATTTTGGTATAATCTGTCCTGGCGCAGCAACTGGCCCCCTCAACACTATGCTTCCCTTGGGGCAAGAACTTCAACGGCGTGGCCACCGCGTCACCCTCTTCGGAACCCTTGATACTCAAACTAAAGCACTCGCAGCAGGAATAGAATTCCAAGCAATTGGTGAAAAAGATTTTGTTCCTGGTTCAACAGCAGAAACCTTTGGCAAGTTAGGCGAACTACGGGGATTAGCTGCCTTTCGATACACTATTGATTTGCTGAAGCGTGTTTCATCTGTGACACTCCAGGATGCTCCAGCATTAGTTAAAGCAGCAGGTGTAGAAGCGTTGCTAGTAAACCAAAGTTCAGTAGAGGGAGGGACAATTGCAGACTTTCTCAAAATTCCTTTCATCACTGTGTGCAGCGCTGTGGTACTGAATCGAGAACCTAGCGTTCCTCCTTTTTTCACAACTTGGAAGTATAGCCCATCTGTGTGGGGACGCTTACGCAATCAAATGGGTTACACCTTACTTAATAGCGTCGTCAAACCACTCGAAGATTTGATTAATGAATATCGTCGAGAGTGGAAATTACCCCTGTACTCTAATCTTAAAGATAGCTACTCTCCACTGGCTCAAATAAGTAATGCACCTGCTGAATTTGAATTTCCCAGAGAAGAATTAGCTCCTTGGTTCCATTTCACCGGAAGTTTTCATACTTCAGCCAGTCGAATGCCTGTTTCTTTCCCTTATGAAAAATTGACGGGTAAACCGTTAATTTACGCTTCGATGGGGACATTGCAAAATCGCTTGATTTGGGTCTTTGAAACTATTGCTTTAGCTTGTGAAGATTTGGATGCTCAGTTAGTGATTTCTTTGGGAGGTTCTGCTAAACCAGAATCATTGCCAGAGTTAGCAGGAAATCCTTTAGTAGTTGAGTATGCACCTCAATTAGAAGTACTGGAAAAAGCCACCCTCATGATTACTCATGCGGGAATGAATACAACAATGGAATGTGTGAAAAAAGGCGTACCAATGGTGGCAATTCCAGTTGCCAATGACCAACCAGGAGTAGCAGCGCGTATTGCTTGGACAGGGGCGGGTGAGCTTATCACCCTGAAGAAACTGAATGTTCCCAGATTGCGGAATGCTGTAAGGCAAGTGTTGACAGAAAAATCTTATAAACAGAATGCGCTCAGATTACAAGCAGCTACTCTCCGGGCTGGGGGAGTAAGTCGAGCGGCTGAGATTATTGAGCAAGCTGTTTCTACTGGTAAGCCTGTCTTGGCTAAAACAAATTAATTAACACATTAATTGTGAACAAATAAAATAATATGAACTGGGATAATAACTCAATCGTCATTTATTCCAATTTTCCTTTCTATGTGGAAGATTGGTCCCCTACTTGTATCAAAAATGGTATTGGAGGTAGCCAAGAAGCTGTCATTTACTTAAGTCAAGAACTAGTAAAATTGGGTTATCAAGTCACAGTGTTTAATAGATGCGGTGATATGGAGGGGGAATATAATAGTGTAGTTTATCAGTCTGTTGATAAATTTAATCCTCAAGATGACTTTAATAGTTTAATATTTCATCGCGCTTGGACGCAACCGATGACGATGAAAGTAAAGTCAAAAAAGACTGCTATTTGGATGCACGATAACCCTAAATTATTTCCTCCAATAGAAGATTCTCAGCAATCAGAATTTTTAGCAAGTTTTGACAAGCTGTTCATGTTGTCAGATTTTCATAAATCTACACTACCAAACTGGATTCCTGAAGAAAAAATCTTTTTGACAACTAATGGTATTAATATGGAAGATTTTAATTTAACAGGAATTTCTAGAAATCCTAAAAGATTGATTTCCATTAGTGACTATACAAGAGGTATTGAACATTTACTTACTCAATGGGATAAGATTATCCAAGAAGTACCTGATGTTGAATTACATATTTTTTATGGCTGGCAAGTAATTGATACGCTGATTAATTCACCTAACATTGCTAAATTTCCACAATTACCAGATAAAAAGAAGCAAATTTTGCAACTTTTTGATCAAAAAAACGTTTATGAACATGGCAGAATTGGGCATAAGCAATTAGTTGAAGAATTATTTAAATCTGGGATCTGGGTTTATCCTTGTCATAGTGCTGTTGAAATTTTCTGTATTAGTGCTTGGAAAGCTCAAGCAGCTGGTTGTGTTCCTGTAGTAACAACTTATGCGGGCTTAGATGAGACTGTTAAATCTGGTGTCAGAATTAAGGGACCTGCTGGAGATGAACAGATAAATAATACTTTTATTAAAGCTGTAATTGATTTATTGAAAAATCCAGAGAAACAAGAAAATCTGAGAAAAGAAGCATTATCTTTAAGAGATTCCTTTGGTTGGGATAAAGTTGCTAAACAGTGGCACGAGGAATTTTTCTCAGTTTAAATAAAATCCAAGGTTGTGCCGCAGCTACGCCCGTCCTAGACATCACTTCACTCTATCCCATCCTATTCTCCCATTCTTTAAGCTTAACTCAAGCTAATCTCAAAGACTGCCTGATTTTGCAAGCGCTTTCCTTTCACCACCATCTGCACACCACCTGCTGGGCTAAATAGCAAACCCTTACGGACTGGCTTTACAGGTTTACTATCAGCCAGTTCCATCTCCCAGTGAGATAGCACAGTTACCAAAACCAATTTCATCTCAAACAAGGCAAATGCCATGCCAATACAGCGACGGTTTCCGCCACCAAAGGGTAAATACTCAGATTGAGAAAATTGTCTCTCTAGAAAACGCTCTGGCTTAAATTGCTTCGACTGGGGATATAAATCTTCTCGATGATGGGTCAAATAAATAGAGGGATTGAGCAAAGTACCAGGCTCAAAGTTGTATTCCCCAATTTGTAGCGGTGATTTTACCACTCGATTTAGTCCTGATATCGCCACTGGGTAAAGACGTAGCGTTTCAGAACACACAGCATTTAAATAAGGCAATCGGAAAATAACATTCGGATCAGGTCTTTCACCCAACTTATCTAATTCTTGCAGCAGTTTTTCCCGCACCTGTGGTAGATGATGAATCCAGTACAGCGCCCATGATAAGGAAGTTGCAGTGGTTTCGTGACCCGCTACTAATAGGGTCATCAGTTCATCACGTAATTCTAAGTCTGTCATCGGCTCTCCCGCCTCATCACGAGCAGCCATCATCAAAGATAGAATATCAGTCCGAGATGGATCGGGTTGTGCTTTGCGTTCTTGAATCTGGGCGTAAATAAGTTGATCGATTTGCTCCCGTAAACGCAAGTATTTCCCCCAGGGACTCCATGCTCCTAAATCCTGTCGCATTGATGGGAAAAGAAGCAGAATTGTTCTTAAAATAGGAATTTTGGGATTCAGGATTGCAATCAGGAGTTCATTGAGTTTCTCGTAACGTAGCCCATCTTCTAGACCAAATACAGCCTTCAAAATTACTTGAAAAGAGATTGCTTGCATTGATGGCAGAACTGCAAAGGTTTCTCCAACCTGCCACTGATTAGTCACTTGCTGTGTGATGTCGCAGATTAATTCACCATAAGCTAGCATTCGTTCCCCATGTAAGGGTGGTGTCAATAGCTTTCGTTGTCGCTGATGAGGCTTTCCCTCCAGCGCCAGTAGTGATTGTCGTCCTAATAAAGGCGATTTAATCCCTGCTGGCTCACCAGAATCTAACTGTTTTGGATCGGTTGTAAAAATCTGCTGAATCGCCTGGGGATTGCTAATGAAAACTTGAGGAGGAGAATTTTGTCCAAGCTGAAGGGTGAAGATATCACCATAGCGTTTAGCACAATCTTCTATGTATTCTAAGGGATTAGTCAGCCACTGATAGGTCTGTACCCAAGGGTGAGTTTGAGGACCGTTAGGCAGTTTAAGTCCAGACATTTTTATTAATCTCCCAATGATTAAAGCAAGATTCTTATCAGCCACTCATTCATGCACCCCTAGCTTGATTAATCTTAGACCACAGATTGGGCAGATGAACTTATCAATTCTTGAATCTGTCTTGGAGTCAATTCTTGCACATTACGCAAAACTACTGCTGCTCCTGCTGCTATTAGTGTCTCACTATAAGCATCACTACGCGCTGCTGTTTCCTGGACGTGGGGCGGTAAAACCCCTACACCAATCCAAGTGTGAGAAGAATCTAAACCCCGTGCTTTTTCGACGGTATACATATCTGCTACCGTATCTCCCACATAGACTACAGCTAATTTTTGCTCAATTCCATTATCTAATTCACGAACTGTAGCAAAAAGTCCCGTAGGGTCTGGTTTCCCTGGTGCGTCTTCCATCGCAATCAACACCGGAGATTGTAAGCTGAGGCGTTTTTCCAATACATAATTAGCAGAAGCACGAGTTGCACCGCTAAAAAATCCCCAAGGAATCCCAGCTTGGGTAAGTTGTTCTAAGTAGCTAGGTTGTAATAATAAGGGTTCATTACAGATATATCCAGTAAAATTATTTGGGTCTGTCCCTCGGTAACGCGCTTGAAAAAAAGCAACGATCGCAGTGTAATCTAGTTGCAGTTGTTCGCGGGTTTGTCCTTGGGTTTCAAAGTAGCGGTAAATTAATTCTTGGGATGCTTCCCAATCATTATTCCACACGCCTTCAGACTTGAGTTGGTCAATATCTAATGGGGTTGGGCGATATTGGGTCGTAAAATATTCTACCGTATCTGCGATCGCACGGCGATAAGAACCGCTAACATCGCGGACAACGCCATCAATATCGAAAACAACAATAGCTTTTGCAGAAGTTGGTTCACTCATGGGTAGGGAGTCAAAGAGTTTTATATCTGATAATATTGCTCTATGTATTCATCTTTTCATAAATAGCAGAAGATATCGGAGACTTTACAAGCGGGCTATTCCAGACATACCCAAAACTTTCTCAAACCAAGTAGATGCAACAGCCGCTTGTTGGAGGTCTGTCGAAAGGTAGAGTAGAACAGATGCACGCAAAGCTTAAAGCTATTACTAATTACAACAATAATGTTGTCCCAAGTGGATGGATGCGATACAAAGGCGATTCTACAATTGAATACACCACAATAGGGGAGCAACAGATGACAAACGAGCGATTGAAGATGCAAGATCCACGTCAGCAATATCCAGGACCGCCCTTCCCTCGTCAGCCACAGCCAGCACCGGGACTAGCTCAACAGATGAACCCTCAGCCCGATCACGGTGAACAGAGCTATACAGGATGTGGAAAACTTACAAATCGAAAGGCGTTGATTACCGGAGGAGATTCCGGTATCGGACGTGCCGTAGCGATCGCGTTTGCGCGTGAAGGGGCAGATGTGGCAATCTCCTATCTCCCCAGTGAGTCGGCGGACGCACGAGAGGTGATAGAACTGATCGAACAAGCGGGGCGCAAGGGCATCTCTCTTCCTGGTGACATAAAGGATGAGAATTTTTGCCGAAAACTCGTGGCGGATGCAGTAGAATCTCTTGGCGGTTTAGATATTCTTGTCAACAATGCTGGCGCACAAGAAACTCAGCCCTCTCTTGGTGATATCAGCTCCGAGCAGTTCGATAAGGTGCTTAAAACCAATCTATACGCGCTCTTTTGGATTACGCAGTCCGCAGTGCCACACCTGAAACCGGGTGCAGCCATCATTAATACAACTTCTATTCAGGCGTATGAACCTTCAGAGAACATCATTGACTATGCGCTCACCAAAGCAGGCATTGTTGCTTTCACCAAAGCACTTTCCAAACAAATGATTGAAAAGGGTGTGCGCGTCAATGCTGTAGCGCCCGGCCCTTTCTGGACACCGCTACAGCCTAGTGGCGGTCAGACTCAAGAAAAGATTGAGAAATTTGGCTCCACGGTTCCGCTCGGACGACCTGGACAGCCCGTAGAAATCGCTCCTGTATACGTACTTCTTGCTTCACAGGAGGCAAGCTACATCACAGGAGAGGTTTATGGCATAACAGGCGGTGTCGGTATTGCGTAATGTCTGCTGTGCTGTTCATGAACCGAAGCAGCAACACAACAGCCCTGAACGGTCGTACCGCCGAATATCCCACGCTTCATTTCGCTCGTGAAGATGCCCGTAGGGGAAGGCGGGGTCAGCGAAGAGGAAAAGGGGCAGGGAGCTTTCTAGCAGGGAGCGGGGGGAAAACCCCATACTTCGACTACGCTCAGTAACCATAAATAAATTTATTTGCTCTGAGCGATCGCAGCTACAGGGACTTCCAAATAAAAAAATACTCAACTATTTCTTGTGGGGTGGGCATCTTGCCCGCCCATATACAAGGTCTCTCGTGACGCCCACCCCACAAGATTGGGTAATTTATTTGTTGGAAGTCCCACAAGCGATTTACTCCTCCACTTTATGAAATTAACATTCGGCTTTCAAACTTAGCTTAATTCTTAAAGTAGATGAGATAAATCATTAAAAATGCCTATACTGCAATTATCAAGCAATGAATTTATTAGCTCCCAGCTTTAGACCTGCTAGGAGCTTTTTTTATTAGACTAGGACTTACGCATTGACAGAAAGACCAAAATAGCAAATATGCTTTTCAACGCTTTTGACTAGATTTTTCAACCACTTTTTTGCGATCGCAGGTGGTTTATAAAAAGCTGAAACGACCTATTTACGTCAATACACAAGAGGTTTCGTTTGTACAGTGCGTAAGTCCTATAGACTTATCCATCTCCATTAAGAGGTATACCCTTAAGTTGCTTGGGTGAGCAGTTGCAAATAAGTCAGGCTAAAGGAATCATTGTTTGGCTAGATTGCTGCAACGATCGCACTCTCTGCAATGGTATTGGTACTAAGAGCAATTAGCTTTGCAACCAGAAATCAATGAAAAGTTCAGTTTATTGATGGGACGCACCTTATTGATGGGACGCACCATTTTCAAAAGATGATTTAGAGTCTCGGTAATAAGCGCAATGAGTTATCCCCTGAGCAGATTGCAGAACTGGTGCAACTGTATGGGGATTTTAAGCAGAATGATGTAAGTGAGGTAGAGTCAAACGGGCAAACACAACAGCAGATATGCTCAAAGATTTTTGATAATCTATAAATTAACTTAGGAGAATTACAATTCTCAAACCTGATGAAAAATGATAGATCACGATAGACTCTTTAAAGAATTAATCCAAACCTTCTTTTGGGAATTTATAGAACTCTTTTTACCAGAAGTTTTAGAGTATGTTGCACAAGACAGCCTAACGTTTTTAACAGAAGAAATATTTACCGATGTCACCACTGGAGACAAAAGAAAAATAGACTTATTAGCACAAGTAAAATGGAGAGGAGAAGACAGTTATTTTCTCATACATTTAGAAAATCAGGCTTACACACAAAAAGAATTTGAACGGCGGATGTTTCATTACTTCGCTCGTTTAGATGCTAAATATTTATTACCTATATTTCCTATAGTTATCTTCTCATACGACGAACCCAAACGCCCTGAGAAAAGCCAATATATAGTTAATTTTCCTAACAGAAAAGTTCTGGAATTTAATTACTTTGCTATCCAACTAAATAACCTGAATTGGCGAAACTTTTTAAATCAACCAAATCCTGTAGCTGCTGCATTAATGGCAAAAATGGAGTTTAAACCAGAAGAAAAAATCAAAGTAAAGCTCGAATGTTTAAGAATGCTAGTCACTCTAAAATTAAATCCTGCTAAAATAGAATTAATTTCCGGTTTCATTGACACCTATCTCCGATTAAATGCCACAGAAGAGCAAGTACTTGAGACTGAACTAAAACAAGCCAACTTAGTTGAAGAGGAAGGAATCATGGAAATCGTTACTAGTTGGATGGAAAAAGGAATTACACAAGGAATTGAACAAGGAGAAAAAAACATTGTTAAAAGACAACTAAAACGGCGATTTAATAATATTGATAGTACTTTAGAAAACCGCATTAATGGCTTATCTTCAGAACAATTAGAGAACCTCGCTGATGCAATTTTTGATTTCCAATCTTTAGAAGACCTCATCAATTGGTTAGACCAACAAAATTGATTTCCTCTTTGAGGATGTTTTAAAAGATGTAGGGTGTGTTGTCGCGCAACGCACCTTAAAATTGTTTATTTGAAGAGGAAGGAATCATGGAAATCGTTACTAGTTGGACAATTTCCCCTTTTCCTTAACTTGTCACCAATGGGCGGTTACGCCATCGCTCCCATTCCTATTTTTCCCAAATATCATCTATTGGATTTTTAACAGTAAGTTGAGCAATTAGCTTCTCTGAAATCTATGGTTAGCGATCGCTTCCACCATCCCACTTCACGACTGATAAATTTATTGCTTTGACTATCTTGAATATTTTTGGTTATGGACTGCGATCGCTTTCCGACTTCTTTTCTTGTCCATTGTCACTAAAATTCCCCAGTGATTTTGACTGGTATCTATGATGCCTCACCGACGGCGGCTGTCGCCGCGTCTCCTACTTGCTGACGGTCGAGAACTGCGATCGCCTCCGGCGGGCGGTTACGCCATCGCAATCCTATTACCTAGCGATTCCCGCACCAGTTCCGCACCAGTTGCTGCAGTAAGTTGGGGTAGTTTACTTTATTACCCCTTGCCCTCAGTTCAAGTAATTCCCTGGCTTTATTGGTAAATATTTTGACATTATTTCTAATTTTTATTTTCCCTGCCAGTTCTAAATTTTTAAAATCCGCGAAGCGGTGTCCGCGATCGCTTGCAATTCTAAATTACTAAGTATGGCTGATTCATTGGTTACTCATATACGCATAACCGCGAAGCGGTGTCCGTCTGCATAGGCGATCGCCAGCTAATCTTTCTCTTTACCTTGGACTGGCAACTACGTTGCTCAACGACGCCGCCTGTCGCCGCATCCACTGGTTGCACACTGCTCCCTTAATTTTATATATAGCTGGGGAGCAACGTGCAGGGGACAATGAGTAATTCTGTGAGGGTTTGAGCCTGCACACTGCTTCCTTGATTTATATAGCTGGGGTGTGTGTGATCAACATATCCTCTTGGCAAAACTACGGTTCTCAACTTAGATAAGGTTTAGTTAAATTAATGAGCAAAAAGGGTAAAAAAAGATTTTTAATTTCACGCAGTTTTTCCGCCAACAAATTAAGTAAAATTACTGAAATAGTTTAATGATTGAGAATATAAAATTAATAGGTGTTAATGGTTAAAATTTTCTTAACTTGAGACTTAAAAGGATGTTTTGAAAGTATTTACTGATACAGTCATCATTTTGATATCCCCCTAAATCCACTTGAGATGGGTTAGAGAGATTAAGTAAAATATCTGATTTTTTTCAAATATCCTCTTAATCCATTTTCACAGATATTTGCAATAGATGTACGCCACTAGCAAACGCATCTGTAGCAATAATTTCTGGGAATGGGATGAAAATCAAGGCATTGTTAAGTTGAAAATTCTGATCAATGACAATTATAAAAAAAATTATACTTCAGTCATGGTGTATATAGGCAATGACATTTATTGATAAACCAAAAGGGTTGCAGCAAAGCTTAGACCAAGAAAGTTTACTGCACCAGATGATAAACCAGATCAGGCGATCGCTCGACCTCCAAGAGATATTAACGACTACCGTTAGCCAGGTACGTTTATTTTTGGGTGCAGATCGGGTAAAGGTGTATCGTTTTGATACCGATGGGAGTGGTGAAGTCATTGCTGAATCTATCAATGAGCAGCGTTTGCCATCCTTATTGGGGCAACGCTTCCCAGCTGATGATATTCCACAAAAAGCTAGGGAGATGTTTCTCTTAGCACAGCAACGTTCGATTGTGGATGTGGCAAATGGGAAGATCGGGCTATCGCCTGTACAGTCAAAAGAAACTGGCAAACGTCTAGAAACTAATATCCACTATCGACAGGTAGACCCGTGCCATATTCAATACTTAAAGGCAATGGGCGTGGAGTCTTCGTTGGTAGTACCAATTTTAGATTCTGATCCACAAGAACAATCGGCAAAGCCTAAATTGTGGGGATTGTTGGTATGTCACCAAAGTGAACCGCGAAAGATTTTGAAGCGGGAACTAAAAGTATTGCAGCAAGTAGCTGACCAAGTTGCGATCGCGATCGGTCAAAGTAATCTCCTCACCGCAGCCCGCACCAAGCAAGAGCGAGAAGCTACTATTAACCGAGTAACCACACTATTACATAAACTACCGACAGTCCAATTGCAGAAAGCGCTAGAAGAAGTTATTACTGCCTTCAATGGAATAGGTGGCAGGCTTTACATTGAACAAAGTCAGGAACTATACACCTACGGCGACCAACCGACACTGCCCTACGAGTTAGATAACAGTATTATCGAACAGCATCCCTTATGGCAAAAGTGGATGGCTGAGTCTAAACAAGGTAATATTTGGGTAACAACTGACCTGTATAAAGAACCACATTTGCGAATTTTGGCTTTAGCATTCCGTTCTACTCAAATTCGCGGACTTATGGTGATTCCCCTACATTACCGGGAAAAATTTCTCGGTGTATTAAGCATTTTTCGCTGTGAATTTGAAACGGAAATCTTGTGGGCGGGACAATGTGAACAAAATCGGCGGCAAATATTACCCCAGTTTTCCTTTGAGCTTTGGCGAGAGCAAAAAAAGGGGCAATCAGCTGAGTGGAAACCGGAAGACATCTCATTAGCGCAAGCCTTGTACGATCATTTCTCAATGGCAATTGAGCAGCAGCAAATGTTTAAACAGGTACAAGCCCTGAATGCCAACCTAGAACTGCGGGTGCAAGAACAAACTTATGAACTCGAAAAATCATTACTGTTTACCAAGGTACTCAAGCAAGTCACAGAGCATATTCGCCGCACATTAGACTTGCAGACAACTCTGCAATCCATCGTTCGAGAAGTCCGTGGGCTGCTAAATTCAGACCGGGTGGTGATTTTTGAACTGAAGAAGAAATCGGTGATTGTCGAAGAGATTAATGGCAATTGGCAGTCGGTTTTGGGAATCAATGCACCATCCGATTGCTTTCCTGATGAGTATAGCCATCTATATAGTCAGGGCAGAGTACGGGTAATTAACAACGTTTCGACAGCTTCTTTGCATGATTGTCATCGAGAGTTTTTGCAGAGTCTGCAAGTGCAAGCAACCTTAATAGTTCCGATTAATATAGGTATGGAACTATGGGGTTTACTAATAGTCCATCAGTGTGAGGCTCCTAGAGATTGGCAGGATGCAGAAATTGATTTATTGCAACAGCTAGGAGATCAGGCTGCGATCGCTATTCAACAAGCGCAACTTTACGAACAAACCTGTAATGCCGAAACTGAAGCTAGAAATCAAGCTGCACAGTTAGAGCATACCCTACATCAACTCCAAGAAACACAGACAAGATTGATTCACACCGAAAAAATGTCCGGCTTAGGACAGTTGGTCGCCGGTGTCGCCCACGAAATCAACAACCCTGTTAACTTTATCTACGGTAACCTCTGCCATGCCAGTGATTACACGGTACAAATCCTAGAAATTTTACGTCTCTACCAGTTATACTATCCCCACCCCCATAGTGAAATTAAGGCAGCGATCAAAGAGATCGATTTTGACTTTTTGGTAGAAGACCTCCCGAAAATTATCACCTCAATGCAAGTAGGAAGCGATCGCATCCGCTCAATAGTGCTGTCGTTACGCAGTTTTTCTCGCTTGGATGAGGCTGAAAACAAGTGTGTTGACCTGCATGAAGGCATTGACAACACCTTGTTAATTTTGCAACATCGACTGAAAGGAAATAGTGAATTCTCACGCATTCAGGTAATCAAAGATTATGGCAACATACCATTGGTAGAATGTTATGCCGGTCAAATGAATCAGGTATTCATGAATATCTTTACCAATGCCATAGATGCGCTAGAAATGATCATTGACGGTAAAAAGGACAAAGAGAATCCCCAATACTTCGGCAACTCTTCGAGACGCTACGCGAACGCTCAGAACAAGTACTCAATGCCTACTATCCACATTTCCACTAAACTCTCAGCAGACGAGTCTCGTCTATTAATTCGTATTAGCGACAATGGGTCTGGGATGAGTGAAGACGTGAAAAAGCGGATTTTTGATCCGTTTTACACTACCAAACCTGTGGGTAAGGGTACAGGACTAGGATTGGCAATCAGCTATCAAATTATCGTCGAAAAACATGGTGGAATAATGGAGTGCGTTTCAGAACCTGGCAAAGGTACAGAGTTCTGGATTGAAATTCCCGTCAAGCCTCCAGCCAAAATAGATCGCTAAATAACAATTCAAAATTCAAAATTTAAAATTCAAACATTTTAGACATTTCAAACGGAGATTTTAAATCCGACTGAGAGAAATGACAAAAGACCAATGACAAATGACCAAAGTAAAGTTTAGTTGCAAAAAAAAACCCTCTCATCCAGAAGTGATAATCTAATAATTGAAGCTAATAAAGCTTCCCTGGCAGATATAACAGCTGCATTTGGAATGTAGTAAGAGGTAAAAGACGCTGTTTAACTTAAATCTGTCTCGTAAAAACACAGCAACACCCAACGCGAAAACTGCTATTTCCTCAAAGATGGAATATTAGGGGGCGCTGGAACTAGTTTTTATAACTTGTTTACACAAGCGATGAAAGTTAGTACATCCCTGGCTATGATAAACAATGAGAGGAGATAGTTCAGCGAGTAGAGGTTTGGGTGTTGTTGTGTTTAAAGAGAAGCCTGAGATAGAGACTCCTCTTGGTGTAAGATTATACGAAGTTAAATAGTGAAAAATAGTTTAAATAGCGCCTTATGTCAATTATTGCGCTCAGAGCGTGGTATCTAGAAGATTACGAGCCGATTCCAGAACTGGAAAAACGTCCGCCAGACATTCGGTTAAGCAAAAAAAGCCTGTTGAGATCAGCATTGCGAGCAGACTTTTTAGAAGAAAGCGACGAAGTTAAGAAATCAACTTGGTTTGGACGCTATCTGGAAGGAGAAAATATTGAATTTTATATTGAAGGTAGCGGTGGCTATTGCGTCGCCAACATTGACTTAATTAGTCATGAAATTTATTTTACCAAACAGGCGCTGTTGGCTCAGTTAGAACCAATGATTTTTTTATCTTATCAAACAGAGTATGCCGCAGCGACGAATGTTCTCAGAGAAGAACTGCGAAAAAGTTTGGACATTTTAAACAAGCGATCGCGCCTTCCCCTAACATTGGTAGAATCCTCTCGCCCCAGCGATGCGACTGTAAGGATTAACCGCACGATCATGCGAAAAATCCGTAAAAGTTTGTTATTTATCGCTGACACCACGCCCATTGCTAGTATTGACGGTAAAGAAACTCCTCAACTAATTCCTAGTCCGAATGTCTGTATTGAGATTGGTTATGCTATCCAAAGTAAGAGGTCTGAGCAAATTTTACTAGCGCAGATGCAACGTCCAGACTTTGAAGGGCAATTTCCCTTCGATTTACCGACACAGCAAATTTTGCAATTCCAAGACACCATAGAACTAAATAAAATCCTAACAGAAACGCTTCAAAATCAGCTAGCACGATTCAAATTGTTTTTTTGAGCAATCCGTAAGTTCTCCAACTATTACTTTAATACCATTTATTTGTGAGGCTGCGTCAAACCCTTTTAATAGCAATTCACGAAAATCCTGATACATATAGATTTCTCGTAAGGGCATGGCAATGCCATGCCCCAAAAGAGCGTATTTGTATCATTATTAAAGTAAAATGGTATAAGTTTTTCTTTATTTCTTTGTGTCCTTTGTGGTTCGTTTTTCTTTCTTATACTTAGAATATGATTTAGCGCATCTTCATACAAAATTGGTATAAGAACTTTGAATTAGTAGAAAGATAAGACATAAAAATCTTCTTGAATGAGTATTTAAAATAAACGAACAGGTTTATTTTGCAGCTTGGAAGTAATAGAACTCACCCGATCAACCATATAAATCATGTATTTGTAATCTGGTACTTGTCCATTGGGTACATATCCTACTTCTTCAGCTAAACTTGAAGGCGCATCGCTCATTACTTTACGGATAAACTCTTGACGGTTACGTTCGACATTAGGCCCAATCAAGACAACACCCAATGGTACATAGTGAGGGTCTTTAAATAGGATACGGAATTGGGTTGACCCCAACTGTGAACCGTAAAGACTCAATTCAGCCTCCGAGACAGCACAGGCGATCGCTTTTCCCTCAGCGACCAATTCCAGCGCGGCTTTAGGTGTGGGTGCAAATAGAATCTCTGCTAGTGTTGTACCAAAAAGATTGTAAAGTGGGAAGTAATATCCTGTTGCTGAACCTAACTGACCTAAAGCGATCGTTTGACCTTGTAGCTGTTTTAAGTCGGATATTGGATTGTCTTTGCGAACAACAAAGATTGAACGTAAATTACTAATACCTATTAAAGGAAACAGGGGAACATATTGATGACGTGCGATTGCGATCGCAGCTAAACCCGGTGCAGCAAATACCAATGACCAAGCACGAGCCTCAAGGCGCTCAACCGCTTTGTTTTCATTAAAAGCAGGCTCTAGCTGAATATATGAGTTTGTTTTTTCACCCAAGTAATTATTAAATTTAGCATATTGGTTAATTATTTGTTCGCCTCCACCATAGTTTATAACACCAATAGTTAATGTGCCTTCAAACTCCCGTGGTGATTGGCAGGCGGCAAATGTCAAACCTAGCAGATTAAATAGAAATAAACGACGAGGAAATCGCAAAAACATTACTAATTATGGTTAAGAAAACAACTTGGCTTTCAAGACTAATTTAGATAACTTTCACTGCTGCCTAAATAGGTTATATTGCAGGAAAAAATTAATATTTATTTAAATGTTGTTGACATGGTTTATCAGAGGTAGAAATAAATATTAGACACATTTAATATAGGGGATCATCCCAAATCTGCAAAAACCTTGATACCCCTCATCCCTTAACCCCGAATCCCGTCATATGAGATTCGGGGAACTAGAATTATGTCTCCCCTCTCCCAAATATGGGAGAGGGGCTGGGGGTGAGGGAAAAGATTTAAGCACTCATTGCGATGCTCCCCTTATATACCACCTTCGTTGCTTAGGTTATGTTAAACAACATTACGTTAAAGAACTTAAAAATAGGTGCTAAATTTAACTTAATTTTAATATTAGTTTTCATAGTTAGTATTTTGGGTAGTGGCGTTGCCTTATCCAGTTTACTTCAGGGAAGGGCGCAAAATGAAGTGGTTTACCAAGCGGAGATTCTCATCCAAATGGTAAACGCAGTTAGAAACTATACACAAAATCGTATTGTTCCCCTATTAGAACCTAGAGTAGAATTAAACTCAACGTTCACGCCGGAAATAACACCGAATTTTTCAGCTAAAGAGGTTTTTGAAAATTTTCCTAAAAACCCATAATATAGTAACTTTTTTCATAAAGATGCAACACTTAATCCAACTAATTTAGCAGATAAAACCGAGAGTTTTGAAACTCAACTTGTAGAGCATTTTCGCAACGAACCCAATACTCTAGAAATTGCCGGCGGCTTACCTTGCTCCTGTTCAGTAGACATATATCCTGGGGTGCCAATGGCAATAGTAGCCTCCGTGCGCCCTGAAAGTGTAAGCAGTTGAGTTTGGACTTGTTTAACTGCGCCAAAGTCAATCAGCACTAACTTGCCGTCTTGTTGCCGCCTGATTATATTGTCGGCTTAATATCTCGGTATTCGTCATACATTAAGGAACTGGTTAAAAGATTAGGCGTCTAGAGTGAAGAGTCATTAGGCATTGGGCATTGAAAAGAGGCAGAGGGGAAACTCTTCTCCCCTGTCCCCCTCATTCCAACCTCCCGTATGCTTACCCTTTTCATTCGGGGGTTAGGTGGTTAACAATGGGTTGAATGTTTTCAAATGATTCAATCTTATGGCTAGAACTCCAAATGAATATGCCGTATACCTCCTACTGGAAAGCGGCCACAGAGAAGAAGTACGTTTTCCGACTATTCAAGAGTTTCAGAAGTGGTATAGCGGCGAACTTGTGCCAAAATCTGCTTCAAATGACTTTATTAGCGTGCCGATCAAAAATATTCAAGGGGAATATATGGTAGTAAGACCTTCTAGGGTTGTGGCAATCCGGGTAGAACCCGTTTTTAGTTCCAGTGTTGAAAGATTCAACTAAATGATGAGAAAAACCTTTGCTTTGCTTTCCTTAAGTCTGGGAATTGCCCTTGTAAACCCTCTCTGGTCGGCTGTTGCTCAGGTTCCTAACTTCCTGCCGTTGCCAGTACCTATAACTCCTGATCTCCCACCTCAGCCAATACCAATTACTCCTGAGATAACGCCACCGCTAAAACCAATCGCTATTAGAACCGATTGTAGGCTCCAGCAGACTTGCTTGGGTTTGGATGACCAAATTTGGGGTCAAAGGGGTAAAATAGGCGATCGCAAGGCGCTGTTGGCTTCTATTGATAACAGTCTGGTTTATCTAACAAAGAAAGAAGCGATCGCAGCATATCAAAATTATCCGATGAAGGAAATTACCCTTGATCGCGTTCAAAGGAGTTTGCTACGCTTCCGCCAACTGGTTGTTAGTTCTAATTCAGCAGCCCAATTACAGGCTGCTGTCAGTCGAGAGTTTGTCTTTTACCAGTCTGTGGGAAATGATGGCAAGGGTACTGTTAAGTTCACTGCTTACTACGAACCTGTTTACACCGCCAGCCGTGTCAGGACTGCAATATATAAATATCCTCTTTATCGGCTACCACCTGATTTCAGTCAATGGCCCAAACCCCACCCAAAACGAATTGATTTGGAAGGGAGGGATGGTTTAAAAGGGAATAAGAGCAAGTTGCACGGTTTAGAACTACTTTGGTTCCGCGAACGCTTAGACGCATACATGGTACATATCCAAGGTTCTGCCCAAATTAAATTAACTGATGGCAAAACAACGTCAGTTGGCTATGCAGGTGGAACCGATTACCCCTGGACTAGTATCGGCAAAGAACTAGCCAAAGATGGCAAACTTCCATTATCAGGATTGACCTTACCACGGATGATCGCTTACTTCCGACAAAAGCCTTACGAGTTGAGCAATTATCTGCCACGCTGGGAACGATTTATTTTCTTCCAAGAAACTGGTGGTACAGGAGCTACAGGCAGTATTCATGTGCCAGTAACAGCAGAACGTTCTATTGCTACAGATAAGTCTCTCATGCCACCGGGAGCGCTAGCGCTGATTTACAACTCATTTCCCTATTCTGCTGGTGGTGGCAAACTAGAGAGGCGTAGTGTCAGCCGCTTTGTGCTTGACCAGGATACAGGAAGCGCCATTAAAGGCCCTGGCCGGGTGGATTATTTCATGGGTTCTGGTAAACTAGCAGGCGATCGCGCTGGCATCACAGGCGGTAATGGTTCACTGTATTATGTGCTGCTCAAGCAATAAAGTTAGGAGTTAGGAGTTAGGAGTTAGGAGTTAGGAGTTATTAATTCAAAACTCATCACTCCTCACTCATCACTCTTCACTCTCTTTAGTACGGCGGATAAGCAAAATCATCTTCATCAGCATAAACATAAGAGTTAGAAACTCCTGCGATCGCCAATTTAGGTGTTTCTGATTTTACAGGTTCCTTCCCAAAATCTTTGTATTCTTCAAAAGTTTTACAAATCATTGCAGACTCAAGAGAATCGGAAGCAATTAAGTATTGTGTTAAAGTCCCAACCGTGGGATGTTTGTAGTCTACAGTTGAAGCTACCAGAACTGTATTTGGTTCAATACCTCTTTCTTCACACTCAATTATCGGGCAAAAAATCCCGTGAGCTTGGAACAAAGGGCCTTTTGGTGTCAAGGGTTGCTTGCGGTAAATGGCATAAACTTTTTCTAGTTCAGCAACGAATCCACTAACTACTTTGCCTTGTTGATATTCGCAGTAGGTTTTGCTGAAACTCGCTCCGGCGGCACCATTAAGAGTTAGTTGTAGTGGTGATTCATGTAAAAACTTTTTATTCTCTCCCACTAGAAAAATTAAATAGCGAGTAAAGGTTTTAAATTTAAGTTTGTCGGCTAAAAAAGCATCATAATTCTCTTTGAGCGTACCCAGTTTTAAACCACTTTCCCGGTCTTTGACAGACAATGGCCCTCGACGCACTATAACCACGCGTGGAGTAGTGGTAATAAAGACCGTTTCGACTCCAGTGGTAAATTCATGCTCTACTTGTTGCCAATTATCATCTGGCACAAAGCCGACAGCATTAGCATTATCCAGCTTAATTGCCAAACCGTGGGATTGCATACCATCTGTGCCATACCGAGGATTAATCATCTGACACCAGGGAAGGACTTGAGAAGGCGGTGCATTAAATTTCTCGTCTTCAAAGTCGAAATTAGCAGATGCTTTCATCGTTTTAGGCTATCAAAGTGTTTTCTTGAACAAGTTTATCGGCACGCCCAGGAAAGAAAAGCCAGAAGCAGAGCTTTGGTACGAGCGTCACCCGTCCCTTGGGCCTCACCCTCAAAAGAAGGGCAAACGTGCCGTCAAACTGGCGTAGTAGTTTTTCCAGATTAAGACAGAATCAATCTATGTTGCAATTCCTGTTTCGTTTTGTAACAACAGATCCTGCTAGGCACTGAGTAATTATTCCTTAGTATTATTTTGCTGAACTCAAAGCAGCGAGGGTCTTTAAATCCGGTACTTCTAAATCAGCTTGACTTATTGCTAAAATTGTGGTGTCAATTATTTTTTGGTCTGCTTGACGATTTACCCAGACTGTTGATAGTCCCAAAGATTTGGCTGTAATGATATCGTGGTATACACTAGCAGCAACGTGTAATATTTGGTCTAGCGGCAAATTAATTCTTTCAATAGCCACTCTGAAGTTGTTGAAGGAGGGTTTGTAGCTTTTTGCCTGTTCTGCTGTGATTATCTGGTCAAATTTGACCTGCAAGTGCTTTGCTGAAAAAGCAAAGAGATCGTCATCTACATTTGAGATAATTACCAGCTTAAACTTTTGCTTGAGGGTTTTAAGTGCCTCAATTGTATCAGCGAAAGGCAGCCAATGCTGAATTGAATTGGCAACTGAATTTAGTTCTTCAGCAGTTGGCTCAAAGCCAAATCGTTCACCAAATCTCTGAACTACTCTCTTCAAAACTTCTCGATATTTGATATAATCTCCAATTTCAAGTTCTGCTTCAAATTCAGCAAACAGTTCCAGAGTTTGATCGTTATCCAAATTAGTGTTATGTGCCAGCAGAAGTGGCTTTAGCACCCCCAAGATACCGTTCTCCCAATCGATTAGGGTTCCGTAACAGTCGAAAGTCAAAACCTTATATTGATTTAATTCAATCACTTTTTTATACTCCAGAGCTTGATTAGTAGTGTTCAGTTTTCACAAACCAAAAGATAAACCCATCTGCGTTGGCGCAACCCGCCGCAGCTATCCCCACATTAGCCTCTGTTAACATTTCTGAACATTTCTTTCATAATCAAAGCAGGGTGTTAAGTAGGTAGACAAGAAAGGCGCACTTTGCTAGCGATCGCCAGATTAAATACTCAAAGTTTTTCTGAATCTGTTAAGCAAATTTTACAGACAAGGCCGTTTTACCAATACCTCCTATTTTCAATAGTGCGACTAATTGACAGTATTCGTTAAGAATCCATTGCTCTAGCGTATTAAGTATTAAGTTCTTTTCATCCGGGGATTTGAAGAGAGGATGATGCTGATTGATAGCCTACTATTATCGCATGTAGTTAATTCTAGATTATCCAAATTTTGCGGTTTCTTAATTTAATTGTCAAGCAACTTTCGTCACCTTGATAACCCAGGCTACTTTGGCATAATGCCTATTTCTATAATATTAATAATACTTAAGAACGCCTTAACCTAAATTTGTACTAATTTTAACTTAACCTTTGCTTACGCTGTATGCCTTAGTAAGAAGATTATGTAGTAGCTATGGTAAAACACAGTATTCCCATCGAATTTTAGATGTATTGTTACCATTCATCCAGAGTTAAAAGCCAAATTGGAGGTTCTTACGAGTTGCTGTTTACTGCATTAAGGATTGTAGATTCATGAAATTGCAACTCACCCAATTCCATATACTCTCTCCCCAAATTAACTGGAGTGTAGACCGATGAAATGCACAGATGATGCAAGGATCATAGAAAATCAGGTGTCTACGCCTAGAGCATAAAATTTGCATATTTATTGTGGAGTTTTCTTAACTTACTTGAGGAGTACAAATGCTTGAGGCTATCGCTGTTGCTTGGATATTACTGTTTTTTGGTGATTTTTTATCCACATTCTTTTACCACGTACCCGAGCACGTTTTTGGTAGCCTACATTTAAAAACGCACCACTCCTGGAAGAAGGACTTCCGCCACTACGCTATTTTGACTTTTAATTCCCAGGTTCTTTTAGATGGTATCTTGGGAGCTTTGCCTTATGTACTTGTAGCAGTAGTCTTGTGGCCTTTCTCTCCCATCGGCGTTATCTCTGGATTACTGCTTGGTCAGTTTCATGTATGGTGGAGACACGTAAGTATACTAGGTTGGCAAACTTCAAAGGCTGTGAATATTTTATGCCAAATTCTATTTATTACTACTCCTGAGAGACATTGGTTACACCATCACAAAACTAATTTGGGTTTCGGTGATATTTTCACGTTCTTTGAACAACCGGCACAAATGTGGTTACGCTGGCTTCGGCTACTTAGACTTCGTTTTCGCTACTCTCGGATCTAACTGAAGCTACTGTTTTCCTAAATACTTTTTAAAAGTAGCAAAATCAGGTGCGATCGCACCTTTTTTTGCTACACTCTTGTATTGTTTTGCCAAACAGAAGATTATTCTAGTCTCAGAAATGCGCTCACCTACATACTCAAAAAACCTGAGTCCCAATTTACGAGTAGTAGCAACAAGATACTTGAAAAAACTATAGATTTATATCTAACGAAACCATTTCGCCCCAAAGAAGTACTTGAAAAATCAAAGCAAGTGTTGGGTTTTTGAGGAAAATATTGAACAAGAGGCAAGTGAGCAGGGAGCAGGGGAGATAGAACAGACCCACTGCAATACTGGGTTTTGGATTTTTCGATAGTGTTTTAGACCTGTAGAGACGCGAAATTTCGCGTCTCTACCAAGGTTTTTAGTCTTATCCGAGCAGTATTGAGACCCACTGTCTGTCCCTTTGCCCTATTCCTTAACGCTAGGTATTTCCTACAATCAATACAACTCTAAAATTTCTAATTGTGGTGAGAGTGGAAAGCCAAATTTTTCATGATAATGAGGAAACTTGAGTAAGAATAGGCATAAAGGTTTATTTCGGTAAAAAGCTTTCAGCTTAAACATGCGAATTTCAATACCTTCCTTTTCTGCTTCTTGGGATTCAGAAAAGCTTCCAGGAAAAATTTCATCGAAATGAATTTCAAATTTCCTGGCAGTTTCCAAAAAAGGCTTACCAATCAATCGAGCAGCATTGTCATAGGCAGGGTTAGGTATTACTTTTCTATACTGGCTTTCGTCAAATCCAGCCCTAAAAATAAATTCAAAAAATCCGCTCAATATATTGACGTTTTCACTTATATTAAAATTTTGCCAGCCCTGAACTAAGTTCTCTTGAAGTTCTTGACAAAGATTATTTATAAATTGACTTTTTTCAGAAGTAATTTCAACAGTATCCATTTCCATATTTTACCTTTTTAAATGTTGATTAGTTTACAAAAAACCTGTTATTTTAATACCTTAAAAATCCAAAACATCTTGCCATCTAAAATAAAAAGATTCAAGCGTATTGAGACAATTCAAAATTCACGCATTCAAACATTTTAGACATTTCAGACGAACGCGAGTGCATCTCGTAGAGAAGAGAAGTGCCAAGCGATAGATTAAGAGCGTTGTGGCAACTGACGCTCCAGGATGAGCTAATGCTGGCGCTATCGGGGGATTTAAACCCCGACTGAAACTGGTGCTACATATAATGGTTGGGGTCTTAGGGACTTCCAAATAAAAAATGTTCCAAAACTGACGCAAAAACTCTCTCTATTTCTTCTCTCTGCGTTCTCTGTGTCTGGAGTGGTTCGTTTATTGGAATAATTTATTTCTTGTCAGTCCCTTAAACCCTTGAACTTACAATAAAAATATAGGATTTTTGAAATTCCTCTACTCCAGTACATCATCGTAATGAATTACCATAACCAAACTTCAGTTTTGCAAATAATGTAATCCTTAAAGCGCACTAATTTTTTATAACCTCTAAAGTTTATGAATTTTTAAACCAAAATACTTATCTTGTGTTTATGCTGACACAAGAGAATAATATAAGTCAACAAGATTAGTCATAAATTAAAAAACTACTCAATATTACTATTGATAAGTTTATAATTACTTCAAATTGATATCTGATAAACGCAATTTTGGGCTAAAAATACAGACAACACAGATAGCAGTGTAAGATAAGTCAATAAAAACGGACTCAAACTAACTTAATTGAATCCGTTTGAAGCAGATTCTTGCACCAGTCTCAACCAACCGCATCAGAATGAATTCCGAGGCTAATAGCTCAAGTCTTCTAAAGAAGACTGAACAAGGGTTTGATTCCACGTTTATAGCGGTTCTCGTTTACGTGAGGTACACCCGTAGGGACACGGCAGTGCCGTACCCCTACACCTCGTGATGTTATGTTGTACCGCATCTGAATAGGAACCGCTATAGTGGGCTTGAGCTACAAGAAAGAGAAATTTATTTTTGGGCGGGCTATGGTGCTAACCCTGAATGCTGCAAGATATTTAGAAGCGCTATAGCAATGATATTTGTTTGGTAATGACAAATCTTCAAGGTAGGCGTACACGTTAAGAGCCGACACAAGCAATAATACCTTTCCCCTGCCCCTGCTTATTCAGAAGCTAATTCTGGGAAACCTTAATTTGTGAGAGCGAGAGGCTTTTGCCAGAAGGAACTAGAATTAGGAAACACCTAGCTGGGTTCTTCTGACTTTTGAAATTAGGAAAATTAGGAGTGCATGTGTGCCAAAATCCCCTAAATATTTGCTGATTGGATCAACCGAGACTTACAGCGGTAAATCTGCAACTGTTCTGGGTTTGTCTCATCAGCTACAGCAAAAAGGACTGGATATTACCTACGGTAAACCGCTTGGTACGTGTTTGAATTCGTCCAGTGGAACCGTGATTGAGGAAGATGTCCAATTCATCGCTCTTAGCCTCAATTTGCCGGAAAACCGCGTTGCACCTACAATGCTGGCTTTGGATGAACTAAATGTGCAAAAGCGCTTGCGAGGGGAAGACAAAACCGATTATCAGCAGTCTCTAATACAGGAATATTTGCATAAGTCCCAAGGAGATTTAGTGTTACTGGAGGGACCGGGTGATTTGTCTGAAGGCAATTTGTTTGACTTGTCTTTGCTGCAAATGGCTGAAGTATTAGATGCTGGCGTGCTGTTAGTAGCCCGCTATAAATCGTTGCTTTCGGTTGAGTCACTATTGGCTGCTAAAGGGCGTGTGGGCGATCGCTTGATTGGAGTTGTAATCAATGATATCCCTGTCACTCAACTAGAAGCAGTTGACACTCTCTTGCGTCCGTTTTTGGAACAGCAGGGGATTCCGGTGCTAGCAATGCTGCCCAATAGCGATTTGCTCCGCAGTGTCAGTGTTGGCGAACTAGTCAAACAGTTAAAGGCTGATGTTCTCTGTCGCAACGATCGCATGGATTTGTTGGTGGAAAGTCTGGCAATTGGAGCGATGAATGTCAACTCAGCTGTGAAATATTTCCGCAAACGCCGGAATATGGCAGTGGTAACAGGAGGCGATCGCGTGGAAATTCAGCAAGCGGCTTTGGAAACTTCTACCCAATGTTTAATTCTCACGGGGCAACTACCACCCCCACCGTTCATTCTCAGTCGCGCTGAAGAACTAGAAATACCCATTTTGTCTGTTGACTTAGATACCCTGACGACTGTAGAAATTGTTGACCGCACTTTTGGTCAAGTCCGTGTCCACGAGCCGATTAAGGTTCAGTATATTCGCCAGTTGATGTCCGAGCATTTTGACATTGACCGCTTGTTATCCAAACTAGGTTTAACTCCCTCTGCGGCATTGTCTTAGATTCATTGCTCAGTTATCAGTTGGGAGGCTGTATTACTGGTGAGGGTACAGCTGGCTCGCCGTCACCTCCCAAGGGACGGCGTGCTGTTTCTTTGCGCCCCATAGCTGGGATGTGCTTAGTTGCAGCAGCTAATCCAAAGACAGGCATATTGCCGTAAATAGCCTTATATTTTCCCGGCTCTATTAAATAAGTTTCGTGCCAAATGCCGACACTACCATCAGCACCAATGCCTTGATTAAACCTTTGCCAAGCTTTTAGATGTGCATCGGCTGGATTTCTGGCAAAATGCTCCAAATCCTCGAACGATCGCCAGTATTGAATCAGTCCTACCCCTCGCGGATAGATAAACCCTTCTCCTCCTAAAAACCCTTTTTCGGGATTCTGATTAAGGCTTCGTAGCATGGGCGACATTGCCCTGGCTGTGGGAATCCATTTGGAAAAAGCGAATAATTTATTAATTCGCATCCCAATTAGAAATACAACAAAGGGTTCATCAATCTCGGCTGTAAATCGTCCAGGTATTACTTGAGGCATCTCTCACTCCTTGTTGTTTAAGTTAATATGCAACTAATTGCATATAAATATTATTATGCAACTAATTGCATAAGTCAAGTAGTGAATTAAAAATTATGGCATTAGCGCACGCAATACTAGCTGCTCTGGTTGAGGCATCCTGTAGTGGGTATGATTTAGCAAAGCGATTCGATGGCTCTGTAGGCTTTTTCTGGTCAGCAAGTCACCAGCAGATTTACCGGGAGTTGGCGAAGCTAGAAGATCAAGGATCGATTAGTTCCGAGTCGATTCTTCAAACAAGACGGCCAGATAAAAGACTCTACAGCGTTACAGACTTGGGGGAACAGCACCTTAAAGAGTGGATTGCTCAACCTTGTGAACCCACACCGATTAAAGATGATTTACTTGTAAAAATTTTTGCTGGTCATATTATTCCTAACCAAATTATCTTGGCGGAGCTAGAACATCACCAAGAAGCCCATCTGAAAAAATTATCTACGTACAAGGAATTAGAACAGTGCTACTTTCAGAACCCGCAAGAACTGCCAGAATCAGGCAAATTTCAGTATTTAACTCTCCTAAATGGCATTAGTTACGAAACACATTGGCTAGCCTGGTGTAAGCAAGTAATGGAGTTACTGAACCAAACAATCGAAAATTAGTAGCAATGTTTAACTCAAGTTTTCTTCGTATCTACACGCTGTTTGGTAGAATATCTGGGTCGTTTAATCTGATTTTCCCGATCTTTGAGCCAATCAACAGACCTTATTAACCTAGATACATTAGCGCAAGAACTGGCGACAATCCAGCAAACGGGTTCTAAAAGAATCGCCTTGCTGGGTTCTCGTCATGTGCCGATTACGCATCAGAATCTTATTGAAATGATGACTTATGCCCTAGTTTTATCGGGTAATCGAATCATTACTTCTGGTGCTACAGGTACAAATTCAGCGGCCATCAAGGGAGCAACCCGGGCTGATGCAAATTTGTTGACGGTGATTCTACCCCAAAGCCTGGAACGCCAGCCTTTGGAATCGCGCCAGCAACTAGAACAGGTAATGCATCTAGTCGAAAATCCCAGTAATGATACTCTGTCCCTTGCTGAAGCTAGTTACCTGTGCAACAAGGAGATTGTCTCCCGTTGCCAGCAACTAATCTGCTTTGCGTTTCACGACAGTCGCACCCTGTTACAAACTTGTCAGGATGCAGAAGAACAAAGAAAAGTGGTGACGCTTTTCTACTTTGATTAGTCATTTGTCATTTGTCATTTGTCCTTTGTATTTGACTAATGACCGATGACTGATGACTGATGACTAATAATTAATGACTAATAAGTAATGATAATTTTTTTGTACTCGATCGCTGCTGCTGCCGTTCTAATTTACGTGCCATTTTTGCTAGTAGCTTATGCCCGTGTGCGTATTGGGTATGAAACGTTTTCTACTCCTCGCGCGATGTTTGATAAATTGCCACCTTATGCCCAACGAGCTACTTGGGCGCATCAGAATACCTTTGAAGCGTTTATGGTGTTTGCCGCAGCAGCATTGATGGCTTATGTAACTGGTGTAAATTCAACTACAGCACAAGTGGCTGCGATCGCCTTTGTGGTAGCCCGTTTGCTATACTCAATTTTTTATATTTTGAATATACCCCTTTTGCGATCGCTCATGTTTGCTACTGGTATGGTTAGCTCTATCACTCTTATCTTCTTGAGCATCATCCAAGCTACTAATTAAGTGGGGGATGGGGAATGGGGAATGGGGAATGAGAAAAAATTTTTCCAATATCCAATCCAAAATCCAATATCTAAAATCTAAAATGTTTTATGGCTTCTACATTTTCCTTTGACATTGTGAGCGACTTTGACCGACAAGAGTTGGTTAACGCTGTCGATCAAGTTATCCGAGACATCAAAGGTCGTTACGACCTCAAAGATACTCAAACTACTGTCGAGTTAGTCGAAGAAAACATTAACGTTAGTACTGACAGCGAGTTTACCTTAGATTCTGTACACGACATTCTGCGGGAAAAAGCCGCCAAGCGTAACCTCTCCCAGAAAATATTTGATTTTGGCAAAGTTGAATCAGCCAGTGGTAATCGGGTGCGTCAAGAAATCAAACTCAAAAAAGGCATTAGTCAAGAAATTGCCAAACAAATCTCCAAATTGATTCGAGACGAATTCAAAAAGGTACAAGCCTCAATCCAAGGTGATGCTGTGCGGGTTTCTGCCAAATCTAAAGATGACTTACAAGTAGTCATGCAACGCCTGAAACAAGAAGACTACCCAGTTGCTTTACAATTTACAAACTATCGTTAACAAATTCGTAATTCGTAGTTAAGAATTCAATTACGAATTACGAATTACGAATTACGAATTATTTTAAGCCCGTCCGCCAATACTCTTTTGAAATGCTGGACGCTCAGATAACTGCTTCATATAGTTCAACACCTCTGGGTAAGAACTGAGGTCTAGCTTCAGCAGAATGGGAATGTAATTCAAAATAGACCCCACCGCTACATCAGCAACAGTGAACTCATTACCCAGCAAAAAAGCTTGCTTACTGAAAATTTCATTTAATGGAGTCAACAAGCGGGGCATTTCTCGTTCCCGATTTTCTTCTCCAAAAATTCCTGGGCCAAGGGTAGCATTGGCAAACAATACCCATTGGTAAAATACAGCACGTTCTTGGAGTGAAAGTGGAGTTTTAGCGTACTTATCGGCAAGATACAGCAAAATTGCCCCAGATTCCCAAAGCTGAAAATCCCCATCAACAATTGCTGGAACTTTACCAACTGGGTTAATCGCCAAATATTCAGGCTTGAGGTGAACACCTGCTTGCATATCGAGCTTGACGAATTCGTAGGGTACTCTTAGTTCTTCTAAATACCATTGAACAATTGAGGCTCGACTACGAGCGCCACCGTAAAGTTTGAGCATAATTACTTATAGAACTTTATGAGTGTGAGAATGCTGTTTAACGTTATCTTCTTTCGTTACAACTCTAGCGGCATTTAATACACGTTTGCGCTCAATGGAATACTTAAATTCAGTGTAGTTTGTACCTAAAGGAATTAAAGATTTTGCAGATTCACGACGCTTGTAGGTACGAGCTGCTGCAAATGCCCGTGGCACAAATTCCTCTCCAAACTGAGCCGACTCTGGGAAGCCATCTGGCAACAGTTGTGAATCGCCATCCAGCACAGATCCCAAAGTTGTGGCATGAGCCAGCTTATAGGACGTAGGAATGCCCTTTAAGAGCGCTTCCAAAGCCGCAGAGGGAATAGGTTCTATAACTTCGATTTGATAAACTTCTCCATCTTCTTTGACGAAGCAGGTTGCCAAGCCGATAACAATGTAATCATCGGTTGCTAAATCAGGGGCATTGGAATAGGAAATTGCGGTTGTCATCAGAAAATTTCTCAAAACTTAAAAATTGGATTTAGGGGATGGGGAATGGGGCATTGGGCATTAATTATTCTCCCCCTGCTTCCTCATCCCCTCTTTAATGAACGGCTTGTTGGCATTCTACCAATTTGCTGCTCTCACTACTTGACTAGCCTTTGAGATTGACATCTGCCATTTCTGGAATTCACCCTGGGGATGAAGTATTCATGATTAGGTTTGAGGATTAATTGTTTATCTAGGGCGTAGATTTATCTTGTGCGGCTAGGTTAAGTTATCTCTTGAGATGGCTTTCATGTAACCCTAAATACTTTAAAAATAAACATAATAGTAAAACCACTAGCAGACGAAAACTAAAATTTGATTCCCCGAAGCACGGATTTAGTATAGGTAAATATGAATATTCACTCATTTTTAGCTGGTGGTGACCAGCAAAGTAATAAATATAAAATTGTTTTAAATATTACACATCAAGTCCAAGCACATAGGAAAAATGACAGTGGCGAATCTGTTTTAGGCGATCGCTATTTACGCTCTTGTGCTTTGAGTTCGGCTCAACAAGGAGATTATACTAAAGCGATCGCACTTTTGGGCCAACTAATTTCCCGCCATCCCGACAATGCCATTGATTACAACAACCGGGGCCTAATTTATTTCCAAAGTGGTGAAAGGCAAAAAGCGCTTTGTGACTATAATACCGCCCTCAAACTTAATCCCTATTTAGCTAGTGCTTATAATAATCGGGCAAATTACTATGCGGCTTGTGGAGAATTAGCAGCAGCACTTGCCGACTACGATCAAGCTATTGATTTCAATCCTCGCCATGTCCGGGCGTGGATTAACCGAGGCATTACCTGGCGTGATTTGGGGCAATATGAGGAGGCAATTGAGAATTTTGAGGTAGCACTGCTTTTTGGTCAACTAGAAGGTCATATCTGGGCTGAACGCGGCAGAACTTACCATCTTTGGGGTGACTGGAATTGTGCGTTAGCTGATTATCGTCGCGCCCTCACTCAACTGCCATCATTCCACAACAGTAAGGATATTACTGGTTGTCGCTTGCGTTTACAACTCGAAAATTGGCTAAACGAGTTGCTATCTGAATCAGCGTCCTAATTGGTAGATTAGTTCTTCTGGGGGATTCAAAATTCAAAATAAATTATTAAATTTTGAATTAGAGTTTAGTGACGCTGTATCGCTAATGACTAATAGATGATATACATAGCTTTTCAAAAATTAGCTATTAACCATTACTTGTTAGCAATAATATAAATTAACACCCGGTTTATACGTAGCCTGAATCACAAGAAAGTTAAATAATTTCAAATTTGCTATTTGTCTTAAGGTGATGACTCTGTTTGTTCATCTTCTCGGCGATCGCGATTCATCAACACGACCCGACGCTGGCTAGGATCAAATCGGTATCCTTGTTCTTGCATAATACTTTTAGTTTCCTGAGGATCGAAGTTACGGCTAAATTGCACCTGCAAACCATCGACATGTCCTTCCATCAGCTTGACTTCAGTACTAATTTCGCGCAACTTTTCTTGCTGTGACCAATGATAAGGCAAAAGTTGTGATAAGGCTGATGCTGCAACGGCTGTAATCACAAGATTAACTGTTATTTTGGCTGTACTTTCCAGTGCCATCACCTGGTAAGAACGCTGGCGAAGATGCCGTTTTGGTCGAGGAATGACCCGGCGTTTTTGTATAGGTTGTAACGGTGGTCTGGAGGGTTGAATCGCGTTCATAATGCTAAAAAATAACCTCGCTGAGTGAAGGGAAGCACTGTAAAAGCTCTCTAGCGCTAATTACTGCTGATTTAGCTGTCATATTACTTCATTTTTTTGAAATAGGTACAAGTGTTGCACCATTTAAAAAATAACCTGGCTTACGTAAGTGCCAGTTTCGTAGCTACTTATGGCATAAAGCCACAAGTATCTAGAAATTGCACCCCGTACTGCCAGGATTATTAGCTTTTTAACTGTGTCACATCGTAGGCTTATTTGTAAAGTTCTGTGGCTAATCGCCAAGCTAGAACTCCTGGAATCAGCGCCACAACTAGAGCGATGTAGACTTGAGTATCTGAGATGGAAGATATCTGAGCGATATACAGAGTATCTAAAATAGGCATGGCTGAAAACCTCCTAACCTGAATAGATTTTGAACAGTTCGTTTACTACTTTTCCTTGTTTTGCCAAGATTGGGGAATATCTTGTTACAAGATGCAACAAAAGCAGTCATTAATCAGTAGTACTTAGTGATTCTTTATTAAAAAAATTCATAAAACTATGGATTTGTATTTGGGTATCGACTTTGGCACATCTGGCGCACGCGGTATGGTGATTGATCAGGAAGCTAGCATCCAAGCACAGGTGCGATATCCTTTCCAGGACTCACCAGCCGCCGTTACGCCAAAAATTTGGCAAGAGGCTTTGTTTGTGCTGGTGGAACAAATACCTGACCAATTGCGGCGAGAAATTAAAGCGATCGCAATTAATGGTACCTCTTCCACCGTCTTGCTAGTCGATGCTGCTGGCAATCCAACAGATGCACCCCTGTTGTACAACGATACGCGAGGATCATTGCTGCTAGAGCATTTGAGGAGTATCGCACCCCCCAATCATACCGTGTTGAGTGCCACCTCCAGCCTTGCCAAACTTTTGTGGATGAGGCAACAACCCGCTTTTAGTGAAGCTAGATATTTCCTGCATCAAGCAGATTGGCTGGCGTTTCTCTTACATGGACAGTTGGGGATTAGCGATTACCATAATGCTTTAAAGCTGGGTTATGACGTAGAAGAGTTGAAATACCCAGAATGGCTAGAATTGCTGCAAATACCGATTCAGCTACCCAAAGTTTTAACTCCTGGAACTCCGATTACCCAATTGCGTCCTGAAATTGCGGATAAGTTCGGTTTACGCCGTGATTGTGTGGTCTGTGCAGGTACAACTGATAGTATTGCTGCTTTTCTCGCCAGTGGGGCAAAATTACCTGGTGAAGCCGTGACTTCCCTTGGTTCAACGTTGGTACTAAAGTTGTTAAGTCGGACTCGTGTAGAAGATGCCAGATATGGAATTTACAGCCATCGATTGGGTGATTTGTGGCTGACTGGTGGTGCTTCTAATACTGGTGGTGCAGTACTAAAGCAATTTTTCACAAATGCTGAGTTAGAAAACCTTAGCTGTGAGATTGATGCATCAATTGCCAGCGAGTTAGATTATTATCCGTTGTTGAAAGTAGGCGATCGCTTTCCGATTAATGATCCCAATCTACCGCCACGATTGGAACCACGCCCAGATAACCCAATGGAATTTCTGCATGGGTTGTTAGAAAGCATTGCCCGCATAGAAGCGCGAGGGTATGAATTATTACAGCATAAGGGCGCAGATAAGTTGAGCCGTGTTTATACTGCTGGCGGTGGCGCGGCGAATGAAACTTGGAGTGCAATTAGGGCGCGTTATTTGCAGGTTCCTGTTGTTGCCTCAGTGTATACAGAAGCAGCTTACGGGACGGCGCTGTTGGCGATGGAAGGGGTAAACAGGAGTAATTGTGTAACTTTCGTAGATATTTTGTAAATCAGTATCTATCCTAGTGACAATCAACATATCTCGGCCGATACTGGGATGATTAGATACCGGACTATAGATTCCAGGTTCACGATCTGGGCAGCTATTCGGGGATGGGTGCTTCGCAGCAAGCGAATGTCATCTATCCCCTTTATTAATTATTATCGGTGTGAGTTCTAAGGGACTTCCAAGAAATAAATTACCCAATCTTGTGGGGTGGGCAACATGAGCGCTCATGTTGCCCACCCCACAATAAGTAGTTGAGTATTTTTTTATTTGGAAGTCCCTAACTAGCCTAGCATTGCTAAGGTAACGGGTGGATTCGTCAGACTAGCGCTTTGCTTAACCCGGATTTCTCACAAAGCTTGAAGAAATAGGGGTCAAAAACTGCCAAAATGTATATTGCAAAAGAATTCCAGCAGTTTGAAGTATGACCCC
>NZ_JBALCW010000013.1:0-44612 GCF_036917635.1 Nostoc sp.
GTTAAGCCGCTTAGGAAAATGCGTAATGGTTTCATAAGATTGCCTTTGGGTGGAGCAGAGATTGACTTTACAAATTGAATTACTAGAGTGAAAATACAGAAAATTTAAATAACTCTGTATTAACTCTATACTACCTACATACTACCGAATTTATTTAAATGTCTTTACCTAAAGACACATCTTTACATATTCTTCACATTATTCACCGTTCAATGTACGTACAGTACCTTTGTTATGTATTGCTGAACGGTTACGCTTTTTGAGGCGATCGCTAACCCAAAATCAACAACAGCCAAAGTCTTTCTATGTGGAAACTAAACCTTTAAGGATTGTGCAACTTAACCAGACACACAGATTAGAGTAATATAGCAACGGTGGTATCATTGCATCAAAATGATACCGTAATTTTGTCTAGATATAGAATTCTATCGCCCTGCCAACGGTAGATGATTTCTAAAAGGAGTTTGCTGCAATGTCTACAAGACCTACTACTCGACTGATTTTAGAGACTTTACTCCCCCATCTGAAAATAGCAGCAGCCTATGCCCATTTTCTTCAACCAAAAATTGCTGCACTTCCCGCCAAAGAACAAGGAAACAACTTTTTTAGTGCTGCACTTACTGATGCAGATGTGGCTATTCAAAATCTAGTAGAAGTAGTATTACTGGGAACTTTCCCAGATATTCGCTTTTATGGCGAAGAATATGAAAGTTCTAATAACACTAAGTATTTTCGCGCTACCGACCTCGGTTCAGAAGGTGATTATTTAGTCACACTCGACCCAATCGATGGCACGAAGTTTTACATTGATGGACATTCTAATTACCAAATTATTCTCAGTATTTTAAATTCAGATGACTTTGAAGCAGTAATCGCCATTTCCCCTGCCCAAAACACTTATTTTTACGCTATCCGAGGTAAAGGTGCTTTTAAAGGGACGCTGGAGATGAGTTTAGAAGCCTGTGCCTCGTTACAGATAACATCCGCCAAACCTGCTATTTTGTTGGGATGGGGAATGAATGCGATCGCACATTTACTAAAAGATCGATATAAAGTCATCGATATAGCAACTGATTACTCTAGTGATATTGAAATTCCTAATCTCAATGGTATTCTCAGTGGTGACTTGAGTGGAGCAGTGATCAAATCGGGTAAATTTATTGATAGTGCTGGACTCGCTTTTATTGCGAAAGAGGCTGGCTGGATTGTAACTACTTTGGATGGTTCAACTTTACCACCACTGCATACTTGTGAAAACTATAGTATGCCTGGATTGATAATAGCTGCCTCAAAATCTGTTCATCAAGACTTACTCAAAGCGATGCAAAGCTTCAAAAGTGCTGAGTAATAAATAATTAGTAATTTGACAAAATGAAAATCTGTATTGTTGGTGCGGGTGCGATTGGTGGATATTTAGGGGCGAAATTGGCACTAGCAGGTGAAGATGTGACGCTAATCGCTCGTGGTTCTCATTTGGAGGCAATTAAAAAAAATGGGCTGAAGTTACTCATGGCAGACGGTTCTAGCCAAATTGCTACTCCGGCTTTGGCAACTAGCGATATTGAAGAAGCAGGGCTACAAGATGTAGTAATTTTAACTGTTAAGGCTCACAGTATGCCTGCGATCGCACCTTTCCTCCCTGCACTCTACAATCCTCATACAATGGTGGTAACAGCCCAAAACGGGGTTCCTTGGTGGTACTTTCGCAAGTATGGCGGTGAGTATGAAGGTACGCAGATTCAATCTGTTGACCCAGATGGGATTATTGAAGCTAGTATCGGTGCTGACCGCGCCATCGGTTGTGTTGTTTACCCGGCAACTGAGATAATTGAACCAGGTGTGATTAAGCATATTGAAGGCGATCGCTTTACTCTTGGTGAAATCGACGGCACTAAAACAGAACGCATTCAATTATTAGCACAGACTTTAAAACAGGCGGGATTCAAAGCACCAATCCGCAATCAAATTCGCACGGAAATTTGGATCAAGTTGTGGGGAAATGTGGCTTTTAATCCCATCAGTGCTTTAACTGGTGCTACTCTAGAGGATATTTGTCGCTATCCCCTCACCCGTGAATTAGCGCGGCAAATGATGACTGAAACTCAAGCGATCGCAGAAAATTTGGGTATAAAGTTTGGCATTAGTTTAGAGGCGCGAATTAATGGGGCAGAAAATGTTGGTGCCCATAAAACTTCGATGCTACAAGATATGGAAGCTGGACGCGCTACGGAGATAGATGCTATTGTTGGCGCGGTGGCAGAATTGGGAAAACTTACTCAAATTCCCACACCTTATATTGATGCTATTTATGCCAGTGTGAAGTTGCTGGAGGCGACTAAAATCAGAATTTGACGAACCACAGAGGCGCAGAGAACGCAGAGAGAGGAGAATAGAGAGGATTTTGGTGTCAATTTTGGGATAAGTCTCTAAAAATGGATATTATAATTTTTCTTTGCTGTATGTCATAGGTGTAATTTTCTCTATTGATGTGATAGTTTCAAGTGCGGAATGTGGGTTATTTATGAAGAAGAAAAAAGTATGGCTATTAACGATACTGGTTGTAGCAGTAGTAGGAATCAGCATCATCGCAGGACATAGTAATTCTCTGAAAGCTGCTTCACCTTTAGGTAAAGACACGCTGACGATGATTACTTCCCCAGATTATCCTCCCTATGAATTTTATGATACTAAAGGAGGCGATGTCTACGACGGGCTACGCCTACGCCAAATCGTTGGCTTTGATATAGATATTGCTAAAACCCTGGCGGAAAAACTAGGGTTTAAACTTCAAATAATGGAATCTGATTTTAATGGGTTAATTCCTGCACTCCAAGCAAATCGCGCTGATTTTGTCATGGCTGGGATGACTCCGACTCCAGAACGTCAGAAAAATATTGACTTTTCAATTATCTATTACGAAGCCAAAGATACTATTGTCGCTCCTAAAGGTAGCAATTTGAGGCAGCCCCAAGATTTATCAGGAAAAAAGGTTGGGGTACAACTAGGAACTATACAAGAACAAAATGCTCAGAAAATTGCTCAAAAATTTGCAGGTATTCAGCTAAAGCAACTCAATAAAGTGCCGGAAGTAGTTCAAGAAATCAAATCTAGACGAATTGATGCAGCAATTGTTGAGGATACTGTTGCTAAAGGATTCGCCCAAGCTAACCCAGATTTAGAATTTAATATTATTCCCTCGGAGGAGGCAAGTGGATCAGCGATCGCTTTTCCTAAAGGTTCTTCTTTTGTAGAACCGTTTAACAAAGTCCTTCAACAAATGAAGGACAACGGGACGTTGAATAAACTTGTCGCCAAGTGGTTTTCAAAGAATACTACCGCTAATTCTGCATCTTCAACTCCTACCAAAGGCGGATTAAATCTCGATTTTACCAGAATTATTCCAGACATTCCCTTTATTCTGCGGGGAATCCCTTTAACTTTGTTGTTTACCCTATTATCTGTATCCTTGGGGTTAATCTGGGGAACAATCCTGTCTCTATTAAAAATTCTCGGCATCAAGCCGCTTACCTGGGTTGCTAACGTCTACACCTCTGTTTTTCGAGGTACACCTTTGTTATTACAGTTAGCGTTGGTTTACTACGCAACACCCCAGCTTACAGGCTATGACATTTCAGCATTGCAGGCAGGGGTGTTAACTTTTACCCTGAATTCTGGCGCTTATATATCGGAAACTATCAGGGGCGGAATTCAGGCGGTGGATAAAGGACAAAGTGAAGCGGCGATGTCTATGGGTGTTCCCTATTGGTTGATGATGTGGGATGTAATTTTGCCCCAAGCATTGAAGAATATTCTCCCCGCATTGGTAAATGAAACTATCGGATTGCTTAAAGATTCTGCGCTAGTGTCAACAATTGGGGTGGTGGAAATATTACGCAGCGCCCAAATTGTTGGTGCAAACAAGTATATTTATTTTGAACCACTGCTATTTGCAGGGTTAATCTACTATGTTTTAGTAATGGGTATGACCTTGGGTGCATCTGCTTTAGAAAGGAGGTTACGGCAAAGTGAATAATGTAGTCGTTCGCACGGAATTCTTATGTAAATCTTTTGGCAAACTCGACGTACTCAAAGATATTTCCACTCAGTTTTACCAAGGAGAAGTGGTTGCCATACTAGGCCGTTCTGGTTCAGGTAAATCTACTTTTCTGCGATGCATAAACTTGTTAGAAAAACCCACTAGAGGCAGAATCTACTTTCACGAGCAAGAAATTACCAAGCCCAATGCAAACATCGCTAAGGTGCGCCAGCATTTGGTAATGGTATTTCAACATTTTAATTTGTTTCCCCACATGAATGTACTACAAAATGTCACCTACGCGCCCATAAAGGTGAAAGGAATAAACAAGCAAAAAGCAGAAGAACATGGCTTAGAATTGCTTAAATCGGTAGGTTTAGAGCCAAAAGCGTCTGTGTACCCATCCAAATTATCGGGGGGACAGAAACAGCGAGTAGCAATCGCTCGGGCATTAGCAATGGAACCAGAGATGATTTTGTTTGATGAACCCACATCTGCATTAGATCCAGAAATGGTTAAGGATGTATTGGAAGTAATGAAAGCTTTAGCCCTATCTGGAATGACAATGGCGATCGTTACCCATGAAATGGGGTTTGCTAGAGTTGTTGCCAATCGGATTATGTTCCTCGACCAGGGTATTTTAGCAGAAGATACTACTCCTAATGAGTTTTTTCAAAATCCTCAGTGCGATCGCGCTAAACAATTCTTAGAAAAAATGCTTTAGAACCTGGATAAATCAAAGCACCTTCCAAAGCAGGGTTTTCAGTCTTCACTAAAATTAGTGTAATTTTGTAACTTAGAGAAGGTTTCTAAAGAAAATCTAAAGCTAGCAAATAGCGATCGCCTGAAAACAGGATAATGCAGCTGAACAGGTTAATTATTCCTACTCAAACTAGAATTATGGCAGCTACACCTAAAATCCTCGCCTTTGCAGGCAGCACCCGGATTGATTCTTACAACAAAAAATTGGTAAAAGTCGCGGCGACTGGCGCTAAAGCAGCAGGCGCAGAAGTGACTTATATAGACCTCCGCGATTTGCCTTTACCTCTGTTTGATGAAGATTTGGAAGCTCAAGAAGGACTACCAAGCAACGCCCGCACTTTCAAAGACTTGCTAATTTCTCATCAAGGATTGCTGATTGCTTCGCCGGAATATAACAGTTCACTCACAGCAGTTTTGAAGAACGCCATTGACTGGGCATCTCGTCCAGCCCCAAATGAAGCACCATTAGCTGCTTTTGCAGGTAAGGTGGCTACAATTATGAGCGCTTCCCCAGGCGGTTTTGGTGGTTTGCGGGGTTTGGTTCACCTGCGCTCTATTTTGGGAAACATCAAAGTTTTGGTACTTCCCGATCAAATAGCCCTATCCAAAGCTTACGAAGCTTTCAATCCTGATGGCACCTTAGTAGATCATAAACAGCAGGAATCTGTTGAGCAGTTAGGCGCTGGCTTAACAAAGATATTGCTGAAGCTCAATTAAATTCAATTTCATAGTAGATAACGAATACCTATTATTAAAATAAAGATGCCATACAGCTTTTTCATCAACTCGCTGCTAATAAACGGCTGATTTGCAAACAATGCCCCGAAAAAATTACCCACGATTAAACCAACTGCAATAATCAGGGCATATTTGATATTAAGATTACCGTTGCGTTGGTAAACTAAGGCTGCTAAAATGCCGATTGGTAAAATTTGAGCAGCCACAGAAGTTCCTGTAGCTAATTTCTGATCCAAACCAATTACTAACACCATTGCCGGAATCATAATTGCGCCGCCTCCGATACCAAACATACCGCCAGCAACGCCAGCAACTAAACCAATTAACAACAGTTGTATCAAGATATTAGACATAAAAAATGGTCGCTAAATTCCAAATTATAAATTAATTTTATGCGAAAAGATTGATTTAGGTAGCATTCCATGCACACCTTTATGGGGGCTGTTCACAACTTGAGTAATATGAAAATTTACAGCTAAACTACACAATACATAAGCATCTTCTGGCGATAAATTTACGAAGCGTTCCAGAAAATTAATCATGTTTTTTAAAGCCAATTCTAAAGCTTCATCTAAGCTTTGAGCAAAACCCATTGTGATGATATGAGTTGGAGTTTCGGCGATTGGTGTTGTCAGTTGTAAATCCTTGCGAAGTTTGAGGGTAATTCTACCATTCATAGAAGTTTCAATGGCGGTAACATTTACTTCGCCGTCTCCTTGTGCAGAATGTCCATCACCAATAGAAAATAATGCACCTGGTACAAAAATCGGCAAAAATAAACGAGAACCCGCTTGTAGTTCTTGGTTGTCGATATTACCGCCGTAAGAACCTGGTGGGACAGAAGTTCGAGAGGTTTCTGGAGTAGCGACACCAAGAATTCCAAAAAACGGTTTGAGGGGAATTTTTATCCCAGCACCCGCCGGAAATTCAGCGATATTCTTTACTAAATCTAGAGGAATGAATCTCAAAGCAGGTTGAGGAAACTGATGTGGTAAAGCTCCCCAGCCTGTACGGATTGCATTGAAGCCGATAGGTAAACTAGGTGCGATCGCATCTAATTGTACTTCTAAAACATCCCCTGCTTCGGCATCGCGTACATAAATCGGCCCTGTGAGTAAATGCGGCCCCCCAGCAATTTTGCGTTCTGGTAGAAGATTTTGGCAGATGTCGATAAATTCTGGTGTGACAAATTCTGGTGGTGCTTTGTCGTAAACGTAGTAACCAGTATAAGTTTCTACCTCAACCGTATCGCCTGAATTAATAGTGAGGGCTGGTTTTAGTAGATGGGAGAAACCACCCAGATGCACCGTTTCCTTGGTAGCTTTTAAAATGTAATAAGTCATATCATATTCAGGGCTATTTCATTCTATTTTTACGGCAGTTTTTACGAATCTTTTTCAGAAAAATAAGAATTTAAACCGGATCTTAGTTGATAACCGTAGTTTTTGCCCTCACCCTAAATCCCTCTCCCATAGATGTCCGAGGGACTTTTAAATTCAACTTGCCTCAAGCCTCAGATGAAAGGATGCCTACTAATACTCGTACCAAATCTTCTAAACCTTCAGGAACACGATAAAGTTTAATATCTTCTGTAATTAGCTTTTGTTGTCTATTGAGTGTACCAAATTTCCAGTCATCTCCATTAGTAACTGCGCCAAATAAAATTGATGATTGATCATCTAGAGTCTGATCGAGGGCTATTAATTCTACTGCTAGCTGTGTAAAGCCCCTTCTGATATCTGATTGTTTTGCTTCAATCACCAATAAAGAGTTAGAATTATGTAAATAATAATCCAAAGTACCTTTGAGCTTTTCGTCCACATTAATTGGATACTCACTATATAACTGAGCTTTTGTCTGAGCGCAGATTTCAGCAATAATAGGAGCAATCATAAATTCTCTAATTGATATCTCAGTCGTCGGATTAAAAAGCTTTATATTGCGCTGTAAATAATTTTGTAAAAATTCTAAATAGCTAACCTCAGCCAAGTATCTTGGTAATTCTAGCTCTGTGCGATCGTAGCTGTACTCAAACTCAGCTACTATATCTATTGTTGGGTTAGGTAACAAAAAGTATTGACTAAAAGTGTAACTTTGTTCAGGTTTTAAAATTCTATATTTGCTCATGTTTTTTATTGTAAATCAACCACATCAAAGATATTAAGAATTACGAATTACGTTAGGGTAGCGGGGCGTAGCCGATTACGAATTGGTATCATTATCTCAACAATTTGCTAAACTCCAACTTTGGGGATAGCAAATAAAAACAATTTGAGCAGGGAATTTGGAGGGGTTGCAGAGTGGCTGATGATGAACGCATAGTCAATACACAACAGATACATCCAAAAGACTTCTCGTGGGGATTATGGCCTGTTGTGCCACTCTACCCTTATGGCAAACGGCAGACAATCCGCAAAGAAGTGGTTAAGGACACAATTTGGAATTTTGACCAGATTCAGGGCATTTTCTACGTTGTTGTACCGATTCGCATGACTGTGGTTAAGCTCGAAACTGGGGGTCTTCTCGTCTACGCGCCTGTTGCACCAACCCCAGAGTGCATCCGGCTTGTGACTGAGTTGGTGGGAGAACACGGTAACATTAAGTACATTATCCTGCCAACTATCTCCGGTATAGAACATAAGGTATTCGTCGGTCCCTTCGCCAGATACTTTCCGACTTCACAGGTGTTTGTGGCTCCCCATCAGTGGAGTTTCCCGCTAAATCTCCCCCTTAGCTGGCTTGGCTTACCACCAAAACGAACTCAAGTACTCCCAGAAGATAGTAGCAAAACACCCTTTGCTGACGAATTTGATTATGCAATGCTAGGTCCTATCGAGCTTGGCCCTGGTCGGTTTGCAGAAGTTGCTTTTTTCCACAAGCGATCGCATACTCTTTTAGTAACAGATTGTGTACTTTCTATCCCAGAAGATCCACCTGCGATCGCACTTTTAGATCCATATCCCTTACTATTTCATGCCAAGGATTATGCTTCTGATATTATTGCAGACATTCAACTAAATCGGCGTAAGGGTTGGGGGCGTATCTCGTTGTTTGCTTTGTATTTTCAACCAAACGCACTAAATATCCGCCAATGGAGTCAGGTGTTGCAAGATGCTTTGAAAGCACCAGAACGCTCAAAGAAAGCCTATTTTGGATTGTATCCTTTTAATTGGCATCCAGATTGGCAGCGATCGTTTGATGCTTTGCGAGGGAATGGGCGTTTGTTTGTCGCCCCAATTTTACAGACGTTGATTCTCAACCGCGCACCGCAAGAAACCATCGACTGGGCTGATAAAGTTGCTAGTTGGGACTTTGAGTGGATAATTCCCTGTCACTTTGATTCACCAATTAAAGCCGAACCGCATCAGTTTCGCCAAGCTTTCTCTTTTTTGGAAAAACAGCCGCCTGTCAGTGCGGGTTTATTCAGCAGTAGCAGCTATCCCTTACCAGAGGAGGATTTTAAACTACTCAAAGAAATCGATGCAGGTTTGAATAAGTTTGGTATTGTGCCATCAGCCAAGGAGAAAGTGTAGGAAAAACAATTAGAGGCTGGCCGTGCGGTAAGCGATTGGTTCACTATCACAAGTAATTTAGCGGACATGATATGAATTGAAATTATGCCCGAAAATCTTGATAAACTCCTAATTTACCCAGAAAATTACGAAAGTCCTGTATCAAATATCTTGATCAATCGGATGTATCAAGAGCTTACTTCTCTATATGGTGATACGGCGGATGGAAAATTCCCTCCCCTTGACTTCAGCCAACCCAAATCTGTGTTTGTCATTGTTTGGATTCAAAGTCAGCCCATCGCTTGCGGCGCAGTTGTTCCACTTGCTGAGGAAATCGGCGAAATTAAACGGATGTTTGTAGAATCGGCTTGGCGTGGTAGAGGTGTGGCCAAAATAGTTCTGGCTGACTTAGAAAGACGCGCTCAGATTTTTGGTTATTGCAGCTTACGTGTAGAAACAGGTATTTATCAACAGCCAGCGATTCGCTTATATGAATCTGCGGGTTATCAATCTATAGCAGCCTATGGACGCTATGTAAGAAATCCAGTGAGTGTTTGCTTTGAGAAACAGATTATTGAGTCTTAAGGTTTGATTATTTTAAAAATCCCTTGCGCGTCTCGTAGAGAACGCCAGCCCCAACTCTTGGAGACGTACTCGCGTTCGGGGAAGTCATTACGAATTACGAATTACGAATTACGAATTACTTTAAACCGTTCTTGCGCCGCCTGAAATGCTTCTTGCATCACCAACTGAATTTTTTGGGGATCGGGTTTCTTACCTCCCATTAAATCACCAAAGTAAACGCAGGCGGCTTCCCCTAATGCCCAGGTATAGGCGGCTGCCCAAGAGGCTGCGATCGCACTCCCAAAACCTGGTATAAATTTAATTAACTCTCGTGCTATTGCCTGGGCTAAAAAACCACCTGCGATCGCACTCACAACGCCTCCCGCCTGAGATGGAGTAACTGTCTGCCCATATAATTTACCCAACAGTCCCACCATTGATACTTGCAAGGCAGTAAGTACGGGCATTGTCGCAAATGGCAGAGGGACAGCCGCCAGGGTGGCAGACATAATCGAAAATGGCAAAATATAACGGCGTGCAGCATCTCGATAAAGATTACCAAGTTGCTTCCCAGCTTCTTCTCGATCTAATAACTGATAAATCGCCTGGGCTTCTGCTTCTGGGAGTAGTTCTGCTAAGGAATCTCGCAGTGCTTCTAAGCCATAAAATACCGGATTGTAGCCATCTTCTTCTAGGGTAAAGTCAATGAGTACCGAGTGGTCAGTTATTCCAGCAAATGCTTGTTGGATTGCGGCAAATGCGCGATTGAGTTCCTGATAATCTGGCGGATATGCAGGATGATCGATGGTATCGCCCGGATAAATCTCATGCAAGCAGGTAACTACCAACAAACAGGGAATGTTTGGATACTGCTGGCGCAACTGTTGAGCAATTTGTCGTAGCGTGTCAGTTGCAAAATCATTGATTTTGACGGTGAGAAGCAGGATTCTAGCGGAACGAGTCTCCTTTTTTAAATCGCCAACTAACTCTTGAATGATTAATTGAGTATCTTGTTTAACATCACCAAGCCCCACCGTATCAGTAAAAATCAGTAACGGCAGGTCATTGGAAGGATAGGCATAGCGCTCTGTATGTTGCGTGTGAGGACGAAAGCCCTGACCGACGATATCGGCAGAAACTCCTGTCAATCCCCGGACAATTGAACTTTTTCCAGCTTGGGGTTTACCAATTAGGACGGCTTCAGTGGTTGGCAGTTCGGCTCGGATTTTCTCTAAAATCTCGGCAACCTGAGTTTCGCTCACACTAAACCATTCAACAACCGTCTGTGCCAGTTGTTCTACGGGTAGTAGTTGCGTTAGATGTGTTGTTGCTTTGTTCCAGACATCACCAATGCGGTTTGTCCAGGAATTATCGACCGATTTGGTTATCGTTTTGTCGGTCGGTTCACTCAATTGCTGAGAATCATGTTGCTCAGTCATTTGCATCTAAACGTAGAAAACCCTTTTACTCATCTTATAGCGATTTTTAAAGGGAAAACCAGTACCGTTAGTAGTGTTATCAACTTGGGCGATCGCGTTTTGGAAGCTGGGGAAGAATAATTAATGACTAATAGACATCTCCAGAAATTAAATATGCGTAACCTGAAATCCTTGTAGAGACGCGAAATTTCGCGTCTCTACATTCATTGTCGGAGATGTCTAATGACAGACTAATTAATCAAATCAGCGATCGCCTTCAGCAATACATCTGGATCTAGCGATTTAGAAATATGCATTTGAAATCCGGCGGCTAGTCTGTGAGGCGCTCTTTCCAGTATTCCGGTTTGCGGCTACAGTGCATCACCGCCAAAATTAAAACGTAATCTTCCTCAATGGTGTATAAAATTCCATAGGGAAATTTGCGCGTTAGACATCGACGAATGTCTTCCTCAACAACAGCCCAGCGAGTCGGTGACTGGATAATTCGGAAAATTGTATCCTCAACCGTATTAATAAATGCTTGTGCTAATTCAACTCGACGCTCTGCGTAAAACTTGACCGCTTCACCGTATTCAGTTAATGCTGCTGGATGAAAGACGTATTTCATTGCTCCAAAAATTGTCTTACCCTAGCTAATGCTTCCTCTCCAGGAATGGGTTGAATTGCACCACTGCGAACTTCATCTCTACGCTTCTTGGCTTCATCTGTCCACAGTGTTTGAAGTGTTTCGTCTACATCAAATTCAAGACTTTCAACCAGCTTTTCTGCCAACAATGCTCTCGCGGCACTGGGCAAAGCTAAGGCTTCTTTCATGACTTGCTCAACAGATGCCATAATTCCTGAAAGCATAGCGACTATCCAGAGTCTAGCAGGAAAGCAGTAGATATGGCACAACATTAAACCAATTCGCACTCTTGCCGGAGGCAGTACCAAAAAGCAATTACCAATACTTCGACTCCTTTCGACTTCGCCCTTAGGCTACGCTCAGGACAGGCTCAGGACAGGCTCAAAGTAAGTCAGTCAGTACAAGTGACCAATGACTAATTAATCAAATCAGCGATCGCCTTCAGCAATACATCTGGATCTACTGGTTTAGAAATATGCATTTGAAATCCGGCGGCTAATGCTTGCTGCTGATTCATTTCGCCTGCATAAGCCGTCAGAGCGATCGCTGGTACGCGTCCTCCTTGTTCGGGCGATCGCGATCGCACTTCACGCATCAGCATATAACCGTCTTTTTTTGGCATTCCAATATCGCTAATTAAAACATCTGGTACTGACTCAGACAGCGCTTGTAGTGCTTCGTGTGCTGAAGATACGGCAGTTACTTGTACACCGTAGTCTTGTAAAATAAAGGTCACTAAGTCGCGGATATCTGGTTCATCGTCCACGACCAAAACTTGAGTATCGCAAAGCAGGGAGGATTCAGCTTCACAATCTAAAGACTCATTCTCTCCATGCGCGATCTGTTCACTTCTAACTAAAAGCGGTAGTTCAACAGTGAAGGTGCTACCCAATCCTTCTCCAGGACTTTCGGCTTGAACATTTCCCCCATGCATCTCTACAACCTTACGCACGATCGCTAATCCTAAACCTAATCCACCAAATGACCGCGTAGTTGTGCTATCAGCTTGGCGAAAGTAATCGAACACATAAGGCAAAAATTCTGGGCTAATTCCCTTACCTGTATCACTGACTTGAATTTGAGCTTGGTTACCAATTTCCATCAGTCGAATTTCTACCCGCCCACCTGCTGGCGTAAATTTTACCGCATTGGAAAGTAGATTCCACACAACTTGCTCAAGCCGATTTGCATCGCCCATCACTTGTCCTAATGTGGGATCAAATATCGTTTGAATTTGAATTGATTTAGCTTGTGCTGCGAGTTTTACTGTCTCTAGTGCGGCTTCAACTACCATTACCAAATTTACTGGACAGACATTTAAGTTTAATTTTCCTCGGAGGATGCGAGACACATCCAACAAATCTTCAATTAGCTGAGTTTGTAACTTGGCGTTGCGTTCAATGGTTTCTAAGGCGTGGTTAGTGGTTTTTTCATCAAAATTACGAGTTCGCAACATTTTCGACCACCCCAGAACAGAGTTAAGTGGGGTTCGCAGTTCATGGGAGAGAACCGCCAGAAATTCATCTTTGATTTTGTTGGCGATTTCTGCTTCTTTGCGTGCTTTCATTTCTCGTTCGAGGAGGCGATCGCATTCTTTCTCAACTGATTTACGAGCGGTTATATCTAGTACAAAAGCAACACCATTATTTTTGGAATCATTCAGCAAGGCTATCCCCAAAACAATTGGGACTCGCTTCCCGTCGCGCTGAAGATATTCTTTCTCATAAATTCTAGAAACTCCAGTAGTTTGCACTTCCAAAAGGGCGCGATCGTCTAAATCTTTATATTCAATAGGAGTAAGTTCTCTCCAATTAATTCTACCCAAAGTAGCAAATTCATCACGAGTGTAGCCAGCTAGCTGAAGAAAGGCATCATTGGCATCAAGAATAAAGCCATGCACATTCCAAAAAGCGACACCTATTAAGTTGGATTCAAACAAACGCCGAAATCTGGCTTCACTTTCGCGTAATGATTTTTCGGCGCGTTTGTGTTCGGTAATATCACGAGAAACTGTAATTACGCCTTCAATAATTTGCTTGGAATTCCGTAATGGTGTAAGGATGTATTCATAATAATGTACCCCATCAGGAGTAAGATATTTACACTCATCCTTGATTGGCTGCCCAGTTTTCATTACAGCTTGTCGTTGATTATCTACCTGTTCTACAATCTCTGGGGGTACATCCAGGTCTTGCAAAGTTTTTCCGACAAGATCCTGGGGCTTTGAGCCTAATACTGTAGCTGCATCCCGACTGACATGCTGATAGCAACCTTTGCCATCAAAGATGTAAATGTGATCGACTGAGGCGGTGAGGATGGCATTTAAAATATTTGCCTGTTCTTGCACTTGGGTTGTTAGTTCACGAGTACTTTTTTCTGCTTGCTTGCAGACAGTAATTTCCATACAAACGCCGATCATTCGTACCGCTTGTCCACAAGGGTCATAGATAAATTTTCCCTTAGCAGAAATCCAATGTGTACTTTGGTCTGCTCTAACTATGCGAAATTCATCATTATAGTCAGTCTTTTGTGCCATAGCCTGGGTGATAACTTGCCTTACAGCTTGTCTATCTTCAGGATGAATCCACTTGAGAAAACTTTCATAGCTGCTGTCAAAACTACCTGGAAGCAGACCAAAAAGCACTTCATGATTTTCAGACCAGATAATTTGATTGGTAACAATATTCCAATCCCACAAGCTCATCTGGGAAGCATCTAGGGCTAATCTAAGCCGTTCTTCACTCTCTCTTAGGGAAGCTTCTACCTGCTGTCGTTCTGCAATTTCTTGTTGTAGTTGCTCTAAAGCAACTGCTACATCTATTGGCACATTCAACGCTGTGGATGTCTTTTGTTCAAGATGCCGCTTGATATCATATTCAACAGCTTGAATATGAGGATATTCTAGTGCAAGTGCTAATTTTTTTTCTAGCTCTATTACTTGCTTCTCAAGGGCTGCTTGCCTTTGCTGATAAAATGTTTCTGATTGCTCTAATTCAGCTACACACGAACGCAGAGCTGCTAATTCATCAGTGACTTGAAAGTTCATTTTATCAACATTTTGCATCTTGCACACCGCTTATTACTAAACAATACCGATTTGAAGAGTAGGCATCCCCTAGCTTTAACAGTATGAATTTCTAAGCTAAAAAATGTAATCTATCAAAAGGCGCATAAGTTTTAGTCAAAAGACATCTTTTGAGATTAAGAGCCATATCTGATCAAAGTATCGGCTCAATAAATAGGGGTAGCCGAGAAAAATAAGGAATGTTGGGAGACAGAACATAATAAAATATGAGACATGACGCAAAAGCTAGATTCGAGTAAGAAAACGGGAGAAGAGATACTGCAAGCCATCGAGCCAAAAGAAATTGCAGACGAATCAATGCGTCGAACAATAGAAATATTACTGAACCTCATAGAGCAATTACAAGCAGAAGTAAAAGAATTACGAACAGAAAATCAACAGTTAAAAGATGAAAATAACCGCCTGAAAGGAGAAAAAAGTCAGCCAGACATCAAAGCCAACAAGAAAGGGGATGCCAAAAATCACTCATCAGAAAAAGAACGACAGACCCCAAAAAAGCACAGCAAAGGCAGTAAGAACGGGACGATTAAAATAGATAGAGAAGAAATACTGAAATACCCCCTAGAATTACTGCCAGCAGACGCAGAATTTAAAGGTTATCAAGAAGTAATCATCCAAGACATCACTCTCTTAACGGACAACATATTATTCCGGAAAGAGAAATACTACTCACCATCAGTTGGAAAAACCTATTTAGCCGAACTTCCTTGTGGTTACGAAGGGGAATTCGGGCCTGGAATCAAAACCTTAATGATTAGTCTGTACTACGGGGCGGCACGTTTGCGGGGGAAGCTTCCCCCGCAAAGCTGCCTTGGTAACATGACCCAAGGCAAATTATTAGAGTTTTTAGAAGATATTGGGATATCCATATCAGCAGGATATTTATCGAACCTACTAATTAAAAACCACGTTGATTTTGAAAGCGAGAAAACAGAAGTATATGCGTCGGGACTAGAGAGCAGTCCTTGGCAACACTTAGACCAAACAGGTGCGCGGGTGGGTGGGGTGAACTACACCACTAATGTAGTGTGCAACTCTTTATATACAATCTACTCGACTACTGCCAATAAAGACCGATTGAGTGTAGTGAAAGTATTGCAAAACGGACGAGAATTGGAGTTAATTCTCAATCAACTCACATATAATTTACTGGAGACTTTCCAACTTCCAGCTAAATGGAAAAACGCACTTAAACTATTACCTCAAGAAACCGTGTTGAGTGAGGCAGAGTTTAATGCCCTACTTGATACATATCTACCCAAACTTGGTTCTCAACAACGGACTCGCATCACCGAAGCAGCAGCGATTGCTTTCTATCATCAGCAAACTGATTGGCCAGTGGTACAAACTCTCGTTTGTGATGATGCTCCCCAGTTCAAGTTACTGACTGATAGTATAGCTTTATGTTGGGTGCATGAGGGACGACACTATAAGAAGTTGACTCCTTATGTTGCTTGTCACCAAAAAACTCTTGATAAATTTCTAGATGATTTCTGGGATTACTATCGAGACTTACTTGCTTATAAAGATTCTCCCAGTCAGCAAAGAGCAGACAAACTTAGGTCTGAGTTTTGGAAACTTTTCGATACTCCAAGTGATTATCAACAATTGGATGAGCGAAAACGATTAACGCTCCTAAAAAGTTCCGAGTTGCTATATGTTTTAGAGCATCCTGAATTGCCCTTGCATAATAATCCGGCAGAGTTAGCTGTCAGGACGATGGTGCAGCGACGTCACATTAGTTATGCAACTCAAACTCTTGAGGGGACTCAGACTTGGGATACTTTTATGTCTCTTGTTGCTACTACTCGTAAGTTAGGAATCAGCTTTTTTGAATATATCCGTGACCGCATTTCTCATCTGGGAAATATTCCATCTTTGGGGTCTATTATTCGCGAAAAATATCTTCTCAATCCTTTTGGTTGCTCATGGGTGACTGAATAACTTTTTCCCGGAAGTATTCAGGGGATACCAGCTTTGTTTAACCTCATCGTACATGATGGGGTGGATATAGGGAAGCTGTCATCAGGGACAAGATAACTGGAAACTATGCTATATATACGCTATAGCTTTTTTGACATCGAACTAGAATTTCTGCATGAATGCACTGGTACTTTTCATGAAAAGTGCAAGTTATATATGCGACAGCTTAGTAGATAAATCAGGGACTAGGGAAGTATAAATATGTAGAGTATTTTACTACTCTGTCAATGCGTAAGTCCTAAGTAATTGTTTTTTGGAACCGTTCACAGAAACTTTAAAGCAAGACCAGTATCTTTGCTGTATCAGTGGTTAGCGTCAAACACGCAACATGACGCAAAACCACGATGACGAACGAGAAGAAGACGGTAGTACAGATGAATTAGAACCAAGTAGGAACATCATCATCATCCTCCTCTCCATCACTTACTTCTTCCGGATCGTGCCTTCCCGTATCGTCTAAACCTCTATAAGAACTGTCTACCGCGGCAGCAGGTGCTAAGATCCACGAGTCGCCAGCATTTTCCACGGTAGTTATATAACCATCGTACTTTATATCGGGAGCTAGGCTTTGATTACTGTAGGAGATGTTGGTGATGCGAACGCGATCACCATAGCGAATTAGACCTGTATCGCCATCAGCTTTAGTAATCTGCCAGCTCTGTTTATCCTCATCATAGCCATCTTGCCAATAGTAACAATCATGGCTATCCGCAAAAGCCCCCAAAATATTATTGTTGCCCATTGCTGATTCTGTCGTTCTGATTTTGATGCGGCTGTTGGCTTGAACCTCGCCATTACCGCCCACAAGTTCAAGTTTTGTTACTTTTTTTTTCTCTTGGCTCAACTTCGGCCAGTTGTAGCGTCCTTGTTCAACCGCAATCAAGTATTTATTGCTCTCATGCTTGATATAGAAGGTATCACCAAACTTAACGACATCTTGATTAGACATGAGTATGTTCTCCTAATTAATTATACATTTGTGTTGCCAAAACTTATCCAGAAACAGCAAAAGTTTTCTTAACGACCTCAACAATCCACCGAAAAACATCCATCATCCAACGCATAAAGTCTTCTCCTCGATCTCAACCATCCATCTAAATCGTATGTAAGCGATTGGTGCGACAGTCCAGATGATGAACTCGGTTCAGGAGCTTTTGGCTCCAGTGTGCCCTAGAAGCGAAGCGCATATAACGTATTGGTGACTGACATTAATGATTGTCATTATTTGTAAGTACTGCTTCTTACGAGACATTCTCCCACTTTTTGTGTAAAGTAAGATGGTATCGGCTCCCCCTATTTATTGAGCCGATACTGATCAAAAAACTCAAAAAACACTTTCCATCCAGTGATGATTTAATAATAATTTATCTCTTTAAACGCATCAAAGCTGCACCAAATAATAATCCCACAACCTGTCCCCAGAAGACAACACCCGATTGGTTTATGCCAATAGGAGGAATGTTTAAACTGCCGATACCATAAAATAATTGTTGCACAAACCACCAAAATAGATAGAAAAAAGCTGGAAGTTCGATGGGGATATACAAGATTATTAGGGGCAAAATTGTGTCAATTTTAGCTTTAGGAAGCTTCATAATATATGCTCCTAAAACAGCTGCGATCGCGCCATTGCCCCCAATCAGTGGTATTGTCAAACTCGGTTCTGCCAGAATTTGTCCACAATAAGCGATCGCGCCAGCAGCCAGATACAATCCGAGATAGCGTCTATGTCCCAGAATATTTTCGACAGTCTTACCAAAAACCCACAAAAATAACAGATTTCCCAATATTTGACTAAAGCTGCCATGTAGGAATATTGCAAAAAGTAGTGAAAATGTGCGCCAAATTACAATTATCCAAGCAGCATTGTTGTAAAATAAGGCATTTATAATTGCCCCACTAATCTGGGCTGGAATCACACCCCAGCTATTAACAAAATCGCCTAATCCGCCACTAAATTCTAGTTGAAGCTCACATAAAAATACGGCAATATTAATACCAATCAGCCAGTAATTAATAATCGGTTTATTCCGACAACGAATATTATCACTAATAGGAATCATATAAATTAGTCATTAGTCATTAGTCATTCGTTTTCTTCCCCTGCCCCCCCTGCCTCCCCTGCTCCCCCTGCCTCCCCTGCCTCCCCTGCCCCTGCCCCCTACTCCCCCTTAACGTGTGGCAAGATTGAAATCAGATCGCATCGCACTTAACTAGGCAAACGAGATGCTGGGTAACACACTTGTAGGAAGATACCAGATTATTAGTAACTTGGGAGGTGGGGGTTTTGGTGAAACTTTTGTGGCGAGTGATACCCAATTACCCGGTTCACCTTCATGTGTCGTTAAGAAACTTAAACCCCAGGCAAGCGATCCTGTAACTTTGGAAACAGCTAGGCGTTTATTTGATACAGAGGCACAAGTTCTATATAAATTAGGAACTCACGATCGCATTCCCCAACTTTTAGCTTACTTTGAGGACAATGCCGAATTTTATCTCGTACAGGAATTGATCGAAGGACATGACTTGAGTCTAGAATTAATCTCAGGTAAAACGTGGGATCAAGAGCAAGTAATTTCACTTTTGCAAGAACTTTTGACAATATTAGAATTTGTCCATCAACAGAATGTAATTCACCGTGATGTCAATCCGCGAAATATTCTCAGACGCCACCCAGATGGCAAATTAATCTTAATTGATTTTGGTGCAGTTAAACAAATTACCACCCAGCTAATTCTTCCCGAAGGCTCAATTAAAGGTACTGTTGCTATAGGTACGCCTGGATATATTCCTGGAGAACAAGCTCATGGTACGCCAAAATTAAGCAGTGATATATATGCTACAGGAATAATTGCTATTCAAGCTCTGACTGGATTATCACCAGAAGAAATAGTAAAAGATGCCGATAGTAATGAAATTATCTGGCACAAGCAAGCCACGGTAACGCCAGAATTCGCTCAATTCTTAGATAAGATGGTGTGCTACGACTTTCGCCAACGCTATCCTTCGGCAACGGTGGCATTACAAGCGCTGAAAGAGTTAACACAACCACCCGCCCAGACAATTGCTTTAACTCCTATTTCTCCACCAAAAAGTACAAACAAACCTCAACCTAAAAAAGGTATATTGGGTAAAATTTTACTAGCAATATTTTTAATTGGGGTTAGCGGGATAGCATCAATATTAATTTTAAATCACATTAATTCAAATAACGCCATAGAATTATCTAAGCAAGGAAATACGCTTTTTGATTTACAACGCTATCAAGACGCATTAGAAGTATATGAAAAAGCCGTTAATATTAGACCAGATTATGCTCAAGCCTGGAATGGTGAAGGGAAAACGCTGTCTAAATTAAAAAAATACAAAGATGCGCTAGCGGCGTATGATAAAGCAATTCAAATTCAGCCAGATTATTTTGAAGCTTGGAGTGGACGAGGTAATGTACTGCTCAATTTACACCGATATCAAGAAGCGATCGCCTCTTTTGATAAAGCTTTAAAATTAAATAATCAAAGCTCGGAAGTATGGAATGCTAAGGGTGAAGCTTTCAGTAACTTAAACCAATATGACCAAGCAATTAAATCTTATGAAAAAGCAATTGAATTTAAACCAGATAATTACGAAGCTTGGTATAAAAAAGGATTAGCTTTACAAAATTATAACCGATATGAAGAAGCGATCGCAGCATACCAAAAAGTCGTAGATTTAAAACCAGACTACGAGCAAGCTTGGTATAATTTGGGAAATTCTTTAGTCCATTTGCGACGCTACCAAGACGCATTTACAGCTTATGATAAAGCTGTGCAATATAAGCCCAATTATTATCAAGCCTGGTTTTCCAGAGGTAATGTACTGCTCAATTTACAACGATATCCAGAAGCGATTGAATCTTTTAATCAAGTAATAAGATATAATCCTAGTAATTATCAAGCATGGTATAATCTGGGTTGGTCGCTCCATCAAACCCAACGCTATGAAGAAGCAATAAAAGCTTATAGAAAAGCAGCAACACTTAAGCAAAAAGACTATCAACTATGGTATAATTTGGGGAATTCGCAATACATTTTGCAAAAATACGAAGATGCGATCGCCTCTTATAATAAGGCAGTTCGTTATAAACCAGACCATTCCGAAAGCTGGTATAGCAGAGGGAATGCCCTATTAAATGTGAAAAAGTTTAAAGATGCGATCGCATCTTACGATCAAGCAATAAAATACAAGCCTAATTACCAACAAGCAATAGATGCCCGCAATCAAGCCCAGATTCAGCTGCAAGGCGAGAAACCAAAGCCTATAATCGTGCCAATTATCCCAGTTCCTAATCCGACTAATCCACCACAGACGACACCCTAGTAGTCCACCAGACTGGGAGCATCCCGTCAGGTGCAAAAACCTTGATAGCCCTCATCCCCTAACCCCTTCTCCCATATGAAGGGAGAAGGGGAACTAGAATTATGTCTCCCCTCTCCCATATTTGGGAGAGGGGCTGGGGGAGAGGGAAAAGATTTAAGCCAAAATTGGGATGCGCTCTCTTACCCAATAATTAATTTGCTCAAACTATATTTGAGCCAAGTGGTCTACTAAGTCCAATAAAGAATTTTAGCATTTGGAAAGCGCCTACTAATCTCACTCTCAAAAAAGCTACGCAACGCCTTCATTGTGTCTTTATCATAAACGTACTTCGTGCCACCAAACTTATTACGCTTGACACTGCGTTTTGCCTCATCCATCTCTAATTTTGATTGCGGATACCAAGTTTGTAAAACTTCTTTTGACCCAGGTGTGAACCGATGGGAGATTAACTCAAAGGTCAGATCACAGTCAAAATCCAGTGCCTCGTTTATCCGATCAAACAAACCACTATAGTGCATTTGCCAATCGTCTATCGGCATAATTGGCGCGATAACCAAACCTACTGGATAACCGCCACCGCCACGCTCTTGTGGTAACGCCAACCGTCGCAATGCATTCAGTCTAGATGTTACCGATGCTGTGCCACCTTCAAACTTACCAGAAATCGGTGCTGCATTAACGCTGATCCGACAGCGAGTATGGCCATTGTGTGGTAAGTCGAGTAATCCATCTACAGCATCAAACTTCGATACCCAACGTAAATGTGCATTGGTACGAGTGCCAAAGTAACGGATACATTCAGCAAGACTTCCAGTTAAATGTTCAATACCCAATGGGTCAGTATAACAGCTAACTTCAAAACTTGTGGTTTTTCCTTGTTGCTCGTAGTTAGCTAAGTTTTCTAATATCTGCGGTAAGTTAGCAAAAACGCGAATCACGGGTGGCCCCGACAAGCTCCCAGCTAGGTAGCAGTATTGACAATGAGCCGGACAACCTTCGGCAATATGAAACTGCCAATCCGCAGAAGGTGGAATGGGACTCAGTTTAAAAGAACTGGGTGGTGCAGTAACTACAGCTAAGGTACGCTTGGCGATGTTGTAAGTATCCCGCTCAGACTCACCGCGCAGACCCTTCAGGCGGTTCTGTGATAGTTCTTCTATTGATAAGTTGAGTGACTGCACACGCGCAAGAATCTGCTGCCCCCAATCCTCATCTAGGGCAGCAGGTGTAAACAGCACTCGTTCAGGTATCCACAACCTTGGCGATCTTGTTTGTGTATCTGATACTGAAACTTGGTCTGTAATGGTATTCAGCAATATCTTTCTCCGTTATTTAGTTTGCTGATTTCTGCAATTAATTTTCCAGGACTTGCTTAATTCGTCGCTCTAACAAATCAAGATCCAAGCTGCCTTCATCACGATTAATTCGGCGCACAGTCGAATTAACATTACCTAAATTAACCAATAAATCTTGAAGAATTTCCTGCTGCTGACGGGCTTGAGTAACTTCGCGTGGTTCTTGTACCAAATCACGCACGATGGTATCTTCAGCGCGAGAGGCGATAATTGGATCGCTTTGGCCTTGAATGTGAACAAAGGTTCGTCGCCCTGGGCCTCGCTCCTCTTCTATTGGTATAACTGCTGTCACTTGGTCAGAACGCACATATTTGCCAAATCCCAAATGTACTAGCTCTGATGAGAGTATTTTCATATAATTGAAGCGTTATTTTTAAGTCTTACTTATATTGTAAAATCTAGAAAAGTGACTGAAAGCCATAGACTATACGGGTTCTACCCAATTGAAAGTAGTAGTTTCTGTCCCAATTGCTCTATTGCTCTATTTCAGTCACACTATTCTTCCTTTCTACATCACCTCAAGTTTTGGAATAAGCGATACCTACGTTGAGCTACGCTAAGGCACTTGATAAAGCGATCGCAATTTGAGGATATCTTTCCATTCGAGATCGCTAAATGGTTGGGTAACTAGTTCTATGCCAAAGTACTGTTTTGCCGACTCTGTCAATGTCTCCACAATCTTTACAATCCAGTCATCCTGTTCCTGTGCGTTACAAAGTGAGGTATTCCAGGGAGCCGGTTGTTCAAAGATTTCCTCAAATAAACCTTTGTCTGTAGACAAAATCATCGAGCCGTGTTGAAGAATGGTATTTCTTCCTTTGCGTTGGGCGCTACCAATAAATTTACTTCCATCAGCAGTAACTAAGTCAGCTGCTGTTGCTGTGTTGAAGCAACTGGGATTGTGAATGTAACCCCGTCCAGCAGAACCATAATTTAACTCAATACCCAAGCTTTGCCAGCCTTGAATTAAAAAGTTACAGATTTTTTCATAAGTACCCCAGCTTTTTCTATTACTAGCTGAGGTAATCAGAGCGTAGGTTAAGTTCCCTTGGTGGAGAACTGCTCTACCTCCCGTTGGCCGACGAACTAGATCGAGTTTCTGTCCCTGGTAACTCAGATTATGCCACTCGGCTGGCCATCGTTTTTGCAGATGTCCCAAGGATAGAGCATAAGGACGCCAGGTATAAAAACGCAGGGTAGATGGGTGATATCCCTTTTCACATTGGTTGAACAACCAAGCATCGATCGCCATTTGCACTGCTCCTGATGTCTTAAGCATTGGGATGAAACGCCAGGTTGATGGTGATTCGGTTGCTAGTTGTCTCATCTGTTTCGGACTTTGGAAAGATATTGACATCCTAATATCAGGATTTAATAATACTTTTGTTTCAGATTATCAGGAAAAATGTGTTTATGAATCTCAGTAGACCGAAAAGTTTTGCGATCGCTCTGGTACTGGCTATGGCTTTATTTGCGATCAACCTATTCTGTCCAGATGCGAGTACCATTGCTGTCAACAAAAGTCTAGAAATGGCTTATCTGTTGGTTTTCTCACCCGCCTGCAACGGCACAGGCACAATCCGCATAATTTAATTAACTAAAGTGAAAATCAAATAATTGATGCGCCATTTCTAATTTAGAACAAGGTGCGATCGCTATCTGCCGTCCTTGTATATCTAAAAATATCGCTTGATTATTATCACTCCCAAAACCGCTATCAGGTTGATCGATGGGATTGGCAACAATCACATCTAATTTTTTACTCTGTAACTTTTCTAATGCAGGCTTGACAATATCCCCACTTTGTGCAGCAAACCCAATCAATATTTGATGCGGCTGTTTGAGTTTTGCTAATTGGGCGACTATATCGGGTACTGGTTCCAGGGGTAAAGATTGGGGGAGCGATCGCTTGGGTAATTTTTCTGTACTATAATCTCGTGGCTTCACATCTGCAACGGCTGCTGACATGACAATTACATCAGCGTTGGGTAAACATTCCAGCATGGCGTGCTGCATTTGCTCGGCACTGATGACGGGAATCGCTTGTACTCCTAATGGTACATCCCAATTAGCAGGGCCATGTACTAGAATGACATTTGCGCCTCGGTGAAGTGCGGCTTGCGATAGCGCTAATCCCATTTTGCCTGTAGAAGGATTACCAATAAATCTAACTGGGTCAAGATACTCTCGCGTTCCCCCAGCACTAATTAACACTCGTTTACCAGCTAAATCTCGTTTACCTTGAGTGTGTAACAACGATTGGATGTGAGCCAAAATTTCTGGAGGTTCTGCTAATCTACCAGCACCGATGCGATCGCACGCTAATAATCCTGATGCTGTATTCATTCCATGATATCGGCTATCAATCAATAGCTGTTGCCAATTTCGCTGCACTGATAGCTGTTCCCACATATCCGTATTCATCGCGGGTGCTAACAGCACAGGACTTGTAGAAGCTAGCACGGTGTTTGTGAGTAAATTATCCGCCATCCCGTAGGCTAACTTGGCTAATGTATTCGCTGTCAAGGGGGCAATTACCATCACATCTGCCCATTCACCCAAATCAATGTGTAAGGGACGAGAGTGAGTTGGTTGCCAAAAATCATCATCTGTGTAGGCACGATGACGAGATAGAGTCGCTATTGTTAGAGGAGTGATAAATTGTTGCGCCGAACGGGTGAGGATAACTCTGACTTCCGCCCCAGTCTTAAACAGCCTCGAAACCAATTCACAAATTTTGTAGGCGGCGATACCGCCACCTACAGCAATTAAAACCCTGTTCAATTTTGGATTAGTCATGGTAAAAAGTTAGGAGTAAGTAGTAACTTAGGAGCAAGTAGTTACGAATATTGACTTCCAACTCCTAACTCCTAACTCCTAACCGGAGGCGGAGCGTCTCCGGCTCCGCTCCTAACTCTCAACTACGCTTCATCGTAGGGTTCCAAATCTAAGAGGTAGATATAGGGTTCAACTAACTCTGGGCGCTGAAATGCGATCGCTCGCAATAAATGCCAATCATTTAAACCCTCAAAAGCATTACTATAATTATCTAGCTCCAGACGTGTAGCCAGTTCTTCTACTTCTGCCACAGTCATGGCAGCAATTTCTTTCTTGGAAATGCTTAGAGTTGTCATAATGTTTGCCCCTCCCTTATGCAGCACTCGCCTTCAGCATGGATTAAGTTGCGCTCTTTCGCAGCCACCCAATATATATTACTCATTAGAAGTCATTAATTTCGTGAAAATTGTCAGAATTTGTACCAGAATTTATAAAAAATTCGTAATCCTGACTAATTAATTGTATTTACAACGAAATTTCGTAGCACCTCTAACGTTTGTGGATTTATTTCATGCCCCATATCAAATTCGTGGTATTCTACCGCCACTTTTAGAGACTTTAGAGTTTCTCGGGCTTTCAAAGCAGCTTGCAGGGGTACAACTTCATCATATCTCCCGTGGCTGATTAAAGTCGGCGGAATCCCTTTTTGATCTGCCGTTACTGCATCAGGATGTAAATACCCACTCATGACAACTAAACCTGCTAGGGGCAATTTTGAGCCGACATCTAAAGTCATTGCCCCACCTTGAGAAAATCCACTTAAAATAGTGCGTGCCAACGGTACGCCAGTGCTACTTTCTAAAGATTGCAAAAAATCCATTAATAGTTGCCGACTTTCTGCCAATCCTTGATACATATTCTCCACCCGCAGGTCATACCATGCCCTCCCGACTGCGGAATAGGGATAAGGATAAGGTGCGTTGGGTAATACAAATTGGTAATCGGGTAAGTTGAGCAAAGGTAACAAAGATGCTACATCCTCAGCATTAGCACCCCAACCATGCAAAGTGACAATTAAGCCGGAGGGGGGTTGAGAATCTCTCTTAACGGTGATAGCTTTTAAAGACAGAGGTTTACTCCTAAAATTTTACTCTTTTCATAGATCCTATCCCTTCAAGTGGATTTAGTATTTATCGGTATTTGCTGCTTGCCCAAAGAATGCCTACATCGTCAAGTAATTTATGGAAAACACAAATCGGCAGTTTTGAGTTAACCGCGAATCATATCGTGTCCGGCTAAAGAGTTATCATTTATTCCGCAGTTATTGCTGGGGGAAAGAGGCTTTTAAAATTTTTGCACAGATGCGGTAATTATAAGTCTGATAAATTTATAGATTAAGAGCCTATCCGAAAACCAAAACGGGTTTAAAAGTAATCCAAACAAACGAAATGTAACATTGCTAAGTAGTTAAGTAGATAGTCGTAATTAAGTATAAGAGCAAACCTCACCCTCAATCCCTCTCCTTATTATTGTGGGAGGAAGCCGGATTGAGAGTGAGGTTTTATATTTAATTTGACCCACTTACTTATCCACCTTCTTCTCCTTGCTAGTAGCCCTAACCATTCAAATCAAAGGAGTCACGGAGAAGCTGCACATCTTTTTTTGCTACTACGCCACTACCGAATCTCAGAATGATGCCGAAAGGTCTTGAAGTGAACCAAGGCTTATGTAAAACTTGAGATCCTTTGCTTTGAGCCTACTTTTAAGGAATTGATCAATGGCGCGTCTAGCCCTGCTGAGTGTATCTAACAAAACTGGTTTAATTGACCTAGCCCGTAGCTTGGTTGAAGAATTCGACTTTGATTTAATCAGCAGTGGGGGAACAGCCCAAGCCCTCAAAGATGCGGGACTCCCTGTTACCAAAGTTGCAGATTATACAGGTTCATCAGAAATTTTAGGTGGTCGAGTCAAAACCCTACATCCCCGAATTCATGGCGGAATTTTGGCGCGGCGAGATGTTCCCCAAGATATTACAGATTTAGAAAATAACCAAATTCGCCCGATTGATTTAGTGGTGGTGAATCTATATCCTTTCGAGGAAACGATCGCTAAACCAGGGGTAACATTATCAGAAGCTGTTGAGCAAATTGATATCGGTGGGCCAGCAATGCTACGCGCTTCATCGAAAAACTTCGCCCATTTGGCTGTATTATGCGATCCAGCCCAGTATGAGGAGTATTTACAAGAATTGCGGCAAAATAACGGCGAAGCATCCCTAGAGTTTCGGCAAAAGGCGGCTTTAAAAGGATTTTCGCATACTGCTAGTTACGATCGCGCGATAGCATCTTACCTTGCAGAAGCACAGCAGTACACCCTGAACGGTACACAATTGCAATCTCTGCGTTACGGCGAGAATCCCCATCAACCCGCCACCTGGTATCAAACTGGTACTACTCCAACAGGATGGACATCTGCGACAAAACTCCAAGGCAAAGAACTTAGTTACAATAACTTAGTTGATTTAGAAGCCGCACGCCGAATTATTGCTGAATTCACTGATACTCCAGCCGCAACGATTATCAAACATACAAATCCCTGTGGTACAGCATTGGGAAGCAATATTTCCGAAGCTTACCAAAAAGCTTTCGATGCTGATTCTACTTCTGCCTTTGGTGGGATTGTCGCACTCAATCGTCCGATTGATGCAGCTACAGCTAGCGAGTTAACTAAAACATTTTTAGAATGCGTGGTTGCACCAAGTTGTGATCCAGAAGCTCAAGAAATCCTAGCCAAGAAATCCAACGTGCGGGTTTTGACTCTAGCTGATTTGAGCAGTGGCCCGAACGATACAGTAAAAGCGATCGCAGGTGGTTTTCTTGTCCAAGCTAGCGATGATGTAATTGCTGATAGCAGTCAATGGCAAATAGTTACCGAACGCCAACCCACACCCGACGAATTAGCCGAATTGCTGTTTGCTTGGAAAGTTTGCAAACATGTTAAATCTAATGCCATTGTTGTAACTAGCGATCGCACTACAATAGGAGTAGGTGCTGGGCAAATGAACCGTGTCGGCTCGGTTAAAATTGCCCTAGAACAAGCTCAAGCAAAAGCCAAAGGTGCAATTCTCGCTAGCGATGGATTTTTCCCCTTCGATGATTCTGTAAAAACAGCCGCAACAGCAGGAATTGCAGCCATTGTCCAACCAGGGGGAAGTGTGCGCGATAAAGATTCTATCATTGCTGCTAACGAACTCGGTTTGGTGATGGTCTTAACTGGAATACGTCACTTTTTACACTAAATTAGTCTCTGCAAAGTGTACAGTTTACAAAGTGTCACATAAGGTACTTGCTTTTTGATTGAATGAGTGATATGTTTTAGTCGTGTGTGAGGAGCAAGTTAAAAAATAAAAAGCGTTTGGGGTGGAAACACGGCAACACTCCCAAGCGCTTTTTAATTTGTCAGAAATTGGGCTGCTTGTGCAATTTTAGAAATGTCACTCAAAATACTTGCCATTTAATAGAAGTAGTGATAATGTTTATTTGTGTGTGAGGAGCAAGTTGAGAATAAAAAATGCCTGGGGTGGAAACACGGCAACACTCCCAGGCATTTTTTAATTTATATATAAAATATAGAAATATAAATATTGAATTGAAGGTGCAGTTTTGAAAGTGTCACTCAATATACTCGCCTTTTGATAGAAGCAGTGATACTATTTATTTGTGTGAGGAGCAAGTTAAAAATAAAAAGCGTTTGGGGTGGAAACACGGCAACACTCCCAGGCGCTTTTTAATTGGTATGCAGAAACAAGTCCTTGCAGATTCGGTGGAATTATTGAGATAAACTTTATCTAAGTTGAGAACCGTAGTTTTCACCCTCTCCCTAAAACCCTCTCCCTTTCTCTGGGAGAGGGAGTTTGAAATTCTGGCTCCCCGAATGCCAGATTTGGGATTCGGGGTTGGGCGATGAGGGCAAATCCTTTTCATCATGGAAGAACTATAGGTTTCAAGATAGACATGGTTTAATTACCTACAGTCCAAAATCCAGTAAATCTTACCCACAATCAGAAATCTAGGTGCAAATCAATCGGCTGACTCAACAAATTCAGTTCATCATCGAGATTGACCAATTAAAACAAGTGATGCGCCAAACCCTTATTATTGATGGGTCACGCCGGGAAAATAGTGCCGAACATTCTTGGCATTTAGCGGTAATGGCGATCGCATTAGCAGAATATGCCCCAGAGGGTGTTAATATATTGCATGCCATCAAAATGCTGCTAATTCACGATTTGGTAGAAATTGATGCAGGTGATACCTTTTGTTACGATGTGCAGGCTAATCACAGCAAGGCAGAACGAGAAGCACAAGCAGCGTTACGCTTATTTGGACTTTTGCCAGCAGATCAAGCTAGGGAGTTGCGTTTACTCTGGGATGAGTTTGAAGCGGCAGAAACAACTACTGCCAAGTTTGCCGCAGCCCTAGACCGGATACAACCCTTGCTGCACAATCAACAAACTCAGGGCGGGACTTGGCGCATTCATGGCATTAGGCGCGATCAGGTGATGAAACGGGTAGCGCCTGTAGAAACAGGTGCGCCGGAACTGTGGCCTTTTATTTTACAACTGATTGATGATTGTGTGACAGCAGGATATATAAACGAGAGTACTGCATTCACTCATCTGGTAGGCGATTATTCGTAGGAAAGTTAGTAGCGATAAAAGCCCATTGGCGGATACTTTCCAGACTGGTGCTGTTCTAGTGGTCTGTTGCATTAGTTATGAGGGGCTGCGAGATCCCCGACTTCTTTAAGAAGTCGGGGATCTAAACACCACCGCCATCTGCACATTGCCAGCCGCCTCTAGCAAAGGAATTAGTCGCCAAATCTGATTAATATGCATCCGATGCAGCAGAAGCCCAATCTAAAATCCAAAATTCCTTAACTAGCACCAAATTCAGATTGTAAAGCTTCATCATTATTATCAGCGATCGTTGCTACAATGGTAATGATTCGAGATACTTCGCCAGGAGATAACTCCGCTAAGGTGCGTGTTGAGATCACAACCACTCGGTTTTCAATAATACCGAAGCGCGCTTCAAAAGTACTAGAGCAGTTTAACTCCAAAAGATGCCGCATCAACTTAGGTTCATCTTTTGCAGGTAAATTTAGCACCGTAGACCAAACCGTAATGGTGTCTTCATCGGTTATCCCGTTGAGTTGGACAAATACTTCCACACTTCCATACTTAAACTTCCAGAGATAACCACCCTCTGGAGTGCGCTGAACCATCGCACTGTCATCTTGTTCCAAAGAGTCGATGACATTTTCAATTACCTCCAGATGGTTGATGCTTGTCGTCTCGGCGATTAGCTCATTAATGGATTCGTTACTAAGTATGGTTTCTTGGTAGTTTGTCATAGAGATTTTTTCCTCAACATCCTTGCTGTCTTATCTACACATACTTTATAACTTGTAGACGCAGTTAGTTTGAGCTTCCTTTTGGGCTACTTTCCAAATGCCTAAAGTGTGGGGCTGCATAAGGGACTTCTAATAGACATCTCCGGAAATTAAATATCTGCAAAATGAAACCCTTGTAGAGACGCGAAATTGTACTTCGTCCCGCTACGAAGAAAGCGTCTCTACATTCTTTTTCGGAGATGTCTAATTAAAAAATACCAAAATGGTAGGGGTATAGAATTGGTGTGTCCTTACAGAGTGGTCTATTTACCTGAAAATAGTTGTATATTTCTGAGTATGATTGCGAAATACTGTAAATTTAGTTTGCAGATTTATTGATTCTGGCAATAAGATTTAGTGATGAGAGGAAAACTGTGAATATTAGCTTGCAGGTGGGATGAGTAAGGGCAGATTGAAATTAGTTACCTGTGTTGGTTGTTTATCATTGGCGATATATGCATCGGCATTATATTTTAGCGATCGCGGTAGATGTGCGATCGCTAGTTGCAAACTGCCTTTATCACAGACTTTAAGATTGGGACTATCGCAACCGCAAATATCAACAGAAAAGTTACGCTTACTCGCTCAAGCTATGACTGTAAAAGTGATGTCAAAGGAATTCTTGGGTTCTGGGATTATTTTGCGAAAACAAGACTCAATCTATACAGTTTTAACTAATGCTCATGTACTCAGAGCAGATGATGCTCCCTATCGGATTCAAACCCCTGATGGCCAGATATATACAGCCAGTTTGCCTAAAAATACAAAATTTGGCAAGAATGATTTGGCAATATTGCAGTTTCGTAGCCCTAAAAAAAATTATACAGTAGCATCTATCGCTTCTAAATTAATTGTAGGCGATGAAGTTTTTGCTAGTGGTTTTTATTCACAAAATGACGAAGAAAAACACCAGTTTTCCTTCACTTATGGTAAAGTTTCACTGTTACTACCCACAGCTTTAGAGGGTGGCTATCAAATTGGTTATAGCAATGATATCCAAAAGGGGATGAGTGGTGGCCCATTGCTAAATTGTCGGGGTGAGGTGGTAGGTGTAAATGGAATGCAAGCAAATCCTTTGTGGGATGCTCCCTCTATCTTTGTTGATGGTTCCGAAGCAGATAAGGGGTTACATGAGCAGATTAATCGCCTTAGTTGGGCTGTACCAATAGATAAATTAATCAATTTGAAATGATTGAATCATTTTTTCTGTAATTGGGACAAATTTATCATAATCATCTATGGCAGCAGTGTAGATAATTACGTAGGCTTTATCCCCCTTTAATATCCAAATCCGCAAATTTTTTAAATTATTGTCTCCATCTTTGACAGTATAAATGACTTGATACGCTGGTCTATATGCCAAAGTGCTTGTATTGCTACTAATAATTTGCCCATTTTGGGACTTTTTAATGTCTTCAATAAATTGAGTTTTAGAATCTTCTAAGGTTCCCGAAAAATCTTGAATTGTGATTGTTACTTGCTCTTGAGAAGTCTTTGTTGTACTTTGTTTGGGTGAAAATTTTACCAATTCCCCGGTAAAAAGATTGTTCAAATCTTCTCTATTCCAGGTGTCTGGATATTTTATCTTGATTTTACTTTTGGTGTCTTCATAAGATGATAATTCTACAGGTGGAATCGGGGGTGGTACAGATATAAAGATACTAATAACTGCAATAGTTGCTGTTACTGCAAACAGAGAAATTATCCATTTCCACGGTAGTAGACGACGAATAGGTTGGGGTAGAATTGTTGGCGGGAATGTTGATGGCGATACTTGTTGTGTTGATAGCGATAGTTGTTGTAGAGCAACTAATACTTGCTCTGCTGATTCATAACGCTGGCGAAAGTCATAACGCACCATTCTATCTAAAATATATGTTAACTCTTGGCTAATTTCTGCTTGATTGCGCCAAACAATTTCATTATTGACATCTTTTGGTAATTGTTCTGGCAGTATTCCTGTAAGAGCTTGAATAGCAACAATTCCGGCTGCGTAAATATCACTGCGAAAATCAGGATTACCAGATGTTTGTTCGCTCGGCATATAGCCTTCAGTCCCAATAGCAACAGTTATATTCTTTTGTCCTTGAGGTTGAATTATTTGGGTACTAATTTGTTTGACTGCACCAAAGTCAATCAAGACAATTTTACCATCTAGGCGTCGGATGATATTTGAGGGTTTGATATCTCGGTGAATTACTCTTTGCTGATGGATAAAAGTTAAGACTTGTAAAATATTTTGTAAAAGTTTAATTACATAAGCTTCACTCAACTTTTTACCTGCAAGTAATTCTTTACTCAAATCGTGACCTTCAATATATTCTTGAACTAAATAAAATTCCTGATTTTCCTCAAGATGAGCCAAAAGTCGCGGGATGTTATCATGATTTCCCAACTTTTCGAGAATCACTGCTTCGCTGTCAAAGAAACGTTTTGCTGAGTGTAAAGTGTCTGGATTGGTAAAAATTGGTTGAAACTGCTTAACAACGCACTTGGGATTTCCTGGACGTTGGGTATCTTCGGCTAAGAAAGTCACTCCAAACCCCCCTTGTCCGATTTGTTCGAGAATTTGGTAACGTCCACCAAGCTTACTCATTGATATTCACCCTAGATCCTAAAACTTATTACTCGCTGGCTGATATAGCCGTTCTCAATTGCATAGAATACAGACCTAACCCCCAGCCCCTTCCCTGCAAGGGAAGGGGAGTAAGATCCTTTGAGATGAGAGGAATGCAAGTGAAGTCAGAGTGGATTGCATCCAAAGGAAAAGCGCTATATACAGCAATTAACAACAATATTTATATTATCTTTATTTGGAAACATGATTTTTATTGGTATTTTACTAAATGTTATGGAGATTTTCTGCAAATTTAAGTTGTAAATATCAGTATGATCACGATAATCTAAGTTATACCCTTTTTTTGTACTCAAACATCCAGAAATTTATGGTTAGCAGGTTAGACTATTCCAGGTTGAGCGAGGTTGCTAGAGTTTCTGGCATAGCTTTGCTCATGGCATCTACAACAACTGTAATTATTCATCAGCCTAGTTATGCTAGCAGCCCTACCTTCCAATGTGCTAAGAGCCAAGGTAAGCCTGTAACATTTGTGCGTATAGGAGATGGCACAAAAAGAGCAATAATTCGTTGGGGCGAAGAAAAATTTTTCTCTTCTAAGTTGACGGCTTTAGAACGCTGTAAGCAAGTGTCGTACAGATTTCAACAAAACTATGACAATAATAATCTCAAAACTATTATCTCTGGGAAGATCAATGGTTATCCGGTAGTGTGCGCTGCTGTTAGTACAAACGATGTTTGCACAAGCAAAACTGTATTATTTACTCTCAAGCAGGGTTCTAATGCGAAACTGGCTGCGGAAAGGCTGTTAGATCAACGTGGTTTAGCATCTGGAAAAATCCACAATGAAAATAGTGATAATACGCAAATTTATGTTGATTTTGATACTTTTGTGAATAATATCCAACCTGAGCCTTAAAAATCGTAGTGGCGTGGCAAGACTAAATTGATGGATTAATTAAATCAAATGAACCACCCATAAAAGGCAATCACGTTCAGTTGCGAAGTAACGCACCATCATAATTCAATACGGTTCAGTTAAAACGAATTGTAGGAGCACGGCATCGATCAAATATCTCTTTTACCGAAAGTCTTTAGTAGGGGCACGGCTTTAGTAGGGGCACGGCACCGATCAAATATCTCTTTTACCGAAAGTCTTTAGATGCCGTGCCCCTACTTGTTTTATGGTATTCCTGTACAATAGTGGCTTGGGCTTATGTTGTGTGAAACCCAACAATTAACGCTTAATGTTGACTTTCGGTCTTTTGCTCAAGCCAACCTACGCAATTTTATTTTTTGGGCTGATCTGAACCCTATATGCAAAAAATCGGGTAAAAATATGAAATATTATTATGGGCTTTCATCTGCGCTGATTGGTGTATCAATGGTATTGGTGCAGTCGCAGGTAGCATTAGGATTATCTGTATCAGCAATAGAAAAAATAGCTGAAGATATTATAGTAAGAATTGTCAACACTGAAAACTCCAACGATTCAGGTTCGGGAATTCTGATCAAACGCTCTGAGAATACTTACACTGTCCTCACTGCCTATCATGTGGTGAAGAGTGGTCAAAAATATAAAATATTGACACCAGATGGGCAAAGTAATTCAATTAAATCGATGCAGCCCATACCACAGACAGATTTAGCAGTTTTGGAGTTTAGCAGTAGCAAAACTTACAACATTGCCAAGATTGGTAATTCCGATGAAGCTACACGCACGACTACTGTTTATGTCGCTGGGTTTCCCGCTAAGACAGCAGCTCTTTCTAACCCAGGTTTCTTTTTTAACAAAGGACAAGTAAACGCCAACGGGACGGCACAGCGTGATGGTTATAACATCATTTACGATAATCATACCTTAAACGGTATGAGTGGGGGTGCGGTGCTAAATGAACAAGGGGAAGTTGTAGCAGTTCACGGCAGGGCTGATGAACAACCAATAAGTGAAAAAAGCCAGACTAAAATTACTACCGGGATTGGAACTACTATATATTCGGCTGCACAGAGGATCTTAGCTGTGGGGGTAAATTTGGGAGTGAATCTGCCAAGTATTAATGTTGCAGCTGCATCCAAAGCAGATGACTTTTATATTAAAGCTAACGAAAAATATAATAAAGAAGATTATAGAGGAGCGATCGCTGATTACAATGCTGCTATCAAGATTGATCCCAAGTATGCCGATGCCTACTACGGCCGAGGATATTCCCGGTACAATTTGCAAGACTATAAAGGAGCGATCGCTGATTACAACGCTGCTCTCAAGATTGATCCCAACTATGCCGATGCCTACAACAACCGAGGATTTGCCCGCTACGATTTAGGAGACAAGCAAGGAGCGATCGCTGATTACGACACTGCTCTCAAGATTGATCCCAACAATGTCTATGCCTACTACAACCGAGGATTTGCCCGCTCCGAATTAGGAGACAAGCAAGGAGCGCTCGCTGATTACAACGCTGCTCTCAAGATTAATCCTAACTATGCCAATGGCTACTATGGCCGAGGATATTACCGGTACAAATTAGGAGACAAGCAAGGAGCGATCGCTGATTACAATGCTGCTCTCAAGATTAATCCTAATGATGCCAATGCCTACTACAACCGAGGAATAGCCCGCTCTGAATTGGGAGACAACCAAGGAGCGCTCGCTGATTACAACGCTGCTCTCAAGATTAATCCTAAGGATGCCTCAGCCTACTACAACCGAGGAATAGTCTACTACGATTTGGGAGACTATAAAGGAGCGCTCGCTGATTACAACGCTGCTCTCAACATTAATCCTAATAAGGCCAATGCCTACTACAACCGAGGATTAGCCCGCTACAAATTAGAAGACAACCAAGGAGCGATCGCTGATTACAACGCTGCTCTCAAGATTAATTCTAATGATGTCGATGCCTACTACAACCGAGGAATAGCCCGCTACAAATTAGGAGACAACCAAGGGGCGATCGCTGATTACAACACTGCTCTCAAGATTAATCCTAACTATGCCGATGCTTACTACAACCGAGGATTTTCCCGGTACAAATTGGCAGACTATAAAGGCGCGATCGCTGATTTGAACGCTGCTCTCAAGATTAATCCTAATGATGTCGATGCCTACTACAACCGAGGATTAGCCCGCTACAAATTAGCAGACAACCAAGGGGCGCTCGCTGATTACAACGCTGCTCTCAAGATTAATCCTAACTATGCCGATGCCTACTACAACCGAGGAATAGCCCGCTACAAATTAGCAGACAACCAAGGGGCGCTCGCTGATTTCAACGCTGCTCTCAAGATTAATCCTAACGATGTCGATGCCTACAACAACCGAGGATTAGTCCGCTCTGATTTAGGAGACTATCAAGGGGCGATCGCTGATTACAACCTTGCTCTCAAGATTGATCCCAACTATGCCAATGCATACTACAACCAAGGAATAGCCCGCAAAAATTTAGGAGACAAACAAGGGGGGATTGTAGACTTGCAAAAAGCAGCTGAACTATTTCGGCAACAAGGAAATACAGAGTTGTATCAACAAGCTTTGGAGTCGATTAGAAAATATCAGCAGTAGAGTCGTGGGCGATGGACAGATGGGAGGTGGTGCGATCGCAGGCTAATATTCTCTTTGATTGTGCGATCGGCTGTAACAAAAAATGTAGAGACGCGAGGGTAAGGGCATGGCACTGCCATGCCCCTACACCTGGCGATATAATGTTGTACCGCATCTGATGGGAACCGCTATAAAGTCGCTAACAAACGCAAACATATAGAAGCGGTTTATAACCAGCCGATTTAACTTTACTTGTATAGCCTGACAAAGATTTTTTACCTGGGAACTGGTACTTGATTAATTACTGACGCAATTACCGCATCCATTTGTAAACCATCCAACATCGCTTCTGGTTTCAAAATGAGGCGATGACGCAGCAGTGGCGATGCAACTGCTTTAACATCATCTGGCGTGACAAAATCTCTTCCAGCCAACCACGCTAATGCTTGAGATGTTTGCAACCAAGCACCAGTAGCGCGAGGCGATGCGCCCAAAGTTAAATCGGGAGATTGACGCGATGTTCTCACCAACGCCAATAAATAATCAACGATCGCTTCTGCTACTTTAACCTCTTTGACTGCAAGTCGTGCTTGCAAAATGTCGGCTACTGTTGCGATTGGTTTCAAACGGCTAATATCCAAACGCCGTGCTGCAAAACCCGCCTGACGATTCAGCAACATTTGCTTTTCGGCAGCTTGATCGGGGTAATCTACCACCAGTTTAAATAAAAATCTATCCAACTGCGCCTCTGGTAAGGGATAAGTTCCCTCAAATTCCAGGGGATTTTGGGTTGCAATCACCCAAAATAAATCTGGTAAGGGCAAACTTTCACCATCCAATGTTACCTGCATCTCTTCCATCGCTTCTAGTAGCGCCGCTTGTGTCTTGGGAGGAGTACGGTTGATTTCGTCTGCTAGCAGCACTTCGGTAAATATTGGCCCTTTTTTTAAAGTGAAATTGCGGCTATTCAAGTCAAAAATATTTGTACCAGTAATATCTGAGGGTAAGACATCTGGTGTTAGTTGAATTCGGCGAAACTCCCCTTGGATTAACTGCGCTAACACTTTTACTAAGAGGGTTTTACCAGTCCCTGGTACTCCTTCTAAAATTACGTGTCCACCCGCTAGGAGTGCTACTAAAAGTTGTCGTATTAAGCTAGATTGTCCGACTATTACTTGATTAAGACTTTGACCAAGGCGAATTAAGATAGGATGGCTTTCACTCATATTTTTTTTGATAAATAACTAACGCAGAAATATTATGGATAATTTCAAAGGGATTTCCAAGAAATAAACGAACCTTATTAGACGCAGAGAACGCAGAGAGAAGAAATAGAGAGTATTTTTGGGTCAGTTTTGGGATATTTTTTATTTGGAAGTCCCAAAAAATTAATTACGAACTTGTACTGAGCTACTTGTGCCAAGCGTTGCTGAGGTATTACGAATTTCCCTAATGGTTCCCCATTTCCCCAACCAGCTTAACAGTTCTCGTTCACTGATCGGTTGTTTGCTAGATTGTAGCTTTAAAACTGCATCTAGTTCTGCTGCACTTGCGCCTGTTTTTTCTATCCAGAAGTTGATTAAGGCTTCGCGTTCTAAAGGTATTTGCCCTAATCCCAAGGCTTTTTGGAGTTGTAGTTGTTCTTGTTTACCCACCATTTGTACAACAAAGTCGGCGGTATCAGCTTTCTGCAACACTCCCCCTAAAGCTTGGATGTATGCTTCGCTGTTATCTACAATTGGTGTATCTAAAGCTACTGGTTTGCCAAAGCGGCGATTCTGCGCCCAAATTAACACTAATAGCAGGATACCTACTTGCAGCAATATTGGAAATACAGGAGTTTTAGCAAGAAAACTAGATAAATCTCCTTCGCTTTCTTTCTTTCTGACATCGGCATCTTTATAGCCGTGGATATATTCATCGACAAATATTGTGTTACTTTTTTCAGTAACCAAATTGGCTAAAAACTTGAAATTACTTAAGTAATCTTGATAGGCGTTGGCGGCTAAATAAGGAGTGCTAGAAAAAATCACCTTTCCCTTTTTGTAACTTTCTTCCCAGACAACAGCACCAAAGCGATCGCCTAAATCAACTTGCTTAAAGTTAGCTTTTTTATATCGTCTACGGGTATCAATTTTAATATTACCAAGGTGATATTTTTGCATAGTGCTAAACTGTGCTTCTGTAACCCGCGCCCCCGCACCCAAAATTACTAAAGTATTTCCTTTTTCTACCCATTCCCGCTTTTGACTATCCAGTGTCGTCTCCCTTGAATCGCTGCTTACCTGTAGGAAGGTAACAGGGTTTTTATCTGGCTGAATATCACTAAAAGGCTTTTGCCAGCGTTTGATAGAAATTCCCTGCTGTTGCATAAAAGCATACCAAGCTCCGTAACCATCGGAAGCGCGATTATAAGTAGAGCCAGCGTTAATTTTAGTATTATTGGGAGCCGCAATCAAACTAAGTAAAACGATCGCAGCGAGTGCGATCGCTCCTATCCAAGCAAGCCGATTTGAACGTTTCATTGCGTTTGAGTATCACTAGTGTTAATACTTACTTATTTTTCAGCTAAAGTCAAAATCTACTTTCTTTAGTCTCTCAACGCGATCGCAGTTTCTAAATTAGACCTGTCTGGAAAAATAATAAAATTAATATCTCTTAATTCATTAATTAACATAGTGTTGCAATTCCTAATGGCAACTTACTTTACATATAGGCACTACTATGTTTTTACAGCAATGTCATCAGTAATGGAAACAATAAGATCCCCGACTTCTTGAAGAAGTCGGGGATCTTAGCTTCTCGCTTTTTCCAAATCAAATAGCATTACCAAGGCTATTTAATCGCACATAATATCACTCAAATTGCACAAGCGATCGCCCCGATACAATAATAAAACCGACAGAATCAAGTCTAATTTGAGGCTGACGAATTCCCTCTAGAATAGCTGCATTTAAAGCAGTTTCTATCTTCAATTCTTCAGCTAATGTATTATCCCAACTTTGCTGATTCAGACGCAGCCTTAATTGTTCTACTCTATTGGCTAATTTTTTTTCGGCTACTCTAGCACAATTTTGGCATAAGTCAAGAAAATCGGGACGATTAGATAGTAATTCCGAAGAAGTGTTACGCACTTGATAACAGAAATTTTGCCATTTACTAGGGTCAATAAAATCGTCAATAATTCCTAAGCGCTCTTTTGCTAGATTGTAATCTCGTCCTTGATTGTTGTTTTTATCTTTATATGGACGTTGCAGGATACTTAAGAGTGCTTTATCTTCAACAGTGCGTATTGGTTCCTTACGACCATCAACATAGATAGTTTCTATAATTGGTGGAAATAGAGCATCGACACGTCGCTGCAAGTTTTTGAATTGAGAATTATCTAGTTTGTTATTTAGTAAAACTTGTTTAGCAATTTTTAAATTTGCCTCGACTACATAATTGCATTGGAAACCGAACCACTCTTTCCCTTCTTTAGAGTCCCAAGATGCATCAGTGCGCCACATTGCAAAGGCTTCACCTCGGTCATCCCAGTTTATATAGTTCCAGAGTGCTTCAATAAATCCTTCCCCAACCCGAAAGAGTTTAATACCAGCATTCTGGTTTGCTACCCTGCGATTATAAGTACCAAATTGGTCTAGGGAACTCTCAGCAAAACGGTTTTTTAAGTCATTTATGGGAACCAATGTCCGCGTTGTCGGTTGATAACGTCGCATCTCTGATGAATCTGGATTACTGAGTCCTCTGAATCCCAGCGCGTCACAAATCCAGCCTTCAATTGCTCGTCTAATTTCTAAATGACTTGCATCATAATTATCTAAATCTTGAAAATACTCGGTGGCAATTTCATCGTTAGCATCAATTTCATCTAGAGCATTTTGTTCGCTAATTTTGGCTATTTCAGCTTCAATTTGCTCTTGAATTGGTGGAATCATCTCTAACAATCCAGCAGCACCTGATTGAAACAAAAGTGTTTCTAATTCTGCAAGTTTCTCATCTACATAAAACTGGAGACTGGCTATTGATTGTTGGAATATACCAAACCCATCTTTCAATACTTTATACCAAGCATTGTGAGGGCTATCTGACAAGTAGGGGCCAATTAAGGCACTAGATTGGATGCCAATTTTGCTGCCAATGCGGTCAAGTCTGCCAATTCTCTGCTCTAATTGATTAGGCGACCAAGGAAGATCAAAATGAATTAACCAATCGGCAAACTGGAGGTTACGCCCTTCTTCTCCAGAGCGATCGCATACTAAAATAAAGCAGTTGGGATTATTCTTGAACTTATTTAAGCCTTCCTCAACTTTATCTGGTGATTCTCCAAATTGATGGCTGGCTATTGTCTCTGTACCAAAGCTATCAGATAAATATCGGACAATTTCGCCACAAGTTTGCACAAAACTGGTAAATACAATAAATTTGGGCAGAATATCGCCAGTAATTGGTCTTTTAATTCTCTGCTGTATCCTGGTGATGAATTCCTTTTGATTCTTCCGAACGTTTGCGGGAATTTTGAAGTATGTACCTAGCTGATTCAGCAGCATTGTTTTCAAATTTTCCGTCCGTTGTCCATCCTCTTGAGGTTGACGAATAATTTTTAGCAAGGATTGCAAAATCTCATCTTCCCCTGAAAATTTGGGGGTTGTAGTTAATAGGCGAACATCATCTTCTTTAAACTCCTGGATCAGTTTAGCATGAGGCTTACCAGTTAACCGGGCGGTAATTACCTGCTCTAAAATGCCTAACCAAGTACCAGCAGCTAGGAATAACAACAGAAAAATTCGCTGATATTGCTTTTCACCAGGAGCAACACTCCGCCATTGATTGAGGAGTTCGTGGATATCAAGCGATCGCTCGTCTAAATCATACTCTTCTTTGGGCGTAAAATTGCGGTCAAAGATCACATCTTCCACCGCAGCGCGACGGTTGCGAAGCATTCGGCGGTGTAGTCGATAGATATCGCTGACGTGGACACGAATCGCTTGGAGGATTTGCTCTTGCTCGGTAGAATTTGCTGGTAAATTTTCTAAATCATCCGCCAGCTTCAGTAAATACTCATCTTCAGCAAACAGGTTTCGTAGTTGCTGTAAGTTGCTTTTGAGGACAAGAGGTTCCGCACCTTCTTTAAAAGAAAGCAGAAGTTTACCAACTTGCTGACGGCTTTCAACTTTGGCGCGAAAACCTGCTAAATCACCAATTTTATAGGTTGTCGGGTCCAGCAAGTGCAACATTGCCAAGAAATCCTGCTCATGATTGAGAACAGGAGTAGCAGATAATAAAAGTAAGCGATCGCTTTTATGAGCAACTTCTTTGCAAGTCTGAAAACGCTGGCGCACTGTTGCATCCTTAGAGGTTGCCATTGCTGCGATATGATGGGCTTCATCTAAAATTAAGCAGCCTATCTTCGCTTTCAGGTTGATTTTATGGATATCTTCAACCGCCAGCACCGCTACCCGTTTGGGAAAATGGGAGATGTAAAACTTGTTTTCTAACTCAGTCCGCCATTGTTTGAGCAAATATTGCGGAACTATCACCACCGCCCCTTTTTTCGGTTCATCCAGAAGGAATTGACGCAGAATCGCCCCGGCTTCGATGGTTTTTCCGAGTCCCACCTCGTCTGCTAGCAAGTAGCGTTGAATTGGGTCTTCTAGCACCCGCCGCACAACTTCAACTTGGTGAGGATAAAGATTGATATTTGCTGAAATCAGTCCTGTCATTCCGCGACTGACAGCGCGTTGCTTAATCAAAGATTTGACGAAAGCTAATCTTTTGTCGTGGAAGTAGGGGGTTTCGTGACCCTTCATCGCTAGAGTTTCGATGGGGTCTGTGTTTGGTAGATTACAACGAACGTAAATGTCTTCTTCAGTAGCGATCGCAGTTTTCTTATCTGGTAAATCAATTTGATACATTTCTGTATCTTCATCCCAGATAAAAACTCTGCCAACTATCCATTTATCCTGCGTTTGGGACTTAATATAGCATCGAGCCTGGGGTTCAAGCCTGACCTGAGAGAGAGAATTTAAAGGTAAAGTTTTTTGCAGACGTTGCCCTATAGAGCAGAAATACTCAACGTTTGCATTGGTATCAGATATTTCAGTAACTTTTCCTATACCCAAATAGTTATTCTGGGACTGTACCAATAAACCGAGCTTAATCATAGATCCAGTCCCCTGAACACACTTAAAGAACCTTCCAGACTAGTTTGTTCACCTATATCTGGCAGTTTTGTCGATCAACATTATAGAAGATAATAAACTGCCATCACACCTTTTTGTTATAGCGATGTCTACGATGGGCTATTCGGCGTCGCTCTACCATCGCCAACTAGTAAAATCAGCCCAAAGGTTGATGTGCATTGTCATGTACTAGTTTTTCAATGCATCGGGACGCATTGGTATTGCAAGGTATTACCAAATTAATTCCCTAGAAATTAATGAAATACTGTACTGAGGTGATTATGTGGCGCAATAGATTCAGACTTTGCTTCGATCGCGTCACGATACAATTAAGATGGTGTAGTTTTATTTAGTATGAAGAAAATCAGAGACAACACAATTAAGTTAAATCAATATTTAAAGTTGATGGGTATAGTGCCAAGTGGAGGGCAAGCCAAGCTGATGATTCAAGGTGGCGATGTTCAAGTCAACGGTATGTTAGAAACCCGACGAGGGCGGCGACTAGTACCAGGTGATAAAGTGACAATAGAAGGAAAGACTTTAGAGGTGAATTTGGACAACAATCAAGACCAACATGTAGTAACAGATTCTCCCGAATAAACTGAGTAAAGGATTTTTATCCTAAATTGAAATGTTCCTCTTTTCCCTTGAGTAATGCTGCAAATTTCCAATAAAGTTATTATCCCACAGAGTGAGATTGAAATTAGTGCAATTCGTTCGCAAGGAGCGGGAGGCCAAAATGTGAATAAGGTTTCCACGGCGATTCACTTGCGCTTTGATATTGCGGCTTCATCATTACCCGATTATTATAAAGAACAGCTTTTAAAGCTGAACGATCGCCGCATCACTCAGGATGGAGTTGTTGTCATCAAAGCCCAGGAACACCGCAGCCAAGAGAACAATCGAGAGTCAGCTTTGAAACGACTTCAAGAACTAATTAAAAGCGCAGTTGTAGTGACGATAAAACGCAAACCCACCAAACCAACTCGCAGTTCTCAAAGAAAGCGCCTTGACTACAAAACTAAGCGCGGACAGGTTAAGTCTAACAGAGGGCAGGTGACAGATAGTTAATAGACATCTCCAAAAATTAAATATGCGTAAGCTAAAACCCTTGTAGAGAGGCGAAATTTCGCGTCTCTACATTCTTTTTCGGAGATATCTAATTTATAAATTCAACTTTGGCGCTCAATTTTGTTGCAAAATCTTACCAGAGAACTAAGACTAATTCCTTCTATGGGCTGTGGTAAAGGTCATGACTTAGTTGGTTAGCTTGAGAGTAGTAACTAGTGAACTACCCCAACTTACCGAGTACGGTTGAAGTTGGGGCTTCTGTACTCATAGGCGAGTGCCGCAACTTAGACTTTCGTCCGAGTTTTGGTCTTACCTCCCCTCCTACAGCAGAGACGGCTGAACCTTCCGCCTTTATCATTCTGATGCCCTCTGCTCTAATGTTCTGCGCGGCATTTCCATCCCTATCATGATGAGTATTGCAATGAGGACAAGTCCACTCACGGATATCCAACGGCATCTCCCCTACTTGATAGAAGCAATTAGAGCAAAGCTTAGAACTAGGGAACCATCTATCAATCTCAACCAACTTTCCACCTCTGCGTTCTAGCTTATAGGC
>NZ_JBALCW010000014.1:0-29715 GCF_036917635.1 Nostoc sp.
TATTTCGTCAGATTGCCACAAACACAAATTAATCAATCTGCTTTATGAATGACAATGATTACAAACTAATAGGACAAGCCTTTACCCAACTGACAGAGACTGACATACAGAGAATTAATGCACTGCTGCTTGAGGCTTCCAAGATAAGAAACCCTGTACCAGCCCAACTTTATGCAGAAACGTGGGAGAACTTCAACAAGGCAGTTAAGCCGCTTAGGAAAATGCGTAATGGTTTCATGAGATTCCCTTTGGGTGGAGCAGAGATTGACTTTACAGATTGAATTACTAGAGTGAATATAGCCAATAATACCACCAGCGATCGCTAATATACCGTAGGCAAAAGCAGCAAACCCTACTTAAATTCATTGTTAAAACCTATGTAGACTTTGACTTTACCGCCAGGGTCAGCAGACAATTTACCATAGCTATTTAGCTATACCACACAGTTTATTGATGGATAATCAAGCGATGCCAATGGCAAATACTTCTTCATATACAAAGGTTCAATATCTCCAGCGCCAAGCAGCCTCACTTTTACTGTACCAGTCTGTTCTGCAAGGCGAAGTGGGGATGGCATTTCTAGAACTGTTGCAAGCTATCCGTTACACTGATGCCGATGCCCGGGGTTGTCTGCAAGCCTACGGTAGTTACTTCCACGCTTTGGCTGCTAAAAATCAAAATTGGGAAGACTATTTAGTTACTCAACTTCTCTTCTGTGATAATCCATTTACAAAGCTTGCTCAAGTGCAAGAATTTAAGGATTTACCCCCAGCTATAGTAGCAGCAGTTCGGCATGATTTAGAAGTATTACAAAGTCTTTATAGATGTAGCAGCGCTTCTTTAAGTGAGTGGATACAAGGCGTAGCTCACATGCCGATTTCGCCAGTAGTGTGGTATAAAGAGCAAGAATTGCTAGGAGGAGAGACATTCGCTACATATCTACAAGAGTTAGATAATTGGGGTGATGCTGTAGAAGAGTTAGCGGCTTATTATCGGCAATGTGGGTCTGGTTTATTTGCAGAATATCGCGCTTTACGTTGGCAAGCTGGGCAGTTTATCGGTATTCGGTATTCCGATCCAATTAAGCTGAGTGCGCTTGTAGGTTATGAGTCTCAAAAAGATGCTTTGCTGAAAAATACAGAGTTTTTATTATCAGGAGAGATGGCACTGCATGTATTACTTTACGGTAGTCGGGGTTCTGGCAAATCTTCTTTGGTGAAATCTTTGTTAAATGAATATAGCGATGTCTCCGGCAAGGCCAAAGCCCAAGGCAGCCTTCGCTTATTAGAAGTAGCAAAATCTGATTTAAAAGACTTACCAGAAATTGTGGAACATTTACGAGGAGTGTCACAAAAATTTATTATATTTGTCGATGATCTTTCCTTTGAAGAAGATGATGATGCCTTTAAAGCGCTCAAGGTAGTTTTAGAAGGTAATTTAACCGCGCGATCGCAAAATGTAGTTGTGTATGCTACTTCCAATCGCCGCCACTTGATTCGGGAGTTTTTTGTGGATAGACCTACCCCTAAGGATAACGATGAAATCCATGCTTGGGATACGATGCAAGAGAAGCTTTCGTTTAGCGATCGCTTTGGTTTAACCTTGACCTTTGAACCAGCCGATCAAAAAACTTATTTAAAAATTGTACAACATCTAGCCACGCAAGCTGAAATTAATATTACCCAAGAAAATTTGGAATTTCAAGCATTACAATGGGCAACTCGCCACAACGGTCGTTCTGGACGCACAGCACGGCAGTTTGTTGATTTTATAAAAGCAGATTTAAAACTTTTTGGTGCAAATAACAATACATCCAACATTTAGCATTAAGCCTTTTACTATGTGCATTTTAATTAGGAATTACGAATTACGAATTAGTTATGAGAGCTACTTATTCTGATAATTTAACTACGCTAAAAACCAGCAATATGCAATCAGTAACGATCAGCAATCGATTTATACTAGGGATAGTTGCTTTTAGTGTGAGTTTTGGTCTTAGCCTCGTCCCGAACTGGGATTTTAATAAAGCCTTTCTCACAGGTTTAATTACTGCCGTTACTATCTACACAGCAGCATTATTTGTAGATAAGCGACGCAGAAATTATGAAATGTTTATTTTAGGTTCTATCCACAAACGAATTAAAGAGATGGAGGGATTGAAGGCTCGCGTTGTCAGAGAAATAAATCAAATTGAAGAACATCATAATTTATTATATGCAGAGTCACAACAACTGCAAAATCAAGTAACAGAAAGCCGTAACCAAAGGGATAGTTTACATCGAGAATTAAGAACATTTGCCGGACAAAAAAAGCAGTTAGAAACTGAAATCAGTAGCCTGAAAACTGAAATTAATAATTTGCAAAAAAATTTAACAGAATTAAACAATGCTTTTTCTGTCCTCACAGCAGAGAAGCGCCGTCTAGAGTCGAATTGTAATGTATCTCGTAGTGAAATTACCCATTTGCAAAGTCAAATTTCCGAACTCCAGCAGGAGAAGCAAGAAATTGAAAGCAATTTAACTCTTTTAGGCAGACTCAAACCCCAATTAGAAGAAAAATTATACGAACTGCGGATTGCAATTCAAGAGTTAGAAGTTGAGACAACCAAAAAAAATCAATTACTGGTAGCGACAAAAGCCGAAAGAGAAAATATCCAAGCTATCCTGAATTCTTCACAAACCCAACTAGCAGAACACAAAGCCGAATTACAGCAGCTGCAAGAGCAAGTTTCATTATTGCAAGAAGAACGAGATTCATTACAAAATCAAGTATGGGAATTACTCCAACAAATAGAAACATTCAATCCAGAACATTTGGCTGATAATTCTAATGAAGAGGATAATGAATTGTTTCCTTTTTCTGAGATAATGGGAACTACAGCAATCAGAGATACTTCGGAAGCTGATACATCAGAAAATTTACCCGAAGAATGGACTAATTTTTTAGAAAATCTTCCAGTATACGAATTACAAGTATTAAAAGCTATAGTCGAACAAGATAATCCTAATGCTGCTATTAAAAAAATTGCTGAAACAAACATTACTATGCCAAATCTGTTAATAGATTCTATAAATGAACAAGCAAATGATATTATTGGTGAATTAATAATTGATTCAAATTCGGAAAGTCCAGAAGTTTATCAAGAATATATAAAGAATGTCAAAAAAATAATTGCAATATATGAAGCTCGAATGGCTAAACATGCTTCGTCAAATTAAATTATTATTGCCGTCATAAGATTATTAGTAAGGTGAATATGTACCTTACCTAACTTAAGTAGGTAGGCAAGATAAAACCAAACTATGTAACAAAAAGTAAAATCTCTGTATTTGGCTTGTAGTTGCGCTGTCTTGCGCTTTAGCGCAACTACGAGCTAGTGATGATTATTTGCGCCCACTTACTACGTGCTTCTGCATTTAGAATAAAATAAGTAAGTCGGTGATAAGAATTCAAACTATATTAACTAATTTAAATATTTACGCTGTCCTAATTAAAGTGTAATACATGGCAAAGCTCAAAATCTCGAAAAAAATCTCCACAGCTTTAATCAATTCCCTTGGTGCGGGAGTAGTACCAAGAGTGGGAGTTGAATATATAGCAGTAGGGCGAGAAAAAGAACTCAAAAGCCTATTACAAAATCTCGATGATATTGCCGAAGGTGTCGCCGCATTTCGCTTCATAATTGGTAACTACGGTTCCGGTAAAAGTTTTTTATTGCAACTACTTCGCAACCGCGCGATGGAGCAAGGTTTTGTAGTAGCTGATGCTGATTTATCCCCGGAACGTCGATTAGCTGGAAGTAATAATGAAGGTGTCGCTACCTATCGATAATTAATGAGCCACCTAGCTACAAAAACTCGTCCTGATGGTGGTGCTTTAGTCTCGATTTTAGAAGGATGGATTAATAAAATTCAACAAGAAGTAGTTAAAGAAACTGAAATGCGTCCGAATGACGATGGTTTTGATAACCAAGTTGAATCAAAAATTAGGGAAGTAGTTCAGTATATTGAAGACTTAGTTCACGGTTTTGATTTTGGTAGCGTGATTATCGCTTATTGGCGTGGCTACCGATTGGATGATGATAATTTAAAAAATGCGGCGATGCGTTGGTTGCGGGGAGAATTTACTACTAAAGTTGAGGCGAAAGCAGCTTTAGGAGTGCGCGTCATTATTGATGATGATAGTTGGTATGACTATATAAAACTGTTTGCGAAGTTTGTAGCTGAAATTGGTTACAAAGGACTGTTAATTTTAGTTGATGAAGCTGTACATTTATATCAAATATCTACTACAGTCACGCGGGAAAAGAATTATAATCGACTTCTGGCAATGTTTAATGACACAATGCAGTGTAAAGCAGAGCATCTTGGCATTGTCGTTGGTGGAACAACCAAATTTTTAGAAGACCCCAAACGGGGACTTTTTGCAGACCAAGCTTGGCAAAGACGCACAAAAGAAAGCCGTTTTGTTGCAAAATCTGGCATTCAGGAACATTTAGGGCCAGTGATTCGGTTAAATCCGTTGAGTGAAGCAGAAATATTGACACTTCTGCAACGTTTAGCTGAGATTCATGCACTCAATTTTGGGTATGAACAGACTTTGACGAATCGTGAGTTGAAGGAGTTTGTACGAGAAATTATTAATCGGTTGGGTGCAGAAGCATTACTGACACCAGGGGAAATTGTGCGAGATTTTATGAGTGTGCTGAATATTCTTCACCAAAATCCAGGAATTGTGTTTGGTGAATTAATTCATGGTTCTAAATTTAAACCTACTGCGATGGGTAATGATGCAGATGTGGATGAGGATGGTGCAGCAGAATTTAGTTTGTAATTAATAATGAAGACACTGAGCTAGAAGAATAAGCAGATTGAAAACCTTCTTTAGAATTTTATTTAAATCTTCAGTTTTATGTGACATTTTGCAAAGTTGGTAAGTTCTTTCACATTTCACTTGAGAGGGTTAACACGATTAAACTCTGGCAACTCGATGGTACTTTGCTGATAATGGCGACTCATATCGTCATCTGTGTGATGCCATTTAAAATACCAATGAGTAAACCTCTGACAAAAGTCGAAATCTCTCATCAAATTCATCTGTTTTCAGGATTGGTTAAAATAGCTTTTGGTTGATTAGCATTAAATAGAGAAGCAGACAACAGAATAATCGGCTTGTTTGTTTGGTTTTCTGCATAATGAACCATTCCGGCAGATTCAACTAAAGAATCTCCCACTGTAAGCTGTATAGTTTTCCCTTTTTGAAGAATCAATTCTGTGCTGTTAGCTTTCGTTACTTTAGCTTCTCCTTTCACAACAGTATAAGTTAAACTTCCTGCCTCTACTCGTTCAATCTGCATTCCCGGATGAGTATGAGTAGGGAGTTTTGCTCTTGGTGCGATGGTATAGCGTACAAGCTCAAGAATCTGCTTTTTATCTTGGGTAGGATAACCACTCGCTAAAACTTCACGGGTAACAGATTGAGTGTAAGTATTGGGTGAGGAGATTTCTTGGCTCTTAACAACTACACTGCCAAAAGCTAGGATAGCTAAGGGGAGAATCAGAGACAGTTTTCTCATATTAAAAGTTTTTTGTTTAGGCAATACGTCTAATTAAATCATTTTGTGTTTAGTTTGTCTAATTACTTAACTTACTAGTGCTATTCAGATAGTTTTTTAAGTACATTTTTAACTTCATCTGCCCTTTCTGGATTAAGTTCAATGTACCTTTCAGCCGCTATTTTGAGATATTTTTTGAATATCTCCTGAGAAACTATTATTTCATCTTTATCCAGAAAGCAAAAGCGAACTCCTTCAAACATATCATCCTCATCTTCGCAAGGAAATTCACACATATTATATTCATCACCATAACCAATACCTTTAAGAAGAGTATTGATTGCATAAGGAAAAGAGATACCCGCTATCGCATTAAAGTAATACTTCACTATCCAAAGTGGATCGGTTGTATAGTTTACGCCGTCAAATAATTGTTCGATCATAAAAAATAAGATGCGTTTTTCCTGAAGATTAAACTAACTACAAACTTAACGCCTCAAATTGCTGCCAACAAAGGTACAATGCACGCGGTACATGAAAACATCCTTTCCATTTGCCACCTTTAAGGTTCAACAATACTTCTCCACGCCGATTGAGGTAGCCAAACCATTCACCATATTCTGAATCAGCAAAATGTGACCAGGTGTAATCGTGCATTTTTTGATACCATTCCCAACACACCTCACGTCCGGTCAAGCGAAAAGCCATAGCTAATGCAACCAATGATTCTAGGTGAACCCACCACAATTTTTGATCCCATTCCAATTGTTGTGGGGGATGACCATCTGCATCCATAAAGTAATACAATCCGCCATACTCGCTATCCCAAGCAAAGTTTAGGATGTTTAACACCACATCAACGGCTTGATTAATAGTTTTGGTATCGTTTTGACGACGGGCGATATCCATGATAAACCACATTGCTTCGATACCATGACCGGGGTTAATTAACCTTCCTTCAAAACAATCTATGTGGGAACCGTCAGGGGCAACATTTTCGTACATTAGTCCCCGTTCTTGGTCGAGAAAGTCGGTCATCACTTCGCGGACTGTCTCAGCTAGCACATTCTCTAGTGTTTCTTTGGGTAGCAACCATTCCATTTCTAAAGTCAGGTTGGCTAAAATCATCGGTACAGCCAATGATTTCATCGGGCGTGTGTCGGGATAGGTTTTATTATATTTGCCCTTGGGGTTATCCTTGCGGCGTAATACGTTGTTGTAAGCCTGCATTGCCACATCCTTTGCCCATTCTTCGCCGCCAGCGAGTGCATATTGACTAAATGCCATCGCTGCAAAGCAATCAGAAAAGATGTTGTAAGGTTGAACTAGTGGTTTACCTTCACGAGTTAGGGCAAAGTACCAGTTACCATCGCTATCTCTGCCATGTTGGGCGAGAAAATTAGCCCCATTGCTGGCAATTTTTAGCCAGTTTTCGCGCTTTTCTAGCTGGTTGTAAAGCATCGAAAAAGTCCACACCTGGCGGTTTTGCAGCCAGATGAATTTATCTGTATCATAAATTTTGCCGTGGCGATCGAGACAGGTGAAATAGCCGCCTTGCTGCCAATCGAGAGAATATTTTTCCCAAAATGGGACTACGTTGTTGAGGAGAGCGTTTTTGTAAAGTTCAGCGTAGGCGTAGCCTTTCGGAGGCATCGCTTGAAAATCATACCCCATAATTTCCTCCCCTTTTCTACCAAAAGCAACAGCTTAACAGTTATCATATTTTGACTTGAAGATGGAGCGACGCCGAATAGCCCGTCGTAGACATCGCATCGGTCTTTTACAATATTTAGTCAGCAGCAGGTATACTTCTATCTTGTATCTTGCACTATTCTCGATAACTGTGGGTAGTTTTTTAGAGATGAGGTTGTTATGAGTCAGATTGAACGAGTTGCGATCGTTGGAGGAAACCACGGTAATGAGTTAACAGGAGTACATCTAGTCAAAAAGTTTCAGCAGTATCCAAATTTAATCAATAGAGCAAGTTTTGAAACTCTGGCATTACTTGCTAATCTCAAAGCTATTGAAGAAGGCAAACAATACATTGAAAAGGATTTAAATCGTTGCTTCACTAATCAAGGCTTACAAAATCCTCAACTCTCAAGTTATGAAGTATACGCAAGCAAAAACAATTCAACAGATATTGCAACCGCAAAATCAGCCTTTTGAAGATGTAATTGTTGATTTGCACTGCACAACTGCCAACATGGGGTTAAGTCCAATTTTTTGTGATATGCATCCTTTTTTACTTCGGTTAGGGGCTTATTTAAGTTCTATAAATCCGATGGTTAAGGTGTTTATAATCCTGTCTTTAGCTGAAATGGCTGCATGGCAAGACTTATAAAAAACTTTTTGCTTGACTGATAAAGATTACTGATTTGGGAACAATAAATCAGAAATCACCAAAATTAAGCAGTATGTTCAACACTCTTGTCAATATTGCCGGATATCAGATCAGTGAAGAACTCTACAATGGTTCGAGAACCCTAGTGTATCGGGGGTATCGAGAAGCTGACTTTTTAAGAGTAGTGATTAAACTGCTGAAAAATTCTTATCCCAACTTCTCTGAACTCTTGTCGTTTCGCAATCAGTACACCATTGCTAAAAATCTTAACTCACCTCTGATTGTCCAACCCTACAGCCTGGAAACCTGCCAAAATGGCTATGCGTTGGTGATGGAAGACTTTGGGGGGATTTCTTTAAAGGAGTGGGGAGTAGGGGGAAGTGTAAAATCTTTGGTGGAGTTTTTAGAAATAGCGATCGCACTATGTAATACCTTAGATGTACTCTACCGGGAGCGGATTATTCATAAAGATATTAAACCTGCCAATATTTTAATTAATCCTGAAACAAAACAACTTAAATTAATTGATTTTAGTATCGCTTCTTTACTACCACGAGAAACGCAAACGTTAGTCAATCCCAATGTGTTAGAAGGGACACTAGCTTATATTTCTCCAGAACAAACAGGCAGAATGAATCGGGGAATTGACTATCGAACTGATTTTTATTCATTAGGTGTAACTTTTTACGAATTACTCACGGGAGAGTTACCATTTAAATCAAACGATGCAATGGAGTTAGTACATTCTCATATTGCAAAACTTCCAGAGCAATTGAGCAGCAAAAGGGGAAAAGAAATTCCCCAAGTTCTTTGTGATATCGTCATGAAATTGATGGCAAAAAATGCTGAAGACAGATATCAGAGTGCGTTAGGACTGAAAGTTGATTTAGAAAATTGTTTACATCAGCTACAAGTTTCTGGGATAATTAAAGATTTTGAAATTGCGAGTAGGGATGTGTGCGATCGCTTCATCATCCCTGATAAACTTTATGGACGAGAAACCGAAGTAGAAACCCTACTCCAAGCATTTGATCGAGTTAGCCTTGGTGCAACAGAAATGATGCTGATAGTAGGTTTTTCGGGAATTGGAAAAACAGCAGTTGTCAACGAAGTTCATAAGCCCATTGTTCGCCAACGTGGTTATTTTATTAAAGGGAAATACGATCAATTTCAGCGTAATATTCCCTTTTCGGCATTTGTACAAGCCTTCCGAGATTTAATGGGGCAATTATTAACCGAAAGTGATGCTAAAATCCAGCAATGGCAAACTAAGATATTAGATGCAGTTGGAGAAAATGGACAAGTAATTATTGAAATTGTCCCCGAATTATCAAGAATTATTAATCAACAACCACCCGCCATAGAATTATCAGGAGCGGCGGCAGAAAATCGATTTAATTTATTATTTCAAAAATTTACCCAAGTTTTTACCAGCGCAGAACATCCCTTAGTTATGTTCCTTGATGATTTGCAATGGGCAGATTCAGCATCACTGAAGTTAATGCAGCTATTAATGGCTCATACAAAGTATCTTTTCTTAATTGGTGCGTACCGTGATAACGAAGTTAATCCAGTACATCCATTAATGTTGACTTTAAGTGAAATTCAAAAAAACCTCTTCACGATTAATACGATTACTTTAGCACCACTTAGTCAAATCACAGCGAATCAGTTAGTTGCTGATACATTAAAATGTCCAGAAAGTTTAGCATGGACTCTATCTCAATTGCTCTGCCAAAAAACTCAAGGGAATCCGTTTTTTGCAACTCAGTTTCTCAAAGCATTGCATCAAGAAAATCTGATTAAATTTGATTTTGAGTTAGGCTGTTGGCAATGTGACATTGCACAAGTGACGACTCAATCGGTTACAGATGATGTTGCTGCCTTTATGGTTTTTCAATTACAAAAACTACCTTACTCAACTCAAAATATATTGCAGTTAGCAGCTTGTATTGGCAACTATTTTGATTTAGCAACTTTGGCAATTGTTTCAGAACAATCAGAAATCGAAACGACTGCGGATTTATGGAAAGCATTACAAGAAGGATTGATTTTCCCGATTGGTGATGTTTATAAGTTTTATCAAGATTCGTCATTAGTTATTAGTGATTTTTCATTAGAAAAGAGCGAAGAAAAAATAGTTTGTTATAAATTTTTACATGATAGAGTGCAACAAGCTGCTTATTCCCTGATTCCCGATGAGCAAAAAACAGCAACTCATCTCAAAATTGGTAGGTTACTTCAACAGAACTTATCCGAGTGAGAGCTTGAAGAAAAACTGTTCGTTCTTGTTGGGCATTTGAATTTAGGAATTGAGTTAATTAGTCAATTAAAGGAACGCCAAGCCTTAGCTCAACTGAATTTGCAAGCTGGAGTGAAGGCGAGAAATTCTACAGCTTACGCCGCCGCCAGGGTTTATGTGCAAACCGGGATTAACCTACTTGAGACAAACTGTTGGCAATATCAGTATGATTTGACTCTGAATTTGTATGTTGCATCTGCTGAAGCTGCCTATTTGAATGGTGATTTTGCGGGGATGGAACAGCAAGCCACATTGGTATTGCAACAGGCATTGACGATTTTTGACAAAGTAAAAATTTACGAAATTCAAATCGCGGCACTAGTGGCTAGGAGTCAAATTTTAGCAGCGATCGCAGTAGGAAGAGAAGTTTTAGGGCAATTGGGGGTAGAATTACCAACGGAAGTAGACGAAGCTTTGATTGGCAAAGTCTTACAAGACCTTAAAGAGCAACTCCAAAACAGAGAGATTGCTGGGCTGATTGACTTGCCGGTAATGAGCGATCGCACCGCCCAAGCCGCGATCCAAGTGTTAGGAATGTTGTTTCCACCACTGCTGCACGGAATTCCTGGTTTACTGCCCCTCTTGAGTGCAACGATGGTGAAGTTGTCGCTCCAGTTTGGGAATGCACCCGCCTCGACGGTAGGATATGTAACCGACTTTCCGCACTTCATCGTGTAATATGCGTAGATTTCCCATAGGTGGAAAAAAATGGTTAAATCAACAACATAAATCGCCAATGGTATTCAATATTAATACTTAATAATTTGAACATTATTAGGAATTTTTATTGAAAAGATAGATAATACATTTTGAAGTGCGGAATGTGGGATGTAATTCATGGAATGGTGCTGTGTGCCTTTTTGGGCGAAGTCGAAACAGGCTACGAGTTTGGTAGATTAGCACTCTCGTTGCTTGTGAGGTTGAATGCTCTCTTAATCAAGCCCATCACTTTAAACTTGTTTGGGGCATTCATCCAACATCGTCAGCAACCACTCTTGGCAACGATACCCACGCTGAAAGATGGCTACACGGCTGGTATAGAAAGCGGCGATTTTCTCTCCGCCGGTTACAGCATAGGAGCTTACAGCTATATTGCGTTTTTCGCAGGTGTAGACTTGGATACTTTGTCACCCGAACTGGCCACTTACAATCCTGCGCTAGCTCAGATGAAACAAAATTCGGCGCATCTTTTTTTCCAGATGGTGCAGCAAGCAATACAGCATTTGAGAGAAACGGTAAACCAACCGGATTGCTTAATAGGCACTGTCTACGATGAAACCGTAATGCTGCCAAAGCACCAGCAAGATAATGATTTTACTGCGATCGCTATTGCCTACATCTACAAACTACTGCTTGCTTACTCTTATGGTAATTATCAGGCTGCCCTCGACTACATCATCCAACTCAAGTCATACTTAATCGCAGTATCGGGAACAGTTCATATTCCCATTTTCCATTTTTATACCGCCCTAACGCACTTAGCACTCTTGCGTAACGAGCCAGAAATTGAGCAATCTGAAATGCTTGCTGTTGCCATCACTCATCAAACAATTCTGCATCAATGGGCGCAAAATGCCCCGATGAATCACTTACATAAATGGTATTTAGTCGAGGCTGAACGTTATCGAGTTTTGGGTGAAAAAGCCCCTGCGATTGAGTGTTACGACCAAGCCATTGCCCTCGCTAAAGAAAATCGATTTATCAACGAAGAAGCCTTAGCTAACGAACTCGCTGCTAAATTCTATCTTGATTGGGGTAAAGAGCAATTTGCTCAAATTTATATCACAAATGCTTACTACTGCTATGCTCGCTGGGGAGCAAAAGCTAAAGTTAATCACCTCGAAAAAACCTATCCCCAAGTCCTCGCCCCCATCCTGCAACAGCAACGACTCAACCTCAACCCAAAAGAAACTCTTGCTTTTCATGGCACTTCCTCCTTCAGTCACACGCATAGCACTAACAGTACTAGTATTTCTGAGGTTTTAGATTTTACCTCTGTTTTGAAAGCAGCTCAAGCTATTTCCAGTTCTCTGGAATTAGATCAACTCATTGCCAGTCTGACTCAGATTATCCTAGAAAACTCTGGAGCAAAAAAAGTTGTATTGCTACTTCAAGAAGAAAATACTTGGCAAGTCCGAGCAATTACCTCAAGCGATCGTAAGGAAATACAAACAATTCTCAGTCCCCAATTACTCGACAATTGTCAAGATATTCCCATCACAATTATCAACTATGTCAAAAATACTCAAGAAACGGTTGTTATCAACAATTCTCAAACAGATATCCCTGGTGTAATTGGGAAATATATGTTGGAGAAACAACCCAAAAGTGTATTATGTACTCCAATTATTAATCAAGGGCTTATGGTGGGAATTCTTTATTTAGAAAATCAACTTACTCAAGGCGTATTTACTAGCGATCGCCTCAGCATGATTAACCTTTTGTCTTATCAAGCCGCAATATCCCTAGAAAATGCTCGACTTTATCAACAAGCCGGCCATGCACTACAAGATTTACAACAGGCACAATTAAAAATTGTCCAAAGTGAGAAAATGTCTGCACTGGGTAATTTAGTTGCTGGGGTAGCTCACGAAATGAATAATCCCCTCGGTTTTATTTCTGCCAGTCTCAAACAAGCTAAACCTACCTTTGGCGATCTTATCGAACATTTGAAACTCTATCAAGAAAGTTTTCCCAACAAAAGTCAGGAAATTATTGACCATGAGTCAGAAATCGACTTAGATTATAGCTTAGAAGACTTGCCCAAAATGATTTATTCCATGTCTATAGCGTGCGATCGCTTAAAAAATATCAGCACCAGTTTACGTACTTTCTCTCGTACCGATCAAGATTACAAAGTGCCTTTCAATATTCACCAAGGCATTGATAGCACAATTCTCATTCTCAAGCATCGTCTCAAGGCCAATGAACACCGTCCTGCTATTGAAGTTGTCACAAAGTACGGCAATTTATCTCAAATAGAATGTTTCCCTGGTCAATTAAATCAAGTATTTATGAATCTTCTAGCAAATGCTATTGATGCCTTAGAGGAATATAACATCGGACGCAGTTATGAAGAAATTCAAGCTAATCTTAACTACATTACAATTACAACCTCACTCGAAAATCAAAGCGTTAAAATTACGATTACTGATAATGCTAAAGGTATGAGTGAAGAAGTGAAACAAAAAATATTTGAACATCTATTTACTACTAAAGCTGTTGGTAAAGGAACGGGGTTGGGGTTGGCGATCGCTCGTCAAATAGTTGAAGAAACCCACGGTGGAAAATTGAGTTTTAACTCTGTTTTAGGTGAAGGTACAGAATTTTTTGTTGAAATTCCGGTGTAAACATTCGTGAGAGGTTAAAGTCGAACCCCATTTGTCAATAAGCAATAATACTTAAAATATTGCTAAAAATCGCGGTCGCAAACTAATACTGTTCGGTTAAGGGACTAACAAATAAAAAAATACCCAAAAAACTGGCGAAAAAACTCTCTCCTCCTTATTCCTCTGTGTTCTCTGTGTCTAATAAGGTTCGTTTATTTGAGCAATTTCTTTCTTGTCAGTCCTTAAGCTTAAAAATAACTCCAATGTAGGTTGGGTTTCACGACCTTAATTAAATAACACAGCCAATGACTTTAGGTATGGGGTCAATCTAAAATCTAAAATTGTTTGACTCCTGAATTTTGCTGGATATTCTGGGAACACTATATCTGTAAATCATTAGGATTTAGCAGTATGGTTAGCACTTTTGCCAATATTCCCGGATATCAAGTAAACGAAGAACTCTACAATGGTTCTAGAACTTTAGTTTATCGAGGGTATCAAAAAGTTAACTCATTACCAGTAGTGATTAAACTACTGAAAAATCCTTATCCCAGCTTCTCTGAACTCTTGTCATTTCGCAATCAGTACACCATTGCTAAAAATCTCAACTCACCGCTAATCGTCCAAACCTACAGCCTCGAAGCCTACCAAAATGGTTATGCGCTGGTGATGGAAGACTTTGGGGGGATTTCTTTAAAGGAGTGGGGAGTAGGGAGTCGGGAGTCGGGATTGGGGGGAAGCGTAGAATTTTTGATGGAATTTTTAGAGATAGCGATCGCACTGTGCAATACCTTAGATATATTGTATCGAGAGCGGATTATTCATAAAGATATCAAACCTGCCAATATTTTAATTAATCCCGAAACCAAAGAAGTTAAATTAATTGACTTTAGTATTGCATCCTTACTACCACGGGAAACCCAAACACTCATCAATCCAAATGTGTTAGAAGGTACACTAGCTTATATTTCTCCAGAACAAACAGGTAGAATGAACCGGGGAATTGACTACCGCAGTGACTTTTATTCATTAGGTGTTACTTTTTACGAATTACTCACGGGAAAATTACCATTTGTCTGTGATGAGCCGATGGAATTAGTGCATTGTCATCTTGCCAAAACTCCCATTGCAGTACATCAAAATAATCCCAATCTTCCCTTAGTTTTATCTGAAATTATCAGCAAATTAATGGCGAAGAATGGTGAAAAACGTTATCAGAGTGCCTTGGGAATCAAGCATGATTTAGAGATTTGCCTAAGTCAATTACAATCTACCGGAAACATTGAATCCTTCGCACTAGGAGAGCGTGATATTAGCGATCGCTTCATCATCCCTGACAAACTCTATGGACGAGAAACCGAAGTCTCAACTCTATTGGAAGCATTTGAAAGAGTTAGCCTTGGTGCAACCGAAATGATGTTTGTTGCTGGGTTTTCGGGTATTGGTAAAACTGCGGTTGTTAACGAAGTTCACAAACCGATTGTTAGACAACGTGGTTACTTTATCAAAGGTAAATATGACCAATTTCAACGGAATATTCCCTTTGGTGCATTTGTAAAAGCCTTTCGAGATTTAATGGGGCAATTGCTATCAGAATCAGATGCACAATTGCAAGCCTGGAAAAGCAAAATACTGGAAGCTGTTGGCGACAATGGACAAGTCTTGATTGACGTAATTCCAGAGATAGAACGCATTATTGGTACTCAACCGCCGGCTATAGAACTATCAGGGGCTGCTGCCCAAAATCGTTTCAATCTGCTGATGCAGAAATTTGTGCAAATCTTCACAAGTATTGAACATCCCTTAGTGATGTTTTTAGATGATTTGCAATGGGCAGATTCCGCATCGCTGAAATTGCTGCAATTGTTGATGACAGAAACAGGACATTTATTAATCTTGGGTGCATATCGGGATAATGAAGTATCACCAGTTCACCCATTTATTCTGGCTGTAGATGAGATCGTCAAAACTGGGGCAGTTGTCAATACGATTGTGCTGCAACCATTAACCGAACCAGTTTTGAATCAGTTGGTGGCAGATACGCTCAATTGCGAATTATTGCTTGCCCAACCTTTGACAAAATTGGTTTATCAAAAAACTCAAGGTAATCCTTTTTTTGCTAGCCAGTTTATCAAGGCGTTAAACGACGAAAATCTAATTATCTTTGACTTACAATGCCGCAATTGGCAGTGTGATATTGCCCAAGTCAGAGCCTTAGCAATTACTGATGATGTGGTAGAGTTTATGGCACTGCAATTGCAGAAATTGCCACACCAAACTCAGAATGTTCTCAAACTAGCAGCTTGTATTGGGGCGCAGTTTGATTTGAATACATTGGCGATTATTTCAGAACAATCTCTAGAAGCAACGGCAGCTGATTTATGGAGAGCTTTGCAAGAAGGGCTGATTATTCCGAATACGGAAATATATAAGTTCTTTATTGAGTCTGATAGTGCATCAGTTTCTAATGAAGCAGCTAATCCGATTTATCGATTTTTACATGACCGCGTTCAACAAGCTGCTTATTTCTTAATTCCTGATCACAAAAAGCAAGCAACGCATCTCAAAATTGGACGGTTACTTCTGCAAAACTCTTCAGAAATAGAACGAGAAGAAAAACTGTTTGATATTATCCTGCATTTGAACCAAGGACAGGGATTAATTACTCAACAGCAGGAACGAGAAGCCTTAGCGCAACTCAACTTAAAAGCTGGTGCTAAAGCCAGAAGTTCAACTGCATACACCGCCGCCAGATTGTATCTACAAACTGGAATTGAGCTACTAGAGGTCAATTGTTGGCAAAATCAGTATGAATTGACTCTGAATCTATATGTCGCAGCAACAGAAGCCAGCTATTTGAATGGTGATCTTGAAAGCATGAAACAGCTTGCCGCATTGGTATTACAGCAAGCACAGACGATTTTAGACAAAGTGAAAATCTACGAAATTCAAATCGCGGCACTACTTGCTGGGAGCCAAATGTTAGCAGCGATCGCAGTCGGAATCGAGGCTCTAGCGCCATTGGGGGTAGAATTCCCCAATGCGCCAGATGAAGCCCAAATCGGCAAAGCGCTACAAGACCTTAACCAGCAACTCCAGGGCAGAGAGATTAGTGGGCTGATTGACCTGCCGGTAATGAGTGAACCGACAGCGATCGCAGCAATGCAACTGTTAGGAATGTTGTTTGGCCCAGTGTTGCAAGGAATGCCAGGTTTAATACCCCTGTTGAGCGCGACAATGGTGCGGTTATCGCTCCAGTTTGGCAATTCCCCTGCCTCAACGACAGGATATGTTATTCATGGTATAGTGCTGTGTGCTTTTCTGGGGGAAGTAAAAACAGGTTACGAATTTGGTCGATTAGCCCTTTCGTTGCTGGAGAGGTTGAATAATCGGAAAATGAAGCCCAGCACTCTACAACTGTTTGGGTATTTCATCCAGCCTCGCCAGGAAGCACTCTTGGCAACGCTACCAACGGTGAAAGAAGCCTACACGGCTGCCATAGAAACAGGTGATTTTCTCTACACTGGGTACAGCATATTAGGTTACGCCTATAATGCGATTTTTGCAGGTGTAGACCTAGACAAGTTGGCATCCGAATTAGCCGCTTACAGTGCTGCCCTGGCTCAGTTAAAACAAGATTTAGCGTATATTCTTTTGTCTTTGATGCGGCAAATGGTGCAGCAATTCAGAGAAAGGGTAAGTCAACCCGATTGCTTAATTGGCACTGCCTACGATGAAACGGTGATGTTGCCGAAGCACCAGCAGGATAATGATCTCTGCGCGATCGCTACTGCCTATATCTCCAAACTGCTGCTTGCCTACTCTTTTGGCAATTATCAGGCTGCCCTCGACTATATCACCCAAGCCAAGTCCTATTTGATGGCAGTATCGGGAATGGTTATGATTCCTGTTTTCCATTTTTATGCCGCCCTAACACACCTGGCACTTTTACCCACCCAGCCAGAAGCAGAGCAAGCCTTTGGGTTTGCCGAGGTAGAAGCCCATCAAACTGTTCTGTACCAGTGGGCAGAAAATGCCCCGATGAATCACTTGCACAAATGGCATTTAATTGAGGCAGAAAAGTATCGGATTTTGGGTAACAAAGCAGAGGCGATCGAACACTACGATCGCGCCATTCAACTCGCTAAAGAAAACCAATTCGTTAACGAAGAAGCCTTAGCTAACGAACTTACCGCCAAATTCTATCTCGATTGGGGCAAAGAAAAAGTTGCCGCAAGTTATATGCAAGAAGCCTATTACTGTTACGCTCGGTGGGGAGCAAAAGCCAAAGTTACCGATCTAGAAACCCGCTATCCCCAAGTACTTGTAACAATTTTGCAAAAACAGCAATCATCTTTCAAACTGATGGAAACGATGATTCCTATTTCTCATAACACGATTGGGAGTTCCACCTTAAGTAATACTAGCCTCTCAGAAGCCCTCGATCTGGCAACTATTCTCCAAGCTTCTCAATCTCTCTCTAGTGAAATTGAGTTGGAGAAATTACTCTCGACCCTACTTCAGGTCATACTCAAAAATGCCGGAGCTGATAAATGTGCGTTGCTGATGCCAAAAGGCTCGCGCTGGGTAATTGAGGCATTATCCCAACTCGAAGGGCCTGCGATTGTCTTGGGTTCGCTGCCTTTTGAGGATCATCAAACAGTACCTGTTGCACTGATCAATCGGGTCAAAAACACCCTTTCATTGGCTGTAATTGACAATGCAGTAGTCGAGCCAACCCTAGCGGCTGATCCCTATATTCTGCGCCATTCACCCAAGAGTATTCTCTGTGCGCCGCTTCTCAACCAAAGCAAGTTGATTGGCATTTTGTACCTAGAAAATAACCTGACCGTGGGAGCGTTTACCAGCGATCGCCTACAAGTTCTCAAACTCCTCACTACTCAATTAGCTATTTCTCTAGAAAATGCCCAATTATATCACAAACTAGAGAATTATTCCCATAATTTGGAGCAAAAAGTAAAAGAACGCACCCAAGAAATAACAGAAAAAGCAACTCAGTTAGAATTAACACTGGAGAAACTTTACTCGACTCAAGCCCAACTAATTCAATCAGAAAAAATGTCTGGTTTGGGACACCTAGTTGCTGGGATTGCTCATGAAATTAATAATCCAATTAATTTTATTTATGGCAATTTAAAACCAGCGAGTGAATATGTTGCATCCTTGATTGAATTAAATAATTTATATCAACAACTTTATCCGCAACCATTGCCAGAGATTGCCCAAAAAATCGCCGATATTGAACTAGAATTTCTGGTGGATGATTTACAAAAGATCCTGTCCTCGATGAAGGTAGGAGCAGATCGCATCTGTCAAATTGTCCTCTCACTGCGGAATTTTTCCCGCTTGGATGAATCAGAAATCAAAGGAGTAGATATTCATTCTGGGATTGATAGCACGCTGTTATTTTTGCAGCATCGACTTGAGAATAATAGTAAACATCCAGAGATTGCAGTTATTCAAAAATATGGTCAACTACCTTTAGTTAATTGTTATGCATCTGCTCTCAATCAGGTGTTTATGAATATTCTCAACAATGCCATTGATGCCTTAGAAGCATCAAATAAAAATCTCCAACCGACTATTATTATTCAGACGCAATTAAAAGAACCAAAAAAGGTAATTATTCGCATTGCAGACAACGGTGTAGGGATAAGCGAGACCGTGCGAAATAATATATTTAATCCATTTTTTACAACGAAATCAGTAGGTAGTGGTACAGGCTTGGGATTATCAACTAGCTATTCGATTGTGGTAGAAAAACATGGGGGCCAGTTAAGCTGCATTTCCACACCAGGAGAGGGTACAGAATTTATAATTGAAATTCCGGTGTAAATTTTTGCTCTTGTTAATAAAAAACTTGATATATCTGGGAACACTATATCTGTAAATCATTAGGATTTAACGGTATGGTTAGCACTTTTGCCAATATTCCCGGATATCAAGTAAACGAAGAACTCTACAATGGTTCTAGAACTTTAGTTTATCGAGAGTATCAAAAAGTTAACTCATTACCAGTAGTGATTAAACTACTGAAAAATCCTTATCCCAGCTTCTCTGAACTCTTGTCATTTCGCAATCAGTACACCATTGCTAAAAATCTCAACTCACCGCTAATCGTCCAAACCTACAGCCTCGAAGCCTACCAAAATGCTTATGCGCTGGTGATGGAAGACTTTGGGGGGATTTCTTTAAAGGAGAGGGTTGGGGTGAGGAATATTTTCCTATTCCCCAAGTTCTTTGTGATATCGTCATGAAATTGATGGAGAAAAATGCCGAATCTAGATATCAAAGTGCATTGGGACTGAAGTTTGATTTAGAAAATTGTTTGTCTCAACTACAAGTTTCTGGTAGGATTGAGAGTTTTGAAATTGCGAGTAGGGATTTGTGCGATCGCTTCATCATCCCTGATAAACTTTATGGACGAGAAACCGAAGTTTCAAGTCTATTGCAAGCATTTGAGCGAGTCAGCCTTAGTGCAACAGAAATGATGCTGGTAGCTGGGCTTTCAGGAATTGGTAAAACTGCGGTTGTCAACGAAGTTCATAAACCGATTGTGCGACAAAATGGTTATTTTATCAAAGGAAAATACGATCAATTTCAACGGAATATTCCCTTTAGTGCTTTTGTGCAAGCATTCCGAGATTTAATGAGGCAATTGTTAAGCGAAAGTGATGCACAAATCCAGCAGTGGAAAAACAAGATTTTATCAGCTGTAGGTGAAAACGGACAGGTAATTATTGAAGTCATTCCCGAATTATCAATAATTATTGGTGAACAACCCCCAGCCACAGAATTATCAGGAAATGCGGCACAAAACAGATTTAATTTATTATTCCAAAAATTTACCCAAGTCTTTACCAGTGCTGAACATCCCTTGGTTCTGCTACAGAAGTCAGTTACCTTAATGGCGACTATCAGCAAACTGAACAATTCAGTTCATTTATCCTGTCAAATGCCCATTCAATTTTAGAGCAGGTGAAAACCTATGAAGTCCAAATTCTCACCCATGTAGCTCAAGGACAATTATTGGAGGCGGTACAACTTGGTTTGAAGGTAGTTAAGCTCTTGGGTGTGAATATTCCAGATTCTCCCAATGAAGCTGATATTCAGCAGAAATTTGCAGATGTGTCTTCTCTCTATGTAGATAAAGATATTTTGGAATTTACTAAATTGCCACAGCAAAATTTTACCTCGACTGGGGTAAAGAAAAAGTTGCCCAAGCATATATGCAAGAAGCATACTACTGCTACGCTTGTTGGGGCGCAAAAGCCAAAATAGAAGACCTAGAAAAACGCTATCCCCAATTACTCCAATCCATTCTGCAAGAGCAACGAATCAACTTCAAACACGACGAAACTATTAGCTTTCGTGGCACTTTCTCATCTACTCGCACGAATACCACTGACAGCACTAGTATTTCCGATGCACTAGATTTTACCTCTATCTTCAAAGCAGCTATTGCTATCTCCAGTTATCTGGAATTAGATACACTTATCGCCAGTCTCATCCGTATTATTTTAGAAAACTCTGGCGCGAGAAAAGCTGTACTACTGCTTCCCCAAGAAAATATATGGCAAGTACGAGCAATTACCTTTATTCATCATGAGGAAATACAAACCAGCTTCAGCCCACAATCACTCTTCAATTGTCCAGATATTCCCGTAAAAATTATCAATTACGTCAAAAATACTCAACAAACAGTTGTGATAGATAATTGCCAAACAGATATCCCTGGTGTAATTGGGCAATATATGCACGCAACACAACCCCAGAGTGTATGTTGTACTCCGATTATCAATCAAGGGCATTTAGTAGGTATTTTGTATTTAGAAAATCAACTGATGAGCGGAGTATTTACTAGCGATCGCCTCAGTGTCATTAACCTCCTGTCTTCTCAAGCGGCAATATCTCTAGAAAATGCTCGACTTTATCAACAAGCTGGGCAAGCATTACAAGACTTACAACAAGCACATCTGCAAATTGTCCAAAGTGAGAAAATGTCTGCATTGGGTAATTTAGTTGCTGGTGTAGCTCACGAAATGAATAATCCTTTGGATTTTATTTCTGCCAGTCTCCAACAAGCTAAACCAATTTTCGGTGATATTATCGAACACTTGAAATTATATCAAGAAATTTTCCCCAGCAAGAGTGAGAAAATTCTTGACCACGAGTCAGAAATCGACTTGGAATATAGTTTAGAGGATTTGCCCAAGATGATTGATTGTATGTCTATGGCATGCGATCGCTTAAAAAACATCAGCACCAGTTTACGTACTTTCTCTCGTGCTGATAGAGATTACAAAGTGCCATTTAACATCCATGAAGGTCTCGACAGCACAATTCTCATTCTCAAACATCGTCTCAAGGAAAATGAACACCGTCCCACGATTGAAGTTGTTACTGACTATGGTGATTTACCTCAAATTAAATGCTTCCCTGGCCAATTAAATCAGGTATTTATGAATTTTTTAGCGAATGCCATTGAGGCATTAGATGAATCTAATCAAGGACGCAATTTTGAGGAAATTACATTTAATTTTAATCGGATTACAATTAGAACTTTAGTCGAAAATGAAAGCCTTAAAATTACTATTGCTGATAATGGCAAAGGGATGAATGAAGAAGTAAAATCAAAAATATTTAACCATTTATTTACTACTAAAGCTGTTGGTAAAGGTACGGGCTTGGGGTTAGCGATCGCTCGTCAAATTGTTGTTGAGGGGCATGGGGGAAACATTGAAGCTACATCTATATTGGGACAGGGAACAGAATTTTTAATTACCTTGCCTATCAGCAGTATAAATTAGTGATTTATTAGCAATTATCTCACGCCGATATACCAAAGATACCAAACTTATTCAGGTTTAATTAATGTCTAACAAGACTAATATTGTTCCCGAACAATTGAAGAGACGATCGCAGATATTATTGCTCATTGTGATTACCTTGTCTATGGGCATTGGATACCGCAAGGCGGAAGTCACGCGTGCTTTAATTTTGGGCTTTCTGGTTGTACAGGGCAGGAGGCAGGAGGAATACTGCCCTCAGTCTCCTGCCGCGAGAGGGTGCATGGTTTAAGTTCCCCACCAAATCGGAGATTTTGGTGGACTGGAAAAATTTATAAAATTTATGTCTAAAGAAATAAGCACAAAATTCACCTAATAAGTAAGTGGGCGAAAATAATCATCACTGGCTCGTAGTTGCGCTAAAGCGGAAGAGGGCGCAACTACGAGCCAAATACAGAGATTTTACTTTTCGTTACATAGTTTGGTTTTATCTTGTCTAGCTACTTACCATTTCTTTGTGAGGCTGCGCCAAACCCTGTTAACTTCTTCTTTCTTTGTGTTCTTTGCGACGGCAGTCGCTACAACGGGGAGAACCCGAAGGGGGGTTCACCAGTCACCTACGCCGGGAAACCCGCCTACAGCGCTGGATTCACCCCAACGCACTGCCTCACCTTTGCGGTTCGTTTTTCTTTCTTGTAGTTAAATATGGTTTAGCGCATCCTCATACAGAATTGGTATTACTATGCTTATAAGTTGTATATGCACACAACAGTCACTCTTAACCAATCTCTCTATAGAGAGAACTAAAAAAGCTAATTTTAGGATAACTCCATCTCTAGGCTCACGCAATTTAAACAAAAAAGGTTAATACTGAAAAATAACTTTACAAACATGAAACCTGATTGTAATCAAAAATTACAGTCAAGGAAAAGTAAATAAAGAAAAGAGTGCAAATAATGGCAACCTCTACAGACCGCGAACAAGAGATTAAAAAGCTGCATGAACTAATTGAAAATATTGATTATGGTATGTTTACCACAGTCGATGATGATGGCAGTTTGCATAGTTACCCCATGTCAAAAAGTGGTGAGATTAACTCTGAAGCCACACTCTGGTTCTTTACTTATGCTGCTTCCCATAAGGTGACTGAGATTGAACACTATGAGCAGGTAAATATTAGTTTTTCGTCATCCGAACAGCAGCGATACGTTTCTATCTCAGGTACAGCACAACTGCTGAAAGACCGTACTAAGATGGGAGAGCTATGGAAGCCGGAACTTCAAACCTGGTTTCCTAAAGGACTGGAGGAACCCGATATTGCTTTGCTTAAGGTGAATATTAGCCAAGTTAATTATTGGGATAGTGTATCAAGTTTTCAGCCCCAAAAAATTAGTTTTTTGACGCCATAACGCCTTTAAATAATTACTAATTCGTAATTCGTAGTTAAGAATTAAATTACTAATTAGGAATTATTTTAAGTATGTAATTGTTGGGCGAAATTTGCAAAATTAAGTATTTTAAATTACGAAAAACCAATGATAAAAAATAATGATAAAGGTGCCCAAAAGCATCTACCTTTAGAGGTAAAACGGCGACATTTTTTAAAAGGAATAGGCTTTATTGGTGCAGGTGCAGGGGCAATCTTTGCTGACCACATTCTCAATGCGAATTCCGAAGTAGAAGCGGCACAAGTTCCAGCATCATCTGCAACTCCAACGAACAGCACAAACACTGGTGAAATTCCTCTGCGTCCACTGGGAAAAACAGGGGTGAAAGTGTCGGCGATCGCACTTGGAGGTGCAACTTTAGGGCAAGCAAAGACCAAAGAAGAGGCAATTCGCATCGCCCACGAAGCTATTGACAATGGCATCACCTTCATGGATAATGCTTGGGAGTATAACAAGCATCGTAGTGAAGAGTGGATGGGAGAGGCGTTGCAAGGGCGACGAGACAAGGTTTTTTTGATGACGAAGGTTTGCAGCCACGGACGCGATCGCAAAGTGGCAATGCAGCAACTTGAAGAATCTCTGCGTCGTCTCAAAACCGACCACCTCGACTTGTGGCAAATCCACGAAGTTGTTTACGACAACGATCCAGAAAGGATTTTTCGTGCCAACGGAGCAATTGAAGCTCTAGATCAGGCGAAAAAAGAAGGTAAAGTTAGGTTCGTTGGCTTTACGGGTCACAAAGACCCCGCTATTCATCTAAAAATGCTTTCCTACAATTACCCATTTGATACGGTGCAAATGCCGCTTAATTGTTTTGATGCCAGCTTCCGCAGTTTTGAGCGGCAGGTGTTACCAGAACTCAACAAACGGGGAATTGCTGCTATTGGCATGAAAAGTCTCAGTGGAAATGGTGATGCAATAAAAAAAGGTGTAGTGACTCCCCAGGAAGCCATCCGCTATGCCATGAGTTTACCGATCGCTACACTTGTCAGTGGTATTGATTCGGTGGAAGTACTGCGGCAAAATTTAGCGATCGCCCGTGGTTTTCAACCGATGCAGGCAAAAGAAATGCAAGCCTTGCGCGATCGTTGCGTCCAATATGCTGCCGATGGGCGTTTTGAACTCTTCAAAACTTCCAAGCAGTTTGATGCTGATGAAGGCAGAATCCAACATGGCTTTCCACCTCAAAGTCAAGTGCAAACATGAAATTGAAGACTGGCGACTGGGGAAGAAGCAAGGGAAAATTTTCCCCCCTTCCCCCCAAAGCAACGCGAAAAAGTGAGATCATCGTCCAATGAGCCTTCTTGAGCAGGGGAAGCAGGGGAGAAAAAGAAAAAAGTTAGTAATTGTTGCTACTATAAATAGTCCATAATACACTTAATTTATTTCGCCTCCCCTGCCCCCTGCCTCTTTTCAACGGCCAATACCCATATAAGGAGAAACATTATTTATGGCGACAACTGCGGCTGAAGTTCTTATTGATACTATTTACGATTGGGGTGTTGACACCATCTTTAGATTGCCTGGGGATCGTATTAAGCAGTTTTATTAATTCTGCACAAAAAAACTTTGTTAAAAACAAAATCCTTATGAATTACCTTGTTGCAGTTTTACCAAATCGAATACAAGCAGAAGCCGCCTACTCTGCTCTGGAAAAAATAGGCTTGCCAAGTTCACAAGTTAATATTTTGGGCGATGGTTATCTAAGTGCTGATGAATTTGGACTGATTGATCCCGACAAGCAAGCCCGCAAACAATCAAATCGGCTCCTTTGGTCGCTCGTAACCTTTGGATTTGTTGCAGGTTATGCCTTCAACCATCTCACAGAAGTTGAAATATTTCCCCAATTTGCTCGATTTGGCAATGAATTTCTTGCTGGGATCTTAGGAGGTATAGGCGGTGCTTTGGGCGCTGGTTTAATCGGTCGAACTGTCGGGTTAACAGTTAGCAGTGGCGATGCTTTACCTTATCGTAACCGTCTGAATGCTGGCAAATACTTAATTGCAGTTACCGGAAATGACGATTTAATGCGCGAAGCTACACGCGTACTGCGTCAATTTGAACCAGAAAATATTCAAGGCTATACAGATTATTTACAAAAGAGCAAACTTGTAGGAATCGATTCCACTAAAGCGAGAATGTGATAATCTACTTCTTATACTCAAAGCTTTCTCTACTAAGTAGGTAGCGACTTGTTAGAAGCCGGGGACAAAAAAGCGCCGAACTTTGTTAAACCCCCAAACTTTGTTAATAAAATATTATTAGTTTGGGATAGACTTTCAACTCAACTGAACCCAGAAGTATATTATCATATTCTCGCATTAGTGGGATAGATTCGTTAGCATATAGCCCTCCTAATTTTCTTCTTGGAGGGCATTTTATTGCTTAACTGCCCCAAAGCGATCGCTATGACTCTGCCTATAAGGGACTGAAAAATAAAAAAATGTTCCAAAACTGACGCAAAAACTCTCTCTATTTCTTCTCTCTGCGTTCTCTGTGCGGCAGTCGCTCATGGGGGAAACCCCCAAGACCGCGCTGCCTTGTCTGGAGTGGTTCGTTTATTGGAATAATTTATTTCTTGTCAGTCCCTAAGAGTAACTAGCAACTTGGGTTATAGATTTACGATCATCAGCAAGCTTCCATCCTGATGTTGCCCAGCCCGTCCTGAAATAACAGGCTACACACAAGCGAAACTGGGGCGGGGTTCGGATAAGCTCTTGAGGCAGGGAAGGCTCTTGAGGAAAGAGGGTATTGTTCAGTAATTATTTTCTCCTCTTGCCTGCCTCAACCAAAAAATTCCTTAACCGAACGGTATTGGGATCGTGTCCAGCAGCAAGAAGCATCTTTAGCAAACAGACAAAAAATTTGTATAGTAATTATGTATACATGAAGACCAAATAATAAACACAATAAATTTCAAAATTAAAAGCCGCAAATAAATTAGGAGGTACTCTACATAATTACTTAGCGAGAATTAGCGGTTAACATTCAAAACATTGTTTATTTATACTCTTGTACGGAACTACCAGCGAAAGTCGGGTAAACCTTAACTAGAATTGATCCTTTTCTACTTTGTTGAAAATAAATTTTCATCTAGAGTAGGACAAAGATACCTGCTGCTTACCACATAAAAAATCTACCTGAAGTCTCTGGCTCATACCTATGGGAAACCAAGCTTGATGCTTGAGAGTCTGGTTTCAAAATGGGTAACAGCAACATCCTCTATCAGCTCGATCACCTATGCTAAAAGTTATGCACTCGGCCACCAACTCAGCCACACCAAATTCCCAGTGGGAGGATTTAATCAAGCTTCCAGCCCCAAACACAGTTCAATGGGACAATATAAAAACCCAATTAGACTTGGTGCTGTTGGCGCTAGAAACCTTAACTGGGATTGGTTCAGAGGCTATGCTTTCGGCGGCAACTGATCTGAATTTAGAGTCAAGAGTGCCAGACCGCGTAGCTTTATGGCGACTGCGCCAATCAAATCCCTTACGCAAAGGTCAAGGAGGGCGAAAAAAGTTAGATATCGAAGAAGCGCGATCGCTTGTTCTGATCATCTGCTACCTAGCGAAACAGCACCAGGAATTAATTCGCCGCGCTATCGGACTGTTAGAACAAATGGCAGAAAATAACCGGGAACCTCACCAGACTGCTTTACTTGGAGATTATATTGATGCTTTTTGCAACACTTACCAAGAGCGGATGGAAGAGGACGAGAAAATCTCAACAGATTTACTTACCAACCTGGCCTTAAAACTGCTTGTAGATTTACTTTTTTACAGTGCTACTGGTGGGCATCGCCGTCTCTGGCTAGCACTTTTAGACCGTTCTACAAAACTTTAGATTTTAAATTTGAAATTCCTCAACCAAATTTGCTTATGAAAGTTTGCTAGACAAGGATTCCCTTTTGATGATCGTTAGTTCTTGGGCAATGCACTATCAGCTCTGCTTTCTCTTTGCACATCAGTTTGCATAACAGAAGGAACCTAACAAAATTCTCAGTCAAGGAATCCGCCTTTCCAACTTTTCTTTGCAAGCAACTGGCTCAATTTTTTGCAAAATCCCAAATAGTCTTCTTCGCAGTTCCTGCCATGCCTCTATCAAATTCTGTCATTCGTTGCTACACACCCCCTACTTGCACGCTAGAAGTATTCGCGCAAAGCTCGCCTCTGTCGCGTTGGATGGGGAAAACTGTCCTCAAGCACCTGAGCTTTGAGCTTCGTTTTGATGATCCCCGACTATCAGAAGAACTCAAAATTCCAATTCGGGGCGATCGCGATCAACTTGAAGCTTTATGTGATGCAGTCACAAGCTATGTACAGCAATTTCTGCAACAGTCTCCAGAAAGCTTTTGCGTTAGTTTCTCCGATACCCAGGAGTCAAGCACAGCATTAGGTGAGCCAGAATTAAAATCGTCTACAAAAACATTAAATTCCTTTAGTACCCAGATTCCTGGGGCAAATATCCGCTTAGAACCAAGCAGCCATTTAACTCACAACTTATTTCTCGGTTCTCTCGCCAACCAATCATCGGGCCCAGTAATTCAACTCAGTCTGCTGCAACTATTCGATCTGGCCAGTGCTTTAGATGAGTACTCAACTGATGTCATGGCACTCCCAACTCTTAAGAGTACTAGCACTTCAATGAGGTTTCCTACTTGGGCACCTGTTGCCGCAGTATTATTATTAGGTATAGGTTTTTTACCAGTTACTTGGCAATATGCTAACAACCTTAGGGAAAAGCAACAGCAGAAAGCCAAAACAGCAGATCCAGCAGCAGTAAAAACTGCTTTAGAAACTTCACCCTCACTAAACTTTCCCACGCCTCAAGCTGGGCTAACTGCTCCATCAGATAATTTGCTAGGTTCTACCCCTCCACTTTCCATATCCACTTTACCCCAAGCACCTCTAACAGCCCCTAGTTCTACTTTCTCTACACCGCCACCTCTAAATGCACTGACAATACCTCAGGGCAAGACTGCAACCCTTTCCACTAATGGATCGATGCCAACTCTTGGAGAGGCTACGCGAACGGCCAGCTTCTCTAACGGACGATCTAGCAAAATCCCAGGTCAGGAAATTGCTATATCACCAAATCTTGCACAGAACCCTACAGGCTCAAGTACCCAACCTGCTACTCTCCCTAAGCTGCGGGATTTGCCACCCAGGCTATCTTCTAACACAAGCAACTTGCCAACTAATATCTCACCAGTTGTCCCCCCATCTCTTGATACCATACCCAATAGTGGCAATACCCCTACCCAACCCTCCCCACTAAACTCACAACAGTTAGACGAAAGAATTAATTCCCTACAGCAATCTTCTCCTAGAGAGAAACCTGCTTCACAACTTTCCTCTTCTAAAACTGCGAATAATAATCCCTTTATCGATCAATTAGGGAACGAACGCCAAAGCCCCAAATCCACAGAAGTGGCTACTGGCACATTATTTGATACACCCCAAGTAGCACAAGCTAGAGAATACTTAAAAAAACGTTGGCAACCACCCACTGGACTAGGACAAACATTAGAGTACAGTTTGATAGTCGGTATTGACGGCACAATTGAACGAATTATTCCTCTCAATAAGTCAGCAAGAGACTTTGTTGATAGCGCTGGGATGCCTGAAGTTGGGAAACCTTTTGTTTCCGCCAATAAACGCGGACAAAATGTCAAAATTCGAGTTGTTCTCAGTCCTGATGGCAAGGTACAAACTTTTCCAGATGAATAAGTAAATTAGTCCGTTTAATCTGAGATATTGCACTAGTCACAACAAGCGCATAGTAATTCATTACTAGGCTAATGGCTAAAGTCGTCTAACGACGACTAAGTAGGTAGGCAAGATAAAACCAAACTATGTAACGAAAAGTAAAATCTCTGTATTTGGCTCGTAGTTGCGCCCTCTTGCGCTAAAGCGCAAGAGGGCG
>NZ_JBALCW010000015.1:0-4459 GCF_036917635.1 Nostoc sp.
TCATACAATAAAGCTGCTGGGATTGTTTTGCAATATACATTTTGGCAGTTTTTGACCCCTCTTTTTTAAGGTCTTGTGAGAAATCCGGGTTATGTGTAGACGCTTTATAGCACCTTGCCGTAGGCATCACAACTGTTAGGATGAAGGACAGGAGGATTAAATATGTCCAATAAAGCCCAAGAAATATATAGCCAAGTTGTTTGTAACTTATCACCGACTGAACAGCTGCGCTTGGCAACCCTAATTCTGAATGAGCTAGTCCAGCAAAACTTGTCTATCATCGACCAAAGTGATACTTGGACTGAGCAAGATCAGGTTGATTTAGCATCCTTCTCTTTACAGTACGCAGTCTCAATTTTCCCTGAAAGTGAGTTCATTTGCCTGGAGCCACTGGTATATTGAGTTCATGAAGTTTGAGTGGGATGAACGCAAAAACCAAAGTAACATCACAAAGCATGGTTTCGACTTTGCTGATGCTAGCCGCATCTTTACTTTACCGATGCTTGTCTACCTTGATGATCGAAAGGACTATGGAGAAGATCGGTATAGCGGTATTGGACTACTTGATGGCCGAATTGTAGTAGTTATTTACACCGAATCTGATGACGAAATAGTTCGGATCATCTCATTAAGAAAGGCACTGTCTCACGAACGAAAACGCTATGAACAATACCTCAAAAACCGATTGGGCTAGAGTCGATGCAATGAGTGACGAAGACATCGATACCTCAGATATTCCACCCTTGTCAGAAGAATTTTTTGCTAAAGCACAATTGCGAATGCCCAAGTCACCTGTAAAAATCACAGTTCAGGTAGATCCTGAAACTTTTGCTTGGTTCAAAGCACAGGGAGAGACTGGCGAACAGCAAATGGCTATAGCATTAAAAATTTACGCAGAAGCACACAAAGCTTATCCAGCATCTGAGGCCAAGTCAACCTAATACCAGACTAAATTGGATGGCTAGTTTGGCAGCTTTGGGTTAATTTTCCTTGCAGATAATCAATAAAATCCAGAATTTCTGTATCAGTGAGTTGTAAGCGCGTAGGCGTAGCCCGTCGTAGACATCGCTTGCCATATTTTTGCTGTAAATATTCCCTTCCCTGCTCTGGAGTCCAATTTAATTTGGCTAAATATGTGTCACTTTGAGCTATCAAAAAAGTATGGAATTTACAGCTATTTTATTGGTAGATGTTTGTATTTGTTCTTGATTTAAATTGTGATTTCCGTTGATTTTTAAACTGACTTTTTGGCCTAAAGCTTGCCAATCAATTTCATTATGTCCATCCCAGCAAAAAATAGATTTACTCTCTCCTTTAAGCCAGAGTAATCCAAAATTTCAACCCAAACTTTCTGGATCGACACCTAACGCATTCAACCTTTCAAATAACATTTTCACTTTTTGTTCTGCTTGTACCCGTCGCTGTTCTTCAAAAGCTGTGCGTTCTTCAGCTTCCCTGATGCGTTCTTCTGGTGTTAGCAATCTTTGCCCTGACTCGTCATACCAGTACAGCCACTCCCGCACTATACCTTGATAAATTCCCCGTTCTCGCCCAATTCCTAAACCAATCTCTGGTAGCCAAACAGGATTTCCTGATATTAAGATATATTCGCCATCAACTAAGTGATACACCTCCAAAGGTGTCTTTTTACGTCGAAGCGGATTATAGACAACATAGTATAAAATTCCTAATTCTTGAGCGTAGAATTGTTTTTTGCTGCTATATTCTTCTCGATATATTTGGGAAACAATTTCTAATGCTAAAATTGGTGGCTTCTGTTCTTCCCACAGCACATAACTTAGGCGTAAATCTTCATCAATAAAGCGTTTAACACCTAAGCTGAGAAACCCATCAGGGACAATGGCTGATTTGTCTGGGTGATAATAAATACCCATGTCAACACCAAAAAACCAATCCCAGCGATCGCACCAAACTAAAGCTAGTGTGGTTTTCAACAAGCCAGGAATTAAATTTTGGAGTTCATTATCCACAGGGGTATCATTAGAGTCGGGTAGCTCTTCGGAAGATGGCAAACAATGGAGCGGGTTGTAGTTTAACATAAGCGGTTTTGCCAAATCGGATTTTAGATAGATTGTAGGTAATCTATTCATGTGCGATCGCAGCGCCAGAATCAAAAAGCATATTTAGGGACGCAGAATAGACCATCGTAGACATAGCTTCATTTATTGGTCAGCATTTATACGTAATTAAAAGCGTATTTTCTGTAATTAAGTAATTTTTCGGTACTGTCTACGAGAGTGTCTAACCCACAATAGCAAAAAAGGGTGGAATATTGTTCAACTAGAACATTCCAGAAGTCGCAGAGTATTCAATTTCATGGTGAATTTGGTAGCTGGGCTGATTGATTACCTATCCCTACCAAGAGAAAAAGTCTTTTCTCAACCTTGAGTCCGAAAATATGGCGCAGCTGGAAATTAGCTGATATTTAGCCCGATTTTTCAGTCGTACTTAAGTATCAAATATGTCACCAAAAAGCCAGTCACGAATTTTAATCAAAAATTTTCTCACCGTTTTTTTGCCATTATCAGCATTAATTGCAAGTGTTGTCGGAACTATCTATTACCAACAATTACAAAATGAGAAAGTTGTATTAAAAACAAATGAACTCGGCAAGGTAGATTTACAAACAAAAGTAATTAGCGGAGACTTTAGCTCCGTTGTTTCAGATTTGATTGTTATTTCTAAACAAAACGAGCTACAGAAAATTTTAGACAGAGTAAATACAGAACAAGAAGCACTTTCCAGGGAATTTTTATCATTTTCTCAATATAAAAAACTTTATGACCAAATTCGCTTTTTGGATCTATCGGGTAAAGAAGTTGTCAGAGTCAACTTCAAGCAAGGTCAACCAGAGATTGTCCCCGAAGAAAAACTGCAAGTGCAAGCCAAACGCTACTGGTTTAATGACACTTTGCAACTGAACCAAGGAGAAGTGTTTGTCTCTCCTCTTGACTTGAATATTGAGCGAGGTCAGGTTGAAAAACCCCTCAAACCAATGATTCGCTTTGGCACTCCGGTTTTTGATCGTAGTGGACAGAAACGAGGCATTGTAGTCTTAAATTATTTCGGTAGCAAACTGCTAGATAATTTTAATCGAACTTTCAATAACGCCTCTAGCCAGGGAATGTTGCTGAATGCTGATGGTTATTGGTTAAAAGGAGCCAAATCTGAATCCGAATGGGGATTTATGTTTCCCAATCGGAAAAACTACACTTTTGGCAAAACTTTTCCCCAAGCATGGCAGCAAATTTCTCAAAAAGAATCGGGACAATTCCAAACTGCTGAGGGAATGTTCACTTTTACTACACTTTACCCGCTTTTAGAAGGGCAAAAATCTAGTACAGGAGCGGGACAGGCTTTTGCATCAAGCCAAAATCAAATTGATACCAAGTCCTATCACTGGAAGATTGTCTCGTGGGTGTCGCCAGAGATATTGACAACTAAATCAAACCGATTTTTGAGTCAATTTCTACTTTTATATGCTTGGTTAGTAGGACTAATTAGTATTGGTTCTTGGCTACTAGCAAAAGCGAGCGTTAATCGTCAGATGGCCCAGCTAGAGTTAAGGCAATCTGAAGCCGAGTTGCGAGAGCTAGTTGAGCGAGAAAAAATTCTTAAAACTCGTCTATCTAGTCAAATTCGTAACTCGCTGGATTTAAATACCATTTTAAGTACAGTAGTAGCTGAAGTTCGAGAACTGCTCCAGATCGATCGATGTCAGTTTCTTTGGTGTGAAAGAGAAAATGAATCTATTGGCTTTGAACTGAGTCAGCAAGCCTACGCTCCCGACTTGCCAGAACCCTTGGGTTGTTCTTCTATTCAGAAGGTAGAAGCGCTAAGTGAGGCTGTTCTGAGAGAGAATTTGCTTTGCTTAGATGACATTGCTACAGATTCCTGGCTTGATTCCACAAGCCGGGAGTTATTGCTGAATTTAGGCTTGAAGTCTCTACTAACAGTTTCGGTTCAAACTCAGTCGGGTCGCTTGGGTGTGATTGTCTGCGAACATAGTAGGGCGCTGCGTTCTTGGAGCGATAATGAGGTGGAATTGATTCGAGGCGTAGCTGACCAGTTAGCGATCGCAATTGACCAAGCCCAATTGTATAATCAAAGCCGTGTTGCTACTGCTGTTGCTAATGCCCAGACAGAACAACTCAACCAAGTTCTGCACAATCTCAAACAGACTCAAGCTCAACTAATTCAAACTGAAAAAATGTCGAGTTTAGGTCAATTAGTGGCTGGAGTAGCTCACGAAATCAATAACCCAGTTAACTTTATCTACGGTAACTTGACCCATGTCAGTGAATATACCCTGGGCTTATTGAAACTGGTAAAACTCTATCAAAACAGGACTTACGCAACTGGCACAAAATATGGTCAGTGCTTTGCCCTGCCACGCAAATTTAAATTAGACCAAACACATATGAATGTCTGGACGTTT
>NZ_JBALCW010000016.1:0-17527 GCF_036917635.1 Nostoc sp.
TATTAGTTATTAAGTAATTTAAGTCTTTCTACTTAAATTAAATAGAAGCTTTTATTGTCAGTATGTGTACTACAGGATGAAGTGCGGAATGTGGGCTATATTGCTTCAAATAAGTGCATTGGAGTTTTTTCCTACGGGATACAGCTTCCCTGTAGGACAGAGTTAGATTTGATAGATAAAAAGTCGTGGCCGCTTACGCAAGTTGGACAAATACCTACCTTGTTGGGTGAACCCTATCCAATGTTCCTAGATGCTTCTTCTATCAAACAGATCAAGCAATGGACACCAACAGGTGTATTTGTTCGTACTGGCAGTAACTGCTACATTGGCTATAACCTTTCAGGCGGGCCATAAGATTAACATATCGCCCGTGTGGAGATGCTATACCTCCACGCTTGATTAAATAGCAGTTTTCCAAACATTTGCAGACATAAACCAACCCTAGTCTAGACACGCCAGCATGAAGATTGAGGATTAAGATTATTTACAGTTGAAAAGTTAAAATACGTGTGGCAGATTATTGGGAGGTTTTTTGATTATGAAAAATTTAGGATACGATACTATGATTTGATTTTAAACAGCAGAAATGGCACAAACCTGTAGTCCGACGGGTGTCTGAATAATCACTGATTCCACACCAAATACTTGAGCGATCGCACTTGGTGTGAGAACTTCTTCAGGTGTACCAACTTCCCAAATATGACCCTGTTTTAATAATGCAATGCGGGAACTATACCGGGCGGCTAAATTCAGTTCGTGTAATACTGTGATAATAGTTAATCCCTGCTGCTGATTCAGTTCTTTAAGCAGTTCTAATAGTTGCAATTGATAGTTGATATCTAAAAAAGTTGTCGGTTCATCTAATAGTAAAACTTTTGGCTCTTGGGCTAGTGCTAAAGCTAAAAAAGCGCGTTGTCTTTCACCACCGGAGAGTTGTTCGACTAAGCGATCGCTAAATTTTTCTAATTGCGTCTTTTCAATTGCAGCTTCCACTTTGTCCCAATCTTCGGCGGTTAATTCCCATTGCCACCAAGGTTGATGAGGCGTGCGTCCTAAGCTTACTAATTGTCGCACACTTAAGCCAACGGGAACCGTTTGTTGTTGCGGTAATAATGCCAGTTTTTGTGCAACTAAATTTGGGGGTTGAGAGTGAATTGCTTTGCCATCAAGTAGCACTGTTCCCTGTTGTGGGGAGAGAATACGACTCAGCAATTTGAGTAAAGTAGATTTACCTGAGCCATTAGCACCAACTAAACTCAACCATTCTCCTGTTTGCAGAGTGAGGTTAATGTTTTGAACAATTGGTACTAAGGTGTAACCGCCTGTGAGGTTTTGCAGTTCGAGTGGCATTTCAAATATTCAAAAGTTATAAACTTAATTTTACAGTGAGTGGATGATTTAGCATCCTTATACCCAGTTTAATTCAATTAGACATATTGATTTAGCTCGGCTTAATCCATTTAATCGAATTGCGATCGCTATTGCGTAAATTACTTAAATGAGAAAGCAATATACCTTTTTACTTGCTGAATCTACTGAAATGAGAAAGCAATCAAGCATTTTGAGAAAGCAATATACCTTTTTACTTGCTGAATTTACTGAAATGAGCAAGCAATTAAGCATTTTGAGAAAGCAATATACCTTTTTACTTGCTGAATTTACTGAAATGAGCAAGCAATTAAGCATTTTGAGAAAGCAATATGCCTTTTTACTTGCTGAATTTACTGAAATCAGAAAGCAATAAGCCTTTTTGCTTGCTCAAATATCACAATTGAGAAAGCAAAAAGCTAGGATTTATGCCATTTTTCTTTCACTTTAATAATGATACAAATACCTGGGAGGGGACAGGCAATGGCTGTCCCCTACGAGAAATCTATATGTATCAATATTTTCGTGAATTGGTATAAGGTAGTAGGGCAACCGGACATCCTTACTTATTGCCGCACAATAAGCCAAACCGAATTAACCCACGCTGATAACCGCGACGCATTAATCCCAGTGATAATGCCCCTTGGATGGTAGTCCAACCAGCATTTAGTAAGCCCCAAAAAGCTTGGGGAGTAAATGCAGAATCAATCACCACATTCCAAAAGGGGGCGACAGCTGTTGACCAATCGGCAGTGCGGATATTATGTAATGGTAGTTGATGTGCGATCGCTTCGTACTCTGGCAAAGAAATCACATAAGGCAAACAATACACCCGATAAATATCCTGCAAGTGCTTTTGTTCATCCGCCGTTAGTGGAGATTCATCAATTGGTCGATGGCACCAAGTCACCATAATTAACTTACCGCCGGGCTTCAATACTCGGTAGCACTCCTGGAGAAACTTGGTTTTATCTGGCATGTGTTCACCGCTTTCTAGCGACCAAACCAAGTCAAAAGAATCGTCAGCAAAAGGCATTGCTTGAGCATTTGCGACTTGGAACTGTGTTCTCAGGCTTAAATTAGCTTCCATTGCGCGTTCCGTTGCTCTGGCAGCTTGTACAGGACTCAGTGTAATCCCTGTAGCCTTAGCATTAAACTTTTGTGCAAGGTATAAAGAACTGCCGCCAATACCACAACCCACATCTAGGATATTGTCTGCTGCTTGTACTCCAGCCCAACTAAGAAGTTCTTCGATTAAATCAATTTGAGCCTGACGACGATCTTTTTTCTGGGTACCATCAGCGCCGTAATAGCCGTGGTGCATGTGTTCGCCCCAAATCTGTTCCCACAGCCCGGAGGAAGCATCGTAAAATTGCTGAATTTGCTGGTAAAGTGTTGCGCTCATGTTCTAAGTTCTTGAAGTCTTACTTGAAGAAGTTTAGAAGATATCTCTCTATTTAGAGATTGATATTAATTTTTGTTTCTAAAGTATCAAAATAGAAGTCTAAAAAACTCCCCTCTAGAATGAATGAAGGGAGTTAGCTGAAAAAATTAATAAATTTTATTTAGGACTTACGCATAAAGTACGAAATGTAGGGGCAATTCATGAATTGCCCCTACGAGAAATCAAGGCTTTCAGTGCCTTGAAAGCGTAAGTCCTATTATTGACTCAGCAACCCAATAGCCATCTCAAGATACATTTATTTTCGCGTTGTGCAAGGCTAGTAGCTTCTCTTGAGTGATCTATCCGGGTAATTCATGATTTCTCCCTTGCATCGTGATTTGGATAAGCGCTGCTTGCTCATCAGTAGGTGCATTCATCTCATCTCTTTTACGCAAACAGGCGATAATTAGCGATCGCAGCCTCTATTTGACCTTGTTGTTGGAAAGCGATCGCTAAGTTCAAATAAGCGTTGGCATTGCTACTATCTAAATTAATTGCTTTTTGGTATGCTGCGATCGCATCCTCAAACTGTCCCTGTTCATACAGCGCCAAACCTAAATTTTTTGACTCCTCATAAGTCAGAGTAGCCACCACGAAGAAAAAATTCCAACTTTTAACTCCAAACTCCAAACTCCTAACTCCTAACTCCTAACTCCTAACTCCAAACTCCTAACTTTTAACTTTTAACTCCCACAGCTGACGGCAAAATTAACATTGCATCGCCGAATGAATAAAAGCGATACCCAAAAGCGATCGCTTCGTTGTATATATTCAATAACCGTTGTCTGCCAATTAGCGCACTTACCAACATCAGCAAACTGGAACGCGGTAGGTGAAAATTTGTAATTAAACCATCCACCACCCGCCATTGGTAGCCGGGATAAATAAACAGGTCTGTTTTCTGGCAAAATGGTTGTAAATTCCCAGATTGAGCCGCCCCTTCTAAAGCCCTTACTGCCGTTGTTCCCACAGCAATAATTCGACCGCCAGCTGCTTTAGTGGCGCGGATTTGCTCTACTGTAGCTGCGGGGACTTCAATCCATTCTTCATGCATCTGGTGGGTAGTTACATCCTCCACTTCCACAGGGCGAAATGTACCTACACCAACGTGTAGCGTTATAAAAGCTTGATTGATATTGCGATCGCGCAACTTTTGTAATAATTCTCTTGTAAAGTGTAATCCTGCCGTCGGAGCTGCGATCGCTCCTGGTTGTTTAGCATAAACTGTCTGATACTGCTCATCAGCAGCTGCTGAGGTAGTAATGTACGGTGGTAGCGGGATTTCACCAAATACCTCTAACAGTTGCACCAAAGTCTTTCCCTCTGCTATATCAAATTGCAACAAACGCCCCCCGGTTGCTGCATCTGTTTCTAAAACCGTAGCCGTGAGCAGGTGAGGGGATGAGGAGGATGAGGTAAAATTTTCTCCCCCATCTCCCCCTCCCCTTGCTTCAAAAATAATCTTCGCTCCTTGTTTGAAGCTTTTTCCTGGCTTAACTAAAGCTAACCAACAGTTATACTGCCGTTCTTCCAACAGCAACACCTGGATTTTAGCACCAGTGGATTTATGACCATAAAGCCGCGCTGGAATGACTCTTGTATTGTTCATAACCAACAAATCACCAGAGCGCAGCAGTGCAGGTAAATCATGGAAAATGTGGTGTAAGGGTGCTGTTTCGGTGCCTGTAGTGGGATAATTAACTACCAGTAACCGCGAACTATCTCTAGGAACTGCTGGATTTTGGGCAATGAGTTCTGGAGGTAGTTTGTAGTCATAGCCAGCTACCGAGCAATCTAATTCAAAATCTTTTAGTTGTGAGCGAGAGGTATCTTTCAAATTGACTTGTACTAGTTTTTGGTTTATTTAGTATTTATACTCGGAATCGTTAAAAAAGCTGGTTTGAGCTTTTCCTTCTGTTTAAGTTTTCCCTTACTATTGGAACTTTAAGGCATCTTCGCTCAGTTTTGCCTCTAGGCTATAAGATTGTTACTATTAAGTAACACGGAAAACTTAACATAAAAATTGGGTAAACCTCCCCATCTAAAAACGGGGGCATTTACCCTACCGGGAACAGGCACGGATTGACGAATATATATATGTAGGATTGGCTTTGATCCCAAGCACCAACAAACATGGAATACTTGTACTATCTGGCAAATGCCAGTCTAACCCTGAGGGTCGTTCAACACCTGCACGCTAGACCCCAGACACCAGTTTCTTTCGTCACCGTAATTCATCAAATTGATGGCTGGGTGGTTAGGATAAAACTCAAAGGTCAAGTCTCGCCCCAAGAAGATGGCGACTTTCGCGCTTTTCTAAATGAATTAGGAATTAGCTACGAACCGCCAATGAGGGTGCAAATGGCACTTTGGAGTTTGGAAGCCGGACAATGCCCAGTGGACGTGATGCGTCGCTATCAGGTTGCGATCGTCTCTCATGGTAGCCCAGAGAGAGATGAAATTGAGGCGTTCCGGCAACAATTTGTCCGGGGCTTAGGCTACTGTCCAGAAACTTTGGCGTGACTCTATTTGGTTGTAACGCCACGACAAAATTATTGGTCATTGGTAATCAAAATATTTTATCGATTACCAATTAACCATTATCAATTGAAGAGTCGAAAGCTGCCAGAATGTATTCTTGCAGCTTAAACTTATATCCGGCGGCTGATGAAGTAGCTAGAGCTTCTTGGCTTGCTGTAACCCCAGTTAGATTTTTTGATATCCTTTGACAGTAGACAATAGCAACATCAAATCGACAAGAATAATCTGCCTTCTCAGGGTACTGGGCTAAAAACATTCCAGCCGTCCGCCAGATTTTTGCTTGCTTTTGTGAAGTGATTGCGCTTCTTCCCCCTGCATCCCAACTACCAAAACTGCGGGTTTTGACTTCCACAAATGCCAATAATGAGTGGAGAGTGGGGTATTCTCCCCTACTCCCCTGCTCTTTCCCAGTTACTCCATGATATTCAGCAATAATATCGATTTCTCCCCAGCGACTAGAAAAGCGACGATGGAGAATTATCCAACCTTTAGATTGCAACCATTGGGCTACTAGGTCTTCTCCTAATTGACCACTATTTAAATATTTCATAAAAATCTGGTATTCTATGGTTCTCTAACAACTTTACCGCCTAAATTTACTAGAGGATTACTAGATGTACTCAAAACAAAGCAATACCAAGGCTTCTAGTCAATTGGCTGACATTAGGGTAGGAAATGACAAGGGTAGCTTGCGGCTGCAATTCTCTAGCAAGGTGAGTCAACAGTTCTACAGCAAGCGTCAAGCTTATAAAGGGTTAGGTAGGTCTGACACACCTGATAATCAACAATGGGCGGATGGAATAGCTAGGCTAATACAAGCTGATATCGACCATCCAGACGGGGGACTGTTTGACCCTACCCTTGCTAAGTACTTGGATATCAAGCCGATGCTAGCGACTGTGACTCAGCTAACGACTGCAAGGGCGTTACCTAAATTGGGTGAATTGTGGGAAGAATTTTGTAACTGGAAACGTAGCCAAGTTAAAAAAACTACTTACAAGGGAATATATATAGGTAGGTACACAGCAATGTTGAAACCGTTTCTAGATAAACTCCTAGACAATGATTTAGCAAATGAGATTCTTGAGACATTGAACGAAAAGAAGGCTAATAGGACTGGGGCTAAAAATTTATTATGTGCCTTAAGCACCTTAAGCAAGAGGGCGATAAAAAGAGGAATCTTATTTGAAGACTATTTTGATGAAATAAAAGATACTTACAAAGTCTCGAAAAAATCAGAGCAATTAAAACATGAGGAAAATTCAAAAGCATATACAATAGAAGAAAGGAACTTAATAATTCAAGCATTCTATCAATCTGACAAAAACAGTGAAAAACATATTGCACCGTTAATTGAGTTCTTGTTTCTTACTGGATGTAGACACGGCGAGGTTTTTGCATTGCAGTGGAAAGATATTAAATTTGATACTGGATGGATAGTTTTTGATGAAAGTTATGCTTCAGAAATTGGCGAGACACAATCGACCAAGACCGATACTGTCAGAATTTTTAAAATGAAGGGATTAACCCGACTTCAAAAAGTATTAAATTATCTCAAAACTGATAATTGTAGTCCCAATGATTTAGTGTTCAAAACTACAACGGCGAAACAAGTCTCTACAGCAATATTAAAAGCTGCATGGTTAGGTGGTGGATACACTAATCATGGAAAACATTACAAATACCTTGGAGTTGTAGCTAGGCTGGCAGAAGTAGGCAAAATTAAATATTTAAAAGCTTATGCTACTAGACATACTTTCATTAGCATCATGGCTAATAATGGTGCTGACTTGGCATTATTAGCTGATAGCTGTGGAAATAGTGTTGAAGTAATAATTAAACACTATTTGCAACCAGATAAAGAACGAGTATTCCCAGATATCTAGATATCTATTGCCTAATTTACTCTAACCTGGGTTATTTAATGACTTAATTCAACAGTAAAACAAGAGTTTCTAGGAGTTACCCAAAATCATACTCCCATGATGTGCTTATTCTTCACTTGCTGGCGTGGCATTCCCAACAGTCAAATTGAAGTAAACATAATTGGGGTAAATATCCATAAATTGGTGATGCTCGACATATATGCCACCACCGCATTCCAGAAAGGTGATGAACGGCTCATAAGGATCAGGAAGACCATTCGCCGGGACTGCATCAAATTCCCGTAGACGACACCAAAATAAGTAATTACATATTATCCCTTGCACAACATAGACACTACCACGCCTAGTTGGTATCCGGTTGCTGTTGTATAACTCGTCCAGCCATTGCATTAGGGGAGACGGGAGTTCAATGTCAGGGCGAATCTGGAGAGCAAGATTTTGAAAAATATGCTTCTGTTCGCTCTGCAAAAACTTTGCCCATTGTCTTACCCGCGACAGAAATTCTAACATCAGTTCTGTAAGTCTTTCGTCCTTCTCCCCCATTCCCAGCGTATCCCACTGAATAGCCTGAAGTCGTGCGAAGGCAACGTTCAAATCGTCGGATGAACTTGAATTAGTATTCATCAAAATATTTTTAAAGGATTTTTGCGCTAACATCTCTCACTCAAGGATAATGAAATGGAGGAGAGTTCGCCATTGGCTAAAAATAGCATGAATTCTAAGTTAAGGGCCCGAATTTGGGCAAGCATACTCAGCTTATTGCTGTGGGGAATAGTTGGCATCACCGCAACCGCAGGTTTTGCTCCACCGGCTTTGGCACTGGAATATAATAAAGAAATTTTGGTTGAGGCTGATTTCTCAGGACGTGATTTAACAGACTCCAGCTTTACCAAAGCTAATCTTCGCCAGAGCAACTTCAGCCATGCTAATTTGAACGGTGTCAGCTTCTTTGCAGCAAATTTGGAGTCTGTGAATTTGGAGGGAGCCGACTTGAGAAACGCCACTTTAGACTCAGCTCGTTTAGTCAGAGCAAATTTGACAAATGCACTGTTGGAGGGTGCTTTTGCTGCTAACGCCAGATTTGATGGTGCAATCATTGACGGGGCAGATTTTACCGATACGTTGCTGCGTTCCGATGAGCAAAAAAAATTGTGCAAACTTGCCAAGGGAACTAATTCCATTACAGGACGAGATACGCGTGACACGTTATTTTGTCCTTAGTATTTTCTAGCTGGGAATTGGGAATTGGGAATTGGGAATTAGGCATTGATTATTCTCCATTTCCCTTATCTTCCTCTGCTCCCCACTCCCCACTTATAAAATATTCAGCAACTACCAACCACTCGCACCAATCTTTTGACAAACAATTTTCATTCCTTTGCCTGGTGAAGAAGTTGCTACAAAAGGGATTTCTCCTTTTTCCTTATCCTCTTCAAGTAGCTGTCCTTCTGGGCCGTAAATTGCAATGCGATTGCGAAAAAGCCGCGATTCTGTGCAAGATGCATTGAAGGTAGTCTCGAAAATGCCATCTCCGTAGATACCGTAAAGCTTGTATATCGTACCCTTAATAGTTTTCGTGTCCAGAGCTACGCTGTTTCCCAATTTATCATGCCCTACAGTGATATATCTTTCTGCATCTTGAGCGATCGCACTACCACTGCTCAATAAAACAGCGATCGCCACCATACCGCCTATCTTAAAATACATACGCTTTAAAAATATAATATTTCATATATTTTTATCCGCAATCAAAGTCGTTCTGGCACTGTAGAAGCACTGAAACAATATGTAGCAAGGTATTATAATAGTTCGTCATACCTTCTTATAAGTGTAAAGCACTACATGATTTTAGGACTTACGCATCAACTACGAAATGTAGGGGCAATTCATCAATTGCCCCTACGGGATATCAAGGCTTTCACTGCTTTTTGCGTAAGTCCTAAATTTGTAATTAAGGCATACAGAACAAGGCTTGAGACAGATTGTTCATAAGACAATACTTAAGTTCCTCAAACAATAGATACTTGAAAAATTTGGTATTGCCAAAGTTTGATATAAACTGAGTTGATGGTAATTCCAAAGCCAAGAACCTAAATTTTTGATTTATAAAAAACATAGGGCAAGCAATGCTCTAACAGTGAGATGGGGAGGCTGGGGAGGCTGAGGAAGAAAAATAAATTAAGTGTATTATGGATGATTTGTAGTAGCAAAAATTACTATTTTTCTCTTTACCCCCCTGCTCAAGAACAGCTCATTTCACAATGATCTAACTTTTTGGCGTTGCTCCCAATTCAAGGTTTGTAGTGTATCGCTTTGGGGAAGCAAGCTATGCGTAGGGGAGCATCCCATGCGTAGCGTCTCGTAGTGAGGACTAATCTCAAAATTTTAAATTTACAGGAAGCTTATTAGTAGCTAATAATTTTATTAAGAGCCTATATGTTCATCTTGGCTTTGAACCTGCTTATAAATATGAGGAAGTTCATGAACTTATCTTTGAGAGTGGTTATCTGATACAAAATATTAACCGCTCCGAAGAAATGGCAGACATTCGCCAAAAAATTATTGCACAGTCTAAGTTCTATGACCAATGGCATCTTACATGGAAAGGTAAAGACGGTTCGTAAGTAAGATAATCCAAAATGTAAAATTTAAAATCTAAAATTGAATGCTAAATAAACGCTTTTATCACATTGGTTTTGGACAAGACGATTTAGGTTCATCGCCTCCCAGCATTGCCTTATTATCTGGCGATCCAGAGCGATCGCGTCTAATTGCCCAAACTTATTTACAAGATGTACGCTTGTTGTCGGAGAATCGCGGACTCAATAGCTATGTAGGATATTTGCCTAATGGTCGCACCATTTTATCTGCTACTAGTGGTATGGGTGCGCCTTCATTAAGTATCGTTGTGAATGAGTTAGTACAAGTAGGAATTCGCCAAGTTATTCGCATTGGAACTTGCGGGTCAATTCAATCTTATATACCAGTCGGTAGCGTTGTTATTAGCAGTGCAGCATTGTGTCGCCAAGGTGCAGCAAATGACATTGCGCCTGTGGAGTATCCAGCCGCAGCCGATCCATTTCTCACAGTCGCTTTAGTTAAAGCAGCACGAGAATTAGAGGTTGAACATTACATAGGAATTACGGCATCAGTTGATACTTTTTACGAAGGACAAGAACGCACTGATTCAGCAAATCCAAATTTAATGCGATCGCTGCATGGTATTACAGAAGAATATCGGCGATTAAATATCTTGAATTATGAGATGGAATGCGGCACATTATTCAAAATGGCAGGAGTGTATAATTTTGCTGCTGCTGCTGTTTGCGGTGTAGTTGCTGGGCGTACTGTTAGTGAAAATATCATTTTAGAACAAAAGGATATTGCTGTTAGAAATGCGATCGCAACTGCTCTACATGCAGCAGAAACCCTTGAATAATAACAAATTTATCTTATCTAACTTCTTAGTCTGCCAGATTTAATATGATCTAACTAGCTTTATAGCGGTTTCCGACCAGGTAAGGTACGTTTCCAAAACTACTAACCTTGGTAAAAAGATTTGGAAAGATTTAGGTTTACCTCAGTTCATTAAAAAACGCTATCTACGTCTTTACCTAATCTTTAATTTATAAATCAGTGATTTTATGTAAGATGTATCTTCATAAACACATTTGCGATGCTCCCATTGAAAATAGACGAAAAGCTGACGGAAAATTCAGAGTATAAATATTATTTCATATTAGGAGGTTTCGTGATATGTCTCTAAGTATCTCAAGCGTATTTGATGCCAATTTCTATCGTGCTGCCAATGCTGACTTAGCTGGTTTAAATGATGCTCAAGCTCTATCACACTTCCAGGCTTATGGTTTAAACGAAGGTCGTTCCTTCTCACCACTTGTTAATTTAAATTTTTATCGGTCTAGCAGTTCTGACCTGGCAAACTTGAACAACAGCCAACTGTTAAATCATCTGGAAAATTATGGTGTAGCTGAGGGACGCAGCTTTTCTCCATTGGTTGACCTTAAGTACTATCGTGCTAATAACAGTGACCTTGCAAGCTTTAACAACGAGCAATTATTTAATCATCTGGAAAACAATGGTGTTAGCGAGGGACGCTACTTCCATCCACTTTTCGCTAAGAATACTTATAAGTCGCTTAACTCTGATCTCGCAAATCTAAATAATTCTCAACTTTTGAACCACTTTGAAATTTATGGGATAAATGAAGGGCGTAAATCTTCATCATTTTTTGACTTCAACTACTATCGCACTAATAACCAAGACTTAACTAATTTGAACAACAACCAGTTGTTGCAACATTTTGAAATCAATGGCATAAATGAAGGGCGTAAATCTTCACCCTATTTTGATGCTGGTTTCTATAAAGCAAATAATCCCGACTTGGCTTCATTGAAAGGAATCAATTTAGTCGAACACTTTGATTTTTCTGGTTTGGATGAAGGGCGTGAGGCTGCGAGTGATTACGCTGGGAACACATTCAACACTGCTCGCCAACTTACGATAGGTTCAAATTCTACTGAAATATTGGAACATGTAAGCTCATCCGATCCTCATGACTACTATCAGTTCAGTTTAAATCAAGCTAGTACTGTTACGATAAATAACTTTAGCTTTTCTAGGGGCATAAGTGAACAACTGCTTAATACGAGTGGTCAAATTTTAGCTTCTAGTAATACTGCTAATGATCAAAATAGTAGTATATATAAAGCAAATCAAAGCAGATCATTAAATCCAGGAACTTACTATATACACATTCAACCTCAAGCAGGGAATACTGATTACATATTCTACCTTACTGCACAACCTAATAACGTCGCGCCCGTGGCAGAAAATCCATATCTACCATATCTAATATCTCTAGAGAATCAAGCTTTAATAAATAGCCAGAATCTACAGACTCAAGCTATTCTAGAGAGGAGTAACGCCTTTAAATTGGAGGTCTAGTACAGCAGTCCATCATCAACTTCAAGAGTTGCTAAACCGACAGAATACGCCGCAACAGATAGCGCTATGAGCAAAAATAATTCTCATGGTATCTGACGATCGAAACCATCGTCAAATTGCCTGAAATTTAGATATCAATCGGCACATGGCTCTGAAGGGACGAAATCGATGGTTGCAAACTAATAATCAAGAGTTGTCTACTTTTCAGAGATTACAAGACTCTGAGCGTATTGGTGTACTAGTAAAATTTAGTATGGAGCAACTAATCGAACTATTAGGGACTTCCAAATAAAAAAATATACAACTATTTATTGTGGGGTGGGCGTCTCGCCCGCCCATAGTCAAAGGCGGGCAAGTTGCCCACCCCACAAGATTGGATAATTTATTTCCTGGAAGTCCCTTAGCATACACACCTAAACATTCTTGGTGGCTCAATCAAGTTGAGATTTGGTTCAGTATTTTGGTTCGCAAGTTACTAAGAAGAGCAAGTTTTATCAGTCAGGATGATTTAAAAAATCGAACTCTCAATTTTATCGACTACTGTAATCAAATAATGGCTAAACCTTTTAAGTGGATATATAAGGGCAACGTTTTGGCTATTTAATAGTATGGTTATTTAGGCCGCGCTGTACTATAGCAATCCTAAATCATTCGTGAAAAAGAAAATTGCTGAAATGCTTATATCTACGTATTTTCTCACCTTTCAATTCGGATTGCTATAGACATAATATATAGACTATAGACAAAAATTATAACCCGAAGAACGCAAGGTGTTTGAAACTTGGTTGTAGTTGAGGTTGATAAATATTGCGCTTTTGTTTTAATAACCGTAAGTGTTCAGCACCAATTATTGCAACTATTCTGAATAATATAAAAATTAGAGAGCAATATAACATGAAGAATGCTTGGAAGCGTTGGATTCCGACCGTTAATTTAGCTGCGATGTTTACAACGGGCGTAACTGCGGCACTAGTATTTTTAGCATTCTCTCATCAGGCAACAGCTGACGATCCAGGAGCATGTTACATGATAACTTCTTCTGGTAAAACCGTTGGATTGGGAAGGCTTTGTGGCAATATAGCCGTCCCTTTAGAAAAGAGAGTTTTTCGAGTCTCAATTAAACGCCGCTTTGGTGGAACTCCTGTGATTGATGTCACCTTCAACGATAAAAAAACCTTTGAAATGATTGTAGATACAGGTTCCAGTGAAACTATTATCACTCAAGGTATGGCGAATACACTTAAACTCCAGGCTACAGGGACAATGCAAGCCCAGATTGCGGACGGTAGCCAAGTAGAATTCCCAACCAGTCAGGTAACATCTATTGCAGTAGGTGGAGTTACAGCTAATAATCTTCAGGTAGCGATCGCACCAAAAGCAAGCATCGGCTTACTGGGTCACGATTTCTTTGGCAACTATGATATTAAAATTCTGGAAAAAGAGGTCGAATTTCATTACCGCTAAAGTTCGCAGATAAATTTTTACTTGACAATTAATGCTAGTTATAGTAGTACCAAAAGTCCACCATCACTTCCTGGAGTTGTCGCTGACTGCTAGTCGCTTGTAATAACCGCGCCTGGACTGCCTCATTTAGCACCTGTTGACCCCGCTTGTTAGCAGCTTTTCCAGAACAAAGAAGTCTAAAACTATAGATTTCTAGTTCAATCAAAGGTATGTTTTTATGAACATGAAAAGAATTCTCTCATCTTGTTTGTTAGGCATTTTGCTAACTTCGAGTGTTTTAGCAGAGCGTGCATGTGCTCAAGTAGAAGTAATTTTGGGAAACAATCACCAACATGAGTGGCGCGAACGAGAACAAGGAAGGCTGCTATGGCTACGTAGAGAGCGCGAAGAACGTGAGCGCCCTAAATAAATTGGTTAAATGCTTTTTATGGGAAGTAGCACTATGGGATGAAGTCAAAGATAGTGGTTGAAGCCTTTGTTTTTGGGGAGAGTAACAACAGAGCTTGTATATTTCTTGCTTGTGCTATTGCAGTTGAACCAAAAGTAATTTTGATTGATAAAATCGTAGAATTATCAGAGTAAACGATACCTATTTTTAAAATAATTTTAAACCAATGAGCTATAACCACCCAAAGCAAAATGGTAATTGCACTCCGCATTTCAAAAAATCTGCTCGGCGAACAGAAAAAGTCCAAATTCAGGTGCAAGATGACCGCACGGGCATGGATGCAGTAACGCTCAAACGCGCTCTTTTAGATAACCTCTACTACATCCAGGCGAAGGATGAAAACTGGGCGACTGCACATGATTACTATATGGCGTTAGCGTATACTGTACGCGATCGCCTACTACACCGTTGGCTCAAAACTGTAGAACAAAGCTATTTGCATAACGATGTCAAAATCCTGTGTTATCTATCTGCTGAGTACCTAATTGGGCCGCAGCTGGGAAAAAATTTGATGAATGTAGGACTTTATGAAGAAGCTCGTAATATTCTTCAGGAATTAGGTTTTGACCTTTATGATGTGCTGGAACAGGAAAACGAACCAGCATTGGGTAATGGTGGTTTAGGGCGACTGGCGGCTTGCTTTTTAGATTCTCTTTCTAGCTTAGAGATGCCTGCTATTGGTTACGGTATTCGCTACGAATTCGGAATTTTTCAACAAGTAATCCAAGATGGGTGGCAAGTAGAACGGCCAGATAGCTGGCTGCGATTTGGTAACCCTTGGGAAATTCCCCGTCTTGATTATATTGTAGAAGTCCAGTTCGGCGGACACACAGAGGCTTACACTGACGAACACGGACGCTATCAAGTACGCTGGATACCAGAACGAACCGTGTTAGGTATACCCTATGATATGCCAATTTCGGGTTATAGCAGCAACACAGTAAATACGCTACGGCTCTGGAGTGCTAAAGCCAGCGAAGATTTCAACTTGCAGATTTTCAATTCTGGGGACTTTACCCGCGCTGTAGCAGATAAAGTTTTTTCAGAAAATATTACCAAAGTTCTTTATCCGAATGACCAAAATTATCAAGGCAAAGAACTCCGTTTAGAGCAGCAATATTTTTTTGTTTCTTGCTCATTGCAAGATATGATTGGCAAGTACCTGGAAACACACGAGAGCTTCGACCAATTCGCTGCAAAACTTGCTATTCAAATCAATGACACCCACCCAGCTATTGGCATTGCGGAAATGATGCGGCTGTTAGTGGATGTTCATCAATTAGATTGGGATAAAGCTTGGAATATAACTGAGAATAGTTTTGGATTTACGAATCACACTCTTCTATCAGAAGCGTTAGAACGTTGGGATGTTAGTTTGTTTGGTCATCTGTTACCCAGACATTTGGAAATTATTTTTGAAATTAACAGTAGGTTCCTTACACAGGTTCGTCTCAAGTATGGCGGAGATAATGAGAAAATAGCTCGGCTTTCGCTAATAGAAGAAGGGACAGATAAGAAAGTTCGTATGGCACACCTTGCTTGTGTAGGCAGTCATGCTATTAATGGTGTTGCTGAACTACATACACAGTTGCTAAAAAACAACCTGTTCCCAGATTTCTACGAATTGTTCCCGGAGAAATTTACTAATAAAACTAATGGCGTTACTCCCCGACGTTGGATATTACTTGCTAATCCGAAATTAGCGCTGTTGATTACTAACAAAATTGGCAAAAATTGGATTAAAAATTTAGATGAAATTAAGCAACTAGAAGCTTTTGTTGCTGATGCAGATTTTCAGCAGAATTGGTGGCAAATTAAACAGGAAAATAAACAAGATTTAGCGGAATATATTTTGCAAACCACTGGTATTGAGGTGAATAGCAATTCTCTGTTTGATATTCAGGTGAAGCGGTTTCATGAGTATAAACGGCAACATTTAAACTTGCTCTACATTATTACTCTCTATAATCGCATCAAGAAAAATCCCAGCCTCGATATAGTACCTCGAACTATAATTTTTGGTGGAAAATCAGCACCAGGCTACTCAATGGCGAAGTTAATAATCAAGCTAATTAATTCTGTCGCTAATGTAATTAATAATGACCCTGACGTAGGTTCAAAGCTGAAAGTAGTCTTTTTAGCTAACTACAATGTTTCGTTAGCACAGCGAATTTATCCTGCTGCTGACCTTTCCGAGCAAATTTCCACTGCTGGGAAGGAAGCTTCTGGCACAAGTAACATGAAGTTTGCGATGAACGGAGCAGTTACAATTGGGACACAGGATGGAGCAAATATTGAAATTCGCGATCGCGTCGGTGCTGAAAACTTTTTTGAGTTTGGATTAACAGTTGTTGAAGTTGCTCAGATGAAAGCGCTCTCATATAACCCTTATAACTATTACAACAACAATCCTGAACTAAAACAAGCAATTGATCAAATTGCTTCCGGCTATTTCTCTGGTGGAAATACCGAGTTATTTCAACCATTAATAGATTCTTTGAAAAATCGAGATGAGTATATGTTATTTGCAGATTATCAATCTTATCTCGAGTGTCAAGAACAAGTTAGTCAAGCATATAATGAGCGGGAAACCTGGATTAGGATGTCAATACTTAATGCTGTTCGCATGGGTTATTTTTCCGCAGATCGTGCTATTCGTGAATATGCCCAAGATATCTGGCATATTCAGCCAGTAAAAATTAATTTAAATGATAGTCAAGAACATAAAGTAGGCGTGAAAGAAAAAGAACTACCATTATAAATTTAGGGGAGCATCCCGTCAGGTGCAAAAACCTTGATAGCCCTCGTCCCCTAACCCCGAATCCCATGATATGGGATTCGGGGAACTAGAATCCCACATTCCGCACTTCAAAATGTATTATCTATCTTTTCAATAAAAATTCCTAATAATGTTCAAATTATTAAGTATTAATATTGAATACCATTGGCGATTTATGTTGTTGATTTAACCATTTTTTTCCACCTATGGGAAATCTACGCATATTACACGATGAAGTGCGGAAAGTCGGTAGAATGATGTCTCCCCTCTCCCATCATATGGGATTCGGGGTGAGGGAAAAGATTTAAGCCAAAATTGGGATGCTCCCTAACTTAGGGGTAACTAGCAGGGCTATTTCATTCTATTTTTACGGCAGTTTTTACGAATCTTTTTCAGAAAAATAAGAATTTAAACCTGATATAAGTTGAGAACCGTAGTTTTTGCCCTCACCCTAAATCCCTCTCCCAATATATGGGAGAGGGACTTTGAAATGGGAGCAACGCCAAAAAGTGAGATCATCGTGAAATGAGCTTTCTTACCCACATTCCGCACTTCAATCAGTAGTATTAATAAACTACATTTAAATAAAATTCCAAATTATAATTTGGACTCCTAAGTAACCCTGAAAAAAA
>NZ_JBALCW010000017.1:0-10407 GCF_036917635.1 Nostoc sp.
CTCTCTCATAATACCTTTGCTTGAAAAATCGTCTTAACCCTTACCGATAAAGCAATTAATTCCTTTTACTGCCTCAAAATCAGCGAACGCACAGACAAGAGCATACAGACGAGTGGGATAAATTTCTTGAAAAATGGATAAAAAAAATAAATGTTCGCTTGAGCAAAGCAGAAGAACACTTGAGCAAAGCAGGAGAACGCTTGAGCAAAGCAGGAGAACGCTGACTTCCGACTTCCACGAGCTAGCTAATGAAGTTGTAAGTTGAAGTTGGAAGTTGCCTCAACGTGCAACAGCAAGACCAGCCGCCGCCGATTGTGTACAAAAACGTCGTGCGATCGCTGAAGGCTAGCGTAAATTGTCTACAACGCGATCGCTAACTCTCCCGATTGAGGCTTAACCCTTAACCGAGTTTCACTCAACGACAACGCGACGATGTACCTGCCCAGCGTAGGCGATCGTAATTTAATTTTGGTAACTTCCAACTCCCAACTTCCGACTTCCAAAAGCTAGCTAATGAAGTTGTAAGTTGAAGTTGGAAGTTGCCGCAACGTGCAGCACCAAGACCAGCCTCTGCCGATTGCGTAAAAAAACGTCGAGCGATCGCAGACGGGTAATATAAACTCAAACACGGGTGTATTGAGATGGATGTAGAAGGAAGGCGGATAAGCGAAAACGGAGTGCTGCACCTAATGGATCGCGAGAAACGTGGTTCGGCAACTTGGTTTACTTTGTGCGGTCGTAAAATGCGTGCAACTCACGCTCTGCCGTTGCAAAAATTTGATGGTAAAGAGAACTGCTGTACAGTGTGCGTTCGGATGCAACGCAGTAACTTGCTGCTGCACTCTCGATTAGCGATAGCTGGTTAAGGATTTTTACTACTGCCCAGTAATGCAGTTCTAACAGTACTTTTTTTTGTCAAATAAAGACAATAGACTGATATACCAGTCTTTGTGTTTTGCAAATTTTTGCAGCGCGGAGAATCTTCTCAAAGAAAGACAATACACTGGTATATGAGTGTATGTGTTTTGCAAATTTTTGTAGATTTTCAAACCACGCGGAAATTGCATGTACAACTGCTGTTATAGAGCGTTATAGGCTTGAGCGAAGGTTAATCCCTTGTATACCGCAACATAGGTTTTTGGCAGTGACGCGCTACAACATAAACCCATAGGGTTTGCACACGCATTACATGGTTTTTAAACCACGCCAGAATTGCTCGGAGATATTAACATCTCCGAGAGCCAAACCACGCGAAAACTGCTGCTTACACGGCTGCTGTTATAGAGCGTTATAGCGAATAGCTTGAGTTAATATTTCGCATAGCGCAACATGGGGTGTAGCAAGGCTTGTAATGAGTTGGTAAGATTTTCCACCCATAGGGTGGTTACATTCCTAGTAGGGATTGAAATGTTATAGCAGCGAATAGCGTTTCTAGAGACTTAAGGAGTGACAACGGAGAGCATAGAAAAAACCAATAATTTCTACGACTGTTTAACGACGATATGACATATTGCACCTTAATGCTCAACATGGCCGACGACGTATCTACGAAGCTGCGACACACTGCATTCGTACATCACACGTACCAAGGAAGCCTATAGGGTTCCATTTCAACCGTGCGTTGTTCGTGGGTGCAACAGTCACCCCAGGGTTAACAGTGAGTGCAAAAGCTGTTATTGGCGCGTTTCATGCGCCTGATGTAGATGGTGGCTGTTCCCCAGTCGATGCCAGCGCAGCGCGAGCGATCGCCACTGTTGCAGCCCGCCTTGTTACTTTAGTAAGCCACAATTTGCAAATCAAATTACCATTTCACTGTAGTTTTGAGTGTTTAAATCACAAGCTTTAAGACAAAAACAAGCCACGCTAAACGCAGACTTGCAAAAGTATTGACATATAAGGTTTTCAAGCTTTAATCTACCGTATACCCTGGTTGGAATACAATTTCTTCGGTCCTACCAAGATTGCTGAATCTTTACGGGAAATTGCTTCTAAGTTTGACGAGACAATCCAAGCAAACGCTGAGAAGGTAATCGCCAAGTATCAGCCAACAATGGATGTGGTAGTCGGTAAGTACCGCCCCCGCTTAGAAGGTAAGACTGTTGCCATCATGGTTGGTGGTCTACGTCCTCGCCACGTTGTCCCAGCCTTCCTAGACTTGGGCATGAAGATGATTGGTACAGGTTATGAGTTCGGTCATAACGATGATTACAAACGTACCGCTGGCCACATCGAAAACGGCACCATCGTTTATGACGACGTTACCGCTTACGAATTCGAGGAATTTATCAAAGCGCTGAAGCCTGATTTAGTAGCTTCTGGTGTGAAAGAGAAGTACGTCTTCCAAAAGATGGGTCTTCCTTTCCGTCAAATGCACTCTTGGGATTACTCCGAACCTAGCGATCGCTCTTACAATTGATATAACGCAAGGTTTTTTAGTGGCGGGAGAATAAAGAGCCTATTTCTAGCCTAAATGCAAGTTGTAGGGTTATCTAAAAATAATCTGTTTTGATGCTTTAAACAATATAACTCTTATGCAGTCTCATTTTTAGATTTTGCTTGCATTTTGCTCAAAGAAAAGCTGTAAGATAAAAGACTATTTTTAATGACGATTTTTTAGATTAAATGGTGCAATGGCACTGATTAACAGCTCTAACTAGGTGGTAGAGGTAACTTAGATTGAGCAACATTTAGTTTATTATCCTGACTGTTACCTGAAAATAAAACTGTACGTCTTTGGAAATTCTCATAATTTGCTATGCAAGTATTCAAGCGATCTAGAATTCCTTCACGGACTTCACGCTCTATAGAATATTTCCTTTCTCGATGCTTAAACACAGCAATCTGATCCACAAATATTGTTATAGCTTTATAGATAAGCTTCAAATTATAAAGAGAACTGGCTGCTGTCAATTGGACAGCTAAAAAACGGAACTGGCTACTAATCTTACTGGCTTGCTCCTGAGTTAGTCCATGATCTGCATAATGATAACCGATGACTTCTGCCATATAGTGAGCATGTTTAGCTGCGTCATGAATTTGAAACTGTGCTTTCTCAATTGGAGCAAGAATTTTATCCATTAATAGTTCTGTTGCAAATTGATCTCGAATATTCGAGTCGGCAATAATAAAAAGCTCCTGTAATTTTTGCTCATGCTTTCTACGATCTTCTTCTTGAAGTTTATCCAGAATATTTTCAACAAGATTCACTCCTAAAAAAATTTGTTCTAGCATAATTTTTGTATTTTTTGATAAAGGTAAGCAGCAGAAATGAACCAAAAGCACCAGAATCTTAGCAAGAAAAGATTATAAGTTAATCTTGGTGTTCTTAAATCAGCAAAAGTTTGCTTAAAGTCATTGCTATAGCTAATCGTGTTTAATTAATCACTTTTGATAATAACTAAACTACAGCAGAACTCATAACAGTATAAACACATAGTAAATATTTAAATTGCAATCCGACAACGTTAAAGCTTCACACTAAGTACAGGAATTTTGTGAGATGTATAAGAAGTAGGCTGTTGGTGCGATGTCTACGACGGTCTACACTTATGCATTCACTCGACAAGCAGTTTAATGCGATCGCATTAAACTGTTACTACCTCTATTAATATTCGCTTCAGGCTACATCCGTTTAAGCAGCTCATCATACTCATCATGTGCGCCAATCCAATACCAGTAACTGCGATCGGACTCCAACAAACCCAGAACACGATAGTTAAGACTGACACGAGCAGAGTAAATCGGTTGTCTCTGGCTAACTGGCTTAAATTGAAGACTAGGGTGATACGGATCTGCTTGCCAGAGTGCATAGGCTTTTGCAGCCTGTCCCTGAACTGATACAGGAAGATCGCTCAACTGCATACGAAAGGTTTTGGTTACACTTGATTTCATTTTTGAGGTGGAAAAACAGTATCAAGTGGAACTGTTTCGCCACTTGCGATCTCTTCTCGTACCATTGCAGCCATCTGATCCCACTGAGCATCCGTCGTCGCGGCAAAACGATTTTCCCAGTTTTGCTCATCTTGCACTTCTGCCAAAAGCCTAGCTGCAATTGCATCTTGCTGATCGGGTAGAAGTTTTTCGATTTGGGCGATCGCTTGTCGAAGTAGTTCAGTCATAGCTCAATAGCAGTAAACACCGCAATTTCATACAGTTTCTTAATTTTAACGGATATCAAGATTGCTGCTGGCGTGGGTTACAAATTTTTAATTACTGTTGCTGCCCTTTCCGGTGGCGATCGCGATCGCATGATGAGGGGATGCGATCGCGTGATGGGGAACACAATCATCACCAGCAGATACACCTTTATAAACTGCACAACCAACGAGAAATAGATGCAACTTGGTTCTCTTGATTTAGATTAGCAGCGTTACTGAGAGTGGCGTTTTCCAATTGATTCCAGATTTCGCCTGCCATCCTTCTGGCGATCGCTGATCCTACAAAAAAAGTAAGAGGTGAATGCCCTACTCTAGAAAATGCTTCACGGATACGATTTAGTGCTGCTTGTGCAGTTTTCCAATGTTCATCTGCACCTGCGGGATCTATACCCCCTTTAAGTTCACCAAGGGCGATAACGTATGGTGCAACTACAGATGGTTCAATAGCGCTAGATTTGTTGGCTACTAACTCTGCTGGGGCTAGGTTAAACAAACATAGATCCACATTACTTCTAACTAGCGGCACAGTCAGATTATAAATTAGTGTGCGATTACCAATCTCACTTTCCCAGCTTATTCCCCGTAAAGATAACTCAATTTCTGAGTCATTATTTGTCATGGCAATCCACTTTTTACTCTTTGAGTGTTGCCAGTGGTATCTCGTACCTGCGATCGCCAGAGTCGAAAGAATTGCACGAGTCAGCTTTCTTTGTGCCAACGCGCCTCCAACATTTCGCATTGAGCCACCAAGTGTGTCACCACGAGTCAGCAAAAATCTAAAAACCAATTCTTCTGGAAAGTTTGTACCTGCTGGTTCAAGAAAATTTTTGATTAGACCATTTATAGCTTCTACTTTATCTTCTGACATCAGGTGCGCTAGAGATTTATCAGATAAGCCTGCCGCAGTTAACAGCCCCATCTCGATGCCCTTAATCTTTAGTAATTCAACAGGACTCTCAGCTTGAGCAGCAGCTTCTTTAAGTACCCTTGCTTCTGCAACGAATGGCGTAGCACGTCGATTTTTCTCCAGTGCAAGAGCCACAAAACCTGCACGGATTGCTTCATAAGTTGTTATCAGATCATCAATGGATTGAAGATGATTACGATAGGAACACATAGGAATTCAATTTATGGCTTTTTCCACACATAAACGCACTTCCGTAATGGTTTGCGTCCATGATTTCCCATTTGCTGGCTACTATTACCTTTATCACTTGGCAAAACAAGGATATTTTCAATAACAAAACCTAGCTGTTGAGCGAAATCAGAGAGAATCATATCTACTGAAATGCTTGCGCCTGCATAGCGAACATTGTCGTTAACCATGAATAGAAGTGCTCCTGATTTAAGAACACGAAAACATTCTTGTATTACACACGCCATCTCATAAAAATATCCTCTGATCATTCTTGGTATACCATTGTTATTCAACACACCCTTTGCTTTTTGGCTATCTAGATATTTCAAGATAGCCTGTAATAAATTCTGTGAATCAGCAATAGTTAAGGCTGTTTTCCAGTCTGAGTTGATAGTCAATAAATCTTTGGGGCGATTTTCAACTGTACAACTTAGCATTTCCTGACGAAGGTTAATTAACTCCTTTTCAGAAATACCAAGTAGAGCTAGTTCTAGTGCATAGGTGCGAGTATAGTCGTATCGATTGCAATAGGGTGGGGATGTAATAATTGCATCATATACGGAATTGGCTAGGCGCGGCATAATCTCAAAACAAGAGGCTCCATAAAGATGAATTTGACCTTGAGAATTTTTAATTGGGAAAAGCTCAACTTGTTGTGTAGAAGGTAGTAAATCATCAATAATTTCACTTATTTTATTGGCGATCGCATTATCAAACTCTAGAATTTCGCCTTTATTGAAAGCTTTCTTGCTCTGTCTACGATCGGAACGATAATCCCAACGTAGGTACTGTCCATCTTTACGTGTGTAACTTATTGATTCTAAAACGCACAGTAAGACAAAGTTTAAAACTGCTTGGACTCTATTATTTTCTACTTTGCAAGCTTCAAGATATTGCTCAATTGCAGTTCTAGTTAGTTCACTATAAGCTCCTTTTGTGATTCTCAATTCTGGTAAGTGTTTTTTCTGCTCACACTGCTTCCAAACCTGTAATCTTGACCAATCTTTTATCCTTTCAAAATCTTCAGGAGTGAATTCAGAATCTAAAAGGTTTTTAGCATTAATTATTTGTTGACCAATAGGCAATAATTCAATACCATCAGCATTAATTCCAGCTTCCCTAGCAGCAAATAGCGCAGTTCCACTGCCTGCAAATGGGTCTATAACCTTGCCTTGAGTAATTTTATATTGTTGTAATAAATATTCTATAAGAGATGCAGAAAAAGCTTCTTTATATTTATACCATCGATAGATAGGTCTAGTTTTGTTTGCTTGGAAACTAACAATAAGTCGCGTCAATGAAGGATGAACCAAAAATTTATTCTGGAAGCGCTGATACAGTTGCCTATCAAGGTTGTCAATTTCACCTAAACCATCACTTTCCACTTCAGACACGGTATTGGAGACACTTGCTAGGCTGATCACAGATAAATTTTCCTAGAGAATTAACTAGTCAAGTTAGTATAGTTCTAAATTTTAGGGGTAGATATATGATTAGCCCAAACTTTACAAAAAGTCACTGTATATTTAGGAATGGTGTGCGAGATGCACAAGAAGTAACCCCTTGTAGCGATGTCTGCGAGGGGCTTCGCCTACGCACTCACTCGACAATAAACTAGGCGATCGCATTAAACTACCTCAATTACCAATCCGGGTACTTTGCCCAAATCCCGATGATTGCGCGTTATTAAAACTAATTTACGAGATAGTGCCATGCCGAATAGCCCGTCATAGACATCGCAGTAACACTAAGCTTCGTTGCACCGCGATGTGAAGCTGTTTTAGACTTAGAAAGATGTTATGCAGTTTATAATCACGATGAGCTATCACGATATTATTACAATTGAACCGGACAAGCGAGGTGGTAAACCTTGTATTCGACGGATGCGAATTACCGTGTACGATGTTCTCGGCTGGTTGGCAGTTGGTATGTTCTCATGGACTGTTACTACCTCAATGAACAATCCGGCTAGTCTGCTGAAATCCCCATGATTGCGCGTTAATAAAACTAATTTATGGGATAGTGCGATCGCAGTAAAAGAAGTAGACTGTTGTTGCTATATCTACGACGGGCTCGGCGTCGCACTAACTTACAAGGATCAGGACAAGGACGTAACGAAGCATCACAGCAATCTACTCTCAAATATTTTGTACCTGTCCGGCGATCGCTAAATCCTTAAAAGCGTTCGTCTGCAAGGGATTTACTATGGTGCATTTAGCGATCGCACCGTCTCCCTCCAAAATCCTAACCCCAGTTTGTACCCCCAGCAGAGGATCAGAGCCTACGGCGAGTATTACAACCTGACTCAGCAACGCGGTATAACTAATTTCCTTGTGCAAGCATTACAACGCCAGGGGTTAGCTTGATTCGAGCAAGTTTGGGACTCGATGATTGAGCTGATTACAATCATGCCTAACAACAGTAATTGATTGCACTTTGAGCTATTGTAACAATCAGTGAAAAAATTCCGCAATTTGGCATGAGTGCCTGTCTTGAATCGATTTCAATGCTACTCGGTTAAGCCTCTTTTGGGCATTATAGCCAAGTATATTTCAAGGTTTTCAGTTTACTTTCTTTCCTTAACCGATTTGTTCAAAAATCTTAATTCATCCCCCAAATATGCAACGCCCCTTCAGCCTGTGCATACACACTAAGATATCTCGACAGTCCGCTCCAAAAAAGGATAGCGTTTTCATCGGAGTTTCCGTCTCAAATGGGCTAGTCAAACACATAAAGTTTGTTCTTTACAAGCCCCATCCCTCTTTAGGGTGGGGTTATTGACTGATATTTGCCAAGGAAGTTTGAGCAATCATTCTTAGGCTTCAGTCTGGAAAAGCCAGACCAGTCATAGCGTCACGAATATACAACCCTAGCGTGAGACTACGCATAGCTTCATCCCAAACGGGTATTAATTGTTCTGCTTGATCTGCCCAGTAATCAAATGTAATCAAGCACTGAATATTTGACCCCAAAGCAATGCAAGTCCGCGAAAAAGCTTCGCGTGGTTCTTCCTGAGTGTCAATGAACTTCATCTCTGTCCAGACAATTTTGGCGGTTTGGCGCTTGACGGTAATAATTTCTCCCTTAGCAATGATGTTGCGGCTGTCGTTTTCCAGAACTTTCTTCAAGGTAGATTTTAGCGGAAACTGGCTCCAATCATTGGGTGGCAGAGGATTGAAAGATACTTCCAGACAGCAATCATCGTTAGGGGGTTTTTTATCGAGGAACTTGAAGGATTTTTCTTGTGGCTCAAAAACCCAATCCTGGGGAACATTGAAACGAACAGCCCCGCGATTCGCAACAAATATTTTATAGCCTGATGGAGATTCCCAACGATGATCTGGCTTTAGTTCAAGGGTTTCTTTAATCCACTGGAGATTGCTTTTTTTACGCTTTGCCATAGTGTTTTTGCCAATCTGCTGAAGAGGGCGTCGCTCACTTTGTTAATATTAAAACACAAAATAACACCTTGCATAGCATAACATTTTATTCCTTTGGACAAGCATCAGACACACCATAAACATAGGTAGCTTTGTATTCTTTTGTTTCATTTTTCCGAGCATATCCAAGTTTAATTTGCTCGTTAGTTCTGACAAATACTCCTTCAACCCATTTTTTGGATTGGGTGCTTGTCCTGCGAACAGATAAGTGATCTATGGGAATAGTGTTATCTAATTCAATTGAAACAATTCTGCTTCCATTCCATCGGGTAACTTCGGGTGGAGCAAATAGATAGATAAAGTTAGTATTGGAGCCTGATGGTTGTACAACGATGCGGTCAATAACTTTAGCGGGTCTAATAATTTTTCGGCTGAATCGATCAGACAATTCAAACTCTGCAACATCAGGAAAATTACCTCCAATCATTAAAACCTGCTTGATCAAATTTTGGCTGGGATCAAGCATGACAGCACTTAACTCAATTTGGGTAATTTCATTGTCGGCAGAGATTTTAAAGCGTCCCCTTGGAATACCATCCATACTCAAGGCTCGACCATCCTCAGTTTTGTAAGGGAGTTTAATTTGAGGCAGACTTAAAGTAACTATTTGGTTCTCACATTTTGCCGCCGTAAGAAAGTACTTACTGGCTACAACGACAGCAATTGTTGCAATTGCCGCAGCAATAATTACAAGTGGACTTTTCCGCATCATTTTTTATAATCTTAGTGCCAGGAAACACTATTTTATACAACCTGTTTGATGCGTCAACAGAGGATTTACGGTTATTAGGATGGCAATAGAAGAAAACAATGCCTTGCATACTTATCAATAAATTAAGAACAATCCCAGTCGAATGATAAAGTTCTAACTTTTGAATAGATACTATCTCAAACTTCTGGAAGATTCCAAAGGTTTTTGATTTGTGCGACCTTACATAAAGTAAGCATAAACACTCAAAATTAATAACCAAAACAAAAAACAATGCCCGATCAAAGTTTTAGAACAAATATTCCAGAAGTTGACCCAACCGAGATTGAAGATACTCGAACTGCGATCGCTGATGAACATCACTCATTTCTTGAAAAGGTGATGGTTAAGAGCGGATTTGCGGATTTGTATGATGCAAGAGACTTTACCGAAGTTGTGTTTCGCGTCATGCGCGACTTAATGACCACAGACACAATCGATCGCGTCGAGGCAGAACTGCATACACAGGCTGTGCCTACAGATGAAAAAGCACTCCAGTTAGAAGTGGCTGAACTCTGGAAAGACACCAATCCCCTGGTAAGATTTTTAAGTCGAATCCGTCAACCTTTAACAGGCCCGGCTCCCATTGGAATTGATTCCAAGCTATTTCTGACGCGGGTTGCTAATGAAGGAGGAGTTCCCGGAACAGTCGAGCCAGAACAAGCAGTTAAAGCGGTATTTTCTGCCACCAAAGACCAACTTTCCCAAGAGCGGATTCAGGAAATTTCTGGCACGCTCCCTGATTATGTCCGTGAGCTTTGGGAGCAAGCTTAATTAGAGGTATAGAAAAAGTGAAGTCTGTTTGCGAGTAACGATCGCAAACAGGCTTTCTATAGAACCCATTTGACATCTTTTACTGTGTTGAAGTAAAGTGAGCGCAAAAGTTGTATAAAGTAGTAATGCCATACTCTAGCAGCCTCACAG
>NZ_JBALCW010000018.1:0-117919 GCF_036917635.1 Nostoc sp.
CTACTTCTTGTGGGGTGGGCATCTTGCCCGCCTTTGTATATGGGCGGGCAAGATGCCCACCCCACAAGATTGGGTAAATTATTTGTTGGAAGTCCCTTAGGAGTTTATCAAGTTTGCACTCCAGGTTTAGCGCTAGGTGATAATGCTACCGTGCGCTTAGATTTAGACAATGAACCACAACCTGATGTTTTGCTGTTGATAGATAAACCAGCCAGAGGACAGGCGCAAATCAGCGAAGATGATTATGTAGAAGGCGCACCGGAATTAGTAGCAGAAGTAGCAGCCAGTAGTGCATCGATTGATTTGTACGACAAAAAACGTGCCTACCGCCGCAACGGAGTGCAGGAATACATTGTCTGGCAGACTTTAGAGAATAAACTCGACTGGTTCGGTTTGCAAAATGGTGAATATTTACCACTTATGGCAGATGCAGATGGTGTGATTAAAAGTAATATATTTCCAGGTTTGTGGTTAGCTGTAACCTCACTCCTTACAGGGGACATGACGACAGTTTTAGCAGTGCTGCAACAAGGATTAAATTCCAAAGACCACACGGAGTTTATTGAACGATTGTCTGGGTAAAAATTAGTACAAATATCTTCAAAAATACAAATATTTACACAGATAAAATATTAAAAAAATATCTGGTGTATTTGGGTACAATTACTAAATTGTTACTCATTTATATTACTAAATTCATTGGTATAAATAAAAATAATTATTAAAATTGTGAGCAGTGAGTAAACTAACTACTGACGGTTATCCCAAGAGTTTATATTCATTGTGTTTCCATTGACTACAAATCTGAGATTTTAGTTTTTGTCTCAATTCAATATAAAATCTAAAACTTAAAATCCAAAATCAACATGGCAGACCTAACTCCTAATTCTAGTTTTAGTTTGACACTGCGCTTGCAAATTCCCAATCGTGTAGGGATGTTAGCATCCGTAACCCAGGCGATCGCAACCTGTGGCGGTAATCTCGGTCAAATTGATTTAATCGAGCAAACCCGTAAAGAATCCACCCGCGATCTGACTGTGGATGCTGCTAGTACTGAACACGCTGAAACCATTGTGCAAGCAGTCAAAGCATTGCCAGACATCAAGTTACTCAGCGTCTACGATCGCACCTTTAATTTGCATCGTGGTGGCAAAATCAGCATTACCAGCAGAATTTCCTTAAAAAGTGTGTCTGATTTAGCAATGGCTTACACGCCTGGGGTTGGTCGAATTTGTACAGCGATCGCTCAAGATCCAGAGGAAGTTTACAAATTAACCATCAAACAAAACACTGTCGCCATTGTTACCGATGGTAGTGCCGTTTTAGGGTTGGGAAATCTCGGACCAGCAGCAGCCTTACCAGTAATGGAAGGCAAAGCAATGTTGTTCAAGGAATTTGCGGGGCTTGATGCTTTTCCTATTTGTCTGGCCACCCAAGATACAGAAGAAATTATCCAGACAGTCAAGAATATCGCGCCAGTTTTTGGGGGTGTGAATTTAGAGGATATCGCTGCACCTCGCTGCTTTGAAATTGAAAGAAGATTGCGCGAAGAGTTAGATATCCCCGTTTTTCACGATGACCAGCATGGTACAGCAATTGTCACCTTGGCAGCATTGTTTAATTCCCTAAAACTGGTACATAAATCCTTAGCAGAAATCAAGATTGTGATTAACGGTGCTGGGGCGGCTGGAGTAGCGATCGCTCGGTTACTGCGGAAAGCTGGGGCAGAAAAAATCTGGATGTGCGACTCTAAAGGGATTATCTCTACCAGTCGCAGCGATTTAACAGAAGAAAAACTCGAATTTGCCGTGAAAGCGCAGGGTACATTAGCGGGTGCAATGCAAGGGGCAGATGTATTTATTGGAGTCAGCGCGCCAGGAGTTTTGACACCAGAAATGGTGCAATCGATGGCGAAAGATCCAATTGTGTTTGCAATGGCAAATCCGATTCCAGAGATTCAGCCAGAATTAATCAGTAAAGATGTAGCTGTGATCGCTACCGGTCGCAGTGATTACCCGAATCAAATCAATAACGTTTTAGCTTTTCCTGGCGTATTCCGTGGTGCTTTAGATTGTCGGGCCCATACAATTACCACCACAATGTACCTAGAAGCCGCAAATGCGATCGCTTCTTTAGTCAAGCCTTCAGACTTAGATCGGGAACATATTATCCCTTCTGTGTTTGATGAGCGCGTCGTTACTGCTGTTGCTGCTGCTGTACAACAAGCAGCGCGTCAAGAAGGTATCGCTCGGAATTAAAAGAATAATTCTTGTAAGATGCACAAAAGTCTGAGCGCTGAAAGCCAGCGTTCAGAACTTTAAATTAAGGACTAGACATCTCCAGAAATTAAATATGCGTAACCTGAAACCCTTGTAGAGACGCGAAATGGCACTTCTCTACGAGACGCTCCGCGAACGTGCCGCTACGAAGAAAGCGTCTCTTTTTCGGAGATGTCTAATCTCTTTCCATGAGCTTTATTGTGCGTTTACAAATTCCAAATACCCACTGCTAAGTTCTTTCACCGCCAAGTCATAAAATTGCTTACCGTGTTCAGGCGTTGCTAAAGCCGGATTTGATCCCATGCGTCCATCTGGATAACGCACTCGAAAGTCAGCAGCGCTATAAATTCGATATCCGCTTGCAACTTCTGGTGAAAGAAGTGCTTGCTTAATCGCATTTGGATAAACGTACTGCGTGAGGGCTACTTCACTTGGCGTTGCATGAGAACCTTCTTGATCCCCATATAATTCTTTAGCTAGCTTATATACAGAACCGCACATAAACCAGTTTGCAACTTGACATTGCAGATGTTGAGCATTGGAAATCTGCAAATCTTCTAAATGCGCGTAAGTTTCGGAAAAAGCAGCTTTCAGGGTGGCGATATTACCGCCATGTCCGTTAATAAAGTAGAATTTGCTAAAACCAGCTTTGGCTAAACAAGTTACATAATCTCGCACTACTTGAATTAAAGTGCTGGGACGCAGACTGATTGAGCCAGGAAAAGCAGTATGATGCAGTGCCATTCCCACATTGATTGTAGGGCCAACGATCGCGCTCGTTGCATCACCTACACCAGCTGCGATCGCTTCTGCACAAATGGCATCAGTGCCTATTAACCCCGTTGGCCCATGTTGTTCTGTGGAACCAATAGGGAAAATAATCCCCTTTGACTGCTGTAAATAAGCTTCGACTTCTTGCCAAGTACTTAAATGCAGTAACATTTTTGATGATTTTCCTCAATAAAATTGCGGTGGGACGAAACCTTTCTCTGTTAAACTCCCACTAACCTGATTATGAACTTTCTAGATTTTCTGTGCTGGCGATCGCTATGATAAATTTCAATAATAAGATCCCCGACTACTCAAAATAGTCGGGGATCTATGGCATTCAGATTTTTAGTTATCAGCCACCAACATGGCAAGAACTTTCTGCAAAATTTGGAGGGAATGAGACTATTTATTTCTATCAATATTGTTTAGGAGATCAAGTAGCAACAAGTTTCGACAGATATGGATATGAGCAATTTATCGATTCTGCCACTTTATCCTACGACAATCGCTGCGAACCCCCTTATAGTAAAAATCGAAATTGAATTATGAGATGTGGGTACTGTGGATCATCAACTAGATAATGGGGATCAATCTTTTCTGTTGACTAATCAAAGTAATAATGTTTTTTCACGTCTTTTGTAATTTCCCAGGTGCAGGACATACCAGCAGGAAAAGTCACTAAATCGCCTTCACCCATTTGCACTGGCTGCCCACCATCAGAAGTAACAACAACATCACCTTCCAAAAAGTAGCAAGTTTCTTGAGAATCATAAGTCCAAGGGAATTTGGAAACTTCCTTTTTCCAAATTCCCCATTTAGAGACACCCAATTCATTGAGGCGTTCTTGCGTGGGTTTATGCTCAATTTTAATTTCCATATTGTGTTTTATCTAGTTATCTTCAGCAGTAGGATTGAATATCCTCTCCACACTGATCTACTAAATAACACAAGGCGCGAAAACGCAAGTAGACAAGTTCGTTATAAAGCGGATTCAACTTGCACATTGGCGGAATATGCCCTATTTTGCGACCAAAAAGCATCACATCGCGCTCGAATGGACATTGGGCAGGAATCACTTTAGCAATAAGTTTGGCTAATTTCCGATTCTGAATCTCAAATTTGTCCAGCCATTGACGTAATGGTTGCAGTAAATCTAATTTAGGTCTAGCAAATCGCTTTTTACTAGCCGTTTGATTCTTTTCTTCTAAAGGGCTAACAAAAACAGGCAGAAAAATACGCTGATTAATTGTTTTAAGCATAGTCGTAGGCAAGGTTTTCCTTGTGTAGATGAACTATTTGCTGATTGGGAATATTAACATGTAATCTGTTAAGCAATTTGCATTATGCTTGGAAATTCGGAAGGAAAAGAAGCACAAGGCAAATAATTTACATGGATCTTTGGGGGGAAATTGTTTAACTAATTGTTATTTAAGCCCACCAAATCAGGAAGAACTGTCCCGTTAAATACAAAATAACAAAGAAAATATAAAAATGGCATTTCTTTAACTTATCGATTGCTAATCTTAGAGATAGCAATTTTATATATTAAATGTAAATGCCTGGTTCTCAAACTGCCTAGTATCTAAAGATGGACTTTTGTAAAGACAGAACAGTTTAGCTCTGACTCCATATAGACTTCGCTAGGATTAGCCTCTAATATCTAGCGATTTTATGCTATTAAATCTCTAGTAATCTGTCTACTATCTTACACTAGCCAACCTAGATATTATCTAATAAGTAGCAAGAAATCCTTTGATAAGTTCAAGCTAATATACTTAGAACTTATACCATTTACAAGAATATTTTGCAATAAATGCATCGCGTGTAAGGACGTACAGCAGTATGCCCCTGGCAATATAACGCTTCTCACTTGGGCGTAATACAGTCTGAACCTCACCCCAGATTTGAGGACGTGCAAATACTCCCCTCTCTTTCGTAAGGAGAAGGGCTGCGGCTGAGGTTTAAAAAAGAAGTTTATGCAAAGGAGAACAGTTATAAGTAAGGGACTGACAAGAAATAAATTATTCCAATAAACGAACCACAAAGCCACAGAGAACGCAGAGAGAAGAAATAGAGAGAGTTTTTGCGTCAGTTTTGGAACATTTTTTTATTTGTCAGTCCCTAAGTGAGTCAAATTAAATATAAAACCTCACCCTGCCTCCGGCTTCCCCCGACAATATTAAGGAGAGGGATTGAGGGTGAGGTTTGATCTTATATTTTATTACGCCTACCTACTTATATATCAGATATTTTGTGAAATGCTTTAATTACCAAAAAATGGTACAATTACAAAAATCTTATTTCTGAAAATATATCAAGCCCTAACAATCTTGATATTTGCTGATATACTCTAGATTCTGTTGCTCTAATTTTGACAGTAATTTAGGTGTAAATGCCTTCGGTGAATATCATAGGGCGATACCAAGGTTGCTTATTTAACTCACAGAAATTAGTTACTATGTAGTAAATAGTTCCATTATTTTCTCTAAAACTAGCTTCATTTCAAATCCAGTAAACCTTCTTCTTTCAATTTCGGATTGAAGCGAATTTGCATTTGCAAACCACGCACTTCTAATAATTGCGTTGAAATTTCTGCTTCTACTCTCCGCGCAACATTTTTAAGAATTTTTATTTGTGCTAATTCATCATTAGCTGGATTTTGATAATTTGCCTGTTCTTCAGATGTCATTACAACTTTGACATCAATGGGATGAGTCCATTTTTCCTTTTGATCCCCATCCCCATTTCCCCAAGGGACACTGCCATTTTCAGCAATCCAAGCATTTTCGGTATTTTCTAAAATTGTGCGACTAGGGTGTTCAATAGTTTGAACTTTAACCCAATAGCATTGCTGTGGCTGACGCACTAAATGCTGTTTGAGGCTGAGGTAAACATCACGGGAGTATCCTACAAATTGCAGCACTTTTTCTTGATTAAAAATAGCATATACCCCGATTTTACCCTGAAATTGTTCGGGTAATTGGCCGCGATCGTCAATGTAAGGAATGTATTCCAGGGCTGTCAAAGAGGAAAGATTCGTTTCAAGAGCCATACATCAAATATTAAACTTACTATTTGTCTATTCCCAGGTGCATGAAGTACATCATATCAAAACCTCACCCCAACCCCTCTTTGTGAGTTCGGAGAGGGGAGATAAAGCACAGCTTTCTCAGGGTGAGGTTAAGCGATAGCTCATTATATTGAGAATTGCTAATTAGGGAAAAACTATCTTAAAAATTACCCGTTATCCACTTTTTGGTAAATTGCACATAGGCGACTGGGTTTAAAAATCTTAGCACTAAACATGAAATTTGGTGGTACGTTGATAATGGCATATTCATCAGATTCATGATATTTTTCAAATTCTGCTGGCATTCCTTTAGTGGTAGTTAAGCTGTAAGGAACTGGTTGGAAAATTAATTCTGTAAATTTAACTTGCTCACACTGCAACTGTTGACAAATTTGATTTAAGAAAGCAACGCTTGTTAATAAATTGAATAAAGTTTCTTGAGCTTGTGCTTCAAGAGTGAAACTGCTATCAAAAGTATGGACGATTTTAAGGGACATTTTCTGTATAGGTAGCTATTAACGACTAAGTGATGCTAGAAGATGGCAACAATCCAAAAATGCTGGATAAGGAAGCCTGCCTTTTCGTGCAGATGAGCTTTGTGAAAAATTACCACCTTAAGATCAGCCTATTGGATTGTGTGACTTCTGTCAGCCACAGGAGTAAGCTGGCATGATTAAGAATCGTGAAGTTTAGCAGATTTTCAGGGATAGGTGATTTTTCCTTAATGCTGTGCTGACAAACTTCAGATATTGTACTTACAAACATTAATATTAAATTTATATAAGTAGGTAGGCAAGATAAAACCAAACTATGTAACGAAAAGTAAAATCTCTGTATTTGGCTCGTAGTTGCGCTAAAGCGCAAGAGGGCGCAACTACGAGCCAGTCATGATTATTTGCGCCCACTTAAGTTAGCGGTTCCCATTCAGATGCGGTACAACATTATATCGCCAGGTGTAGGGGCATAGCAGTGCCATGCCCCTACCGATGTACCTTACATAAACGAGAACCGCTATAACGACTTCCAAATAAAAAATATTCAATTATTTATTGTGGGGTAGACCGAACTAACCCATGTCGCTACCCGATGCGCCAAATGGCAGTATTTTGAGATAAAAATTAGTATTATTATTTACCGAAATTAGTAGTATACTGCGTTGCGATCGCAATAAGCATAAAAGGATTGAATTTAGGTTAACAGTGTCGTTGTTTTTTGAACAGTGACAACAGCAAACACATAAGTCCCATTACTACTAACGACACTGAAGAAGCAGATTCTGGGACAGGCTGAGGGTTTTGCACAGGCTGATAATTGATGAAACTTCCTTCAATTGGGCTGAGTGATGCCAAAAGTTGCTGAATATCGTTAGATATATTAGTGTCATTACCAACACTTTTAGAAGAGATGAGGCGGTTAAAGGTTTGGCTACTTGATGCATCAAAATCTCCTGTTAACCCAAGAAAATTTTTGCCTATTTTACCTATAACAGAGTCAATCAGATTGTTAGCATCAGTCTTGATCCCTTCTGAGGATAACTTTAAACTGCTGATATTATTGACGTTTCCAATCTTTGTGTTGTCAGTATTTGCTAACCAATTGCCATTACCAATAATTTTATTTCCATTGGTAAAAACCCAGTTACCATTACCAATAATTGTGTTATCTGTACCAAAGTCCCAATTGCCGTTTCCAATAGTTGCGTTGTTACTGCCAAAGTGCCAATTACCATTACCTAATGTTGCATTATTACTTCCGTCGTCCCAATACCAATTGCCGTTACCAAGGGTTGTGTTATTCTTTCCAAATAGCCAGTTGCCATTACCGATGCTTGCGTTGTCATTATTAAAGTTCCAGTTCCCATTGCCAATGGTTGCGCTGTTACTGCCATAATTCGAGTTAAAGTTACCAATAGTTGCGTTATTACTACCAAGGTTCTTGTTACCATTATTAATCGGTGCGTTGCCCTTATTAAAGGTTTGGCTACCAGGATTAGATGTATTAAGAGCGTTGCTAAAGGGTATATTATTACCAAGGACTTCTTTCAAGGGATCGAAAGGCGATTGTTGAAGCAGACTACCAGCACCTGCCTTCGCATTACCACTGCCTGCAAATGGGTTACTAGCCCCACTTGGAATCGCATTACCACTCCCTGCAAATGGGTTACTAGCCCCACCTGCCTTCGCATTACCACTAGCTGCAAAGGGGTTACTAGCCCCACTTGGAATCGGATAACCACTGCTTGCAAAAGGGTTACTACCTCCTGCCAATGTGTTGTCAATACCTTTGAAAAAGTTATCACCTAAAATTAACTTTAATCGAGCAAATATTAATTGCTGAAGCTGACTGCCACCATCGCCTGCAAACGGGTTAATACCACCACCTGGAATGGGATTGTTACCGTTACCTAATAACAGATTGCTACCACCCTTCAACAGGCTGGCTTCAGCAGACAAACTGCCATTGGCAGCGAAGGAACTAACGCTGTTAGAACCACCTGCACTTAAGGGATTAACTCCACCATTAAGGGGATTGACAGCAGACGCTTCCATTGGCACTAATTCTCCTTTTTTTAGTTAAAAACTTATCGGGTTTTCAGTAATTCTTATACCAATTATGAATTTGCTAAACTCAAAATCTCTCTAAAATAAAGGCTTTGATAATCTTACCGTCAAAGTAACAGAAAATATTGCCTAAATCTTTACTTATAAATAGTTCTAGGGCGTAAAATAGCAAACTAGTACAATAAGGCAGAAGTCGCATCACCGATAATACACGTTTTTCAGCTTTATCAAATGGTATGTTTATTTCCGCCAAACTGTACTAGGATACTATGTACTGAAGAACTCATTATTGTTCCGCTCTATTTATTATCTGTTGATTTTTGCAAGGATTCTATTAAGCAAACGGGATTTATTGACCGCCAAATGAGGGGATTCCTCCACCACTACCACCAAATGAGGGGATTCCTCCACCACTACCACCAAATGAGGGGATTTCTCCACCACTACCACCAAATGAGGGCGTTTTTCCACCACTACCACCAAATGAGGGGATTCCTCCACCACTACTACCAAATGAGGGGGTTTTTCCACCACCCATTTGCTTGTCAACCTTTGAGTCAACTAGCTTGTCAATAGTAACCCTCAAATCGAACCCGTTCGGTATTTCACTTGTGCTAATACCATAGGTCTTGCTACCAGCAACAGTCAAAGGGTCGCTACCACTGCTTTGGTTACCACCACCTACGGATGGCTTACCACCAACTGCGAATGGGTTACTACTGCCACCAGCACCAGTCAAAGGGTCGCTACCACTGCTTTGGTTACCACCACCTACGGATGGGTTACTACCGCCTGCGAATGGGTTACCACCGCCTGTGGATGGCTTACCACCACCTACGGATGGGTTACTACCGCCTGCGAATGGGTTACCACCACCTGCGGATGGCTTACCACCACCGGCGGATGGGTTACCACCACCTGCGGATGGGTTACCACCAACTGCGGATGGGTTTACACCGCCTGCAAAGATATTCCAGAAGTTGTCGCCAGCGAAAGGATTACCACCATAGGCTAAATCAGGCTTACTGCCACCGCCAGCACCACCAGCAGCAGCACCGCCACCAAATGGGCTTTTGCCACCTTCTCCCTTACCAACACCACTGAATATATTGGTAAGGTCTTTATCACCAAGAACTTCTGTCAAGCGACCGAAGGGTGATTGTCCAAGCGGATTGTTCCCACTAGTAGAGGGGTTACTGCTACGACTATTACTTGAATTTTCTGCCATTAGAATTAATCCTCTTATTGTTTTGAGAAAAATCTTGCTAGCATCGCAACATAAAGTAGACAAAAATAAAGTCTATGTTATGACTTTTTTGTTGTCTTTTTGTTAGCAAAACTAGTTAGTAGCTATTAGATTATTTGGTTATCTTTGTTAAGTGGAGATAATGGATTTTTAATCAATGCTACTTACAATTACAATTTATATGATTTAATTTTGAAGGGCAATGAAAAATATTTTGATATATTTATCAAACTTGTAGATATTTTTAGACAAAGATTTAAAAAAATTAACTTATATTTTGTCTAATAAAATTAAATTTGGGTTAATCATTATATTGCAATGAACAATCCTTTGATAAATTTGCCAAATTTTTAGATATTTAATTAATTTGCGTTTAACCGGGGTTCTATCACTTTTATCCCACGTAATACCGCCAGACTGATAACAAGAAATAGCACGATTTCTGACACTCTGCAATACGTTGCATCATATTACCACTACTACGAAGTGCAGCGAAAAAAGGTTCGGTGCAGGGATTACTTCAAATAAATCAGCAAATTTAATCCCGGAATTGTGCGGGAAAGTGTCCACAAAACGAGGGTGATGTAAATTAAACCCAAACTCCATTGATACCAAGCGAGTGCAGAGATGATCCCAGGTAGGTGTTCGTCTCGCAAGCGAATGTCGTTAAATCCTAATTTCACTAGGTTGTTGAGACTAAAATCATAGTAGTTGAGCCAGTTCCAACGGCGATCGCCCAACAGAGGCATATATCGTTCTCGAAATGTCTCATTCCTTGGTATGACTGGTAGACGTCCAATCAATAATCGTAATTGGCGGAATGTCCCGTCTTCTGTGAAGTAAGAAACATCCATTAAATCATGATAACGACCTTGTTGGTAAAGTCGGATCAATAAAGCTATTGGGATGGGAACAATAATTATTAGAAGACACCCTAATGTTAGCCAAGGTTGTTGAGCATTACGAAAAATAGCTAATAAGCTTAAGAATTCTAAAACGCTAAAACTCACTAATATCGAAATGGTTTCGTAGTATGTGGGAATAATTGGTACAGGATGTAGCCGACGATAGCGATCCACTAACCAAAAGACTAAACCGAAATAAGCGATCGCAACTCCTCCCACGCCAAACACTAACCAAAAATTCGTACCATAGCCACTCAACAACAGCAGTACACTCAAGCCTAAGCAACTCCAAGCTTGCAGTAACCACCCAACGATAGAAAGAGGTTCACCAACAATTAAGCGCTCACTCAGTTGTGTGTACTTTTCTAAATCGATATCTGCTAAGGTGAGTAACTCACTGCTGTTGCGAAACGATTTTATCAGACGACGCTGGGCGATCGCTTCGGCTTGAGTTGCAGAAAAACCCAGATTAATCAAACTTGCAACACTTGCACTATTAATATTTATAGCCGTCAAACGGCGACTCATTTCTACTAATCGCAGTTGTTGTTTTGTGTATTCCAATTCATTAGCATCGCCTACTTGTTGTTGCTGACGAAAATTCTGCCCCAAATTCCGCAAGATGTTTTGATTACCTTGCAATGTAGGGATGCAGAACATCTTACCAATTTGACCGGGATTACCTAAAATTTTTGCTTGGTTAGAGTTAAAAGTTAAACCAGGTACGCTTAAACAAGCTTCTGTAGAAAACCTCGCATCACTAAAATCTGCTTGGTTAAGAATGCTCGCACCTTGCAAATTTACCGATTGATTAAACTCCACTTCTCGAAATGTGACAGCTTGTTCAAAAGTCGCTTCTGTTAAAAAGAGGGACTGATTAAAATTTGCTTTAGTAAACTGGGCTTGATTGGCAAAGCGGACATCAGAAAAATCAGCATTATCTCGCCACTGCCCACTATTGAATTTAGCCAACTCCTTAAAACTTGCTTGGTTGAAGTTAGCAACCTTTTCAAAGATACTACCTTGAAAATCAGCTATTTCTTGAAATTGAGTTTGTTTAAAATTAGCTTTTTCAAAAAAAATACTGCCCTGGAAATTGCTTGGTTGCTTGAATTTAACACCGCTAAAGTTGACGGAACGAGCAAATCTGGTTTCAACCCAATTAGTGGATTGGAGAAAAGTTGCACCTTGGGCATCCACGGACTGAAGAAAGAATGTATTAGAGAACTTCATTTCGCCATTGAAACGAGTTTGCATTAGTGTTAAGACACCACGAAAAACGGCGATTTCACTGGATGGAGTTGACTGTGTTCCCAAAAGCGATCGGCAATCTTTAGAGTTCGTGAGTGACTCCAGACAAACGAAGCGCAAACGTTCTAATTCTTGTTGTTCGGTGGCGGTGAAAATCGAAGCGTAGACGCCTCGCGGCTTGCCGCCAGACATCACTTGGGCGTATAAGGGGGTTCTTAAACCCAAATCGCTGCCGACAAAATCCCCTAAAATCAGGGTATAGCTGAGGTCTAAGCCCAGAGGTTTTGCACCTAGTCCTTTTCGCATGAGTTGGTAAAAAGCATCACGAAAGCTAGCATTTTCTGGGCGCAAATCAATCACCATCTTCTGCAAATCCACCGTCAAATTGCCTTCGCGGAGTGTGGGTGTGCGTAGACGTTCTTGTAATAATTCTAGGGTTAAGGGTGTGCGTTCTGGTTGCGTTTGTGCTGCCCAACTTGATAGGGGGAAGAAGAGGAGAATTGATAAAACGCAAAGGAACGCTAAGGAAAGCGCAGAGGGGCGCAGAGAAAACACTTTGCGTACCTTTGCGTTTAACCTCTGCGTACCTTTGCGTTTAAAAAATAAATTATGCAAATTGTTCGATCAATCGTCGCTAATCAGTAGAACAATTTTACCTGTGACAGAACCACTTTCAATTAGTTGGTGTGCCTTGGCTGCTTCTTTTAAAGGAAACTTGTGGCTAACATGAATTTTTAATTTGCTTTCATCGATCCAGGTGGCACATTGTTCGAGAATTTCTACCTGGTGCTGGAGGCTTTCTTCTAATCCTAGCAACGCTGGTGTAAGCATTAATTCTAAACCTATGCGGAGATTGCGTTGTCTAGCAGTTTTCCAAACAGTGTTGGCATCTGGTTCGAGAATTGTCACAATATCACCATATACTCGCACTGCGGGGAAGGTTTTGTGAAAGGTTTCACCGCCTACGGTATCAAAAGCCAAGTCTACGCCTTCGTTGTTAGTCCAATCTAATGCTGCTTGTACAAAGTCTGTTTGTTTGTAAAAAATTACATGATCGGCACTTAGTTGTTTGACAAAATCAGCTTTTTCTTCAGAACCCACTGTGGTGGAAACAGTAGCACCTTTGAGTTTCGCCAATTGAATTGCTACATGCCCGACACCACCAGCACCCGCATGAATCAAAACTCTTTCCCCAGGTTCCAATCGTCCCCGTTCGTATAAAGCTTCCCAGGCGGTGATTAAGACTAAAGGTGCTGCTGCTGCTTCGGCAAAGGAGATAGACGCGGGTTTACGTGCCACAAAGCGCTCATCCACAACCGTATATTCAGCGTAGTTACCTTGGTGTGCGCCCAATCCGCCGTAGCAAAAATATACCTCATCGCCTGAGTGAAAACGCTGAACATTAGCACCCACCGCTTCGACTATACCAGCACCATCACATCCTAAAATTGTCGGCGTGCGATCGGGGTAGAAACTGCCTCGGCTACGAAGTTTAGTGTCAATGGGGTTAATCCCAGCCGCCACCAAACGCACTAAAAGTTCAGTATTCCCTGGAACAGCAGGGTTTGGCACTTCTTGTATTTGCAGAACTTCGGGACTGCCAGCTGTTGTCATTAAGACTGCTTTCACAACTCTTTCCTCCTGGCTTTAGATGCACGTTCTTATGCAACTTTAGCGCAAGAGGGTGGACACAAAGTTATGTTTGAGGGAAAACTGCGATCGCCGATAGCGTAGCGGTAGCGAGTCCGCGTTCGCTTTTAGCGTCTCGTAGAGAGCGTCATAGCCCGTCGTAGACATCGCATTAAGGTTATAATAAATGTACATTTAAGTGTACACTTCTTTATATGGCAAAGTACTTAACCATTACCGAAGCTCGACGACAACTATTAGAGTTGCCGGATGAGTTAAAAGATGAGCCAGTGATCATCACCAAACATGGTAAGCCAGTAATGGCAGCACTTAGCTTTGAGCAATTTGAATCTTTGTTAGAAACCCTGGCAATCTTATCTGATCGGGAGTTTGCCCATCAGCTACAGGAGAGTATAAGCCAAGGGGAACGGCAAGAAACCATTAGCTGGAAGGAAGCAAAAGCCCAACTTGGACTCTGATATACCACAACCCGTTAACACGGAGTATGAAATTGAACTCACACCACTAGCTTTAGAAATGTTGGCTAATGTTAAGGATCAACGTCATCAGAAATCTTTGAGCGACAGAATCGACAAACTCAAAGCAGATCCACAAAAGCAGGGAAAACCTCTAGTTGAGAAGCTTAGGGACTTCCAAGAAATAAATTATTCCAATAAACGAACCACTCCAGACACAGAGAACGCAGAGAGAAGAAATAGAGAGAGTTTTTGCGTCAATTTTGGAACATTTTTTTATTTGGAAGTCCCTTAAGGGATATCGCAGTGTCAGGGCTGTCGGTCAACGCTACAGAATTATTTATAAAGTAGAGTTAGAAAAAGTCGTCGTTTTAGTGGTTGGGGTAGGACTACGGAAAGAGGGTGACAAAGGGGACATTTATACACTCTTGCAGAAATTGTTGGAGGAATGACTAATGTATGACGATAAGCTTCTTTGCATATAAGCACTTGTAGAAAAGTGATTTCGGATTTGGAACCGCGTCCCTTGTGCGTCTCGCAGCGAAGGGCGATCGCACTTTTGATTAGCAAATTATATAAGGGTCTATTACTTTTGGTAATGTTATTTGTATCCCCAAGATTAGTAATTTGGGGAATTTTGCATACTTACTCGTTGGTGAACTGACGCAATGTAACAAATACTATTTAAGTTAAAGTATTATATGTTACTTTGTTAAGATATTTATTTTCACCAAAGGAGTCTAAGTAAAATTGTTTAAGAGTAAGAGGAATTTATGACTAAACTCTCCATAGAGCAAATGCTTTACTTGCTTTATACAGTTGCCTACTCAAATGAGGGTACGGTAACTCAAGGTACTGTCAAAGAGCATTTGTCTAAAGAACTCAAAAAAAATGCTGCTGATATATATAACACTCTATACCAGCAAAATTTACTAGAATCACCCAAGAGAAGGCGGATTTCAGTCACAGAAGAGGGCAGGAAAGCGCTTGTCGCTAATCTACAAACTACAGACTACGAATTCGACTCTTCAAAAGGCCAAAAAGTTCTAAACACTCTTCTGCATTGCCTGAAGCTGACATCGTTGAAAGACTATGTTTCTTCTGTGACTATAGAAGATATGGACTTTGACACATTCGTAGAAAAGTTTAAAGAACTATATTTTGCGGAAAGAAAGCAACAAGAATTGCGTGGCGTTGTTGCTATTTACAGTCGAGATATTTGTCTGAAATTTAGGGAGAATCACCCTATTTCGCAATCTACATTAGATAACTACTTCAATACACTTAAATTAACTGGGAAAGTTTTTGCTGTTACCGAAAAAGAAGAAGAAATAATTCAGTGGGTGGAGTAAATAATGCCAGAAGATGCAGGTAAGAAAAAATTTATAAAAGACTTTTTGCAACAAGTTAAAGAAGGTGAAGGTTTTATAGAAGATATTTGGATTGAGCGTGTTGTTAGACCTCCAGGGTCAGATGGTGAGGGATCTACCGCTCTCAGTCTTTCTATGCGATCAATATCTAATATAACTCAGTTACTGGAAGACGATCTAAGATATACCTTTGATGAGGGCTACTTTGCCTTTAGATTTGTTGCAGCTGCGTTTGGTAGTGGTAAGACTTCACTTCTAACTTATTTACATGAATTAACCAAGACTCAACGTAATTACAGAAGTCTTTCTTTAGTAGTTCGATTCTCACTTTCTGACGTGTCAATAATGGGTGGAGATCATAACTTTGGGATTAAATTGTACTGTTGTATATTAGCTCACACTTTCTGGGAGTTACTACACAACCAAAACTTATCTGAGTCAGTTAAAGAAGTAGCAAAGCGTGTTCTTAGCGATTTATTAGAAAGAAGCCGAGTTGCTGAACTTGAATCGGCGAAAGATTTTGAAATTCAATTTTATCCTAAGTTTAATAAGTATCTTGTTGACAGTGGAGTTAATTTTGAATCTTTTTTCTTTTCTGTTATTTCTAAGATCGCAGCTTTAGAGCCAGCTTTTACCTTTGTATACCTTATAGATGAGCTAGATCATCTCCAAGAATATCAAAATTATATCCTAGACACCAGATCACTTTTTAAGGCATTAATTAAAAGAGTGCGCCAAAAGTTTAACTCAAAAGTCAATCTGCTAATCTATCTGGTAGGCACTACAGATAATGTAAAAGGTTTTATTGCTGGAGATATTATATTAGAAAGCATCGTAGATAGAGCGGTTATCAATCTACATAAAGGCTATAGCAACGAGCTTGAGATGATCAGAGCTAAGATTGATGAGCGGATTCAAGGTGCTTATCAGGGATATAAGAATTTTGCAAAAGCATGGGAAGAAATTAAAAATATCCGCTTGAACCCTACTAATAATTTAAGGAAGTTTTGCCAAGACTACGCATCATCAGTACTGGAAGTACACGAAAGATATTTTAACGAAGCACCTGAGCAAGTCTTTGAAGGCAATGCCCGCGAGTTAGTAGAAGCGCAGTGTAGAACAAAGTGGGCAAGTTATTTGAGTAAATCTGCATATACTTTATCGGCAGTTTCAACTACAACTGTGCTATCAGGTCATGCATTTGACTGCTACGTGGAATTGTTGCATAACGCTACAACTGTAGCTAGAGCTTTTGGTGAAGCAAAGAACTATGAGCTTTTGAGTGGACACTTGCAGACGTTTGAGAAATGGTTAAGTGATGTTAATTTCAAGCCAGACGCAAACCCACCTGATCTAGCTTTTATGATTGCTCCTTCATGCCCATCTTTGTTACACCGAAAGTTAGAGCTTAAAAATATTCAATTTATTGAATCTAAAAAAGTATCTCCCATACCGACACCAGCCTCAACGGCTACACCAACTCCTACACCGACATCAGACTCAACATCTACTGCTATCAATATTAATAAGGCTGACAAAGATAGACTTATTGTTGCTTTCAAGGGTACAGGTGTAAAACAAACAACTATCGATAAGCTAATAAATCTTAGACAACGTAAAAGCTATATTCAATTAAAAAGTCTGGCATCTGATCTAAAATTTACCGATGCAGTGAAAAAAAAACTTCAGGAAAAATTGAATAAAGGGGAGATTTGCTTTTGAAAAGAGTGATAATTCTTTAGAAGGGGTAGAAAGATGCGATCGCACCTCATCTCACAGCACGATTGCGCCAAGTGTATCATTCCTAAAAAAGAAAAAGCCGTAAAACATAATGTTTCACGGCTTTCAGTGTGGTGTGAGGAGTTTGACTATATATCATCATAAATTAGCTGCCCAACAACAACACACTCGTAACAATTTTGGTAACAGACTTTTTTTTGCGATGATACTCTCAAGTATGCGCTGTAGGGGCAATTCATGAATTGCCCCTACAGCGTATACCTTAAAATAAGGGTTTTGGCTATTCTATTGTTTGCGTCAGCCCTGTTATTTGTCTTTAAAGCAAAGCACCACCACAACTAGAACCACATCCAGCAGTACAACCATAGCAATAAGCAGCAGTTTGTATCTCATTAATCAAGTCTAAACTGTCAGCTTTTAAGAGTTTGCTAACTGTCAAAGTTTCACCATTGCGATTTTTCGCAGGTAAATTCATCATTTGGTTAAAGTCGCAATCATATACATTTCCTAGATAGTCAATTGAGAGTTCATCGCGGCACATCAAATGTTCAACTGTGCCGGGATTAAAATACGACTCTAAAAACTGCAAATAGCTGGTGTACAGTTTTCTCCGTTCTAAATGCATTTTAGTTCTACCAACTGGTAGGTTGGTAATGGTGAAGAGGTTGCTAAACACAATATTAAAATGTTCTTGTAAGAACATTTTGTAATCTCGTTCTAGGTTAGTCTGTTCGGGAGCCAAGGAAAATTTTTCATCCGTGGGTAGCTGGGGATTAAATACCAAGTCCAAAATTAAATTTGGCTCTTTACCATAGCCAAGTTTGTTAAGCCACTGCAAAGCTTTGACGGAACTATCAAAAACACCAACACCGCGCATTTTATCAACATTATCTGCTAGGTAGCAGGGTAGAGAAGCCACAACTCTTATTTGGTGTTGAGCAAAATATTCTGGTAAATCAGCAAATCCCTCTTCAAAATAAATGGTCAAATTAGACCGGACAATAACTTGCTTACCAGTTGCTCTTGCTGCTTCTACCAATGGCTTAAATCCATAATTCATTTCTGGTGCGCCACCAGTCAAATCCACAATTTTAATTTCGGGAAATTTATGGATTAGCGAAATCAATTGTTCGCAAACTTCAAAAGAAAGTTCTTCGGTACGTTTTGGCCCCGCTTCGACATGACAGTGTGTACAGGCAAGGTTACAACGCTTACCTAGATTAATTTGTAAAATACTAATTCCCTTTTTTATCAAAGGAGAATTGAGTTTGTTTTTAAATGATGTAATTTTTAATGGAGTTTGCATTAGTTATTACTCCTTAAATATGGCAGAAAAAATATATTCAATCAACTTTCTAACCTTGTAATAATCTGTAGGTTATTGCGCTAATAATTGCAGCAGTTGGTAAGGTTAAAATCCACGATAAGAATATCTGATAAAAAACACGCATATTGGCTTTTTGGGCAGTTAATCCTACTCCAAAAATAGAACCAACTGAAACGTGAGTGGTGGAAACCGGAAGCCCAAATCGACTAGCTGCAATTACCAGAATTCCAGTTACTATATTTGCTGATAAGCCTTGAGTATGATTCAATGAGGTAATCTTTTCACTCATGGTTACTGCAACTTTTTGGGAGTTGAGTAAACCGCCAAGTGCCATTGCGATAGCAATCGTGATCGTTCCCCCCTGAATCGAAAAATACTCAATAATTAGAATGAGTGATAAAATCTTGGGAGTATCATTTAATCCTCTAGCAAAACTGACAATTCCAGCGCTGATAAAATGGCAAGTATCAATCATTTTTTGATTAACTGGTAGATGCCATTTTGAAATTATATAGTTACATAAGCTGTAAATTCCTGCTCCCAAAGGAATAGCAATGATTGGACTGAGTAATAGAGGCAAAATAAAAGAAGTTCCCAAAGCTGCAAAATTAACTTGAAGTCCGATCGCAACTAATCCAGCGCCAACCAACGCACCTGTTAAACTGTGAGTTGTGGAAATGGGAAACCCCATGAAAGTGGCTATCAGTACAGTTAAGCCAGATGCGATCGCAACTGCCAAATGAAACTCTGGGGAATTAGCGATCGCATCAGGTACTAGTCCTTTTCCAGAGAAGTTTGTAATTAGTCTACTTGCCAATAAAGTTGCAGCAACCGCACCAGCGAAAGTTGTAAAAGTTGCCCACAAAATTGCTGTTTGATAGCTGCTAGTTCGGCTACCAAACAACGTTGCTACCCCTTTAAAGTTGTCATTTGCACCATTGGAATATGCTAAAAAAAGCGTGGCGATAAATAGACTAATTAACAACATGATGGGGGTTATAAATTAACAGCAACCACCACCGCTATAGTGCCAGGTTGAATTGGTGACAATTATTTCTTCTGGCTTGATAGTCGCAAGTTTAGCAGCAGTTTTATCACACACTGCGGCGGGAATTCCACGCTGGAGTAAATGCCCTGCTGAATCGTCGAAAAAGGGTTGCAAGCCAGCATAAACTGCCGTTTTTCCTGTAAAGATACAAGCACCATCTTCTGGAATAGCAACTTTAAAGGAAACGGAATCCAAACTTTCTAAAAGTAGATGTTCCTCTAAATTATAACTTTGCGAATCTAATAGACGGTAAGGACGACGGGCGCGAATTTCAACTTGACCAAAGCCAGCATTTGTAATCCGTTCAGTATACTCTTGATATGTGAGTGCGCCTGATAAACACATGGCTCTGAGTCCTTCATCTTGTTGAAGATGTGCTGGAATTTGACTAGTAGCAATTGGATCGCTCATCTGCAAACGTCCGCCAGGTTTTAATACCCGATAGGCTTCTTTTAAAGCACGGGTTAAATCTTCTGGTTCAAAGATGTTGAAAAGGCAATTTTGCGCCACGATATCGACGTGAAGATCAGCAACGGGTAAGTTAAAAGCATCGCCTTCGCGGATTTCTACAAAACTGGTATCAAACCACGGGTTTTCTTGAGCAGCAATTTCTAGATTGCGTGCAGCAGCTTCCCGCATCGCCCCAACCGGTTCAACGGCAATTACAGCACCTGCATGGCGGGAAAAATAAGCGAATTGCAAAGCTTCTAAGCCACCGCCAACACCGACATACAGCACAGTAGGTTGGTTTCCTAGTTCGGTGGGGTGAACGGTGGTGCCACAACCATAGTTCATTTCCTGCATTGGCAAAGGAATTTTCAACCCTGGTAGTTGCAGGGGTGTACTTTGCACACAACAAAGTCCAACTTGCGGGGTTTCGGCAACTTCGCGGTAAAATTGCGCTGCTGTTTCTAGATAGGTCATGCAGTTTTAGATTTTATATGATGACAGCTTTGTGCATCCTAATATAATTAACCCTAAGTTGGATGAGTTATTGCTCAGATTGCCAAAAACCCCAAATCTTCCTAGAATAGAAAACTTTGGGGTTTTAGGGTTGTTTAACACTGGAAAGGGAATAAGAAGGTAGGGGAGATGAGGAAGGGACAAGAATTAATAACCATTCGCCATTCCCCATCCCAAATTCAATCATGCAATGTGTAGCCAACACCACTCACAGTTTGAATGAGGCACTTTTCATTATTGGCTTCAAGTTTCAGACGTAGATAGCGCATCTGAAGTTCGATGATGTTGGCATCGCCGATGAAGCAGTAACCCCAGACATCCTCTAAAATGCGATCGCAGGTAATTACCTGTCGCGGATGGGCCAGTAAATATTCTAGTAAATCAAATTCCTTAGCAGTTAACTCAATTAACCTCTGATCTCGGTACACTTGACGCGTGCGACGATTTAAAGTCAGGTCTTTAAATTCTAAAACATCTGCTTTGTATACTTGCTGGCTTCTTCCCAGGTGAGCGCCAACTCTGGCTAATAATTCATCAACGCTGAAGGGTTTAACGAGGTAATCATTAGCACCAGCGTCTAAGCCTACAATGCGATCGCTCACTTCATCTTTGACGGTTAATAAGATTATCGGCACTTTCTCAGCAATATTTCGCAAACGGTGGCAAATTTCCAACCCCGATAAATCTGGCAACATCCAGTCTAAAATTACTAAATCTAGATGTAACTTACGCGCTGCGGTAAGTGCAGTTAATCCATCGTAGGCAATACTGACTTGATAGCCTTCATAATTCAATTCCAATTCGACAAATCGTGCCAGTTTGACTTCATCTTCAACCAGTAAGATGTGCGTCATGATAATGTTATTGATTTCAGCAGGGTACGGTAAGCAAAAATACTATCTGGAAACACTTTAGCGAGGTATCAGCTACTTAAAATAGCCAAACATCTAAAGTTGGGTGTACGTTAGCTTAGTATAAACCTAAGTAAGTAACAACCGTAAATCTACAATTACCGATCGCTGCTCGATCAAATAACGATCCAACTGGCTATTAGCAATAGGCTGTGACATCTTCACCGCATTCATCGGCAAGATAACAGAGCGCTTTAAAACGCAAACCAACCACTTCGTCGTATAGGGGATTTAATTTACACATCGGAGGAATGTGAAATAGCTTCCGGCTAAAGAGCGTGATGTCTCGCTCAAAGGGACACTGAGCAGGAATAGCTTTGCACAGTAAATGAGCCAATTTGGAGTTATGAATTTCTATCGTTTCCAACCACTGGCGGACTCGATGCAGTAAATCATTCTGTAACCGGGTTTGAATAAAGTTTGTCATAATTTTTCACCTTTACAATTTCAAACTAGATCAGTTGGTTGTATCTGAACCTATATAAATACATACGGTTAGATTCTATAGTTTTATGCACTGATTGCTCGTTCTTTGGTTCTCTACAGAGATTTAGCATCTTATGAGGATCTAAAGTCCTCACCCACCGGGTTTGTTAGTCACTCATGGGGGACGCTTTTACTTGGTTGATTTTACCTCCAAAAAAGAGACAGAACCTCAATTATTGCCAGTCTCTCCCCTTGGAATTAGACTCTATAGCCCTAATCAACGTCAACTTCTTGGCTCCTCGGCTGGGTTATTGTGTTTGAATCACCACTATTTACTAGGGCTTGTGTTGCTAACAATTTTTGCTAAACCTCAGATTTGAAAATGGAGAATGGGGAATGGGCGAAAGTAAAGGGTTGGAAACAGTTTGTATCAAGCCTTTTTCTGCGTATCTTAATTACGAATTACGAATTAAACCGCGTCTATCTTGAAACCTGTAGTTCTTCAGTGATGAAAAGGATTTGCCCTCATCCCCCAACCCCGAATCCCAAAATTGGGATTCGGGGAGCCAGAATTTCAAAGTCCCTCTCCCATATCTGGGAGAGGGATTTAGGGTGAGGGCAAAAACTACGGTTCTCAACTTAGATGAGGTTTACCTTGATATTCCATGAACACCACAGAAACTCTAAACAGGCTTTTAGCTAATTGCGAGAATCTAAATTTCCCCTTGAGCGAAGACTTACCTCTTGTCTTGGGAATTTGTGGCAAGTCTTCAAAAGATATCGGCACAAAACCAAAGCGGCTGTAAAACTGGGCTAGTCGCTGACCTAAACATTCAAGATAAAGTGGTTGCGTTGCTGTATTAATCAAATGCTGGGTTAGCAAAGTTCCCAAACCGCGACCTCTCCAAGCTGATGCAACGACCAAACTACCAAGTTCTTCTGCCCCTGAGAAATTACGTAGCTGTCCACAAGCTACCAGATCGCGTAGGCTTAGCCCGCCGTAGGCATCGCATTCAATTACCCAAAATTGCTGCCAATTTAATTGGGTTGGGTCGAGTTTCGCTGAAAATACCAGCAATCGAATCGACCACTGATCCGCAGAGGTTGCCTTGCGAAGCATACACCCAGATGGTAACGATAGATTGCTCTGATTCATTAATTACACAATGATTAGTTTGTATCACAATCATTAGATCATATTATTCACCTGGCCAGACTAAGATGCTTTTGCATCTTATAGGAGCCAACCACTTTTCAAACAACCTCTTAGACATAAAACCCATTCCAAGTTCTTTTTTAACCATAGAAAGCGTTGTAAGGTTAAAGCCCCCTACATTTCTGAATTTTTTTCAGCATACATGAGTAGTACTAAACAATACTTCCGATAGAGGTAGTAATCAGCCATAACTATATCTGGATAGATGCACTCACACTCCTAATCTTCTTAAGATAATACCAACAATAAAATTATTAGGAATGTCATAATGGCTGAACAACAAAAATCTGGTAGTCAAGAAACTACACCAGGTTCTTCTGGTAATTACGAAACCACTCTTGACGAAAGTCAGCGCAAAACTGGCAATAGTGAAAAGAGTGATGCTAAACCCACTGCTAAACCAGAAGCACCAGGAGAAGATGGTGTAGCAGGTAGCCCCAATCAGGGAACTGAGTCACGTTAATTGGTTTTAAGTTTGCCAAGTTCCTATAATCTACTTGGTTTTTTCTAGTAACCCCGATTTAGTTTTTGAGTGGATAGTTGTGGTTTATATCACGATTATCCACTTATTTTTGTTGTGTTGCTGCTGTCGATGCTGCTCGATTGGCAGAATGGGAATTTCACAATGCTGTACTCAGATAGCGAGCGAGAAAGCTCAAGCAATTGGACTAAAGAAAAGTCAAATCGCAAGCGTCCCAGTTGCAAGTTAATCAACGTGAACCCTATACAAACGGATTTTGAGATTACTACGTAAAACCTGCCCCTCTCCGATGCTTTGGAGAGGGATGTCCGATAGGACAGGGTGAGGTTTTTCTTTTGTTTTGCTAATTCGATAACTTGTGTGTACAGGGTAGACAAGCGAAGAGGGGGTGGGGTTCTTATGTTTCCAACTAAACTTTTGCTTCTAAAGACTTGAGTAATTCGGTATTCACACCCGATTCACGAGTCAGGGCAATTTTGCCAGTGCGGGCGACTTCTCTCAAACCAAATTTTTGCAACACCTGCACGATCGCTACCATTTTACCTGGATCTCCCACAACTTCTAAAGTGAGAGAATCTTCCGCTACATCCACGACTCGCGCCCGAAAAATCTGAGACAGTTCAATCACTTCTGAACGATTGCTAGTACTAGCATTCACCTTCAAAAGCATCAATTCCCGCTCTACGCAAGGGGTTTCGGTAATATCCTGTACTTTAAGGACATTGACTAACTTGTATAGTTGCTTGGTGAGTTGCTCGATAACGCGATCGTCACCAGGTACAACCATCGTAATTCGAGAGACTCCTCCTTGTTCAGCAGGGCCAACAGCAAGGCTTTCAATATTAAAGCCGCGACGGGCGAATAAACCAGAAATGCGGGAAAGAACACCCGCCTCATCTTCTACCAGAACTGAAAGGGTATGTTTCATCTTCGCCAACAGAGGCTAGCACAGGATTTGAGGAACGCAGACTCTAGTACAGCTTTGCAGAATTAACTCATTTAATCAAAATTCCTTGAGTTACAAACTCTTGACATTTTGTCAGATGTATGTTTTTTTCTGTCATAGCGTACTACTACACTAATTGTCAGTGCGACCTTTTATTGTAAACTCAATAGCTGCACTCATTGCATTCTGTAGAGATAAAAAATTAGGTACAAATGATCCTGCAAGGAGAAATTTCATTGAATGCATCTCTTTTCTTTGGCAGATGCGGCATTTTTGTGAAGCTTTTATACTCAGATTTGATAAACCAAGAATAGGAGAAAAATTTTTATGGGTTGGTTAAAAAGATTATTTGGGATGGAAAAACCTGAAAATGCCGAAGTAAATCCTGCTCCGCAGTCAATAGCGCAAACTCCTAGTACTGACGCTGCTCCTACTGATACTCAATCAATACCCCCAGAACGTGTAGGATTAAGCGGCGAATATGACCAAAGTGGTTTAGCAAAGCGGGTAGCATTGGCATTTGATCAAGACCCCCAGCTAGATGATGTTGATACCCTTTGGGTTGCTCAGACTGGTAGCACTGTGGTGTTGAAAGGTCAAGTTCCCAGTCAAGAAATTCTCAACAAGATGGTTTCTGTAGCTAGTTCTGTTAATGGGGCTACAGATGTTGACACTAACCAAGCTGCTATTGGCTAGGTGTTAAGCAATTCAAAATTCAATAGTTGCAAAGGTATTGGTTGGGGCGATCGCACTCATTGCATAATATTTACAGAGTAACCAACGGTTAGCGATCGCTAACCCACCTCCCAATCCAATCTAAAATAGCTTGGTTGACTTGTTCAGGGCATTCATCATGGGGACAATGACCCACATTTTCTAAATTCAGCACTTCCAACTTTTCGTTATATTGGGCAAATTGGCTAGCCAAGGCTGGCGGAACAAACCGATCCTTTTGTCCCCAAATTAACAACATCGGAATTGTTAAGGTTGGTAATACTGTCTTGACACTGGGACTAAAGTTAATTCCGAGCGTAGCTTTGAACAAAGCACTAAAAGCTCTAGCGGAACCTTTATCTTTGGGAGGCTCTGCTAAAATTTCTATGAGTTCATCGGTAATTGCTTCTGGGTTAGCGTAGGCGAGACTTGCCCAGCGACGCAGCACCCCAGGACGGCGCACGAAGTTAAATACAGGTTTAAGAATCAACGGCGAAGCGACAATATTTTTAATTGCTCTGACAAGCGGTTGCAGCACAAGCGGAATTGCTTCTTGTTCTAGTGAAGGGTCGGGTAAACTCATCATCACCATACCCAGCAGCATATCGGGGTGAGTGGCGGCCGCGGCCATCGAAATCAGTGAACCGTTGGAATTGCCCACCAAAATTGCTGGTTCACCGATAAATGTTTTCCAAAAATCGTAAACCTGCTCAACCCAGAGTTCGATGCTGTAATTAGCTGCGGCTTTTTCAGAAGCGCCAAAACCCAGCATATCGATGGCGTAAACTGTGTGATGCTCACCCAACACTTCTAAATTATGTCGCCAATGACCAATAGAAGCACCAAAGCCATGTAGCAATATCAAGGGTTTTGCCTTGTGCTGATTTTGGCTAGGGCGAATGTAAGTGTAGCGAGTTTGCCAGCCGCGCCAAACCCAATCTCTTTGATTACCAACCCGTTCTTGCCAGTGTAGTGTAGTCGTCACAGTCTCCTTTTATTCATCACCGTGGAAATACTATTATAAAACTTTGATTTTTCACCATTTGTGGAAAAACCAACGCGAAACCTAGCAAGAACAGCCCCAATACTGCGTAGGTTTTGAAGATTTGTAGGTTGGGTTGAACTTAAGTGTTACCCAACAAAGCTTTGATTATGTTGGGTTACCCTGCCTTAAGCCCCTTTGGGTCTATCTGACAATTCAGGTCATGTGGAAAACCTCACTTCTATTTCTCTTTTCCTTTTAGGAGAGAGACTTTGAATTTTCCCCCTTAGAGCGTCGGGAAGGGGGTTAGGTTTTTCGTGGGTTTTTCCACATGGCCTGAATTGTCAGTTGGGTCTATGTTCCTTACTGTTATAAACCATCAATTCAGTCCACTTGAGTGGACTTCAGCTATCAGCCCAGAACTAAAGTTCAAGGCGGGATGTCTGTCGGTCAGCATGACAGTTTCCCTCTGATAAAAATATTGTTGCACCACTAAATCTCCAGTTTAGAGATGTTGCTCCATGCGATCGCAAAAACCATTGCCAAATAATTGTAATAATATTTAACATAAGTCTAGGTTGTGTAATTTAGATTAACTATTGCAAAGAAATTCTCAGAGACTTAGTAGAATCGCAAATACAAGGACGCAACTCTTTTATGGATTAGTTACTCTAGAACTGTAGACTATGTTTTCAGTCCTGAGTTATTTTTGTATTTTGCCTCTGAGGCATACCAATTCAAAACCACACCAGATCCTTCATTAAGAGCTCCCACAAATCATAATGCCTGTGATTGAGAAGAAAAGAACTCGCGATCTGCCCCAAATTAACGAACGAATTCGCTACCCGAAGATTCGGGTAATTGATACTGATGGTGTCCAACTGGGAATTATGTTCCCACAGGAAGCACTACAACTAGCAGAAGAGAAAGAGTTAGATTTGGTGCTAATAAGTGACAAAGCTGACCCGCCAGTTTGTCGGATTATGGACTACGGGAAATACAAGTTTGAGCAGGAGAAAAAGGCGCGGGAAGCCCGGAAAAAGCAGCACACGGCTGATGTCAAAGAAGTTAAGATGCGTTACAAAATAGAAGAACACGACTACAACGTGCGTGTCAAGCAAGCAGAGCGCTTTTTGAAAGATGGCGATAAAGTTAAAGCTACTGTCATCTTCCGGGGTCGAGAAATTCAACACAGCGACCTAGCAGAAGATTTGCTCAAGCGAATGGCAACTGATTTGGAGCCTTATGGGGAGCTGCAACAAGCGCCTAAAAAAGAAGGGCGAAACATGATGATGCTCATCTCGCCTAAAAAATAATCCTCTAACTGTATTAATAGACTAAGTTTGAAAATCCCCTGCCTAAAAGGCAGGGGATTTTTTGATGTTTCGTTTCCATGCAACATACGCCCAAAACTGTGAGTTTGTATAAATTTATCTAAAATCGATAATCCTGAAGGCTAAGTGGGAAACATAATACTCAGTTGCTCAGGACTTTTGCTATTTCCAGGAGATGAGGGAGTGAGTGAGGGAGATGAGCAGGACAAGGAAGTATTTTCTTCCTCTGCTTCCTGCTCCCCCTGCCCCCGAGGTGATAGATACTACCAGAAAATAAAATTGCATGGAACTGAAAAATCACTGGTTGACTGCAAATAAAGTTGCTTTACCACGACTACGACTACTACAGTGGGTAAATCTCCGACCCGAGGAGAGCGAACGAACTCAACTCATGTTCTTTTTTTACACAACTGTATGTGTAGGATTACGCTGGGCAGAGGACAGCACCGTGGCGTTGTTTCTCGATGAATATGGAACTCAGCTACTACCGTGGATGTATATTGCTAGTGCCGCTATGAGTGCAGCACTCGTTTTTTTATACTCTTGGCTACAAAAGATTTTTCCTTTGCGGCGGGTGATTGTAGCGATCGCACCTTGCATGTTGATGCCATTAGTATTATTAGTTGTATTACGTTGGGGAGGGCATGTTTCATACCTAGCAGTTATTTCGGCATTTATGCTGCGGCTGTGGGTAGATGCACTTTATGTAGTCAATGACCTCAACACTTCCATCGTCGCCAACCAAATATTTAATATTCGGGAGATTAAACGGACTTACCCACTGGTGAGTAGTGGGCTTTTAGTAGCAGATGTACTCAGTGGCTTTAGTTTGCCTTGGCTAGTGCAATACACCACACTAAATAAGATCATCTTCATCGCCTGTATAGTAATTTTATTAGGATCGGGGATTTTATTCTATTTAACTCATCAATATCGAGCGGCTTTTCCTGAAACCCCACAAAGACTAGTTGCTGAAGAACAAGTTTCACGACAGCGTTTTATTAAAAGTCCCCTGAAGCGATATGTTTGGCAATTGTTTGCTTTTGTCGGTCTGTTGCAAGTCATTGGGTTGTTAATAGATTTTCAATATCTACGCGAACTCAAATCCAATTTGAGCGACCGAGAACTCGCCAGCTTCTTAGGTCTTTTTGGTGGGACGTTGGGACTGTGTGAGTTGTTGTTGCAGTGGTTTATTTCCAGCCGACTCATCGAACGAATGGGGGTATTTTTCACAGCGACGCTTTTACCAATCACCGTCGGCTTTTCACTACCAGGAGTGCTGGTATTATTTTATTTAATTCCCGCGATCCAATCGCAAAGCTTTTTTTGGGGTTTAGTAATTGTCAAATTCTTTGATGAACTGCTGCGCTACACCTTTGTTATGAGTAGCGGCCCCATCCTGTACCAACCGATTCCAGAGGCAATTCGCAGCCGGATGCAGACTTTATCTGGGGGAAGCGCCGAAGCGATCGCTACAGGTTTGACAGGAGCGCTAATTTTTGCAACTATATTTTTTTGTGGACGGTTTGTAGCCGTACCGTTGCAAAAGTGGGTGTTAGTAGCAGAAACAATGCTGATAGCTGGTACCTGTTTAAAAGTAGTTTGGGAATTGCGATCGCGCTATGTTGAACTGTTAGTCTTGAGTGTGGCACGGGGTCAATTGAGTGCAACCAATGTAGGCTTACGATTCTTCAAGCAAGGTGTAGTCAAAGCCTTGGGAGAAAAAGGCAGCGAGGCAGATAAACGCTCTTGCATTGAACTTTTAGCCCAAATTGATTCCCTTGGAGCTGCGGAAGTTTTAGCACCTCTGTTAGTCAAGTTAACCCCAGATTTGCAGCGCCAAAGTTTGGAAGTCATGCTGATAGCAGGTGCAAATCCCGCTTATCTATCCGCCATCCGTCCTTTGTTAGAACAATCCCAACAAACTAACTCCGAAGTTTTCGCCTTGGCGCTGCGCTATATTTGGCTGGCTGAACCAAATCCCAATTTAAGCATCCTCGAAGAATACCTGAACCCCCGGCATAACTCACTCATCCGCGCCACCGCCGCCGCTTTAGTCTTACGCCAAGGAACGCCTATGCAAAAGGTAGCAGCTACCCAAACCATGCGCCGGATGTTGACTCATAAGCAAGAACGGGAACGGGTAAATGGAGTTAGAGCGCTTAGAGAAGCAGTTTATTTGCAAGCGTTGCGGATTCACATCCCGAATTTGTTACAAGATGAGTCGTTACGGGTGCGCTGTGCCGTATTGGAAATGATTGCAGCAACCCATTTAGAAGAGTACTATTCGGCACTGATAGCAGCCCTTTATTACAAATCAACCCGCACTACAGCAATGTCAGCTTTAGTGCGATTAGAGAATGAAGCTATAGAGATGCTATTACGGTTAGCTACCAATATTTACAAACCAGAAATGGTGCGAATGTATGCTTGGCGGACTATTGCTCAAATTGGTACTCAAGAAGGATTGGAGACTTTATGGGAAAACTTGGAAACATCTTGGGGTACAACTAGGGATCATATTCTTCGCAGCTTACTAAAAATACATAAACAACCAGGAATTACAGGTTTAGCGGAGCGATTTTATGAAAGTCGGGTAGAAAATTTAATTGAGCAGGAATTAAAGTTTTTGGGCGAGATTTACGCCGCATATATAGATTTGAAAATATTAGACGAAAAAGAAAATCCTCAATCTAGGGAGAGGATTGTGATTGTCTCTGAATTACTGCAACGCGCCCTTTTAGAATTGGAATTGGATGTCAAAGAACGGCTGCTACTCTTACTGAAACTGCTTTACTCACCAGAAAAGATGCAGGCAGCAACATTTAATCTGCGATCGCTCTCAGTGGTAAACTTAGCACGAGGGTTAGAAATCCTAGAGCATACCATAACTTTGTCTTCAAAGTCTTTATTGCTGAATATTTTAGATAACCAACCAGTGCCAGAAAAATTGCAACATCTGGTAGAAGCTAAAATCGGAGAATATGAAAATATGGTAGTTAGCGATCGCCTCCACAGATTGCTGACATTGGGTAACTTCCTTTCTGACTGGTGTCTAGCCTGCTGTTTTCATTTTGCTCAAGTGACTCGCACGCCACTCACAAGTTCTGAGATATTAGTGAGTTTGCGTCATCCAACCGGCTTTGTTAGAGAAGCTGCGATCGCATATCTAAATATGGTTTCACATCGCGTCCTCCTGCAAATCCTCCCCCAGTTACAAAAAGATTCACATCCTTTGGTAGCTGCTCAAGTTAAAGAGTTAGTCAAAAAATACCAGGTTAAAAATGAACAGCCCAATAAAGAAGTATCTACATATTAGATACAACCCGTTGCAATTACTAGTAATAGTTTTATTACTCTTGGGTATCTTCTTCAGATTTGCCAATCTTGACAAAAAAATCTATTGGCATGACGAAACTTATACCTCATTGCGAATTGCCGGATATACAACTAAAGAAGTAGTCCAGGAAATTTTTACTGGACAGGAAATTACCATCGATAATGTCCAAAAATATCAGCATATCAATAATGAAAGAAAAATGGGTGAGACGATTAATTCTTTAGCTAAAGAAGATTCGCAACATCCACCTTTGTACTATATAATTGCCAGATATTGGGTACAATTATTCGGTAATTCGGTAACTGTAATCAGGAGTTTGTCCGCAGTAATTAGCTTGTTAATGTTTCCGGCTGTTTATTGGCTTTGTATAGAACTTTTTAAATCTTCACTCACAGGATGGATTGCGATCGCACTAATAACTGTCTCCCCATTTCAACTACTATATGCTCAAGAAGCTCGTGAGTATTGTTTATGGGGAGTTACTATTATGCTATCAAGTGCTGCATTTCTTAGAGCAATACAAAGTCAGAAAAATCAGAAATTATATTGGTTTATTTATAGTTTTACTATCGCCCTAGGACTCTATGTTTATCCATTAACAGCATTAGTTGCTATTGAACATGGAATTTACTTAATTGCTATCGAGCGACTGCGATTTACCAAGAGATTTATTGCTTACATCCTGGCATTTATTGGCGGGCATTTACCGTTTTTACCTTGGCTTTTTGTAATGCAACAAAATCAAATAAAAGGACTTGCTTGGACATCTGAAGAAGTCAGCAAATTCTCTTTAATTAAAACCTGGGTTGGTAACATTAGCAGAGTTTTTATTGATTTTAACTTAGATTCTAATGCACCCCTTATTTTGGCTATTCCTATTACTTTATTTACACTAATTATTGTCGGATATTCAATTTATTTACTTTATCGGAATACGCCTCAAGAAATTTGGTTATTTATCTTTATCCTCATAGGAGCAAATGCCCTATTATTGATTTTGCCAGATTTAATTTTTGGTGGTCGTCGCTCCGGTGTTAATCGATATTTAATTCCCTGTTATTTGTTTATTCAATTAGCTGTTGCTTATCTTTTTGCAACTCAGCTATTTAGTGTTAATTTATTAAAACGTAAGTTGTGGCAAATAGCACTGGTCATCTTGATTTCCTGTGGTATTGTTTCGTGCAGCATGATTGCTTCTGCGGAAACTTGGTGGACAAAAAAACCTAGTCATTACCATCCGCAAACAGCTAGGATAATTAACAAAGCTAATAGCCCACTTTTGATCAGTGATAATTCTTCCTTTAATATCGGTAATTTAATTTCTCTTACATATCTTTTGGAGCCAAAAGTTAAAATTCAGTTAGTAACTAACGAAAATATACCCAAAATTGCTGATAACTTTAGTGATGTGTTTTTATTAAATCCTTCTAGTAAATTAAGTTCTGAGATGAAAAAAACATATCACTACAAAATTAAGCCTGTTTATGAGCCTGGTATGCTCTGGCGTTTAGAGAAAAATGGCGCTTCAACAAGATCCCCGACTTCGTAAAACTTATCGGGGATCTGCGGGTTGTAATTCTCACGAGTCTTTAATTACGAATTACCAATTACGTGTAGCGTTAGTGAGTCTTCTCCCAAGGGCGTTAGCGAGTCATCGAGCGTCACGAGCGTCATTACGAATTATTTTAATCCCCCTGCGGATGCTCATCCCACAAGGTTGTCAGTTCCCGTAAACTCTGATGATTGCCATTACCCAAAATCAGATGATCTAGTACCGGAATGCCCAAAAGCTGCGCCCCTGCTAACAACTGATGCGTCAATTCTATATCTTCCTGGCTCGGTTCAAGGTTTCCAGAAGGATGGTTGTGGGCAACTATTACCCGCGTTGCACCTTGACGAATAACTTCCCGAAAAATATCACGGGGAGAGGCTAGGGTTTCGGTTGCTGTGCCAATGGTAATTACTTGCGTACCCAATAAGCGATTTTTAACATCTAATAGCACCACTGCAAAACGTTCTTGTATCTGCCACATCAAATCTTGACTGAGGGTAGCAGCAGCAGCAAGTGGGCTATCAATTAATGTGCCATCATTAGGACGAGATTGAAAAGCGCGTTTACCCAATTCAATTGCTGCTAAAATACTTGTCGCCTTCGCTGGACCAACACCAGAAATTTGCATCAACTCAGCAGGGCTAACTTCTCGCATAACTGCTAAAGGATCGCGTTGGTGTTTGCCTAATTCGCTCAAAATATATTGTCCCAAACCCACAGCCGATAGTTTTCCTGGGCCTTGACCGGTGCCTAGAAGAATTGCGATTAATTCTGCTGTGGCTAAAATTTTGGCACCATGCGTCATTAATCGTTCACGCGGACGCTCATTTGTAGGTAGATCGGCAATTCTGAGGCAATAGGTCATAAACTAAGATCCGACTTTCCGCACTTCATCGTGTAATATGCGTAGATTTCCCATAGGTGGAAAAAAATGGTTAAATCAACAACATAAATCGCCAATGGTATTCAATATTAATACTTAATAATTTGAACATTATTAGGAATTTTTATTGAAAAGATAGATAATACATTTTGAAGTGCGGAATGTGGGTAAGATAATCGTCACCACACATCAAACTATCCTTATTTATCCCTTGTTTGCTCTCAAAATCATCTTTATTTGACAAAATCTTTAATTTTGGTAAGTTTTTTTTCTTTCTGTATATTCCTCACTTAGGATGTATCTAAAATTACTATTAAGATTCCGAAAGCATAGCAAAAGGTCAACCGATGCCAGGTGTAAGAGAGGTTACAATGACTGCTGATGATAGAGCCTATGAGTTAGACATCCTGAAAAAAGTAATCAACACTTATTTAGATAAAACTGTATCAGTTACAGAAGAGGGTTTAAATTCCCTAGTGTCCAAACACGATGAGACTGTCTGGAAGATAGCTACAAAAATTTATAGCGATAGCGGACACAAGGTTGAATTTTCTCTAGTGCGTGATATATTAAACTCCTATATCGAAGTCTTGAAAATGCACCTAGCGACTGAGAAGGCAGCTGCCTACAAGCACTTACAGTACCAAAAAGTTGAGGAAGCTCGACGAGTGGCACAAGAAGCTCAACAAGCGACAGAGGCAGAGAATCGCAGGCATCAACAAGCGACAGAGGCAGAGAATCGCAGTCAAAATCGATTGACTGAGTTAGCTAAAAAGTTTGATGAGTCCGGTAGAGACAAGAGTATGTCCGATCTTTTTGTTAAAGTTCTAGATATAGTCAGTGAACAGTTGAGCGTTGAGTTGGATAAAGTACATTTGACTAGTCACATCTGTAACGATTTAGGGGCAGATGAGCTTGATACCGTTGAGCTTGCAATGGCACTTGAAGAGGCGTTTGATTTTAATATTGAAATACCTGAGGACATATTAGGGTCAGTTAAAAAATGGCCTCCGTCATATAGCAATGATTATTTCGGTGATTCAGATCCTGTAGCTTGCACTGTTGGAGAACTATTGGACTACATTCACAAGCAAATCTCTACCTGAAGATTAGCCGTTAGCAAAGTGCGTAGTTTACCGCCGTAGGCATCGCCCAATTCAGCAGCCCAACACTATAGGCGATCGCAAACCCATTAAACCCCTTCATCTTCACTTCTTTATTGATAAATTTGCGTTGCTTTGAGCATGTGGTAGGTAATAATTAGCTGGGTGAGAGCAAGAGGATAACTTTGCAGTGTTTCCCCAGTTGTACCAGCAATTTTACCCAGTTCGGGATTACTTTCGCGATCGCAAATACTTCGCAAATGGGGCATATCAGAACAAATAATATGCTCTAGCTTATTCACCTGTTCTAAGGTTGCATGGCCATCAACTTCTAAGACATCCACAGGCTTACTCATATCCCTGTCTAGCCCCAGGCGGATCGCTGAAGAGGAATTACCATCGCTAGAGTTGATAATCGGGGTAAAATCTGGGTGGGGAATTGTCGGACGTAGTACCAAACGCACATTTAAATGTCCATTGGTTTCATCAGCTTCCTCGGTGGGTGGATAGAAACTAATGACTATATCAGACCATTGTCGCTGCGGACGAATAAATTGTGCTGAGTCTGGTTCACGCTTTTCTAATTCTGCTAATACCTGTTCATCTGTGTAGCCCCGCTTTTGGGTATCCCGCTTAACTTTCCACTTAGCGCGTAGTGGTTCCGGGGGTGCAAGGTAAACTTTAACGTCGTAAGAATCACGGGCAGCACGGGTTGAATAACCGAGTAATCCCTCAATAATCACGAATTTATTGGGCTTGATATACTGCGGTGGCTCGAATGTGCCGGTTTTATGGCTGTAAACTGGTTTGAGAATTGGCTGTCCTGTGCGTAGCAACGACAGGTGTTGCTGCATAATATCTAGGTGGTTGCAGTCCGGGTGGAGAGCGGTGATCCCAATATCTGCACGTTCTTTGCGATCGTAACGGTGATAATCATCTGTGCATATCAGCGTCACATTTTCTGGGCCGAGTACCTGAGCGATTCCTCGCGTTAGTGTTGTTTTCCCAGCAGCGCTGTCGCCTACAATACCAAGAATTATTGGACGGCTCATCATACCTCCCAGAATAAAAACAAGTTTAGTAATAAAATTTCCCTACAATAGTTTTTATTTTAGAAGGGTTTAGGCAAGTAACTTAAACAAAGGGTTGGTATGCAATATCTCTACATATAGCGGTTCTCGTTTATGTGAGGTACATCGGTAGGGGCATGGCACTGCCATGCCCCTACACCTGGCGATAGAATGTTGTACCGCATCTGAATGGGAACCGCTATATATAGAATGTGCGATCGCTTTTGGCGCAATAATTACAATCTGCACTTTAGAGTTATCTATATGCATCATGAGCAATGTAAAAGTAGATTGTAATTTTAAAGGTTGTTTTAAAAGTAGTTTACTGTGATTTTAGGCACTTATCGATCCCCCCTAACCCACGCCAGTCGCTCCCCTTAAAAAAGGGGGGAACTGGAATTAAGGGACTTCCAAGAAATAAATTATTCAAATAAACGAACCTTATTAGACACGGAGAACACAGAGAGAGCAGAAATAGTCATCCACGAGTATCAAAGACTCGCCCACGAATCCCCAATCTTATGACAACTCAAACACTAGGACTCGAACAAAACCTCTATGACTATTTACTATCAGTCTCTTTGCGAGAACCAGAGATTTTAACTCAACTGAGACAGGAAACAGCCCAGTATCCAATAGGGAGAATGCAGATTGCTCCTGAACAGGGGCAATTTTTGGCGTTATTGGTGCAATTGTTGGGAGCTAAGAAAACTTTGGAAATTGGAGTATTTACAGGTTATAGTTCCCTGGTGGTGGCATTGGCGCTACCGAGGGACGGTAAAGTGGTAGCCTGTGATATTAGCGATGAATTTACAACGATCGCTCGGCGCTATTGGCAGCAAGCTGGAGTAGCAGATAAAATTCAACTGCACATTGCCCCAGCTTTGGAGACTTTGGATCGGCTACTGGCAACCAAAGAAGCTGAAACCTTTGATTTTGCTTTCATCGATGCAGATAAGAGCAACTATGATGGTTATTATGAGCGTTTGCTACAATTAGTGCGTCCGGGAGGACTGATTGCGATCGATAATGTCCTCTGGTCAGGTAAGGTTGCCAACCCCGAAGTGCAAGATAATAGAACTAAAAAGATTCGTGCCTTTAATCAAAAGCTCCATCAAGACCCGCGAGTTAGTCTTAGTTTAGTAGCGATCGCAGATGGCTTGACTCTGGCACTGAAGAAGTAATGTCTCTAAATCCCCATTTTTCTATTTGTTAAGAACCCAGAATTTTATTTAATTTTGAAATTTGAAATTTGAATTGTTAATCGGTTGTATATTATTACTAGACCAAAATCGATAAATACCTCTACTAACTGTTTAACCTTTAATATTAATATCCGTGGAAGATATTCTGCAAGCAGTAGAAAGAATTTTGCAAAATAAGCCTCTTGCTTCAATTCAATGGTTTGTACTCTCTCAATCATGGTTGGGCAAAACTTATGATGAAATGGCAGAGGTATCAGGCTACCGCAACAATTACATCAAGGAAGTTGGCTCTGAGTTGTGGCAAGACCTTTCTGTTGCACTTGGAAAAAAAATAACGAAAAAAAATCTGCATTTAGCCTTGGAGAAATACCTTCAAGAGAAGATAGGCGATCGGGAGAATCAGACCCAAGAAAAGTTAGAGCAAGAATCTAGCTTAGAAATGTCAAGAGACTTGTCAGCAAGCCAGATCGAATTTCCCAGCGGCCCTGTACCACTAGGTTCTCCTCTTTACATCAATCGCCCTCCTCTAGAAGAACTCGTTTGCAACGAGATTTTACACCCTGGTTGCTTAATCCGAATCAAAGCACCTAGAAAAACGGGAAAAAGTTCACTGCTAAACCGGATGATTGCTTATGCTAGAGAGCAAGGTTATCAAATTGTCTATTTGGACTTTCAAGAAGCTGACGAAGATATTTTTGCTTCTCTGGATAAATTTTTGCGTTGGTTTTGTGTCTATGTCAGCAGGCAATTAAATCTCTTTCCCTCTCTAGATGATTTTTGGGATACGGAAATGGGCAGCAAGGTAAGCTGCAAAATCTATTTTGAAGCATATCTGCTGCAATACATTGAGCAAAGTCCTGTAGTTTTGGCTTTGAATGAAGTCCATCGAGTTTTTGAACATCCCAATATTGCCCAAGACTTTCTACCAATGCTGCGATTTTGGCACGAACAAGCAAAGCAGGATCAAATCTGGCAAAAACTCCGAATGGTGGTAGTTCACACTACAGAAATTTATATTCCACTCAAGCTAAACCAATCGCCTTTCAATGTCGGCATAACAATTACGCTACCGCCGTTTACCCTGAATCAGGTACAGAAATTAGCATTAGCTTACGGGCTACATTGGGCAGCAGACTCCGAAGGGGCAAAACGCCTTGTACCCTTACAAGCAATGGTAGGAGGACATCCCTATTTGGTGAGCCTTGCGCTTTATCATCTATGTCATGAAGAAATAACATTAGAGGTGTTAGTAGAAAGCGCATCTACACAAGTAGGAATTTACAGTCAGCATTTACGAGAACTGTTGAGCTTGCTGCAAAAAGAACCAGAATTAATGTTAGCTATGGAAAAGGTAATCGCAACAGATGAAAAAGTGGAGCTAGACGCGATCGCTGCTTACAAGCTAGAAAGTATGGGTTTGGTTCAACTAAACGGCAATCAAGCCAACGTAATGTGTGAGTTATACCGATTTTATTTTAGCCAACAACTAAGACGCTCAGGGTAATAATAGTTCTGATATGTTGCAAGATAAATAATCAAAATACTTGTTCTCGTTCTTAAACCGCGTCTATCTTGAAACCTGTAGTTCTTCAGTGATGAAAAGGATTTGCCCTCATCCCCCAACCCCGAATCCCAATTTTGGGATTCGGGGAGCCAGAATTTCAAAGTCCCTCTCCCATATCTGGGAGAGGGATTTAGGGTGAGGGCAAAAACTACGGTTCTCAACTTAGATGAGGTTTAATATGAATTTTTTCACTTATTTTGATCCAGATTCATTTATTAAAAATGAGAACAAATTTAAAATTTTAAATCAGATGAACAATTATCGATATCAAGTTGGTGGAACCCTGACAACTGACGCTCCTAGCTATGTTGAGCGCAGAGCAGATGTGGAACTTTACGAAGCCTTGAAGCAGGGAGAATTTTGCTACATCCTCAGCAGTAGGCAAATGGGCAAATCTTCACTTATGGTAAAAACAAAGCATCGCTTTCAACAGGAGGGCTTTAAATGTGCCACCGTTGATATGACTAATATTGGTTGTGAAAATATAACTCCAGAGCAGTGGTATAAGGGAGTGGTAGGTGATTTATGGTTAGGCTTTAAACTGTTAGGTAAAGTCAATTTAAAAACCTGGTGGCAAGAACAAAATGATATTTCTTTAGTTCAGAAATTTAGCCGATTTATTTCGGAAATTCTGTTAGCTCAGTTTCCTAACGAAAGACTATTTATTTTTATTGATGAAATTGATAGTATTCTCGGTCTCAATTTCTCTGTTGATGACTTTTTTAGCTTGATTCGCTTCTGTTATAACCAACGAGCAATTGATCCAGAATATCATCGGATTACATTTGCAATTTTCGGTGTTGCGACACCTTCAGACTTAATTCGATATCGAAATAATACTACCCCGTTTAATATTGGTAAAGCCATCCAAATAAATGGATTCACATTTGAAGAAGCGGAACCCTTATCTTTGGGACTGAATATTAAAGATAATCATCCCCAGAAAGTTTTAAAAGAAGTATTAGCTTGGACAGAAGGACAACCATTTCTTACTCAAAAGCTGTGTCGGCTAATTGTCAGTTTATCTCAAAATGATCTGGGTAGAATGCTAAAAATCCCCCCTGGCGCAGAAGAATTTTGGATAGAAAATGTGGTGCGATCGCATATCATCGAAAAATGGGAATCACAAGATGAACCAGAGCATTTACGGACAATTCGCGATCGCATCCTTTCAAACGAACAAATTGCCGCCAGATTGCTGGGAATTTATCAACAAATTCTCCAAGGAGTGAAAGTACCAGCCGACGATAGCCGAGAACAGGTAGAACTGTTGCTGTCTGGTTTGGTAATCAAAAAGCAAGGTGTTCTAGAAATCAAAAACCGAATTTATCAAGAAGTTTTCAATTTAGAATGGGTTGGAAAAAAATTAGCTTATTTACGTCCCTACTACGAAACCTTCAATGCCTGGATAGCCTCTAATCAAAAGGATGAATCTCGCCTATTGCGGGGACAAGCCTTAATTGATGCTCAAACTTGGGCAAATGGTAAAAGCTTGAGCAATTTAGATTATCGATTTTTAGCTGCTAGTGAAGAATTAGATCGGCGAGAAATGCAGCAAGCCTTAGAAGCAGAACGCGCCAAAGAAGTTGAAGCACGACTTGAAGAACAACAAAAAAGGCTGATTCAACAAAAGAAAACTGCTACAATAGTCACACTTTTTCTCGTAGGTATGACAATCAAGTTGGTGATTTCTATAGTCTGGGGAGTGTCGCTTTTACGAAAAATTGATGCTTTAGAATCACAGTTAAAATGTACCCAAATAGGGCATCAAGGGAAAGTAATAACTGTAACTCCTCGGTTAGGTAGATGCTGAGGCGAGTTTGAGATTTTAATTTTTGCGATGTTAATTAAAAATTAAATTGTTTATTGTTGTTGTCCATAATGTTTTCAACTTGTTTGCGATCTACCTACTTTTACTTCAGCATGATTCCATGATAAAGGCTTTTAGATTATGTTGGTTAAAGTAGTGCGATGCCGATTGTGTAGCGACTGTCTTAAAAATTTAAAAGTCAAGAGCCGTTACAGAAAGCCCAGAATAATGGTCATTAAAAAACTTAGCTAGTGACTCAGCTTCAGATTGGCTAACTTTCCGTTGACCATTAAGCACTTCCTTAACAATCTTAACAGAGCCAAAAACCCCGACTAAAGAAGTTGGTTCCACATCAAACTCATGCATGAGGGATTCTAAAGTAGCCACAGGTTTTGATTCACCCATCGAATAATGAAGTAACTCGTAATTCTCAATCAGAAGAACCAACAACTCAAAAAGCGCAGTTTCAGCCTCTGTCAACTCACCAGACATCATCCCTTCTACTACTGTTAAAGCTTTGTTATAGTCCTGTTCTGTTTTAATTGGTTTAGGCTGATACTGAATTAGTAAGTCAGTGTAGGTTTGTTGACTAGAAGTAGGGGTCATCTTTCCACCTTTCTTTATCATATTCAGGATGGGTAAGAACGTATTTAATAAAAATTGTCTGACTAGAATATTTAATGTCTACAATCAAACGATAGTTATTACCTTTGATGTTAAACACTGTAAAGTTCCCAACCGCTTCTGCCTTTGGATATCTTTTTTGAACATCTACTAAATTAGACCAGTTCGCAATAGATGCAAACTTATACCAGTCATTTAGAGCATCTTCAGAATCAGCGTGTTGAACCCAGAATGCCCGCAATTTCACTTTGCTGATTACGTGCATCTCTAAAGTGAGAAATTTCTACTTATTATAGCATTAATTGAGCTAAAAGTCAGAGCAATAGTGCGTAGACGCAGCGCGCACGCTCATTAATGCAGCCCTTCCCAACACTGCCAGTGATGTGAGTTAAAATCCTGATATCTTCAATAACTACTCACGCAGACAGCCTCGGAAAAAGCGATCGCTATGCTTCAGTATCCCCATCTCGAACAAGCGCTAAAATATCACTTCGGTTACGACAGATTCCGCCCCGGACAACGGCAAATTATCGAAGATGCGCTGCAAAATCGAGATTTAATGGTTGTGATGCCGACTGGTGGGGGAAAATCTCTGTGCTTTCAGCTACCAGCATTGTTAAAAAATGGACTAACTGTGGTAGTGTCGCCGTTAATTGCTTTGATGCAAGACCAAGTAGAAGCACTGCGAAATAATAATATTAACGCGACATTTCTCAATAGCAGTTTGAATCCTTACCAGGTGCGATCGCGCGAAGAAGCCATCCTCACAGGTAAAGTAAAATTACTATACGTCGCCCCGGAACGCTTGCTAAGTGAAAGGTTTCTCCCGTTTCTCGATTTAGTTAAAGAAAAAATCGGTATTTCTAGCTTTGCTATTGATGAAGCGCACTGTGTTTCGGAATGGGGACACGATTTTCGTCCAGAATATCGCCAGTTAAAATCTCTCAGGAAACGCTATCCTGATATTCCTACCGTCGCCCTCACCGCCACAGCAACCGATCGCGTCCGTAGTGATATCATTCAACAATTAGGACTAAAGCAACCAAGCATCCATCTTGCTAGTTTTAACCGAGAAAATCTTTATTACGATGTTCGTCCTAAAACTAAATATGCTTACGCTGAGTTATTAGAACTAATTCGAGAAACTGAAGGTTCGACAATTATTTATTCTTTAACTCGTAAAAAAGTTGATGAACTCACTTTTAAACTGCAAAATGATAAAGTTGTTGTTCTGCCTTATCACGCCGGATTAACTGATGAGGAACGTAGTAGTAATCAAACGCGATTTATTCGAGATGATGTCCGGGTAATGGTGGCAACAGTCGCCTTTGGGATGGGAATTAATAAACCCGATGTGCGGCTGGTAGTTCACTTTGATATGCCCAGAAATATAGAAAGTTATTATCAAGAATCGGGTCGAGCCGGTAGAGATGGAGAACCATCTCGATGTACGATATTTTTCAGCTTTGGTGATGTTAAAACAATTGAATGGAGTATCGATCAAAAAACTGATCCTCAAGAACAGTTGATTGCCAAACAACAACTACGCCAGATGATCGATTACGCTGAAGGCACTGATTGTCGGCGAACAATTCAACTGGGTTATTTTGGAGAAAGGTTTCCTGGGAATTGCGGTAACTGTGACAATTGTCGTCATCCCAAACCGATGCAAGATTGGACAATTGAAGCTATGAAGTTTTTATCTTGTGTGGCGCGTTGCAAAGAAAGGTTTGGGATGCTGCACATAATTGATGTGTTGCGTGGAGCAAAAAAAGACAAAATTATCCAGTACGAACACGATAAACTTTCTACTTATGGTATTGGTAAAGATAGAACTCTAGATGAATGGCGAATGTTGGGGCGATCGCTTTTACATCAAGGGTTAATAGAACAAACTAGCGATGGTTACTCAGTTTTAAAGCTAAACCCCCTGAGTTGGGAAGTAATGCGAAAACAACGCACAGTTTCCCTAGCTGTAACCACAGTCCAAAAGATAACCTGGGAACAGGGGAGTGAAAAAGCAGAAGAAGCAGAGGTATTATTACAAAAGTTGCGATCGCTCCGTAAACAATTAGCTGATGAGCAATCTGTACCACCTTACGTAATCTTCCACGATTCCACTTTAAAGGTGATGGTACAGGTACAACCCCAAAACTTAGTTGAATTTGCCAAACTCTCTGGTGTAGGTAGTCATAAACTCGCTCAATATGGCGAAAAGTTTATTACAGAAATTCGCGCCTACCGCCAAGAAAAAGGTTTGCAAAATAAATCTGTCACTTCCGCTTCCCTATCTTCTTCAAACTCATCTTCTTACACCGAATTACAGACATTACAATTGCATCAACAAGGTTTAAATATCCCTCAAATTGCCCAAAAACGCAACCTAAGCCCGGCAACAGTTACCAATCATCTAGAAAAACTAATTGGTTTAAATCAGCCAGTTGATTTAAATCAATTAATACCTCTAGAACATCAACAAAAAATTTGGCAAGTTTTAGAAGTACTCGGTGATATTTCCCTCACTCCCATCAAAGAACAACTAGGTGAAAGCTACACTTTTGATGAAATTCGTTTAGTACGGGCTAAGTGGCGGCGTGAAAATCGCAAGTGATGATTGAATTTTAGAAGGTGTTTTAAAAGTATTGGATGAATATAATTCGCTCCTATAAAAAGCTTAGTCCACGTAGGTGGACTAACATAAAATCAAGGGTTTCAAACCCACGCCCGTGGGTTTCGTGTGTATAGCCGTGATTTATAATCGCCAGGATACATAAAAATTAGCTTTTCAAACATCCTCTTAAGCTAATCGTCATTCATTTTTCCAGACTGATTCGCTTGTAGTAAGGGCTTCAGCCCTGGTGTTATGCAACTTAAATGCTCATTAGCTTAACTTCTTCCGAATGCCCCCCTTATGGCTGCATCTGAGGATGAATTAAAACTCTCCGAAAAATGGGCCGCCTTTAATAGTCCCATCGGGCATTGTGGTCTTCCAAATTAAATTACCGAACCTACAAATATTGATCTGCGAAACGTCAGCCGAACGAAAGTTAGCATGAGCCAAAATAGCGTAGGAAAAACCACCGATGTTAGCTCCACAGAAGGTAGCACGACTAGCGTTTATATGATTCAAGTTGGTTCCCCGCAAATCGGCTTCAGTCAAATCACACCAACTCAAGTTGGCGGAATACAAATTAGCATCCCTGACAATAGCACGTTTCAACCAAGCGCCTTCCAAGGAAACACCAAACAAATCGGCTCCAGTCAAATCGGCTCCACACAAATCGGCTTGTCTCAAATAGGCTCCGCGCAAGTTGATATCTCTCAAAATAGCGCCTTCGAGGTCAATCGAACTGTCGAGGGGAACACCCTCAGATTGAATCAACTCAATCCCAGCAAAGTTTCGCTCTCCATGAGCATACCGAGTCAACAACTCCTCAGCAGTTATTTTCCAAGGCATGATTTAACCTCCAAGTTTTTTCTAATCTCAAATATATGGATGTCTAAGCCTTTTTGGGCAGTTTCCGTCTAGAAAAAATAGTCCTGTCTAGTATACTTTGTGAATTTTCAAATATCCTTTTATGATTAAAATACAAGAGCAAAATTAAAGGAGTTAACCGATGAGTCAGACCCTTAATACAGGAGTACGCTGGACAACTCACGATGTGGAACTTTTACCAGAAAATGAAGGGACACGCTACGAGATAGTTGATGGAGAATTATTTATGACCAGGGCACCTCACTTTAAACATCAGCAAACTTGTGGCATCATTTTCCAACAGCTTAACATTTGGTCAGAGTCTACTGGTTTAGGAGAAGCTGTAATCAACCCCGGCGTTTTGTTTTCAGAATCAGATAATGTGATTCCTGACGTGGTTTGGGTTACAAAGGAAACCTTGGCGATAACATTGGATGAAGCGGGACATTTAACTGGTGCACCAGATTTAGTAGTTGAAGTTTTATCTCTTAGCAAGTCAGACGAAAGACGGGATAAAGAAGCTAAACTTAAACTTTATTCTTCTAGAGGAGTAAAAGAATATTGCATTGCTGATTGGCGATCGCATAAACTAGAGGTTTATCGACGCGAACAAAATCAACTTAAATTGGTAGAAACCTTATTTAGTAGCGATAATATAATTTCTCCCCTATTACCTGGTTTTAGCTGTACTGTAAACCAGTTTTTTCCTCTATAAATTTTAGGTTGAATGGAAAAAAAAATCTTAAGTAACACATTAACTAAAGTCCAAGTAGTGATAATGGCGATCGCATCTGGTGTCTGTGTTGCTAACGTTTATTATAATCAGCCAATCCTCAAAGATATTGCATCATCTTTTCGAGTCAGTGAAGGCGAAGCGGGTAGCATATCTGTGCTTACGCAAGTTGGTTATGGTATTGGGCTTTTCTTTTTAATCCCCTTGGGCGATAAAATCAACAAGAAAAAATTAATTCTTTGCTTATTGGCATGTTTGTTCTGTTTGTTAATAGGTATAACGTTTTCACAAAATATCATCGAAGTTTGGATATTGAGCGTAGCAATTGGGATTGCGACAGTCTCCGCTCAGATTATTCTTCCTTTAGCAGCAAGTATAGATAGAGTAACTACAGGACAAACAGTAGGTAATATTTTTACTGGTATATTGATTGGAGTTTTAGGAGCAAGGGTTTTTAGTGGATATATTGCTGAATGGTTGAGCTGGCGTTATGTATATGGATTTTCGGCAGGAATGATTTTAATTGTTATTGTCTTGCTAAATATATATTTGCCTAATGTTAAAAATCAATTTGATGGTTACTATTTGGAATTATTAAAATCAACACTTCACCAATTAAAACGTTTTTCATTATTAAGAGAAGCGTCTTTAATTAGCGGGTTATTGTTTGGTGTCTTTTGCTCATTTTGGACAACCCTGACTTTCCATTTAAGCGGAGCGCCTTTTAATTTTCAATCTGACAAAATTGGGATGTATGGCTTTGTAGCGATCGCAGGTGCATTGATGGCACCAATTTTTGGTAAACTAGCCGATCAAGGTAACTCCCAACGTTCCTTGACTCTTGCTGTATCGATGGTGATTGTAAGTTTAGTAATTGCTAAAATTGCTTCTAATTCAGCACTGGCGATCGCACTTGCTGTATTATTACTAGATGTAGGTGTACAGGCAACCCAAGTTACTAATGTTGCAAGAATATACACTCTTGATGCTCAATCGAATAGTCGCATTAATACAGTTTACATGACTACCTATTTTATCGGCGGTTCTATAGGTACTAGCATTGGTCTATTATGCTGGAATTTTGGTGGCTGGAATTTGGTGACTTGGCAAATGTTATTTTTTAGTTTGCTCGCATTTTTTATTATCGTCAGACCGAAAACAACTACAGCAACAAATAATAAATAATAATTCAAAATTCAAAATTCAAACATTTTAGACAGGGATTTAAACCCCCACTAAAATGAGTGCTACATGTAATGGTTGGGGTCTTAAACCCTTTAATTTCCGATAATCAAACTTTCATTGCATATTACCCAGAGACATCGCCTTGCACCAATAACTAAATTTTCTCCTGATCAAGGCGATATCTATAGATATAGCAGTCCTAAATCATTTGTGAAAATTAGACATCTCCGAAAAAGAATGTAGAGACGCGAAATTTCGCGTCTCTACATGGGTTCTGAATAACGCATATTTAATTTTTGGAGATGTCTATTATATATCTCTTTTTTCTTTCTTCCCATTGCGGCGCAAAGCGTACTTTGCGGTTCGTCCCTCTACCCTAACCTGGGACGTATCCCATAATGCCGATATCGCCAATAATCCCGCAAAATGCGATCGTGGTCAAAACATAAATTACTAGGCACACGCCAATACTCAAAAACTCCTACACCTTTAGCATCATCCCCAGCCACAGGTTCACCCGTAGCTGTCGCCAAAAACACAATACTAATGGTATGCTGACGCGGATCGCGATCGGGGTCAGAATACACAAGTAATTGTTCAACTAACTCCACCTGTAAACCCGTTTCTTCCTCAGCTTCTCGTCGCGCCGCCACTTCCACTGCTTCGCCATAATCTACAAAACCACCAGGAATAGCCCAACCTAAGGGTAGATTATGTCTTTCAATTAACACTATTGGCCGATGAGGTCGATCTACTAGTTCAATGATGATATCAACTGTTGGTGCAGGATTTCGGTAAGTCATAGTTATTAGTCATTGGTCATTAGTCATTTGTCATTAGTTACAACTAAAGACAAAGGACAATCAAAATGAGTTTACTTGATTTCCTCTGCAAATACTGTTCCGTGATAAATTCGATGCGATTGGCTTTGCTACTGCCCCTTGGGCGATCAGCGTGTCCATCAGATAATTGCTCCCTCTCATAATTCAGGTTAAATATGCCTTTTCCTAGATCCAGTGGTATTTTGTTGCATCCTACCTCCTTTCCGAGCCGATTTGGCGTTGGAGATTTAGGCTTAGAAGCCTATCGCTTCATCGATTTTCTTAATGATACTCATCAACAATATTGGCAAGTTCTACCCTTAGGCCCCACTGGATACGGTAATTCCCCCTATATGTGCTACTCGGCAATGGCGGGAAATCCCTTGCTGGTTAGCCCAGAAAAACTGCGAGATGAGGGTTTGCTAAGTGAAGAAGACTTTGCTAACTTACCAGGATTTCCGGTAGAAAAGGTAGACTTTGACCAGGTTGTACCGATTAAGATTGGGCTACTCAAAAAAGCCTGTGAAAACTTTAAACTGAATGCTACCGACATCCAAAAAAACGAGTTTGCAGGTTTTTGCGACAGTAAAGCCTATTGGCTAGATAATTACGCCTTATTTATGGCGCTGAAAGATGCTCACGAAAATGCAAGCTGGCATACATGGGAGCCAGAATTTGTTAAGCGCGAACCCGAAGCATTAGCTCAGGTAAAGGATCGGCTCAATGGCGAGATTTTTTATTACAAGTTCGTCCAATTTGAATTTTTCCGGCAGTGGTCAGAGGTGAAAAGCTATGCCAATATGCGCGGCATTGACATTATCGGCGATATCCCCATCTATGTATCTCATGATAGTGCCGACGTGTGGGCGCATCCCGACATCTTTTGTTTAGACGAAGAGACAGGAGTTGCTGCCCAAATGGCAGGAGTTCCACCAGATTATTTTAGCGCCACCGGTCAATTGTGGGGCAACCCGGTTTATAACTGGGAGGAATTGCAAAAACAAGACTTTAAATGGTGGGTACAGCGCTTTGAGGCAATGCTGGATTATGTAGATATAATTCGCATTGACCACTTCCGGGGCTTCGAGGCTTATTGGTCAGTACCCAAAGGCGAAGAAACTGCCATGAATGGCAAATGGGTGGAAGCGCCTGGTGATGCTTTTTTTGAAGCGATTAGGCAGAAGTTGGGCAAGCTACCCGTCTTGGCGGAAGATTTGGGAGTAATAACACCAGAGGTAGAAGCGCTGCGAGATAAGTATGAATTTCCTGGGATGAAGGTTTTGCAGTTTGCCTTTGGTTCCGATCCCGGTAATCCGTTTTTACCATTCAATTACCCGCGCAATGCTGTAGTTTATACCGGCACTCACGATAACGACACAACTGTAGGCTGGTTTAATTCAGCCAACGACAACGAAAAGCAAAACCTATTGCTTTATTTAGGTTCTATCAGCTCTGAGGGCATCCATTGGGATTTAATTCGCCTAGCTTTAAGTTCCATAGCTAACCAAGCGATTATTCCCTTGCAAGATGTTTTGGGATTAGGAAACGAAGCGCGGATGAATTTTCCTAGTCTTGCTGAGGGTAACTGGGAGTGGCGCTATCAACCAGGAGCTTTGACACAAGAATTAGGCGATCGCTTGAAAGTTCTTACCAGACTGAATGGACGCGCCCGGGAAGCGCAGTGAGGCAGTTCTTGCAGGGGGCAGGGGGAGTCAATGCCTCCTTATCCCCCTCATCTCAAAACTTAGGTTTTGCAGCAATTCTAACTTCTTCCTCTTTCCCTGGTTCTCCCATTTCCTTGGCTTTCTCTTGATTGATGCTCATTAACACGCCACCAGCATTATCAGTTTTCACAGTGAGTTGCTCTTGGGCTTTCCAAATCCGGTGAGTTCCCTCTGGGAGAGTACCCTCAAACTCGGTTTTGCCATCGGCTACTACGCGAATCCAAGATGACGCTTTTAAAGTGACACCAATCTGTACAGCCTTTCCCTGTTGTCCGGCGCTAAGGGTATGGTTAACTGATTGAACCTCCACTGACTCTTTTATTTGGGCTATTTCTGGTTTAACAATGGACTTGTGTTTTGGAGATGGCTGATTTTGACTATTACTTGTAGTTGCTTGTAATACCGCGTTATTTAATAACTGAGATAAGCCATTTACCGAGCATACAATTAGCAATATGTAAAGAAAGTAAAGATGAATCGGACGTAGTTGATCGAGGGGGGAATTATTCCCTGTACCTTGAGGGTTCACTTGTGCAGAACTAATCGGAAAAGTGCCAGAAAATTCTACTCCATTCAAGCCTAGTGCGTCGGCAAATTGCCTGATTAAACCCTGTATATAAACTGGTTCTGGCAGATCGTTTAAATTACCTTCTTCGATCGCCTGCAATAATCGCCGGGGAATCCTAGTTAATGCAACCATTTGCTCTAGAGATAATCCCTGTTCTTGACGCAATGCCCAAAGTTGAGCGCCCATTTCTGCCAACTTTTCGGTTCGTTGTTGCTCTAATGAAAGTGATGGCTGCAAATTATTTTTCTTTCTTAGCCATTTCATGCCTACTGACACTCCTTAACTCCACAGAATCAATAATTAGGTTGGGTTATCTGATCTTGCAAAAAGTGAATTTCATGGTCTTTGAGGGAACGATATTTACCCTCTGACAAAAAAGGTTCTTTTGAAGTTTGTAATTGAATTAGGCCGATAGCAGTCCGATGCAGCTTGATTACTGGGTATCCTAACTGTTGAGCTATCCGGCGAATTTGGCGATTTCTTCCCTCCTGCAAGACTATTTCTAAAAAGCTTTGTTCGGCACGATGTTCTATTAGATGTACCTTAGCGGGTCTGGTTTTTCTACCCTCTAACATCACACCCTGACGCCACATTTTCAATACTGCTTCTGGAGGGTGTCCTTCTACCAAAACACGATATGTTTTGGAAATACTGTGGCGAGGATGGGTTAGTCCAAATGTCAGATTTCCGTCATTGGTCAAGATTAATGCTCCTGTAGAATCTGCATCTAAACGCCCAACTGGGTGAATACCTGTACCCTCCCGTAATTCTTTCGATAGTAGATCCAATACTGTTGGTCTGCGCTGAGGGTCGTAGCAAGTCGAAACCACACCCCTTGGTTTGTGCAGCAATAAATATATTAAAGCCGGACGCTGCTTTTTAGATACAGGCTTACCATCAATTGCGATCGCATCTTTTTCGGGATCAACTTTTTGACCTAAATGTGCCAATACCCCATTGATCCGCACCCGTGAGTGCCTAATCATTTCTTCGGCTTCACGACGTGAGGCGATACCCCATTGAGCGATAATTTTTTGTAACCGTACCTCCATCTGGAATTGCTTATTTCCTGTTAACAATTAAATGATATTTGCATTTTGTAGGGAGTAGGCATAAATGTTACATTTAAGACTTATTTAATTTATGTTCGGTTGTTAAGCAAATACTCATAAACAGATTGGTTAGATGCCAGAGCAAAATTTCCAAACAACAAATACAAATAAAATCCGCATAATTACGCAAGTACTCACAACAGCCCTAAAGCTCTGGTTGAGAGCGCAAGTCAGCCAAATATCGGAATTAGAAGTGGAGATTAAAGCGAGCGATCGCCAAATTCTCTCTGGGCGTATCCCGTCGGTATCTATTTTTGCTACTGATGCAATTTATCAAGGTCTCCTGATTACACAAATTAAATTAATAGCGGAAAATATTCGGATAAACATCGGCTCGGTACTCAAGGGAAAACCGCTAAAACTGTTAGAAATAGTACCAGTGGTTGGCGATTTGATCGTAGACGAGAAGGATCTTAATGCTTCTCTCTCATCTGATTTATTATCGACTGCTTTGAGCGATCTATTGGTTAAGGTTTTACCAACACATTGCCCAAAGTCACAACCAATAAATTGGCAAGAAGTTATCCTTGAGAACAACCAAATTATACTGCGAGGTCTGAGAGTAACCAATAGTGAAACAACACCTCTAGAGATTTGTCTAAGCTTACAGTTACTCAGTGGACATGAGTTGCAACTGGCACATATAAAAATCTTGCCCGACCAGGGAGATATCGAGGACAATCATGAGTACAATTTGCATCTTGGCTCAGATGTCGATATCCAAGAACTAACGCTGATCCCAGGCAAGCTAGTGTGTCGTGGGCGGATTAACGTTAACCCTTGATGATTAATTATAAAAATGCTAATACATTATTTTAAATGATATAGCACCTCTCAGGCGGACGATTCCTCGCTTCGTTGCGATCGCGCCTGGGGAATTCCTCTTGCTTATAGCGAAAGTCCTCTTGAGAGGACTAAAATTATTGTTTAGTCCACTTAAGTGGACTTTCGCTATTAGCCCAGAAGTTAAGTTCTGGGCGGGATGTGGGTCAATGCAATACTTTAACTCTCACGTGAAAACCGCTACAGTAGCGGCAACAGTAGTGTCACAAAATAATATACCAAAGGAGCAGTGAAAATATAACTATCAGTACGGTCTAAAATACCACCGTGACCGGGGATTAACTGCCCAGAATCTTTGACTCCAGCATCTCGCTTGAGCATAGACTCGGTAAGATCCCCCAAAAGGCTAGCAATGCCAATCAGTAAACCCAATGCTAAACCAGTGAAGGGGGATCTGGGCAAATGTAAATAATAGGCTCCTGCGATCGCTACAGCAACACTTGAAGTAATGCCAAAGACAGCACCTTCTACAGTTTTTTTCGGGCTAATATCAGACAGACGGGTTTTCCCAAAGAATTTGCCAATAGTGTAAGCGCCGATATCGGCCGCCCAAATACACAAAAAAGTTAGCAGTGTTGTTGTAAAACCTTGTGGTAATGAAGCAGAATTTGCCTTTTCCCAGAAATCTGTCCAGGTTGTAGGCCAATAACCTCCGAAAGGAAGATTGCTAAAAGCAGCAGTATCAATTGCTCGTAAGCGCACCCAGTAACTCGGCAAATAACCTACGTAAAATAGCCCCATAATAGAAGCGGAAACATCAGCGATCGTGGCAAATTTGGGCTGAAATAGCAGGTAAAAACAAATAAGTGTGCCAGCAATTGGCATTACAGCGTCAGCTAAACTGCCATCAAGAGTACAAATTACCAGCAAAATTTGACTAGCCAACATTGTGGTTTTAGCAGCGGGAGCGATACCTCTGGTTCGCACCAAATTAAAATATTCCTGTTGACCCAAAAAGATGATAACCGCAAAAATGATGGTAAAGTACCAACCCCCCAAAAGGGTTGCAGAAAGAGCAAGAGCGATCGCAACAATTCCACTAATAATCCGAGACCAAGGCATAAAAGTATTTTGGATTTTGGATTTTGGATTTTGGATTAGAGATTAGGTATTCGAGATTAGGGATTGGTAATTGTGGCTTGGTTTCTGATGACATATCACCTAAATCCCCAATCTAAAATCTAAAATCTAAAATCTAAAATCTTTTGGATTTAGTCTAGTTTCTCACCACTGAGGATAAAAATGGGATCAACGGCGGTAAAGGTTTGAGAAAAGCCACGCGTCTCTAAGCGGTTAACCGCGGACTGGACGACTTCGATATTTCTAGCTCTTAACAGAGAAAAGCTCTGGGAAATAGCATACAGACTTTCTAGATTAGCAGCTGTGGCTACAACCCGACCGGATGGGGGCAAATAATGCCATGCTGCTTGCAAAATCTCTTGAATGGGGCGTCCTCCCTCAATACAAACGCGGTGAGGTGTAACCTTGAGGTTATGTAAACACTCTGGGGCGCTACCTTCAATTACTTCGACGTTTTTCACATCAAAGCGATCGCAGTTACGCTTGATCAGATTAGCTACTTCTTCATCCCTTTCTATAGCGATAATCTTTCCGTCTGGACACAATAGCCCCACTTCTACCGGAATTGTACCTGTCCCTGCGCCAATATCCCACAACACAGAATCTGATTTTAGTCGCAGTTGGGCAATTAACAGCAGTCGGACTTCTCGCTGACTCAGGGGAATTCCTGGCAAATGTTCAAACAATTCATCGGGAATACCTGGGGTAATATAAGGCCAAAGTTGGGAGGGCATAGAACTACGCAATTATACTAAAGAGATACATTTGCCAAATTGAAAAGCTATAAGCTCTAAAAACTTTTCAACCGTAGCATTAGAAGAAACCATAATGATTGGCGAAATACTAGGCGATGTCCGAGGACAAGACGCTGGGCGTCTACGCTACGAAGTTCAGCAGCTACTAGGAAAAAAAGCAGGGCGGCGGACTTTGTTAGCTCGTGATTTGCAAACTCAGGAATTAGTTGTCATCAAGTTACTCTCTTTTGGTGGTGATTTTGAATGGGATGATTTAAAGCTGTTTGAGCGGGAAGCTGAAACTTTAAAATCTTTGTCACATCCCTTAATTCCTCAGTATTTAAACTATTTTGAGGTAAATTTACCAACTATTAAAGGATTTGCGCTGGTACAAACTTATATAAGAGCAAAAACTTTAGAGCAATATTTACAAAGTGGGCGAACTTTTACAGAAGCTGAAATCAAACAGATAGCCAAAGCGCTTTTAGAGATTCTTATTTACCTACATGGGCTGTATCCACCTGTAATTCACCGTGATATTAAGCCTAGCAATATTTTATTGGGGGAGCGTTCTGGTAATAGTGTTGGTCAAGTTTATTTAGTAGATTTTGGCTCAGTGCAGACAGTCCTCGCCACAGAAACCGGGACAAGAACTGTGGTAGGAACTTATGGCTATATGCCACCAGAGCAATTTGGCGGACGTACTGTTGCAGCATCTGACCTTTATAGTTTAGGCGCAACCTTAATTTATTTAATGACGGGTAATCACCCAGCCGATTTACCCCAAAAGGATTTTCGCATTCAGTTTGAACAAGCGGCTAATGTGAGTCCCAGCTTTAGCAATTGGCTAAAGTGGATGATTGAACCCAGTTTAGAAGGGCGTTTTAGTTCTGCGACCCAAGCAATCGCAGCTTTAGACAAACCACAAGCGACATTACCTGCTTTAGTTGTTAGCAAACCAGACGGGAGTAAGATTCAACTAACCAAAAATTGGGATTCTCTCGAAATTATCATTCCACCATCTGGTTTTCATCCATCAATAGTATTCACAGGTTTATTTGCGATCGCCTGGAATTCATTTATCCTATTTTGGACAATTGGCGCACTCTCAATAGTCCCTTTTCCTGCCAACATCCCCTTTGCCTTGTTCTCACTTCCTTTTTGGGGTGCTGGCTCTCTGATGATGTATAAATTTATCTTTAATTTGTTTGGACGCATCTACTTACGCCTGAATCCCAAACAAATTACCCTAACCTGGGAGTTGTTTAGTTGGAAGTTTGAGCGTCCCCGGCCATCCTCAAGGCAAAGTGTTAATAAGTTGGTTTACATTCCAAAACACTTTACTAAAGGCTCTGAAGACACTAGAATTGCCGTTCCAGCACAATTATATATTTACTCAGGATTACAAAAATATCAGATTAGTGGAAACGATGTCGGTATTAAATCCGAAGTAGAACTTGAATGGTTAGCTCATGAATTAAGTGAGTGGTTAGGTTTGCCAATTACCAATCCAATGGGAAGTTAGTTGAGCTAATCATTTAATTCTTAATTAAAAAGTCTGAGCGCCGAAAACCAACGCTCAGACTTTTTTGATTCGTTTTTCTTACACTCTAAACAAAGGCAAAGGATTCAGGACTTTTCATCAAAAGCGACAATGGCATTTTTTTACTATCATTCTTCCTTCAGCGATGCCATGTCAATCACAAAGCGGTACTTTACATCACTTTTGAGCATCCGCTCGTATGCTTGATTGATCTTCTGAATCGGGATAAGTTCGATGTCACTGACGATATTGTGTTCAGCGCAAAAGTCGAGCATTTCTTGTGTCTCCTGAATCCCGCCGATCAGCGAACCGGCAATTACTCGGCGCTTAAAAATCAAGTTACCGATGTTGGGTGATGGGTGCGGATTTTCCGGTACACCAAGCAAGCACATGGTACCACCACGCTTAAGCAACTCAGTGTATGCATCCAGGTTGTGCGATACCGAAACCGTGTTGAGAATGAAGTCGAAGCTGTTGATATGCTTGTTCATCTCATCGCTGTTTTTTGAAATAACAACCTCATCCGCTCCGAGCCGCTTGGCATCTTCGGTCTTCCCTGACGATGTTGTGAACAGCACAGTGTAAGCACCAAAAGCGTGGGCTAATTTTAGCCCCATGTGTCCCAACCCACCAAGCCCGACAATACCCACCTTATCGCCTTTGCCAACTTTCCAGTAGCGCAAAGGCGAGTATGTTGTGATCCCCGCGCACAACAGGGGGGCGACGCCAGCGAGATCCAGCTTTTCCGAAACCCGTAGCACGTAATTTTCATCCACGACTATCTGGTTTGAATAACCCCCATAAGTCATTTTCCCTGTCTGCTTCTCTGGGCTGTTGTAAGTGAAGATAATTTCGTTATCACAGTACTGCTCAAAACTCTCACGACAGTTTGGACAGGTGCGACAAGAATCGACCATACAACCAACGCCTGCAACCTCGCCTACCTTGAACTTGGAAACCTGCTCACCAATCTTCACTACACGACCAACGATTTCATGTCCAGGTACGACAGGGTAAACCGTGTTTTTCCATTCATTAGCGACTGTATGCAGATCCGAGTGACACACGCCACAGTAAAGGATCTCAATTTGTACGTCGTGCGACCCTAGCGATCGCCGCTCAAAAGTCAACAAGCCCAGTGGTGTAGTTGCACTTTGGGCTGCGTATCCAAGACTCTTAATCACAGATGATCTCCTTTTTGCTAAGTTATTTCATGGGTTTTATGAACTTTATTCAAAGTTTTCTGACTCAGTTCCTCGAAACTGCTCATATACTTCCCAATTAACAGACCAAGGTTGTTTTTACTCAGCATTAAATGCTAGGAAAAAGCAGTGACCCTCCTCTGCCCAGATTCGTCTTAATATTTCGCGAACAATGTCCCTGATGATTTCGCCTTTGATAGCTGCATGAAATGAGTATAAAGATATCAGGCTACTCTGAGTCAACCATCATAAGTATGAGGGAGTCGGGAGAGTAGGGGAAGCAGGGGAAGAAAATATCTACTAGTGGCCTGTCCCATTAATTTTGCGAGGCTGCGAGATCCCCGACTTCTTCAAGAAGTCGGGGATCTGAACACCACGAACCTCTGAAAACTTTTGGGACAGACTACTAGCTTGACAGACTACTAAGGGACTTCCAAATAAAATAAATGTTCCAAAACTGACGCAAAAACTCTCTCTATTTCTTCTCTCTGCGTTCTCTGTGGCTTTGTGGTTCGTTTATTGGAATAATTTATTTCTTGGAAGTCCGTAATTTGAATTTATTTATACCCTGTTTCTGCAAGAGGATAGAGCGCTTATCAATGGCGAACTCATCGGATTTGAGCCATCAATGTCTATATTTAATTACAGATGCCTTAGAGGAAATTTATATGTTTGGACTGGGATGGCCAGAAATAGCTGTAATTACCATAGTCGCTGTTCTAATTTTTGGCCCAAAAAAAATTCCCGAACTGGGAACCGCACTGGGCAAAACCCTACGAGGTTTTAAGGAGGAGATGAAAACTCCCAGTGACGAAACCAATTCGGAACAAGAAAAACAGTAATTAAAGTAGTCAGAATACAAAAGACAGGAGGAGGCTGTGCCTTGGGGAGCCAGCACGGTTTTCTCCTGACTACAGCAGGGTATTAACAACAGAAGAAGGTGCTATTCCATTTTGGGAATCGATGAGAGTTGTGCTGGGATTTTGTTGGTGTGTCTCTTCCTTTGCTAAACCACGCAGCTTAATTAACTTAATAGCTCGTGTAACGCTTTCTGGTAAGATTACCACCAGACTGTTATCAGGAGCCATGTCTAAGCCTTTATTGATCGCTTGGGTTTCATCCAGAATTGATTCATAGCGGCTATCAGGCTTAACTTCGTTGATGCCTTGAATAATCAACTGGGCGGCTGAACCCCGTAGGCGTCCGCGGGTGTCATCGTCTTCTTTGACGATGATGTAATCAAAAATTTGTGCTGCTAATTTGCCCAATGTAACAAAGTCTTCGTCGCGGCGATCGCCTGGCCCACCAATTACGCCAATCCGTTGCCCTGTAGTCCAATTTTGCACAAAGGAACCTACAGCTTCGTAACTGGCTGCGTTGTGGGCATAATCTACTAAAGCGTGGTAGTTCCCTAAATTAAATAAATTCATCCGTCCTGGCGTTTGACTAACTGAAGCCCGGAAGGTCTTCAAACCAGCCCGAATCTGCTCAATTGTGACGTTTTGCACGAATGCTGCCAAACTTCCTGCTAAAGCGTTGGCAATCATAAACGGCGCCCGCCCGCCCATTGTTAAAGGTATATTTTCTGCTCTTTCTATCCGGTGTGTCCAGTCACCTTTAACAATTGACAAATAGCCATTTTCATATACTGCTGCTACTCCGCCCTTTTGGATGTGCTTTCGCACCAATTCCGAGTCGGGGTTCATTGTGAAGTAAGCAATATTAGCCTTAGTTTTTTCTGACATGGCGGCGACGCGGCGATCGTCGGCATTAAGTACCGCGTAGCCATCGGGGAATACGGCTTCCGCTACTACACTCTTGAGGTTAGCTAACTGCTCAATGGTATCTATATCGCCTATTCCTAAGTGGTCGGAAGCTACATTCAAGACAACTCCTACATTTGCTGCTTCAAAGCCCAATCCCGAGCGGAGAATGCCACCGCGAGCCGTTTCTAATACCGCTACTTCTACTGTGGGATCTTGGAGGATGAGGTGGGCGCTTTGGGGACCTGTGTTATCGCCAGCTTCTACTAAGTAATCACCGATATATGTTCCATCGGTAGTAGTATAACCAACTACTTTACCAGTCTGTTTATAAATATGTGCTAGTAGTCGAGTTGTAGTAGTTTTGCCGTTAGTACCAGTAATACTAAGGATGGGAATTTGGCCAGATTGCTCGTTGGGAAACAGCATATCCATCACTGCGCCAGCAACGTTGCGGGGGATGCCCACACTTGGGGCAACATGCATTCGGAAGCCAGGAGCGGCGTTAACTTCGACAATTACGCCATCAACTTCCCGCAGAGGACGGCTAATATCCGTCGTGACAATATCGAGTCCGGCGATATCCAAACCGATAATTTTGACTACCCGTTCTGCTAACCAACGGTTTTCGGGGTGAATTTCATCGGTACGGTCTACGGCGCTACCACCTGTACTTAAGTTTGCCGTTGCTCTGAGATAAGAGATAGTGCCTTTGGGTGGCACACTATTTAGGGTATAGCCTTGCCTTTCTAATAGTTGGTAGCTGGTGCGGTCTAGTTCAATCTTGGTTAGGACGTTATCATGTCCTTCACCGCGATTTGGGTCAAGGTTTGTTTCCTCAATCAGTTCGGCGATAGTGGATCTGCCATTGCCAATTACATGAGCCGGAACGCGTTCGGCTACTGCTACTACTTTGCCATTTACCACTAGTACCCTGTGGTCACGCCCAACGTAATATCTTTCGACAATAATTGACCGAGAAACCTGTCTAGCAGCTTCGTATCCGGCTTCAGCTTCTTCCCAAGTTCTAATATCAATGGTGATGCCGCGTCCATGATTACCATCCACGGGCTTGATGACGATGGGATAGCCGCCAACCAATTCAAGGGCTTGTTCCAAATCGTCTAAGAAGTTGATCACTGTACCTCTTGGTACTGGCGCACCAGCGGCCGCGAGGATGCGTTTAGTGGCTTCTTTATCGCAAGCTAGTTCTACACCCAGAATGCTGGTGTTGTCCGTCATTGTGGCCTGCATCCGCTTCTGATTCACGCCGTAGCCCAGTTGAATTAAAAAGCGGGCTTCCAGAGACATCCAGGGAATACCTTTTTTTTCTGCTTCTTTGATAATCGCTTCAGTCGAGGGACCCAAAGAAGCATCACGGGTGAAGTCTTTCAGGTCTTGGATATCTTGCTCTAGTTCTGCTTTAGGATAACGGCCTCGATCAACGATACTCTGGCACAGCCGGACTGCGGCTCGTCCAGCGTAGCGTCCCGCTTCCTCATTCTGGTACTCGATTACTACTTGATAAATTCCGGGTGTGGCAGTTTCGCGGGTGCGACCAAAGCCAACATGCATACCAGCTAATTCCTGGAGTTCTAGGGCTACGTGTTCTACGATATGACCAATCATAGTGCCTTCTTTGACTCGCATCAGAAAACCACCACGACAGCCAGGAGAACAATAATGACCCTCCAGACTTGGCAACGCCTCAACTAGTCCTTCATAAAAGCCAGGGATTTCATTCGAGGGCGTCTCGGCAAGGTTTTCTAAATCGAGGCGCATGACGATCAGCTTGTGGCGTCGAATGCTCCAATAGTTTGGGCCGCGTAAGGTCTGGATCTTGAGGATTCTCATGGGAATAGGTAGATGGAGATTCGGAACCAAAATTCTAGTTTCTTACTGCAATTGACCGCTAAACTGTTTGCAACGAACAGTTTTTTCTTTTTACATAGTATTCTCATCATTTTTCTACAACAAGAAATAAATGTGCGGTCAACCGATTTTGGATTTTAAATTTATGATTTTGGATTAAAACAGACAATTAGGGTACTTCGCTCTCTTATTTAGATTTACGATCGCAAAGTCTTAACGAGTCCTTGAGGTTTTTAGATTTGTTTGTCCCACTTTTTGGCGGCATTTGCCAAAAAGCTCTTTTAATCTAAAATCCGTCTTGAAAAGTTTGCTAGGTGGGGAAACCCTCCTTACAACTTTTTGCAAAATCCAAAATCTCAAATTTGTGGCCAACTCAGTGTAACCTCAGATACTTTATCCCGTCAGCTGGAGATGCGGTGTACAGCAGGTAATACAGTGCGCTGGTACAAGTGGAAGCGATCGCCGTAGCTGAGGATATGTAAACGTAAATTATGTACTGTTAATGGTTCGTTAGCACCGACATGGGGTTCGTTGGTGTGGGTGGCTTCAGTGGGATCAACAATGGTGACACTGCCTTTACCCATAACTTGTAACCAACCATCACGTTCAAACACTGCACAAGTATCTTCGTCAATGCCAATACCTAAGCGATCGGGGTGAGCTGCGATCGCACTAATCAGCCGTCCCATGCGATTCCGGTTGTGAAAGTGTTGGTCAACGATTACTTCAGGAATAAATCCTAAACCCGTTGCCATATCAACTAGGGAACGATTTGGCGTCTCTCCACTACCGCCGCCAGCAATCATATGATGCCCCATTACTGCTGCTCCTGCACTCGTGCCTGCTAAGGTAAGTTGCCCCGCCCTCACACGCTGGCGAATAATTTCCATTGCTGGCGTATCTGCCAATACACCACAGAGACGCAGTTGGTCGCCTCCTGTCAAAAATACCCCACTACAGGCTTCTAAGGATGCTTTGATCTGGGAGGACTCACACTGTTCCCGTTCGCGGATGTCTAAAATCTCTACCTTCTGGGCACCCATTTCTTCAAAAATGCGAATATACCTACCACCGATGATGGCGGGTTCGCGGGAGGCAGATGGAATAATTGTAATATAAGCCTTACTAGCACCAGCGCGTCCAAAAAAAGTTCGTAGGATTTCGCGCCCATGAACTTTATCTTCTGCACCTCCGATAACCAGAACGGCGGTTTTTGTTGCTTGGGGTGTCCTCATTTCTAGCGATTTAGCTTGTAATTGCGGCATTGTGTTTCTCCTGTCAACAACTTCAGGTGAATTTAACAAGGTTCAGTTGCAGCCATGATTTTTGCGCTTTGCAACTTTCGAGAGGACACTTTTTGGAAGTTTGGAACTGGATCAGGCACTCTCCAAATTTTCACTTAACGCTCGCGTTGCTTCAGTCTAAACGTGTTCGTCCCCATTCCTCAAACCCAGCGCCTTGTTTTTCACCTGTCCACTTACAGCAGGGCAAAATAGTCTTTATCGGGCTAAATTCCCGCTTTGGGCTTGAGGACGAGCAGTTAAGACTACGCTTTTTTCTGAGGCTGGCTCGATGCATCCTGGAAGTTGTTAACTTGATAAGATTATTAATTTAAATGTAGTTGTGACAACATTTAAACATAAATTAAGTAATTAGAAAAACTTTTAATCCCATCTAAAATCCAAGAGGTCTGGTAGTTTTAGATACTATTGATAAAGTTTAACTGGAGTTTCACCCGAATGGCGGCTTGTTGATGTTTCCTAGACATTCAAATTTAAGATTAGTGTCCTTGAATACGAATAACTGTGCGCTTTGATATAGTTACGCTTTTTCCTGACTGTTTTAACTCTGTTCTCAATTCTGGTTTGCTAGGTAAAGCCTTAGCCAAACAGATTGCCGAAGTGCATCTGGTTAACCCACGAGACTTTACCACTGATAAGCACCGAAAGGTGGATGATGAACCCTATGGTGGCGGCGTGGGGATGCTAATGAAGCCAGAACCGATTTTTAACGCTGTGGAGTCGCTGCCAACTCTACCCCGAAGAGAGATAATTTTGATGAGTCCACAGGGTCAAACAATTAATCAACCTCTTTTGAAAGAATTGGTCACAAATTACGACCAGTTAGTAGTTATTTGCGGGCATTACGAAGGAGTGGATGAGAGGGTGCTACATTTAGTAACTCGTGAAGTATCTTTAGGAGATTTTATTCTGACTGGCGGGGAAATTCCAGCAATGGCTTTGATTAATGGCGTAGTGCGGCTGATCCCAGGAACCGTAGCCAAAACCGAGTCCCTCACTGCAGAAAGTTTTGAGGAAGGGTTATTGGACTATCCCCAATATACTCGTCCTGCCAATTTTCGCGGCTTGAAAGTGCCTGATGTTTTGCTCAGTGGCAATCACGGCGCGATCGCTCGCTGGCGTTACGAACAACAAATTGAAAAAACCCGCGATCGCCGCCCCGATCTCCTGGAGAAATTGGAGCAGGGGGTAGGGGAGGCAGGGGAGGCAGGGGAGGCAGGGGAGGCAGGGGAGGCAGGGGAGGCAGGGGAGGCAGGGGAGGCAGGGGAGGCAGGGGAGGCAGGGGAGAATAATAACTCCTAACTCCTAACTCTTAACTCCTAACTCCTAACTCCTAACTAATGACAAATGACAAATGACTAAAATTCGTATTGGTAACGGCTACGATATTCATCAACTGGTGAGCGATCGCGCTTTGATTTTAGGTGGAATTCAAATTCCCCATGAATTGGGTTTGTTGGGACACAGTGACGCTGATGTGCTAACACACGCGATTATGGATGCCATGCTTGGGGCATTATCTTTGGGGGATATTGGTCATTATTTTCCGCCTAGCGATCCTAAATGGGCAGGAGCAGATAGTTTAGTACTATTAAATCAAGTACATCAACTGATTCGGGATCAAGGTTGGCAAATCGGAAATATTGACTCGGTGGTAGTAGCAGAACGTCCGAAATTAAAACCGCATATTCACAATATGCGCGACAAACTAGCGGCGGTTTTAGAATTAGAACCAAATCAAATTGGTATCAAAGCTACTACTAACGAAAAATTAGGCCCCGTTGGACGTGAAGAAGGTATATGTGCTTATGCTGTGGTTTTACTAGTGGCTTTAGAGTAACTTTTATTTGGAACCATCGGTAAAAATATTGAAGACTCACGATGATTGAAATCAATGATTTATAGCAACCAACAAACCTTAACTTGGTTGGAAATTAGAGCCTTACAAGCTACAAACATAGAAGATATAGACTTTCCCGATATAGTTGCTTTAGACAAAGATGAGCAAATTATTCTCATAGCTGAAGTCAAGGGTTTACCATTCAATTTTCAAGTAACAAAAGCCAAAAAATATGCTATTTTACGGCTGATTAATTACTTACAAGCTGCAAAGATAGTGATTCCCTTTGCCATGCTTGTTGATGTAAATAACATTTTGATTTTTAAATGGGATGGCAATAATTTATCATAGGCAATTAAATTATTACATTAACTACGGCTATTTTTCAAGGAACTTTAAATAGAGTAATTTTTGAGAAGCATATTATAGATAGAATAATCTTGGAGTGTATAATTTTTCATGCTGGGTTACATCCCAATGAGAATAAATTATTTTTAAGTAGCAATTCTAAAGAATTTGGTAAACGTGAAGTTATAGAGGTTTTACGAGATCGTGGGATTCAATATTTAAATAAAACCCAAAACTTCCTTGGTTGGCTAGAATCTCAAGCAAATTAATTACAATACTCACATATTGAAGTTATGAAATTTTTTAGAAAAATATTTCTGGCGATTAAAAGTTTTTGCTTACCAATAATTCTAACTTCAGCAACAGCTATTACAGTTACTGCGTGCAATCCAGCGAACTTTAAAACCGCAGCTGCACAAGTTCCCCAGTTGGTGATTTCTACTACCACTGACCCTAAGACTTTTAACTTAGCCCTCATCCAAGAATCTCCCAATATTTCTGGTTTCACTTATGAAGCATTAGCCGCTCAAAATGGAATAACTAAAGAAATTGAGCCAGCTTTGGCTGAATCTTGGGAACTTTCACCAGACAAACTGCGGTTTGTCTTTACCTTACGAGAAGGATTGAAGTGGTCGGATGGTCAGCCATTAACAGCCGATGATGTCATTTTTTCTTTTAATGACATCTACATGAACAAGCGCATTCCCACTTATACCCAAGATGCTCTCCGCATTGGTATCAGTAAAGCTTTTCTCAAAGTCCGCAAAATCGATGAACGCCGGGTAGAATTTATTCTGCCAGAACCGTTTTCTCCTTTCTTGCGATCGATTGCAGCAGGGGTAGGAATACTACCAGAACACGCCCTGCGTACAGCAGTAGAAACCAAAAACTCTGATGGTAAGCCTGTGTTTATGTCCACTTGGGGAACCGATACAGACCCGAAAAAAATTATTGTTAATGGCCCTTACACAATCGAGAGTTATTCAACCAATCAACGCGTAACATTTCGGCGCAATCCTTACTACTGGCGTCCAAAAGATGCACAAGGAAAACAACTGCCATATATTGAGCGTATAATTTGGCAAATTGTGGAATCGCCTGATACAGCTTTGCTGCAATTTCGTTCTGGTGGCTTAGATTTACTAGAAATTGGCCCTGGAAATTTTCAATTGCTCAAGCGTCAAGAAAAGCAGGGTAACTTTACTATTAAAAATGCTGGGCCTGACTCTGGGACAAGTTTTATGACTTTCAATCTCAACAAAGGTAGTCGCAACGGCAAACCTGTTGTAGATCCTATTAAGTCCCGCATTTTTAACAACGTTGCTTTTAGACAGGCTGTCGCCTACGCTATCGATCGCCAAACGATGATCAACAACACTTTGCGGGGATTGGGGGAACCACAAGACTCTCCAATTTCTGTTCCCAGTCCCTATTATTTGTCTCCAAAAGAAGGTTTAAAAACATATAACTACAATCCAGAAAAAGCTAAACAACTTTTACTAGGAGCAGGATTCAAATACGATGATAAAGGTCAACTGTTGGACGCGGATGGTAATCGAGTCCGCTTCACAATGATGGGTGTTGCTGGTAATAGACCCACAATCACACCGAAAATTCAACAGGATCTCGCCAAGATAGGAATTAAAGTTGATTTACAATTTATTGACTTTAGTATTATTGGAGAAAAAATCTCTAACACCTTAGATTGGGAATGTTGGTATGGATCTATCACAGGTGGTATTGAACCGCAAGATGGTTTCAATGTCTGGTCTGTAGATGGTAACTTTCATGTATTTAATCAAAAAGCTCAAGCCGGACAATCTGCAACCGTAGGTTGGAAAGCTACCGATTGGGAGCAGAAAATTGAAGACCTCTACATTCAAGGAGCAAGAGAATTTGATGAAACAAAACGCAAAGCTATCTATGCAGAAACACAACAACTATCACAAGAGTATTTGCCTTTTATTCACCTATTCAATTCCCTAGCTTTAGTAGCCGTGCGTAATACCATTGAGAACGTAAAATATTCGGCGATCGCTAGTTACAATTGGAATCTTTATGAACTCAAAGTAGTAGAAGATAAAAAAGTTAGTCATTAGTCATTTGTCATTAAGTAGGTAGACGTAATTAAACATCTATATAAAACCTCACCCTCAATCCCTCTCCGATGCTTTGGAGAGGGAAGCCGGATTGAGGGTGAGGTTTTATATTTAATTTGACCCACTTACTTAGTCATTGGTCATTTGTCAGGAATTATTATTCTCCCCCTGCTTCCCCTGCTTCCTCATCCCCCCACTCGCCTCTTACCTTTATGCAGTCAAGGCTGAATATGAGGTGTATTATGCAAACAGTTTAGTCTTTCAGTTTTATGATTTTTGCCCTTTTGGCTACTCGCCGCCGTGGGTTTGTGGTTTTAGTAATATTCGGTCTATTCTTGATTTGTCAGATAGCTCTTATCAGTTGTAACCTAATTAATTTTAAGAGTAAGGCAGCACAAGTATCGCAATGGGTTACAAGCACTATCGGCGATCCAAAAACTTTTAACTACGCCTTCAATCAGGAATATCCTCATGTTTTTTTGTTTACGACTGAAGGACTAACTACCCTCAATGGAATTACAGGCAAAATTGAGCCAGCTTTAGCTGAATCCTGGGATATTTCTGAGGATAAAAAGCGAGTCGCTTTTACTTTGCGAGAAAATTTGAAATGGTCAGATGGCGAACCACTTAGCGTAGATGATATTATCTTTACCTATGAGGATGTAATTTTCAATCCACAGATTCCTACCGATTGGAAAGATGGTCTTAAAATTGGTTCTAGTGGTAGTTTTCCTAAGATCAGAAAAATAGGCGATCGCAAAATTGAATTTATTCTACCTGAGCCTTTTGCTCCTTTCCTTTCCACCACAACCGGAGCATCAACAAATTCAGTTGGAATTTTACCAAAACATGCTTTAGCTGAATCATTAAAATCTAAAGATGCTAAAGGTAATCCCAAGTTTCTATCTACTTGGGGAACGGATACAGAACCCAGTAAAATTATTGTCAATGGTGCTTATAAAATAGAAAGTTATACTCCCAGTCAACGTGTAGTATTTCGGCGCAATCCTTATTACTGGCGCAAAGATAGCCAAGGTAATCATTTACCTTATGTTGAACGTATTGTTTGGCAAATTGTGGAATCTACAGATACAATAATTCTTCAGTTTCGCTCTGGAGGATTAGATACAGTGACTGTTTCTCCTGAAAACTTTTCACTACTTAAGCGCGAAGAAAAGCGAGGAAAGTTTACTATCTACAATGGAGGCCCGGAATTTACCAATACTTATATTTCATTTAATCTCAATAAAGGTCGGCGGCAAAACGGGCAGCCTGTAATTGACCCAATTAAATCACATTGGTTTAATACCCTTGCTTTTAGACAAGCAGTTGCCCATTCAATCGACCGTCAAACAATGTTAAATAACGTTTTTCGGGGAATTGGTGTGTTGCAAAATTCGCCGATAGAAATTCAAAGCCCTTACTACTTTCCTCCAGAGAAAGGTCTTAAAGTTTATGAATATAATCAAGAGAAAGGTAAAAATTTACTATTAAATGCAGGTTTTAAATATAATGCTAAGAAACAGTTACTAGATGCTGATGGTAATCGGGTGCGCTTCAGTTTATTAACGAATGCTGAGAATAAAACTCGTGTATTAATGGGAGCGCAAATTAAGCAAGATTTAAGTAAAATTGGTATCCAAGTCGATTTTAATCCAATTGCTTTTAATACCCTTACAGACAAGCTTTCTAATTCTCTCGATTGGGAATGTTATATGCTAGGCTTTGTTGGAGGGATTGAACCAAATGACGGGGCTAATGTTTGGTTACCATCAGGTGGACTACACACTTTCAATCAGAAACTTCAAGCAGGACAAGAAGCACTTATTGGTTGGGAAGTTGCAGATTGGGAGGCAGAAATTGGTCGTCTTTACATTCAAGCAGCACGAGAGTTAGACGAAGGAAAGCGCAAAGAGATTTACACCGAAACGCAAAGCCTCTCTCAGGAATATTTGCCTTACATTTATTTAGTGAATCCTTTGTCTTTGGTTGCAGTGCGCGATCGCATCCAAAACGTCAAATTCTCTGCTCTTGGTTCTCAAAGAGGAACGTTATGGAACAAATATGAACTGAAAGTAACACAATAGAGTTTAAAGTATTAAAATCTCCGCCCTAAGTGGCACGTTTGGGAACATTTATAAAATCAAAACAACAGACTAGTGTCTCAAAATGAAACTCTGCGATCGCTACTCGTTGCCGTTGCCAATGGTAAAGTTACCCCAGATACGGCATTCGACTCACTCAAAGACTTAACTTATGAATCTGTGGGTGAATTTGCCAAAATCGACCACCATCGCCAGCTAAGAACTGGTTTCCCGGAGGTGATTTGGGGACCGGGTAAAACTCCCGATCAAATTGCTCAAATTATCGAGGTGATGCGCCTCCGCAACCCGGTGGTAATGGCAACCCGCATTGAATCAGCAGTTTATGCCGCACTGGAATCAAAAGTTAGCGGTTTGCGATATTACGAATCGGCGCGAATTTGTGCGATCGCTCCCCCTACCATCGAACCACAATTTGCGGGTGAAATTGGCATTCTTTCTGCTGGTACTGCCGATTTACCCGTTGCTGAAGAAGCTGCTGTCACTGCTGAACTTTCTGGTTTCCGCGTCCAGCGCCTGTGGGATGTTGGCGTTGCTGGGATTCACCGCTTATTAAGTAACCTCCACCTGATTGAGTCCGCATCAGTGTTGATTGTCGTTGCGGGGATGGAAGGCGCTTTACCCAGCGTTGTTGCTGGTTTAGCGAGTTGTCCTGTGATTGCCGTACCCACCAGCATCGGTTATGGTGCGAGTTTTGGCGGTTTAGCACCTTTATTGACAATGCTCAACTCTTGTGCAGCGGGAGTAGGCGTAGTAAATATCGATAATGGTTTTGGCGCAGCAGTTTTAGCGGGGCAAATTTTGCGGACTGCCGAGAAATTGCGGTTGGCATCGGCTGCATCTTGAGTTAAGACATTGAAGTTACACCCAAGATTTCAGTAAATAAGCTAAAAAACATCTAATTTGCATAACCCTTATTAAATAGAAATCTTGTGGGGTGGGCATCCTGCCCGCCCAGCTTATGCAAGTTTATTTGTGGAACAGCTTATCAGGAATTTATCTAAAAAATAAACTGATACTGAATTTTGCCACCTCCAACCTCTTAATCACCAAATATGAGCTATTACAGCGATTTGATATCTCAGTTATATTGGCATTTGCCTGTAAATTTGACAGCACTACTAGCACAAACAGTTACCGATCCAGACTTGATGGGTCAGGTTGAGAAATCTTGGCGTCACTTTATACAAACAGGTCAAGTGTGGGCATTGTTGATTGGTTTAGTCATTGGCTATATGATTCGGAATCTAACTAGCTACGGTTAAATCTAAAAGTTAGGAGTTGAAAGTGAGGAGTGAGGAGTTATGAGTTTTTAACTCCTCACTCCTCACTCTTAACTCTTAACTCTCCCCCCACTCCCCTCATAATATTTATGACCAAAGAAGAAACTTGGAGCCAGAGGTTTGAATCAGCGTTACATCCAGCGATCGCTCGTTTTAATGCCAGTATAGGTTTTGACATTGAATTAATCGAATATGATCTGACTGGTTCTCAAGCCCATGTCAAAATGCTCGCTCACACGGGCATCATCTCCCCAGAAGAAGGAGAGCAACTGGTTGCAGGTTTAGAACAAATTCGCCAAGAGTACCGCCAGGGTAAATTTCAGCCTGGTGTTGATGCAGAAGATGTACATTTTGCAGTGGAACGGCGACTGACAGAAATTGTCGGCGATGTGGGTAAAAAGGTGCATACAGCGCGATCGCGTAATGACCAAGTTGGTACTGATACCAGACTCTACCTCCGCGACCAAATCCAGCAAATTAAAAGCGAATTGCGAGAATTCCAAGGTGTTCTACTGGATATAGCCGAAAAACACGTTCAAACCCTGATTCCTGGCTATACCCACCTCCAACGCGCCCAACCCCTGAGTTTAGCTCATCACCTATTGGCATACTTTCAAATGGCGCAACGCGACTGGGAACGCTTAGGAGACGTTTCTCGCCGCGTGAATATCTCACCTTTGGGGTGTGGTGCTTTAGCGGGAACTACTTTCCCCATTGACCGCCACTACACAGCCAAACTCTTGAATTTTGACGATATTTATGCTAATAGCCTCGATGGAGTGAGCGATCGCGATTTTGCGATCGAATTCTTGTGTGCTGCTAGCTTGATTATGGTTCACCTCAGCCGCCTTGCAGAAGAAGTTATTCTTTGGTCATCTGAAGAATTCCGTTTTGTCACCCTCAAAGATAGCTGTGCCACAGGTTCTAGTATCATGCCCCAAAAGAAAAACCCTGATGTACCAGAATTGGTGCGGGGGAAAACGGGGCGTGTATTTGGTCATCTCCAGGCGATGTTAGTCATTATGAAGGGGCTACCTTTGGCGTATAACAAAGACCTGCAAGAAGATAAAGAAGGTCTATTTGATAGTGTCAACACAGTCAAAGCCTCTCTAGAAGCGATGACGATTTTGCTCAGGGAAGGCTTAGAATTTCGTACCCAACGATTAGCAGAAGCTGTGGCGGAAGATTTTTCTAACGCTACCGATGTCGCAGATTATCTGGCAGCACGGGGCGTTCCTTTCCGGGAAGCTTACAATCTCGTGGGTAAGGTGGTAAAAACTAGTATTGCCGCAGGTAAACTTCTGAAAGATTTGAAATTGTCAGAGTGGCAACAACTACATCCGGCATTTGCAGCAGATATTTATGAGGCAATATCCCCCCGCCAAGTTGTGGCAGCCCGCAACAGTTACGGTGGTACTGGCTTTGTACAGGTTAGCAAAGCACTGATCGCGGCCCGCGCTCAAATGGCTCAATAGAGGGAGTGGGGAGTAAGAATTTTAGATTTTAGATTTTAGATTTTGGATTTTAGATTGAAATTTAATCCAAAATCTAAAATTCAAAATCCAAAATTGAATTGCCTAATGCCCAAAAATAAATAAAGGCGTACATTTATTTGTACGCCCTAAAAGATAAATAATCTAAATAAGAAGGATTTAAGCAGTCAGCTTAGTCAGTGTCAGCTGCTGTTGCTGCTCCTTCTTCTTCTTCACTCTTTGGTGGTCTTTGTTGGAACCTTCTCTGCATTCTTCCTGTAGTAGTCCGTTTACGAAACTTTCTGGCATACGCCTGGTTCCGTAGCGCCTTTTCTTTTTTCGGGTTACGGCGCTTGGCCATGTTCACCTCATTAAATAAACAACAAAAAAGTAGCAACTAGGCATCACGTAGGCAATATCAGTTACCAATGTTATTGATATACTTGTAGCCTAGTGCAGCAATAAATACGCTTTAAACAGTGTACTAGTCTATCGCATTCTACCTTGCTCTGTCAATAACATTTTATAATTATTCCCACCAGCTAGCCGAAAAGCCCGGAATACAATTATGCGTGACTTTTGAGTTCCGCCTTGCAGTACTAGTTGTTGTTCTTGGAACAAACTAATCAATATTATCAAGAATTAGGTGGCGGTCTTAAACCCCGCTTAATTATCTCTTCTAATAAATTTGGGATTCAAACTTATCATTCAGATTATTTTTTTTAATGTGTGCTGAAAAAATATTACTGATAGCTGGTTTGGGCAAGGTTAATGTTAGTTATAAACTGAAAAACTTTCTGATTAAACAAATTTTATGTATATATGAATACAGTGCTTCTATTGAAACTTGATGTTAGAATCAAGAATATTCTACGTAAATCGTGAGAATAAAATCTCAAACCGCAAACAATTTTGTATAAACAATAACTCAATAATATTTTAATAAGTTGAGTTTATGTAAGTGGTAGAGAAGTATAGAATACAATACAAAAATTTTGAAGATTGAACGTTATTGCTTTTTTTCCGGCAGCTGTCCAGTCCACACGTAGCTTATGGCGTATTGGACAAACAGTATTGGGTATTATATTTCGTCATCCCATTACTGGCACTAGTATCATCCCAATTTTACCCGATGGTCGCATAGTACTGATCAGGCGGCGTGATGATGGTCTTTGGGCATTGCCTGGAGGCATGGTGGATTGGGGAGAAGATATTCCCAACACAGTCCGCCGGGAATTGCTTGAGGAAACCGGGCTAGAATTGGTGAAAATTAATCGTTTGGTAGGAGTTTACTCCGCACCAGACCGCGATCCCAGAATCCATTCAATTTGTGTTGTGGTTGAAGCCGAGGTACATGGGACAATGGAGATTCTAGATACTTTGGAAGTCATGGAAATCCAAGCTTTCTCTCCCAATTTACTACCTTCAGGGCAGATGTCTCACGACCATACTCGGCAGTTGCAAGACTACTTGAAGGGACTGACAACATTGGCATAACAATATTTAGTCATTTGTTATTTGTTATTTGTCATTTGCCGCCAAAGTATATGATCTAAGGAAGCTTTTCTACGAGATAAATTCGCGTTCGGCTCACACTTGTGTGTTTGTAATTTGTCAAAAAATAATTACTAATGACTAATGACCAATGACCAATTAGGGCTATTTCATTCTATAAATAAACCGCCCAAAACTAAAGTTCTAGGCTCATAGTTATAGTCCGTTTTAACGGACTATAACATGAGTCTCAGTCATCTTTAGATGAATGAGTGCTATAAGAGAGGTGAATTCATTCTGAGGCGGACTAGATGAGAATGAAATAGCCCTAATGACTAATGACTAATGACCAATGACTATTTATTATGGTGCTAAAAGTTAACTACTAAATTAAAATGAATATACTTTTCCGTAACTCGCGGATAAAGCTCTCTCAAGGGCTGATATTCTGGCGTGAAGTCGGTGAAAAAACTCCTATAATTTTTTTACATGGTGCTTGGAATGAGAGCAGTCAATGGTTATCTGTGATGGAGTCCCTTGCACAAGATTTCCATTGCTTTGCACTTGATTTGTTGGGGTTTGGTGAATCAGAAAATCCGAATATCCACCATTCGATAGATTTACAAGTAGAGTGTTTAGCTGAATTTTTGCAAGCTGTCAAGCTAGAAAAAGTATATTTAGTAGGACATTCTCTTGGGGGTTGGGTTGCTGCTAGCTATGCTTTAAAGTATCCAGAGAAAGTTGATGGTGTGGTACTGCTAGCACCAGAGGGTGTAGAGATAGCTGGACTTGAAGAGTATTGCCACAAGATGCGGCGATTATTGAATTATCCACCACTAATAGTTAAATTGTGGCGATCGCTAACTCCTTTCACTAAAATTGGGGGTTGGTATGAAAAAATTGCCCAGGATTTACAATTACTTCAGGAATTGTTGCGTTACCCCATAGCTTGTCAGTTACTCTTCAAACGGCGACAAGCAGAGATTGAGGCGGAATTAGTGCAAAAGCGGCTTTACATGATAGATGTGTCGGTTTTGATTTTACAAGGTGGCCAAGATTCACCAGATGCTTTAGCTAAAAGTCGGGTTTATGCTCAACTGATGCCGAAAGTCGAGTTAAAAATGATTCCCCATGCCGGAAATGACTTACCAAAATCTTGTGCTGGGGTTGTGGCGATGGAGATTGGGGATTTTATTAAAGATATTTTAAAAAGCCATAATTTAAACGAATTAAACTAGCTCATTAAGAGTTTGTTGCCAATCCACAACACATATTCCTTCGCTCTCAAAGCGTGATATGTGTTTCAAGTTTGTTGTTACAACTATGACTTGATCAAAACTCTTCAATTGGAGAATTGCTTGAGCAGCAAGAATTACATCACCATCCAAACTTTCATTGCTTGCTGTAGGCTGACCCTGGTTTCGTACCCATGCCCATAATTCGGCTGCTTTTAGCATCGTTTCGGGAGTCAGTGGTATGAGACAAATTTGGCTAAGTTTGTTAAGGCGATCTATACTTTTTTGTTTTCCTTGTCTCAATAGTTCACGCCGAAGTTCATAATCGGCTATTTCTGGCACACCTATAACAGTTTCAGTTTTCTGTAAAGATTTCAACCACTGCTGAACTTTTGGGTTTACTTTTGGATGCGTTACTTGACTCAAAGGATGAGTGTCTAGCAATATGGCTCTACCCATCTAAGTTTTTATAGTGATAACTGACTTTGGTTCAAAGCTGTCTTAATCTGCGGGTATGTTTGCTCATCGTATCCACATTCATCAGCCATCCATTCGTCAACTAGTCCTATTACTTTTTCTAAGGAATCATCCCCTTTTGCTTCCGATTCAGAAAATTGTAGAGCAAATTTATATTTATCCAGCTTGGTTACACTCGATGAGAGGGCAGGGAATTGGTTAGTCATAGCTCCTTCATTAATGTCTCTCGTCTCATTAGAAACAGATGTTGCTATACGATAGTTTTCAGAAATCAGAATATTGGACAATAGGGAAGATTTTTCTTCAATCAACCCATCGATTTGCGTTCTAATTTTTAGCAGTTCCACTAAAGATAAGGTATCTAATTGACGCAGAATCACATCTAGCTGTGATGTCTCGGACATAACTTAACGCTGGGTAAACTTCTATTTCAATTTTATGCTATTCAAGCTTTGTTTGTTTGCTGACCTTCTGATCGCTCTAAAACTCCCCGTTTACCTTTACCAGAATCTTGTGCTGGGGTTGTAGCGATCGAGATTCGGGAGTTTATTAAAGGGAATTAGTAATTACAGATATCTATAAAAAAACGTTTATTTATATTAATTAAATAAACGTCAGGGTCAATATAATCGCTAGGTCTTAATAAAGTTATTGATTTTCTGCAATATCGACGCTTAGTCCATCTCCAGTTTCTGCATCCACTACCATTAAAATTTTCGATTTTTTAAATTTTTCTGGATGTGGTGTTTTTTCATCACGGACTCGTTGTGCTACATCAATCCCGTTTGGTGCGTCAATTTCAATTAACCAGACACGACGGTTAGGGTGTACTTGAGCGTTTTCGACGATATCGCCGCCAAGTTTAGTTTTAAATTTGATGTAATCGGCGTAAGTTATAAGCCGTGCATTTTTGAGATTTAAACCCTGTCGTAATTGTCCAATTGCACGTTCTTTTGTAATCATCTGCAAAACGGATTTTGCGCTGTTATCTGGGTAAAGATATTCTGTCGGTGTTGTTGGTAATGGTGGCTCAGGAATAATAGGATGATTGAATTCAGGTGGTCTTCTCAATCCCGGAGGGTCACTGTTATCTGGGTTATCTACTGAATTTTGCGCTAATAATGATGTTGTCGGAATTGTCATACCAATCGCCAAAATACCTAAAAACAAAAGCTTTTTCATTTTTAACTCTGTTGATTACAATCTATTAAGGACGTAAGAATTGAATAACGTTTGGGTTCCCATTTTGTATAGAATACCAACTTGAATACCACCCATAGCTATTATTTTCTGCGGCTACAGGTGCAGTTCCGGTGTAATTCTGAAATCCTGATGCACCTACAGGATAAGTCCAGATATTCTCGACAGAAGTTCCATTTGTAAATGAATGTTGATTATCTTTTGACTCAATACCAATATTTAACTGCTTCCCAACATTGTAATTACTCGCACCTGCAATCGTAATGAAGTAAGCTGCAATGTTGTCAACAGATGACTTCCATCGATTAGGTTGAGTTAAATCCCGCTCTAGTTTATATCGGTGAGATCCTGTAGGATTTGCACTACCAATCGTCCCCTCGTAATACCATCTGCTACCATCGGCAGTAACACGCTGATAAGTGAAGTAGTGCCCATCCCAGTAAGTTTGTTCCTCTGGTCGTGGGTTAAGAATTTTAATTGATGTCGCAGTCAATCCTTTGCCTCCGCCCAATTCTACCCATTCTCCCGGTTTATTAATTTGTTGCGGAAAAAATATCCACATTGCTTTGTTTAGCGGGTATGGCGTGGCTGGTGAAGAAATTAAATCTTCAGTCTGTCCATTTGCGGTAAATGCAGCACCATACATATCTTGTATGATGTATCGCTGTGTGTACTGTGAAGATGTTTGTGTAGCATTAACTTTCGTCACACCAAGTATTGAGGCTGTCAGTACGAAAGCTGCTATCAATTTTTTATTCATAGTATGTGAATATGTTCCAATATTTACTTTAATCTCTGTGCTACGCCTTGTAAGTCCTAGTGTCCAACTAAATCTATACTCTTTATGAGTACGTTAGTAACCGTATATTTACTTGATAAGAGAAAATCAGTATTTACTGATTAGCTAACGAAATTTTATAAAGCTAATACAAAGACATTCCCAAAAAAATCAAATTGGGTTCCACAATCAAACGTGCTGCAATTTCAGGATAAAAGGCTTGTAGATAATTTAGTAATAAAGTGCGATCGCCCCCTTTAATCGCAATTTTTCCATTAGGAAATAATTGCAACCACGCTTCAATAAAATCTTTAATTCCAGCTAATATTGTATAAAATACTCCACTTTGAATAGCTTCTGTAGTATTCAAAGCAAAACGTGGTGGTAGAGACGGGAAATTTTGCATTTCTACTAATGGTAATTGTCCTGTTTTTTGACTGAGAGTTGCAAATTGTAAACCTAATCCTGGCAAAATTGCACCTCCAACTAGACACTGATTAGCATCCGCAGCCGTAAAAGTTAGCGCTGTCCCAGCATCAATTACCAACATTGGAAAACCCCACGTTTTCCCCGCTCCCCACAAAGCTAAAGCGCGGTCAATTCCGAGTGTGGGATAAACACCTGTTAGTGGTAATTGGTCTAAGGTAATAACATGAGTATTTGGGTAAGTTTGCCAAATAGCAGTTTGACTGGGAACTACAGAGGCGAGAATCAGGGGAGGCGGAAAATTTAAAGTCTCTCTCATTTTAGGAGAAAGATTTAGAGAGAGGTTTTCCAGATACTGTGAAAAGTCAGAAGATGAGGGGGATAAGGGAGATAAAGAACGATTTTCTTCCCCTGCTCCCCTAATTTTCTGATGGGATGGAAAAATTGCCAGTAGTAAATGATCCAAGGTTTGACATTTAGCTAACTGTTGCATGACAGACTCAGCTAGATGGTCGGTATCCCAAGCTGAGTAAAGCTTTTTGCCAATAAACAACGCCCAATGTAGCCGAGAGTTCCCAATTTCTAAAGCTAGCCAAATTTCTCCTATCTCCCTCATCTCCCTAATCCCTCTGCGGTTTCACACTTTTAACTTTTTTAAGTCAAGGATAGATTTTTTAATAAAACTTAACATTCAAGTCATGTCACAATAAAACTAGAGGAACAAATACTCATTGTGTCAAGGAGGGAGTTATGGTAGCGCTCACCGAAAAAACTGAAAAACGGCTCACCATACAAACTGTGGAGATTTCTCAAGGGACTACGGCTATTCGCTCTTTGGATTGGGATCGCGATCGCTTCGATATTGAGTTTGGTCTGCAAAACGGTACCACCTATAACTCGTTTCTCATCCGTGGGGAGCAGACAGCCTTAGTTGATACCTCTCACGAAAAGTTTCGTCAACTATACTTGGATACGCTCACCGGACTAATCAAGCCAACAGATATTGATTATTTGATTATCAGCCACACCGAGCCAGACCATAGCGGTTTAGTTAAAGATTTGCTGCAAATGGCTCCAGAAATAACCGTTGTCGGCTCTAAAGTGGCAATTCAGTTTCTGGAAGATTTCGTACATCAGCCATTTAAACGGCGGATTGTGAAAAATGGCGATCGCTTAGATTTGGGCAATGGTCATGAATTTGAATTCGTGATTGCCCCAAATTTACACTGGCCGGATACCATTTTCAGCTTCGACCACAAAACCAAAATTCTCTATACCTGCGATGCCTTTGGGTTGCACTATTGCTCAGATAGCACCTTTGATGAAGACTTGGCGGCGATCGAAGAAGACTTTCATTACTACTACGATTGCTTGATGGGGCCAAATGCCCGGTCAGTTTTATCTGCCCTCAAGCGGATGGCGGAACTGAAAACCATTAACATGATTGCCACAGGACATGGGCCATTATTATCTCACAATGTTGAGGAATTAGTTGGACGTTACCGCATTTGGAGCCAAACCCAAACCAAGCCAGAAACCGTGATTGGGATATTTTACGTTTCCGAATACGGATATAGCGATCGCCTCGCTCAATCAATTGCCAACGGTATCGGTAAAACCGGTGTTGCCGTGGAAATTGTCGATTTGGGATCGGAAGTAGATTTACAAGAACTGCGGGAATTAGTTAGCCGTTGTGCTGGGCTAATCGTTGGTCTACCTCCGGCTTCTGGGGCTGGGAACATCCAAGCTGCACTCAGCACAATTTTAGGATCTGCCAAAGAAAAGCAAGCTATCGGCGTATTTGAAACCGGCGGTGGCGATGATGAACCGATAGATCCTTTGCTGAGTAAATTTCGCAATTTGGGTTTGACAACAGTTTTTCCAGCGATTCGGATTAAACAAACGCCCACAGAAAATACATACAAGCTGTGTGAAGAAGCGGGTACAGACTTAGCTCAATGGGTAACACGCGATCGCAGTATTAAAGCCATGAAATCCCTTGGTGCTGACTTAGATAAAGCATTAGGTAGGATCAGTGGCGGACTGTATATCATCACTGCCAAAAAAGGCGATGTTTCCAGTGCCATGTTAGCCTCCTGGGTTGCTCAAGCCAGCTTCAAACCCTTGGGATTTTCCATTGCAGTAGCCAAAGATCGGGCAATTGAATCACTCATGCAAGTAGGCGATCGCTTTGTTCTCAACGTCTTAGAAGAAGGCAATTTCCAACCACTAATGAAGCACTTTTTGAAACGGTTCGGCCCAGGTGCTGATCGCTTTGAAGGAGTGAGAACCCAGCCAGCCGAAAATGGTGCGCCTATCCTCAACGACGCCCTCGCCTATATGGAGTGCGAAGTCGTCAGTAGAATGGATTGCGGCGACCATTGGGCAGTATACAGCACCGTCTACGCTGGACGAGTTTCTAAGCCAGAAACTTTAACTGCTGTGCATCATCGTAAAGTTGGTAATCATTATTAAAAAGTTAAAAGTTAGGAGTTAGAAGTTAAAAATTAGGAGTTGTAGAGATGAGTTTAACAAAAAATATCGTCTGCACAACGGAAGTTAAAAGATTTGGATTAACGACTTTCTTAAACTCCTAACTCCTAACTCATAACTCCTAAGTAAGTGGGCGCAAATAATCATCACTGGCTCGTAGTTGCGCTAAAGCGCAAGAGGGCGCAACTACGAGCCAAATACAGAGATTTTACTTTTCGTTACATAGTTTGGTTTTATCTTGCCTACCTACTTAACTCATAACTCATAACTCCTAACTCATAACTCCTAACTCATAGCTCCTAACTCCTAACTCCTAACTCCTAACTCTTGTTTTAGCCATGTCACAAAATAAACCCCGTGATGTTCAAGTTTATCCAATAGCTACAGATACAAGAATACTGCGATCGCGCAGTTGGTCTAGGCTCAGATTTGAAATTGAATATGCTCTTGCTAAGGGTACAACTGCTAATTCTTATTTAATCGAAAGCGAAAAAACTGCCATTATTGACCCTCCAGGGGAAACGTTTACGGAAATTTATTTAAAAGCGTTGCAGCAGCGTTTCCATCTCGAAGACTTAGATTATGTAATTTTGGGACACATCAACCCCAACCGGGCTACAACTTTAAAAGCTTTGTTGAAAATTGCCCCGCAAATCACTTTTGTTTGTTCTAATCCTGGGGCGATAAATTTACGTGGGACGCTGGAAAATCCAGATTTGCAAATTCTTGTGATGCGGGGTGAAGACACCCTAGATTTAGGCAACGGGCATAATTTACAATTTATTCCCACACCCAATCCCCGCTATGCAGATCAACTTTGCACCTACGATCCGCAAACGGAAATTCTCTACTCAGATAAGTTATTTGGGGCGCATGTTTGCGGAGATCAGGTATTTGATGAAGGCTGGGAAATATATAACGAAGATCGGCGCTATTATTTTGATTGCCTCATGGCTCCCCACGCTCGTCAAGTTGAAACAGCGCTGGAAAAATTAGCTGATTTTCCCGTGAGAATGTATGCCACTGGACACGGGCCTTTGGTACGCTATGGCTTAATTGACCTGACTAAAGCTTATCGCCAATGGAGTCAACAGCAAACATCTGCGGACTTGACAGTGGCGTTGATTTATGCGTCAGCTTATGGGAATACGGCAACATTAGCCCAAGCGATCGCTCGTGGGATTACCAAAGCTGGTGTTGCTGTAGAATCGATTAACTGCGAATTTACTGAACCAGAAGAAATCCGGGCGGCTGTAGAAAAAGCCGATGGTTTCATCATGGGTTCTCCTACCCTCGGTGGTCATGCACCTACACCCGTGCAAACAGCTTTAGGAATTGTACTATCCACAGCGACTAATAATAAACTCGCTGGTGTTTTTGGTTCCTTTGGCTGGAGTGGGGAAGCGGTTGATTTAATTGAGGGTAAATTGAAAGATGCTGGCTATCGGTTTGGTTTTGACACCATCCGCGTCAAATTCAAACCCGACGATGCTACCTTACAATTGTGTGAAGAAGCCGGAACCGACTTTGCCCAAGCATTAAAGAAAGCCAAAAAAGTGCGATCTGCGCCTCGCAGCAGCGCTTCGCTATCGCCAAGTCTTCCTGCTACTAATGTAGAACAAGCAGTTGGGCGGATTGTCGGTTCTCTTTGTGTTCTCACAGCCAAAGAAGGCGATCGCTCCAGTGCCATGTTAGCCTCTTGGGTGTCTCAAGCTAGCTTTAGTCCTCCTGGTTTAACCATAGCTGTAGCTAAAGACCGGGCAGTAGAAACACTGACACATACAGGCAATAAATTTGTCCTGAATATTCTTAAAGAAGGCAATCACTTGGGATTGATGAAGCACTTCCTCAAACCCTTCGGCCCAGGACAAGACCGATTCGCTGATGTCGCCGCAGAAGTTGCTGAAAACGGTTCTCCCATACTTACAAATGCCCTAGCATATCTTGAATGTTCCGTACAAAACCGGATGGAATCTGGCGATCATTGGCTGGTTTATGCCACTGTGGAGAATGGCAAATTGTTAGATAACGATGGTGTTACAGCTGTGCATCATCGCAAGTCGGCAACTCATTATTAAACATCTCCGAAAAAGAATGTAGAGACGTAGCAGTGCTATGTCTCTAGAAGGGTTCTGCGTAACGCATATTTAATTTCTGGAGATGTCTATTCAGCAGGGTGGTTTAGTCTCTAAGCGGTTGAAGAATAGGTATAAAACTACTCTTAAAGCTTTCTTGGGAATACCGTAAGATGTTGAACGTAAATTCTAGATTATGTCAATTTTGATGATTAGAGAATGGTTGCAAGGGGAGTATTCAATCACCACAGATGTTAATCAGCTAGACCTGAACATTATACACCAGTTTCTGGCAAGTTCTTACTGGGCAAAAGGGTTGCCACTTGAGGTTTTACAAAGATCCATTCAAAATTCCCTTATATTTGGTTTATATAAGGGCAAACAACAAATTGGCTTTGCCCGCTTGATAACAGATCATGCCACATTTGCCTATGTTGCTGATGTGTTTATTTTAGAGCCTTTTCGGGAGCAAGGTTTAGGCAAGTGGCTGATAGAAACGATTATTTCTTATCCTGAATTGCAGGGCTTGCGCCGATGGTTGCTAGCAACAAAAGATGCACATGAGTTGTACAGACGATTTGGATTTACTGAACTTAAGAATTCAGACCGCTTGATGGAGAAGTGGAGTCCAGATGTTTATCAGCAGACAGGTGATTGACCTCAATCCAAAAAAGCGTAGTCAAAGCGATCGCTCGCTTTGAATAAAGAAGGAGCAGTTCAATATTTAGGCTTCCCAATAGACCTGTAAAAACTCAATAGCACTCTACACAAATCATCTAACTGAGCAATTGAAAGCCTTTGAGTTGGGCTTGCAACTCAGGTGTAACCGTTGCAATACGACTGTTAAGAATGATACCAATGACAGATGTACGCCTCTACTGAGTATTATTAACAAGTAAAGTTTTGCGTAAAAAAGGCTCAAGCATTGCTGCCTAAGCCTTTTCTAGATTCAACTAAATGACTTTCGCCTACTTAGCTTAGTAGCGACCACGGTTGTAGCCGCCGCCGCCGCCGCCGCCGCCGCCGCCACGATTACCACCACCACCGAAGGAGCCACCTCCACCTCGGTCTTCTCTGGGCTTGGCCTTATTCACTTTAAGGTCACGACCCAACCATTCAGCACCATCAAGCGCTTCAATGGCTTTTGTTTCTTCATCTTCTGAACTCATTTCCACGAAAGCAAAGCCGCGTAAACGACCTGTTTCACGATCAGTAGGTAGCTGAACACGCTTTACAGCACCATATTCTGCAAATACAGCACTCAGCGCATCTTGTGTAACTTCATAGGAGAGGTTACCAACGTAAATTGACATTAAATGTCTCCAAAATCATAAGTTTGTAGAGATTTAGATTTCGGAGAGAAGTCTGTAATACCAAAAGGGAAAAGCCTGTCAATACTAAAAACAAACACTGTCGCCGAATTAATTCTCATTTCACTTCCCATGATGACATAGCAACTAACTTTCTGGGGGAAATTTTCAAAATTGTTATAAAAAGTTATATAGCAGTCCGCTTTGATTTTTGAAATTATTTGCGTAGACAGGGAGTCGGGAGTAGGGAAGAAGCTAATCTATTCTATTTTCTAAATATTGCCCAATCATCAACTGCTCACCAGCACGAGAGATGATCGTCTGTCTGGTGCGGTATTTGCTGCCAATTAGCTTTAACTCTTCCTCAAACACTGAACCGTTGTATTCAGTTCGCAAACATAGTGTTTTCGGGTTAGAGAAATAATACTGGGCGGTAACTGGTTTGGATATGGCAAAACCGCGATCGCGGTACAAAATGTTTCCCTTAACCCCAAATATTGTTGAACCTTGCGATTCTTTCTTTGTATTTAGCACATTTGTACTTTCCCATACAACTGCTGCACCACAGATTAAACTACCTGCATCAGACAAATCGTGCATCTGAGCTAGCTTTTGCAATTCATCACAGCCCTGCTCTAAAAAATTGATCGTAACTATACTCTCCATCTCCTTAGTTTCTCCCTGCGGTAGCGTGTAGTAGCGTCGTTGCGATCGCCACTTCCCTGCTGATTCCTGGAAAAATTCAAAAATCTGGGATTCATCAGTGGTTTGTACGATTTTGAGCAATGATGTCACGCCTTACCTTCCTCGCCTAATGCAAATATATTTCTGGCAAAAAACTTTATTCTTGCTGTTGTTGCTATGGTACTTTTCGCCCTGTTCTTGCCATATTACGCAAGGGGGGTAAGAAAAATAGTGTCTTCTAATGCATTATAAACATAAAAAAGCAATAAATATTTAATATTCTTAATGAAGTCAATAAAATACTATAAATATAGCAACAGACAAGAAGGTTAAAACATTAAACCACGTCTATCTTGAAACCTATAGTTCTTCCATGATGAAAAGGATTTGCCCTCATCCCCCAACCCCGAATCCCTCTCTCTGGGATTCGGGGAGCCAGAATTTCAAACTCCCTCTCCCAGAGAGAGGGAGAGGGATTTAGGGAGAGGGTGAAAACTACGGTTCTCAACTAAGATTTGGTTTAACTGATGATAAAACCTATATACAAAAAGACTTTCAACCCAGTCCCTAGTAAAGAGTCCCCTGCTATATCAGGATTTTCGTGAATTGGTACGAGAACCGCAATAATTGACAATGAAAAAAAGGAGCCTAAATCAGGCTCCTTAATCACAAACTGGTAATAGAATTGTGACTACTTAACAGTCACCTTACCGCCAGCTTCTTCGATGCGCTTCTTAGCATCTTCAGCAGCATCCTTAGCAAGACCTTCTTTAACTGCCTTGGGCGCAGCTTCTACCAAGTCTTTCGCTTCTTTCAGACCCAAACCGGTCAATTCCCGGACAATCTTCAGCACGGCAATCTTCTTATCAGCTGGGACTGATTCGAGAATTACTTCAAACTCGGTTTGCTCAACAACTTCCTCAGCCGGAGCAGCACCACCAGCACCAGGCATCATCATCATGCCGCCAACGGGTGCAGCAGCACTCACGCCAAAAGCGGTTTCAATTTGCTTGACTAACTCAGAAGCTTCCAGCAAAGAAAGGGTTTTTAGTTGTTCTAAAATTTGATCGGTTGCAGCAGACATTGATATAACTCCTGTAATTTTGATTATTTATTAGTCATTAGTCATTAGTCATTAAGTCATTGGTCATTAGCTTTTGACTTTTGACTGACGAACTACGAAGTCTATTCAGCAGCAGTTTCAGTGCTACTATCAGGTTCAGCAGCAGTTTCAGTGCTGCTATCAGGTTCAGCAGCAGTTTCGGCGCTGCTATTTTGGACAGCAGCAGTTTCGGTGCTACCACCACTTTGCTCTTGTTCAGACACAGCCTGCAAAGCACGAGCCAGTGAACCAGGAACTTCGTTGATACCCACAGCAATCTTAGTAGCCAAGGCGTTGATAGCCCCAGCAATTTGGGCGATGAGTTGTTCCTTAGATGGCAAGTCTCCCAGTATCTTGACATCAGGTTCTTTGAGTAGGCGACCTTCTAGTACACCACCACGAAGTTCTGTCTTCTTACTGACTTTTTGGAATTCTTGGTATGCCTTAATTGCCGATGAAAAATCTTCTTTTACCAGCAAAAAGGCGGAAGAACCATTGAGCAATTCCGACATAGGCTGCCATTTTTCATCATCTTTAATGGCAATGCCCATAAAAGTGTTCTTAGTCACCTTACAAACGGTGCCACTAGGACGCAGCCGCCGCCGTAAGTCTGTGATTTCAGAAACTGTTAGCCCCTGATAGTCAATTACCAGTGCCAGAGTTGACTGACTCAAAGTTTCTTTGAGGTCAGCTACTATCTCTTTTTTATTTTCTAGTGTTCTACCCATTGCAATCTCACCTCCTTAAAATAATCGGTGAAGTACCCTACTTGTACGTTTCTTCTAAACCTGAACCCAAACAACAAACCCCAGCTAACTTAGCCGGGGTTGACTATTAAAACTCTTAACGCCATAGTTATCACACCTTTAAGGGTGGTAATTCTGACTATTAAAGTTTTAACCTCGGCAGGATATTTAAGCTATTAGCACCTGCTGTCTCCGGCTTTGCCTATTTAATTTAAAGTGAGGAGTGAGGAGTTAAAAATAAAACTCATAACTCATAACTCTTAATTCCTAACTCATAACTCCTAACTTTTAGTTAACCTGCTTCGCTCAGTTTCAAATCTCGTAGGGCGGTGACATCAATTTTAATCGATGGCCCCATTGTGGCTGACACATAAAATGTGCGCCAATAACGACCTTTAGCTCCTGAAGGACGGTTACGGTCAATCGTCTCTTGTAATGCCTTCAGGTTGACTAACAAATCTTCAGGCGAGAATGTTGCCTTACCAAACATAACATGAACAATACCAGTTCGGTCAGCTCGGAATTCTAATTTACCAGCTTTGAATTCTGCGATCGCACTTCCTAAATCAAATGTTACGGTTCCACCTTTGGGCGATGGCATCAAACCACGCGGACCAAGCAACTTACCCAGCTTTGCCACCTGTGGCATCACATCGGGTGTGGCAATTAGTTTGTCAAAATCCATTCTACCTTTCTGGATTTCGTCAATCAGTTCTTCTGATCCTACTATATCAGCACCAGCGATGCTAGCTTCGTTTACCTTTTCGCCTCTGGCAATCACCGCTACCCGGACGATTTGTCCTGTACCTTTAGGCAGTGCTACCGTTGTCCGCAACTGTTGGTCTGTATACTTAGGGTCAATTCCTAACCGGATATGTGCTTCCGCAGCTTCGGCAAATTTAGCTGTTGCTGTGTCTTTGAGAAGGGCTAAAGCCTCTAAAGGATGATAGTCCTTGTCTTCTACTTTTGCTTGCAGCGTCTGCAAACGACGCGATATTTTTACCATTTTTTTCTCCTGGGGTAATTCCGAAGCCTCGCCTCTCCCCCGATACAATTTTGGATTTTAGCTTTTGGAGTAGCAAGTTAGGAGTAAGGAATGAGGAGTTACTAATTTAAAACTGATAACTCATAACTCATAACTTTTTTACTCTGTGATTGTTACACCCATATTTTTAGCCGTTCCTGCCACAATCTTCATTGCCGCGTCTATGTCGTTGGCATTAAGGTCGGGGAGTTTGGTTTGGGCTATTTCTTGCAATTGGGCTTTGCTAATTGACCCAACCTTCTTTTTGTTGGGTTCATTCGAGCCTTTTTCAACTTTCGCCGCCTTCCGAATTAACACTGATGCTGGTGGCGTTTTGAGGACAAATGTAAAACTCCGGTCTTCAAAAACCGAGATTTCTACAGGTATCACCATTCCAGCTTGGTCTGCTGTTTTGGCGTTGTACTCTTTGCAGAACATCATGATGTTAACGCCATGTTGACCCAAGGCGGGCCCGACTGGCGGTGCTGGGTTGGCTTTTCCAGCATTCAGGGCCAGTTTAATGACCGCCACTACTTTCTTCGCCATTTGTATTTAACTCTGTTTCTCTACCTGATTAAATTCCAGTTCTACTGGTGTATCCCTGCCGAAAATTGAGAGCAAGGCTTTAAGTTTACTCCGTTCTGGAGAAACTTCAATCACCTCGCCTTCAAAATCTTTAAATGGGCCCGAAAGCACCATTATCTTATCACCAGTAGCCATGTCAATTTTGAGAACCGGCTCTTGTTCGCTGGTTTGTTTGAATATACGTTCGACTTCTGAAGAACTCAGTGGTATGGGGTTCACATGACCGCGACCCTTACTGCTACCACGTTTTTGTTCTGCACCGACAAAGTTAATTACATGGGAGGTGTTTCGTACTACCTGCCAGGTATCATCATCCATCATCATCCGCACCAGCACATAGCCAGGGAAAACTTTTTCTTCTGTATGCTGGCGACTGCCATCTTTGCGGATTTTCACCGCCGGCGTTTGCGGAATTTCTACCTGAACAATTTTGTCGGCTACATCAAAAGTTTGAATGCGTTGCTCTAAGTTAGTCTTTACACGCTTTTCACAGCCTGAGGCTACTTGCACTGCATACCAGCGTGCTTCTTTTGACGCTGCTTCTACTGTTTCTCCTGTTTCCTCCGACTGGAACGTGGAGTTACGAGGTTCGTCTGTTGCAAAAGTCATCAGAACACCTGTTGTGCTGCCCAACGAAACAATCCATCGACCAAGTATATCAAAGATGCGGAGAGTGCAACCATTAACAACACAGCGGCGGATTCGCTCACTATCTGTTTCCGACTGGGCCAAACTACTTTATCAAGTTCTTCTTTGGTTCCCTGTATGAAGTTGTTAAAGCTAAACCCATTTGTGGTTTCTGGCAATTCTGCTTCACTTTTTTTGGCCACGACCCTTAATTCTCCCGTTTGTCACTCAATTTTGGTCATCCAGGTTTGCAGTTTCGACTCTATTTCACTTACTGAAAGCAAAACAACTACAAATACAATAAGTTTACCCGAAATTATTATCGCTAACTGCTAATATAGCAGTTGCGTAATTATTTCGGGCTTTGTTTTTTGCTCTTGAGCGCGCCCTGGAGGACTTGAACCCCCGACATCAGGTTTTGGAGACCTGCGTTCTACCAACTGAACTAAGAGCGCACAAGCTGTTTTTGATTCAGTTATTGCGCTGAACTAAATTTTAGTCTAACGCAACACCCAATTTTTATCATACCTCAATTTCGCCCTTGAAAACAAGTTAGCGGCAGATGCCGCTTAAGATTTCTCTCATACTATTGAAGGACGAATCACAAAGGGCGGTCAAACCGTTGCTTGATTCGGGTTGCCTTACCTACGCGATCGCGGAGATAATACAGTTTAGCACGGCGTACCTTACCACGACGTAATACTTTGATGCTGTCAATCCGGGGAGAATGCAACAGAAACACCCGCTCAACGCCCACACCTTGAAAAACTTTACGGACTGTAATAGTTTCGTTGATGCCACCGTTGCGCATGGCAATCACTACTCCCTCGTAGGGTTGTACGCGGTATTTTTCGCCTTCCTTGATTTTCACTCCCACTTTTACGGTGTCGCCCACATAAATGTCGGGCAGATTTGATTTTATTTGTTCCGCTTCAATGGAGCGGATAATCTCTTGAGCATTCATAGTCTTTGGTGTCTGCTTAAAAAAATCTCACGATTATCAATGATAAATCGATAATCCTATTTCAGTCTACTTGTTAGGATTGATAATTTTACTGATACAACAGCCTAAAGTTCAAAGCTATATTGCAGAATGCTGTTACACAGGGGTGAAATTTATGAAATTTAGCGTCGTCATCAGTACCTATAATCGCTTAAATTTGCTACAAAGAGCAATTGACTCGGCTCGTAACCAAACAATCGAGTGTGAGGTGGTTGTTGCCGATGACTGTTCTTCTGACGATACCCAAACCTATATTAAAAGTTTAGGGGACAAGGTTGTTTACCATCGTAACGAAGTGAACCAGGGCCATGCAGCAACGGTAAATGCTGGAGTTGCCAAAGCTAGCGGCGACTGGATTAAATTTTTAGATGATGACGACTATTTAGCACCTAACTGCATAGAAGAGATGATTAAGGCGATCGCACTTCGTCCCGATGCTGTAATCTGCTCTTGTGTGGCGGCTCAGGTGGATGGTAATGAAGTTGAACTCAGTCGCACTCCCGAAGTTGGCCCCGGTTTAGCTTTTTATATCCCACAAGCCGATATTCACTACGGTATGCTCTTAGAGCTTGTACCATTTGGTACGCCTGTACAAGTAGCTTCCCGACGTGATGCTTTCGTAAAAAGTGGTGGTTGGGATTCCACACTCGATGCTAACTGTGATGATATCGATTCCTGGATTCGGATTGCCCAGTTTGGCGATGCAATTTTCCTTAATCAGTGTCTGGCTTACCGCACCGTCTGGCCTGGTGCTTATAATCAAAAGTTTTCTTTGTCTCGACGGTTAGCTACAAATATTTTGATGAAGGAAAAAATTTATGCTTTGGTAAATGAGCAACATCGCTCAAAGATTCCTCTACTTCAAGATATCAAAAATTACCTGAAACTCCATTGGAGTTTAGTAGCACTGAAGCAAAAAAATTTCAAGAGTTTTCTTTCAATGATAGATCCTTCTATAATTTCTCCTCAGTCTTGGAAGTTTTTGCTAACAGCTGCCTCATCACGCCGCGCTCAGGGAAACAATTCTCAAGTTCGCAAACTTGTGTTAATTGAGTCGTAACTTTTTAGGTGACGATGGTTTTTGCTGTTAAAAACTTAGCATTTACAAAAGTGAATTAGTAGATAATTTCGGAAATTGGTGACTAATTGAGAGTTGAAATTGAAATGTAACGAGAAATCTGAGCAGCAGCTTTTACTGCTCAGATTTTAGTGAGGGCGCAGAGTCTGTTTTCGTCAATTCGCTATGAACTTATGCAATTTAGTACTGGCATGTACATTTTCGCCATACTATGATAAATCTGAGCGCTAGACGAGGGAGCATCCCAATTTTGGCTTAAATCTTTTCCCTCACCCCCAGCCCCTCTCCCATGTTTGGGAGAGGGGAGACATAATTCTAGTTCCCCGAATCCCATAGATGGGATTCGGGGAAAGGGGATGAGGGCTATCAAGGTTTTTGCACCTGACGGGATGCTCTCCTAGACGATGACGTTACTACCGACTACCAGATTTGTCGCGGTGAAATTATCCAACGTTGCGAAGGTTATAAAAGGAGAATAACTAGGATAATAATAAATAAAGACTTCAACTAGTGTAGAAGTATCCGATTGCACAAACTTTAGGTTGCCATCAGCGCTGGGATTGCTGCTACGACAGTCTTCACTATGCCTAATCGCCTTTAACAGGTCATCGATGATCGCATAGACAGTAATAATTTCGTTTAACATATTCCCCTCCGTTTTTCATCTCTGGAGGGTATTTTATTGCACCAAGCGATCGCCTGAATCAATAACTAGCAACTTCGCTTATTACTATCCTGCGGCAGTATTTTGTATAAGGCGATTATAGAAACTACCATATGTGTTTATCTTATTCATCATCTCTATGTTACTATTAACGCTTCCGGCGAGATTATATTCATAGCTTAACGAATCAGTCGCATTAATATAAAAATCGTAATCAGTATTCCCAGCTTGAGGTTGAATGTCTAGATAATAAGTTCCTGCATTTAATGAAATGCTTAGGGATGGGTTGCCCGTAACACTACCATTTGAGTTATACACCCCACTATTTCTAGAATTTACAACCTGACCGTTACTGTTCAATATTTCCTCACCTACGCTTCTAGACAAGCCATAGTCATATATCGTAACAGTACTAGCTTGACTCAAATTAAATTGATAATAGTCCGACGGCTCGGATGAGCCAACGTGTCCTAGTACTAAAGTATAATTTGACCCGATTGTAAGTTCGGGAGCAGTACTTAATGTGTTTCCTGCATATTCACTAGCAGCTTGTCGTCCTTCAAATACTCCATATTCATCAAAATGTTCAAGTAGATTGATGCCTTTCAAAGAAACCAAATCGGGATTATTTGCTTTATAGAAACCAGCATCAAAATAGGGTGAAGATTTACGCCCTTCATTTATCCCATTGATTTCAAAGTGCTGCAACAACTGGCTGTTGTTCAAATTAGCTAAGTCTTGGTTGTTAGCGCGATAGTAGTTAAAGTCAAAATAGGGTGAGAAATTACGACCTTCATTTATCCCATTGAGTTCAAAATGCTGCAACAGTGCAGAATTTGTTAGGTTTGTGAGGTCAGAGTTAAGCGAATTATATATGTTAAGATTGAAAACCGGACCAAAGGTACGTCCCTCAGTAATACCATTGTTTTCCAGATGATTAAATAATTGCTCGTTGTTAAAGCTTGCAAGGTCACTGTTGTTAGCACGATAGTAGTTAAGGTCAACAAGTGGAGAGAAACTGCGTCCCTCAGCTACACCATAATTCTCCAGATGATTCAACAGTTGGCTGTTGTTGAAGTCTGCCAGGTCAGAATTGCTAGACCGATAAAAACTTAAATTAATCAGTGGTGAGAAGGAACGGCCTTCATTTAAACCATAAGCCTCGAAGTGTGATAAAGCTTGAGCATCATTTAAACCAGCTAAGTCAGTATTGGCACTACGATAGAAATTGGGATCAAATACACTTGATATACTTAGGGACATACACCCTCCAGAATTGATTTTATACGATTCGCCTGTCAACTAAATATACTACTCCCGGTTCGCCCATTTTAAATTGAGTTAGAAAAAAGCTGAACGATTTAATAGGGGTTTCACCCCATAATACAAATGTATTTTCGTCCCGACTTTGCGCGATCGCATAAGAATAGAGTTTTTAGAGCAGGGTGGTAGTTCAAGGTAAATTTAGGGGAATGCCTAAAACCATTACTACACCTAGATTTTATATTTTTCGGCAATTTCTCGAACTCCAAAAAAAATGAGCTAACCGGGAGATACTATTTAAAAGTTTGTTGGCAAGTGGCACCTTGGGTTTCAATTGAGAAATTTTCGTACATACACTCAAGAACCAGACGAGATAGAAGCATTAATTATTTTGATAAATTTTTATCCTAACAGTGCTTTCGTATTCCCGGCAGAACGTGGTGAGCATGTCTCGGTTCCTGGGCTAGGAAGGAATGGCACTAAGAAAAGGGAAAATCGTTGAGGTAGCAGGGGTGCAGAGAAGCGCAAGAGCAGGGGAGAAGAAGAAATTTTAGGCATACGAACGGATATTTAGAAATTCCCCTCTGCACCTCTGCAATCCTTAGCTGGAGAATTTTGGAGTTTTACCCCGATTTATCGAGATGTTAATGAATAAGTCTTTAAGCTAAGTAATTAGTTATAAGCGCTCTTGGTCAGTTCGCACTACTGACTCCTTTTGAGTTGTCATTGAAGACCTCAAGAATTATTTTTATTTCCACTCAGTTACTTATCTTGATTTTTTATACATATCTTAAAGATGATGCGAATCGTACATATTTTGAACCACGTTCAAGAAATAGGTAACGGTATTGTGAATGTGGCTGTGGATCTGGCTTGTTTACAGGCAAAATCGGGTCATCAGGTAGCGGTTATTTCCGGTGGTGGTGAATATGAGAAGTTACTAAATATCTGTGGTGTAAAACACTACCAACTAGACCAAGCTAGGAAACCGATAAGTATTATTAAAGCATCTGTGCGTTACCTGGCGATCGCAGCAGAATTTCAGCCGGATATCGTTCACGCCCACATGATGACGGGAGTTATCCTAGCCCGGATTTTTAAAGGGCATAAATATGCTTTAGTTTCCACAGTCCACAATGAATTTCAGCGTTCTAGCCTATTGATGGGTTTAGCTGATAGGGTAATTGCCGTCAGCAAGGCTGTACGAGATTCTATGGAAAAGCGCGGTATCCCAGAAAACAAGTTGCGGGTAGTATGTAATGGAACTTTGGGCAGCCCCCGCACCCGACAAATACAAGATTATCAAGCTTTACCATTACAACGTCCAGCGATCGCAACTGTAGCCGGGATGTATCAACGCAAGGGTATTGCTGAGTTAATCGCTGCTTTTGAGCAAATTGCCTTAGATTTTCCCCAAGCGCATCTTTATTTGGTAGGAAATGGCCCTGATAAACAGCTATTTGAGGCACAGGCAGAAGCAACTTCTGTCAAAGAACGTATCCATTTTGAAGGCTTCCAGGCAGAACCTCAACGCTATCTGATATCTTGTGACATATTTGTGCTGGCTTCCCACCGCGATCCTTGTCCTTTGGTACTTTCGGAAGCAAGGGAAGCTGGAAATGCAATCGTTGGCACTCAAGTAGACGGGATTCCTGAAGCTTTGGACAATGGCGAAGCAGGACTTTTAGTGCCAGCAAAAGATAGTAATGCTTTGGCTGGAGTTTTAGTGCAATTACTGAGTAATGCCGATATGTTGCACGAATGGAAACACCGGGCAAATCAAAACCTACAATGGCTGAGTGTTGCCCGCGTCCATCAGGAAACACTGGCGGTGTATCGTGAATTAGTTACATCAGAGCGTTAGGGGAACCTTATTAGGCGCACTGGCTTCTCTGCGCCTAATAAGGTTCGTTATTCCGTAACTCTTGCGTAAGTCCTATGATATTTAGCCGAGTTTTACAGGCTGATTTTGGACAATAATTCTTTAAAACTGATTTAATTGCTGAAAGCCGCGAAAATACGTAATTTATGCCCCTGAACTTGGAAAAAATCGATAAATGGAGAATAACGGATTTGAACCGATGGCCTCTGCGGTGCGATCGCAGCACTCTACCAACTGAGCTAATTCCCCAAAATTCGTACAAAGTCAAGAGTAATATTACTCATTAACTCAATATACTATCACCATATAGTATTCTAACATTCAGTTATCGATGGTTGAGGCTGTTTTTGAGAATAAACCTTCTGCACGCGTTCGAGTTCCAAATCACTGAGATAATCAACAGTCCAGTTACAGCAGCGCTGGAGCATGTGGAATGGATAAGTATTCGCTACACCTACAACTTGCATTTGCGATCGCTTTGCTGCTTCGATACCTGCTGGAGTATCTTCAATTGCCAGACATTCGTGTGGTTGAAGATTTAATTCTGGATATTCTTTATTTAGGCGTTTCACTGCCAGTAGATAACCATCAGGTTCTGGTTTACTGGTGGTAATGTCATCACCGGCGACGATAATTTTAAAATGTTCAGCTAGTTTAGCTCGATCGAGTACCAATTCTATTTCTTGACGAATAGCACCACTAACTAAACCTAGTTTTAGATTTTGCGATCGCACCTGAAATATTAAATCTTCTACGCCTGGATATAAAGGCAGTTTCTTGATTTTATCTAGTTCCACCACATAGGCTTGGGCTTTGCGGTAGAGCAATTGAGTTAAATAGTTTTCGTTACCGACTCTACCACGATTAGCGAGTAGTTGCCCAAAACAAGCGCGATCGCTGCGTCCAAGACAAGCTTGACGCTCGCTTACGCGTTGGGGTTGGAGATTTTCTTGAATGAGAATCTCATCTATCAGTTGCAGGTGGATTGGCTCATCGTTAATGATCACACCATTAAAATCAAAGAGAACTGCCTTTAAACTCATGCCCTTATGCCAAATGCTGGAGATCCAAGTCCCTCCAAATCATTATTATCTATTGATGTGGGAGTATACCGACGGATATTTTCGGTTGAGAGCGGTTTAACGCCCCTAGTTACCTGATTTATCCACCATACATCCTGCGATCGCACAGCTTCAAATCCGGCTGCACCCATATTCGCCTCTACGCTACTAGCAGCATATTCACGAATATATGGCTCCTCAAAAACATCATTAAGCCATTCTAACTGACGCAGAGTCTTCTGATTCCCATCTAGAATTAATACTTGCCCTCCAGCTACCAGCAACCGGAAGCTTTCGCGCAGAATTGCTAGAGACACTGCATCTGGTGTTTCATGGAATAGCAAAGAAGCTGTCACTAAGTCAAATGTTGCATCTCTAAAACCAGTTTTTTCAGCATTCCCGTGTCGCCAGACTATATCTAAACCAGCGTTTATAGCTTTATCTTCTGCCCTTACCAGCATATATGGTGATAAATCCAAACCAATAACTTCCGCTTCGGGGAAAGTCTGCTTTAACATTAAAGTAGTGGAACCTGTACCGCAGCCTAAATCGAGTATGCGTCGTGGTTTTACCTTCACGGCATCAACTAAAGCCTGACGGACAATATTTTCATTCGGTGGCAGAACATATTGGGTAATCGGATCGTAAGTAACTGCTGCACCGTAATTCAGATATCCACCTGCAATCCCGTGAAAGTTTTGATTACTGTAGTACAAGGGAATTATCACATCATCTCGTCGATAGTGATCGCCCTCTTTCTCCCAGTCAATACTATCAGCGTAACGCCGTAACCCGTCTTCATCAATCAAAAGACGCACTACAGGGGATAAGAAACGTTCCCAGATTGTATCTTGACGCACTGCCATATTCTGTCAGAACTCTAAGCGGCTATTTAAACAGAGTAATTTTCTTTACAAATTTTAATACATTTGCTAAACATCTGCTGTCACTCTGTGGTCATAGGTTGACTTTTGTAATTTTATTTATTACGCTTGTAGTATAAATAGTAGTTCTTCAGCTTTACGAAAATTGAGCAAGCCAAATGAAAGACAATAAATATTTAAATTGCTACAAATAACTAGTAGTATGTCAAGTTTAAATTGATGGGTAAGCAAGTTCGTAATAAGGACTAAAATCCTTACTACAAACCCTGGAAAGTCACTAGATAATGGGTTATAAGTCAGACAGATAATTATCAATCAGTAAAATCTACCCAATCCAAAATCTAAAATTTAAAATCCAAAATACAAAAAATTATGCCCTACGAAAAGTTAGAAATTACCACGCCAGCACCCGTATTATCTTGGGCGAATCACTCTTTGGGACTAGAAGAAACTAAGATGGCAAAGAATGTCGCATCACTACCATTTGTGTTTAAGCACGTGGCACTAATGCCAGATGTTCATTTAGGAAAAGGTGCCTTAGTGGGTTCTGTAATTGCAACCAAAGAGGCAATTATACCGGCTGCTGTGGGTGTGGATATTGGTTGTGGAATGAGCGCTATCAAAACATCATTTACCGCCGAACAATTTGAAGGTAAACTGAAGAAAATCCGCCTGGATATTGAAGCAGCAATTCCGACTGGATTCAACGAAAACAAAGACGTTGAAAAATCTGTTAGCAATTGGCAACACTGGGAAGATTTTAAAGACTTGCATCGCGGCGTGCAAGACTTACAAAGTAAAGCCATGAGACAGATGGGTTCTCTGGGTGGAGGAAACCACTTTATTGAAGTGTGCCTTGATACAGAGAATCAAGTTTGGCTGATGCTGCATTCTGGTTCGCGTAACATCGGCAATAAACTCGCCCAGTGTCATATTCACACAGCTAGAGAATTAGCAAAAATGGCAGGCAATAAATTACCTGACCCTGATTTAGCTCATTTTGTCGCAGGTACGCCAGAATTCCAAGCATACTGGCACGATTTGCAATGGTCACAAAACTATGCGCGTGTCAACCGCGATGTGATGATGGCGCGTTTTAAGCACATAGTTGAGAAGCATTTGGTAGGTGGGAAGGCAACTAAACCTTTATTACAGGTTAATTGTCATCACAATTACGCCGAAAAAGAGGTGCATTTTGACGAGGATGTATACGTTACTCGTAAGGGTGCAGTCCGCGCCCAGACTGAAGACTATGGGATAATTCCTGGTTCGATGGGAGCAAAGTCTTTCATCGTTAAGGGTAAAGGTAATGCTCAGAGTTTCTGTTCTTGTTCTCATGGTGCAGGGCGTTTGATGTCTAGAAATAAGGCAAAAAATGTCTATACGCTTGATGATTTAATTGAGCAAACAAATGGTGTTGAATGCCGCAAAGATGAGGGGGTGTTAGATGAAATTCCTGGTGCTTATAAGTCGATAGAAAAAGTTATGGAAAATCAAGCAGATTTGGTTGAAGTTGTAGCAACACTCAAGCAAGTTCTTTGTGTGAAGGGATAATTTATGTAAAGTGGGTAATGCCCACTTTTTTATTTTTTTAAACGCAGAGGCACGCTGAGAAATAAATGATTGTTTTAAGTGAATCAACCGAACAAATAGAGCTATCTGCTAGCGCTAACGAAAATAAATTGATGACTGAGGCGGCACAATTATTAGGGTGCAAAGTCTACTATATCCCGCGAGATTTAGAACGATGTGGTACAGCAGAAAATGCTCTATGGCACATTCCTAATTATCCTAAAGCAACTGTAGGTGTCTGGATAGGTTATATTCCTGAGTTTCAGCGTTACAAAGCTATATATTATGCAGCTTTGGCTAAGGGGATAAAACTACTCAATACTCCTTTAGAACACCAGACAGCGCTAGAATTTGACCTATTTTATCCTCACTTAAAACGATTGACACCTGAGAGTTTAGTAATTACCTCAACAAACGAATGTATTGAGGCTGGTGAATTATTAGGATTTCCTCTGTTTGTCAAAGGCGCAGTTCAATCTATAAAAATGCAAGGATGGAAGTCTTGTGTAGCAAATAATCAAGAAGAATTAATCATAATTACAGAAGGGTTATTAAAACTTAAATATCATTCACGAGGTAGAGTTATTGTTAGGAAATTAGTAAAATTGCGATATACACGCCTAGCCCCAAATGGTTTTCTAATGGGAAGAGAGTTTAGATGTTTTATTTATAATCAGCAGATTCTAAAATATGGATATTACTGGGATGGGCAAGATGACTTGAGCAAGTTATCAAAACCAGAAGAGGCGCAAGTATTAAAGTTAGCAGTCTTAGCTGCTGAACGCCTTAGTGTTCCTTATATAGCAATTGATATCGGGCAATTAGAAAGTGGAGAATGGATAGTGATAGAAACAGCCGATGCACAATTTGCTGGTTTGAGTCACATTCCTGCACTTGAATTGTGGAATAAGTTAAAAGATATAAGCTACTGATGCTTTTTCGCTTTGAGTCATGAAAAACTTTCCTTTTATGACAATACGGTTCAGTTAAGGCTAAAACTCTTTGTCAAACTCAATTTTTTTAACGTTCGCGGAGCGTGCCGGAGGCATTACCGCCAAGGACGCAGACAGAAGAAAGAAATGCTTAACCCAAGCGTATTGCCTTTGATCAGTCATTATTAGCTTTATCTATACGATGTATACAAGCGAATCATACTAAAGTTCACAATTCTAAATTCGGCGGCAGGGGTTTAGTTTCTGATTTAATTTATTGTTAGCGCTACTCTACGAAAACTACTACTCGCTCATAGCGCTAACATTTAAATTTGGTATCTTTTCAAAATTACATTGTCAAAGATTGAGGATTTGTCTCAATCAATTTCGCTAAATCTTGCAAGAACGCCGCAGCATGGGCACCGTAAATAATCCGGTGGTCAGAAGTAATATTCACTTGCATTTGTTGCCGTACACTAAATAAACCGTCGGGTGTTGCTACCACTTGCGGACGTGATGCCCCGATCGCTAAAATTGAACCTTGTCCAGGCGGTAAAATCGCATCAAATTTATCTACGCCAAACATCCCCAAATTCGACAGGGTAAAAGTACCACTGTTGTATTCTTGAGGCTGTAATTGTTTAGCCCTCGCACGTTCTACCAAAGACTTCCAAGTCCGCGATAGAGAATAAATATCTACTCCATCGGCATTTTGCAGCACAGGCGTAATTAATCCGCCATCATCCATCGCTACTGCTACGGAAATGTTGATATCAGAATGATAAACAATACCCTGCTCTGAGTAGCTAGCATTTAACAATGGGTGTTTTTGCAATGTCACTGCTACAGCTTTCGCCAGTAGCGCTGTCATTGTCACGCCTTTGGATTTAATTTGTTTATAAAGTTTGTCTAACCCATCAGTGGTAATTGTATAACCGACACGGAAAACGGGCACGGATATGGTAGCTACCATGTTCCGCACTACGGCATTTTGGAAGGTAGTTAGAGGGACGATTTGACCAGGAACAGCCGCTACTGCTGGCGTGGGTGCGGGTGTGCGAGGTGCTGGGGGGGCAACTGGGGCGCTGGTTGGTACAGGTGCTGGGGGGGCAACTGGGGCGCTGGTTGGTTGTTTGCCCTTATTGGACAATGCTTCTACATCTTCGGCGACAATGCGACCGTGGGGGCCACTACCTTGGAGTGTAGTTAAATCAACTTTGAGTTCTTTCGCTAATTTGCGAGCCCGGGGTGAAGCTACAAGTCTTCCTTCTTTGTGGTTAGACCCGTTTTGAGACGCTAAGGCAGGTGTGGCGGCTGAAGCTGTGGCGGTGACTGGTTCAGGGGAAGCGGTAGTAGTAGCAGCCACGCCGGAGGAATTGGCAAGAGATTTGGCCTGTTCAATTTCAGCTTCCGTTTCGGCGATGAAAGCGATCGCAGATCCTACCGGGGCAGTTTCACCAGCTTCAACTATGATATGGGCAAGAAAGCCTTCATAAAAGGTTTCTACATCCATATCTGCCTTATCTGACTCTACAACCACCACTGTTTCGCCTTTTTCCACTTTGTCCCCTGGCGATTTTACCCAGGAAACGATTTTGCCTTCGGTCATGGTAGAACTCAGCGCCGGCATAAATACTTCGTGAATGCTCATAGGGTGGTTTGGAAATCAATGGTTTATGGAGTTTAACAGTTTTTATCAGATCGAATTGTATCTTGGTGGGAGAGTTTTGGACTGGATATTTTATATTTTAGGTTCGGGATTGGGGATTGGGGACTTGTACTGAGCGAAGCCGAAGTATTGGGCATGGGGCATTGGGGATGGGGGAGATGAGAGAGCAGTGGGGGAGTTCCTAACTCCTAACTCCAGGAACCTAAATATAACTTAGAGGTCTATAATACAGAGCTATCCTCAATAGACATCTCCGACAAGGAATGTAGAGACGGGAAATTTCGCGTCTCTACAAGGGTTTCAGGTTACGCATATTTAATTTCTGGAGATGTATAATGGTTAGCCAATATCTCGATCTCGTTTTAGTGGTTGACTTTGAACAACCATCATGAGTTTCTTAAGGATTAAATGGGATTGCTATTTATATTCCTCATAACCACTGCTTAAAATACAGGAGCTTCTCACAAGTAGAGGATATGGGATACAGTTCAATCTAGAATTCAAAATTGGTCATAAACCTATTTGAAATTCCTGTTTACTTTTATGTCGGCAAAGTTGAAAATCTTTTTGATTGTGATACTAAGTATCTTTGCGACTGCTGGCGCTGGAGTTTATATCATCCACCGCCAGCCATCTGCACCGATTGTTGAGACTACTGATGCACAAACCCAGCAAGTGGCAGCAATACATCAGTCTCAAGAGGTTGTGGCATACCCAGAGCGTTCCGATTATAAAACTATACCTCTAGAAAAGCTCAACTCATCTCTCCAAGGTAGCGATCCTGCTACCCTCGCCCTGAATGCCTTTGACGACATAGGATCAGTGGGAGGAACGCGAAAGGTAGAGGTAGCTTATCCACAACGAAATCAAGCCTTTGTGACGATTACGCAAATCAAAGGGGGTGATGATTTAGTTGGCATAAAATATCGAGTTGAGATGACTACTTTCGGGCGATCGCTTTTTATTAGCTCACCTCCAGTCTGGCAAATTGTTTGGGCTGGAGTCAGGAATTAGTTAGGAGTTAGGAGTGAGGAGTGAGGAGTTAAGAGTTAGGAGTGAGGAGTTAGGTAAGAGTTAGGAGTGAGGAGTTAAGAGTGAAGAGTTAGGAATTTAAACTCATAACTCATAACTCATAACTCATAACTAATTCCTGACTCCTCACTCCTAACTTTATTAAATGTCGCCGCGAATTTCTTCTACAACGCCATCGCGCAGAACAATTTCTACCTGCATTTTGCTAATCAGGTTATCACCAATCTCTACCCGGAAAAAGCCTTCCATTTGGAATTGGTTGACTTCTTGATCTTGCTGAAGAAACTGCACTTGCTGGAGGTTTTGCAGCAATTGATTTTTCTGCTCTAGAAATTCACTTTTCTTTTGATTGACTTGGAGTTGGATATTGTCAATTTGTTGGAGGGTCTGGGGGCCTGGTGGTTGCAGACTCTGCTTTTGAATTGCAGTAACTGCTCTTTGTCCTTCTACGTCTAGCTGTTGCAGTTGCTGATCGAGTTGATTGATTTGCGTTTGCAACTGCTGTTGTACTTCCTCTTTCCAAAGGGGAGTCACAATAACTTTGACGTTAACAACACGTTTCAGGAGCAAGTTAGATTTGGAGACATCCATAAATATTTCACGTTCACTCTTACTAGTTGGGAGGTGGAATCATCAAGCAAACATGCCGTCAATAATATCGTGATAGCGTTCCGTGACGACGTGTCGGCGAACTTTTAGTGTTTGTGTCATCAAGCCATTTTCGATAGAAAACGGTTCCAGAATCAGTTTAAACGTTCCGATGCGGTCATCCGGTCGATAACCTGGACGATTTTGCACTTCCCGATTCAATTCTTGCCGAAATAAATCCTGGATCATTTTACTCTCGAAATCAATTTTTTGACTATCTGAAGAAGCAACCTGATCGTTGTGCATATCCAGTGTCAGATTTTGACTTGCTGCCCATTTTTCTAAGGCTTCGACATTGGGGACAATTAAGGCTCCCAGGCTGCGCTGATCTTGGCCGACGAGCATAATTTGATCGATGTATGGCGATCGCAAACACACATCTTCAATCGGCTGTGGCTCGATGTTTTCCCCATTAGTCAATACAATCGTATCCTTTGCTCTGCCAGTTAGCACCAAATCGTCTTGTGGTGTCAGCCAACCCAAATCGCCGCTATCAAACCAACCTTCAGCATCAATTGCTTTCGCTGTCGCTTCGCTATTTTGGTAATAGCCTTGCATAATCTGCGGCCCCTTCAACAATACTAAGCCTCCCTTCTCTACTGGCAAAGGCGCTTTTGTCTCAGGATCTACGATTTTAGCTTCTGTAGCGGGTAGTGGTTGCCCTGATGCACCAATCAAATTTCGCCAAGGACGCCGCACATGGGTAACAGGAGAAGTTTCTGTCAAGCCATAACCTTGCAAAATCTGCACACCAATAATTTCAAAGAAGTTATCTATGTGTCTGGGAAGCGCACCGCCGCCGCTAATCATCTGCTTAATTTCTCCTCCTGTAGCTTCTCGCACTTTGGCATAAACCAGTCGTTCTCCCAGAGCATGGAGGGGTAATAAAGCAGATGCTTGGATCTTAGCTGATAATCGTTCGGCGGCTGAAGCATGAAGATTATTTAAACTCAATCCTTGAGCAACTCGCCGCGCTTTTATATATTTCTCGCTATTGCCGATTAAAAAGTTAATTAGGCGTTGTTTATTTACTGGTTGCTCGCGGAACTGCTTTTGTACTCCTTCATAAATTGATTCCCACAGGCGGGGTACACCCACCATGTAGTTGGGTTTAAATTGTCTCAAATCGGCTTTTACCGAGCGCAAGTTGGTATAAACTTGCGTGCAACCTTGAGATAGTAAATAATATTCAACAGCTCGTTCGTAGCTGTGCCACGAAGGTAAGATACTGAGAACGATATCGCCCACATTTGGTTGCAATACTGTCCCCATAGTTATCACTTGGTGGAGCAAATTCCTATAAGACAGCATTACACCCTTGGGTTTACCTGTGGTGCCAGAGGTATAAATTAGGGTTGCCAGAGCCTCACGATTTTGCTTGACTGGCACAAAATTATGATTTTTCCCAATTTCGAGTAACTGGGCAAAGTTCAGCACTTTTAGGGTTTCCTCTGTCGGTGGTGGTTCATCCGAAAGTAATATTACCACCTGAATTGGTAAATCTTTGAGGCGGTCTTGCAGTTTTTTAAGTGTCTTTAAATCCTCAACTACTATTGCCGTACTGCCACTATTAGCGATGATAAACAGCAGTTCTTCTTTTTCCGCTTGGGAGCTACGCACCGCATCAACGGCTCCAGCAGTCATTATGCCTTGATCGGCAATGAACCAGCGAGGACTGTTGTCAGAAATTAAGGAAATGCGATCGCCTACTTTTACTCCCAACGCCTGCAACCCAGCAGCAAATAGTTGCATTTGCTCTGCCAACTGAGTATAAGTAATCACGATTTCTGGTTTAGTGTGAGGGCTACGGAGGGCGACAACATCACCAAATCGTCCAGCTGCTAAAGGCCAAATTTCTGGTAACGATTCCACATTTGTGTAATCTACCAATCGCTTTAATGCCTCGCGTTCTTGTTCACTAATGTTAGATAAAAAAGAAGACGTGGTTTGGGTTTTTGACATAACACCTTACCTAAATATCGTAAACGGATCGTTTTTCAGCTTATTTTGTTATTAGGCTACAATAACCGTCCTTATTATCCACATTCTCTTCTGTGTATGATAATTCCAGGAATTCCACGTTTATATTTACAAAAATTTATGTTAAAGTTAATTTACATAGACTGCAAGCAATGATTGTGTTTGCAGCTAAGAACAGCGATGTCTACGACGGGCTATTCGGCGTCGCCTACGTTTCACAGGAGATGATTACCTATGAATTTGATAGACCCTATAATGCTAACGCTGCTCAACATTGCTGCTTGCATAGCGTTCCCTAAGCTTTTAGCTCTTTTTATGGCTGAGAAAACCAAACTTACTGAAGCGTTGCCGAATGGTTCCAAATTACAAGTAGCTAAAATTGAACTTACCAGTTTTCCTTATTGTACAGCTTATGGATTGACAGGTAGCCAATTCTGTAAATTTAGTCCTAATTTCTGTCCTAATTGTTCTCCGAATTGATGGACAAATTGCCAGTAAATTATTTTAAAATTTAGATGAAGTAGTTTATCTACTTCACCTAAATTTTGGCAACACAACCGACTTTAACGTAGGCAGCCTAATGTCTACCTATGAATAACGCAAAACTCCATTATTATTGTATATTCCCTTAATCAAAATTGATGTTGATCTATATCTGCCATCAATTCTGCGACAACTTGCCGTTAAGGTAGCTCCAGCAATATCAATGCGCCGACAAGAATCTTGATAACTACTAGCGGATCTGGGGTTACTACTATAAAGCAAAACTCCATTGCCATTGAATATTCCCCGAATCAAGATTGATGTTCGGTTGTATGTGCCATTAATTCTGCGACAACTTGCCGTTAAGGTAGCTCCAGTAACATCAATGTTCCGACAGGAAGCTTGATAACTACTAGGATCGGTGGGTGCTGCAAAAGCAGCATTAATAGGAATTGTAGCGATGATTGCACCACAGGCCGCAAGAGTCATTAAACGTTGTGAACGACTTAGCTTGGTGAAATAAGACATTAGTTTCCTCCTTTGAGAAATTAAGTTTTATTGCCCTTCTTTTACATGAAAAAGGACAATATAAATACTACCATCTGTGTTCAATAGGTAAGTATGAAAATTTATAACTATATCATTGCGAGTACAACGTTCGCGTAGCATCTCATAGAGAAGCAATCACAAAAACTTTGACGATTTTACATTTTGTTACAGGTGAGCTTACAAGTTTGCTAATGCTTGAAGAGTGCGATCGCAATGCTGACCTAACTGGTGCGATAATGCCAGATGGAGAAGTCTACAAGCCGATCGCTTCTGAAGCGGAAATCGGTAAACAGGAAACATCGTTAAAGAAAGTAATATCTATGACCCGTAAAGTAATTAATACTGATAACGCACCCGCTCCAGTCGGCCCTTATAATCAAGCGATCGCAGCTTCAGGTCAATTTGTATTCATCGCTGGACAAATTGCCATCGATCCTCGTCTTGGTGATGTCGTCTACACTGAGGATGTCAAAAAGCAAACTGAGCAGGTATTAGCTAATCTTGAAGCCATCCTCACAGCAGCTGGTGCAACTTTTCAAGATGTGGTGAAGACCACTGTATTTTTAGCTGACATGAATGATTTCGCGGCGGTGAATGCCATTTATGCTAAATATTTCCCGGAAGATACAGCCCCAGCACGAGCTTGTGTTCAGGTATCGCGCTTACCTAAAGATGTGTTGGTAGAAATTGATGCGATCGCTGTAATTAGCGGTTAAAAGGAACGTATCAATGAGCAAAATATTAACGCTTACATTTGATGGTTCTATTTTGCGATGCAAATTCCATATTCCTGCTCTAAAAACTCCATCACTTCTTGTAGCACATCGGCTATATGTGGCTTTTCGCAAGCAATTACGTTGTCTAAAAGATGTTTATGGCGATCGCCTCTATAACTTTGGAAATGGCGCGGTATAACTTACCGCTTAATGGAGCGTTACCCAGAAGCCCTACAAGATTTTGACCGCGCGATTGAACTTGACCCCAAATATGCCTGGGCGATCTACCTAAAATCTTCTAAACAAAACTAGAAAAGGGTTTCAGTCCACTTAAGTGGACTTGCGCTATGAGCCTGAGATTTCAATCTCTGGTGGACGCACGGGTAGGCGCAAAATTCCACCTAACTTGTCGTTCCGAAGACTGGCGGCTAAACCCAATTGCATACAAATATTAAGCGATCGCTACTACTACTTTGCCTTTCTTATGACAAATCGTAGGCGATCGCTTAATTTGAAACTCTTACAAATACTGGGCTAAAGCCGAATGCCGAGTATTAATGGAACACACTTAATGAAGATATTATGAAACTTTTTCATTCAATTGTCAAGATTTCGCTAATTTTTCAGCAAAACTTAGTATTAAATATCGCCCCTTTCCTTAAATTCTCTGGCTGCGTTTCTAAACTCTTGTCAGCAAAATGCTTATCCATCAACGCTGGAACATCTGTAGCTTGAATCCGGCTATGGCGCGTTTTATCTGGCATAACTAAGTTAGGCCCAGCTTTACAATTCTTCATACAACCAGTACCCTTGATTGTAACTTGGTCTTCTAAACCGCGATCGCTTAAAGCCGCCTCCAACGCCTGACAAACTGCTTTACCACCGCGTTTCATACAATCAGACTTTTGACATACCAAAATCGTGCTTTTAGTCTTAGCTGGTTTTACCTGGACATTATCAATAGATAGGGGTTCAACGGGTGCAGCGATGGTTTGAACTGTCGCCATTTCAGAACGCGCCGCCATCACACGTACAGCTTTGAGTGTAACTTTGTCTTTTTTTATATCGTATTCTTTATAACCAACAACTTGTAGCCAAGTACCTGGTGGTAACCGCAAGTCAAAAGCAGCCCGTAAATCTTTAGCGAATTTAATATAAAACTCACCCTCATGAGTCCCCAGCATTAAGCCTTTAAGCTTATAGCCATCTTTAATAACAAAATCTATAAATCTGCCCTCAAGGCAAAATTCTGATACTTCAATACTGTCAGATGCACCCATTTTTTAACCTCTTTTTAATTAATACAAACTATCAAGCAAGATATTCTCAGTAGCTAAAGATTAGAACTGTTGGTAGCGATTTTTCCAGCAACACTCAAGATTCCAAATCTGGTCTTGACGGGAGGCCGTTAATCGCCGTATCACACTCCAAAGTTGAACAACTGTCATAGGAGAAGCAATTTCAACTTGTAATGGCTGGTTAGCCGTACAACTACAGGGAATGTCTAACTCCTTTAGACGTTGATATACTTGCCAGCGATCGGCCCAATTCACCTCTACAAGGTGGTTGCTTTCTACTTCTGAACTAAACGATTTCAAGAGAATTACCCTCAAAGTGCAACAAACTTGCAGTAACTACCGCCATTTAGGGACTTCCAAATAAAAAAATACTCAACTACTTCTTGTGGGGTGGGCAACATGAGCGCCCTTGTATATGGGCGCTCATGTTGCCCACCCCACAAGATTGGGGAAGTTATTTGTTGGAAGTCCCTTAACACTCTGCTTTTTGAAACTCCGTAGACTTTCACCTCTTAAAACCAGCATACCTTAAGTGCAAACAATTCTCAATAATTTTGGAAAAAAATCAAATTTTTGCAGCCATCCCATACTGAGATGGGAAAATACATATTTAACCTAGTTTGTCAATGATAATGATAAAACTATGCAATTTGATGGGTGTGCGATCATCTAGCCGACAATCAACTTGAGATTTTTAGTAAGCAAAAATACAAAATATTGTGATGGCGAATTGGCTTGCTCTTATTATTAAAATGTTAATATGTTAAGAATAAGCAGTTAAAATCTATAACTGTTAAAAAGAGAAGAACACAATGGCTGAAACGCAAACTTTGTTACGGAATTTTGGTAATGTATATGACAACCCTGTGTTATTGGATCACAGCGTAACTGCACCAGTAACAGAAGGATTCAACGTTGTATTAGCTAGTTTCCAGGCACTATACTTGCAGTACCAAAAGCATCATTTTGTAGTTGAAGGCTCAGAATTTTACTCTCTGCATGAGTTTTTTAACGAAAGCTACAACCAAGTCCAAGACCACGTTCATGAAATTGGAGAACGTTTGGATGGACTGGGTGGTGTGCCAGTAGCCACCTTCAGCAAATTAGCAGAATTAACTTGTTTTGAACAAGAATCTGAAGGTGTATATTCTTCTCGCCAAATGGTGGAAAATGACCTAGCTGCCGAACAAGCAATTATCGGTGTAATTCGTCGTCAAGCTGCTCAGGCAGAGAGTTTAGGCGATCGGGGTACACGCTATCTGTACGAAAAGATTTTGTTGAAAACTGAGGAACGTGCATATCATTTATCTCACTTCCTTGCTAAAGACAGCTTAACTTTAGGGTTTGTCCAAGCTGCTCAAAGTTAAAACTCTCATAATCTAGATTTGTCTACCTAGACTGAAACAAAAAGTTAGCAGCACTAACTCTTAAAATATTATAAAAAATGGCAGAGAATGGTATTCGTATCTATCTGCCATTTGTAATCTAACTAAACATATTTTCATAACAGTTAACGTTGCACATATTTAGCAATTACTTAGATAGTTAATAAATATTTTTAGTTAAAAAAATTATTAATATTTAATAATTAGATAAATCCATGCCATAATAAATAACCATTTGTTGCCAAATTTCATCAAATTAAATAACAAAGATTCGCAAAAACTTTAAAATTTTTAGCATCCTAATTAAATAAAATTAGAAATACAAAATAATCTTGGGAATTTGGCATGGGGAATTGGGACGAAACAAGGTAGTAGTCTGTCAACATAAAAATGACGGATGTAGAGACGCGAAATTTCGCGTCTCTACAAGGTTTTGCATAGTACAAACAATCTCCCAAAATCAAATTGACAGACTAGTAGAAACTTTTTCAATAATTCCCCCTTGTCTTCCCTGCTCCCCCTGTTCTCCCCACTCCCCTTTACGAGCAAACTTAGAAAACTTAATAATAAAAAGCACGACAAGGGGTAAAGACCCTTAGAATAATCAGGATTTGTATTCTCGTACTCCAAGGCAACGACTATGCCCCGCCGTGATGACCTCCGGAAGATTCTACTGTTAGGCTCTGGCCCAATTGTGATCGGACAAGCCTGTGAGTTTGACTACTCTGGCACTCAAGCCTGTAAAGCGCTCCGAGAAGAAGGCTATGAAGTGGTTTTGGTCAACTCCAACCCTGCAACAATTATGACCGACCCGGAAACGGCCGATCGCACTTACATTGAGCCGTTAACTCCAGAATTGGTCGAAAAAGTCATTGAGAAAGAACGCCCCGATGCTTTATTACCTACAATGGGAGGACAAACCGCCCTCAACCTTGCCGTTGCTTTAGCCAAAAATGGGGTGTTGGAAAAGTACGGCGTTGAGTTAATCGGCGCTAAACTACCAGCCATCGAAAAAGCCGAAGATCGAAAACTTTTTGGTCAAGCAATGGCCAGGATTGGGGTAGCTGTCTGTCCCAGCGACACAGCCGAATCTTTGGAAGAAGCCAAAGCTGTTGCTCGCAAAATTGGTACTTATCCCCTAATTATTCGTCCAGCTTTCACAATGGGTGGAAGTGGCGGCGGTATTGCTTACAACCAAGAAGAATTTGAAGAAATGGCACAAGTTGGTATAGATGCCAGCCCCGTCTCCCAAATTCTCATTGACCAGTCTTTACTCGGCTGGAAAGAATATGAACTCGAAGTAATGCGTGATTTGGCAGATAACGTGGTGATTATCTGCTCCATCGAAAACCTTGACCCTATGGGCATCCACACTGGCGACTCAATTACCGTCGCTCCCGCGCAAACCCTCACTGATAAAGAATATCAAAGGCTGCGGGATATGGCAATTAAAATCATCCGCGAGATCGGTGTGGAAACTGGCGGTTCTAATATCCAGTTTGCCGTCAATCCGGTTAATGGGGATGTGGTTGTAATTGAGATGAACCCCCGCGTTTCTCGCAGTTCGGCTTTATCTTCCAAAGCTACGGGTTTTCCCATTGCCAAAATTGCCGCAAAATTGGCTGTGGGCTACACCTTGGATGAAATTCAAAATGACATCACCAAGAAAACTCCCGCATCCTTTGAGCCGACAATAGACTATGTGGTGACAAAAATTCCTCGCTTCGCCTTTGAAAAATTCCCCGGTTCTGACCCAGTGTTAACAACCCAAATGAAGTCTGTCGGGGAAGCAATGGCAATTGGGCGGACATTTAACGAATCCTTCCAAAAGGCGGTGCGATCGCTCGAAACCGGACGCGCTGGTTGGGGTTGCGACAAAGCCGAAAAATTACCCAGTGGTGAACAAATCCGCGCCCAACTGCGGACACCTAACCCCGATCGCATTTTCTCTGTGCGCCATGCCTTGCAACTAGGGATTAGTGCTGAGGAAATCTACGAACTAACTGGTATTGACCCGTGGTTTTTAGATAAATTTCAGCAATTGCTAGATGTCGAGAAATTCCTGAAGCGGACACCTTTGCAGCAATTGACAAAAGAGCAACTTTATGAAGTGAAGCGAGATGGATATAGCGATCGCCAGATTGCTTATGCCACCAAAACCACCGAAGATGAAGTTCGCGCTTACCGCAAGTCACTAGGGATTATCCCAGTTTATAAAACTGTAGATACCTGCGCCGCTGAGTTTGAAGCGTTTACTCCCTACTACTATTCTACCTACGAAGAAGAAACAGAGGTTTTGCCCGCAACCAAACCAAAAGTGTTGATTTTGGGTGGTGGCCCCAACCGCATTGGACAGGGAATTGAGTTTGACTATTGTTGTTGTCACGCCGCCTATGCTTTACACAAAGCAGGGTATGAGACGATTATGGTCAACTCTAACCCAGAGACAGTTTCCACAGACTACGATACTAGCGATCGCCTTTACTTTGAGCCTTTAACAAAAGAAGATGTCATTAACATCATCGAAACTGAAAATCCAGTTGGGGTGATAATCCAGTTTGGCGGACAAACACCACTAAAGTTGGCTATCCCATTACAAGAGTTTCTTACTAATAACACTTCTAAACTGGTGACTAAAATTTGGGGTACATCACCAGATTCTATCGACATGGCAGAAAACCGGGAGCGGTTTGAAAAGATTCTCCAACAGTTAAATATTGCTCAACCGCCGAATGGTATTGCTCGGACTTATGAAGACGCGCTGATTGTCGCCAAACGGATTGGCTATCCGGTGGTGGTGCGTCCCAGTTATGTGTTGGGGGGACGGGCGATGGAAATCGTTTATTCCGATGCTGAGTTGGAACGCTACATGACTTTTGCGGTACTAGTGGAACCAGAGCATCCGATTTTAATTGATAAATTTTTAGAAAATGCAATCGAAGTGGATGTAGATGCGATCGCCGATCATACCGGACGGGTAGTAATTGCTGGTATTATGGAACACATTGAGCAGGCGGGTATTCACTCAGGAGATTCTGCTTGTTCTTTACCTTCGATTTCCCTATCACCAGCAGTTCTCAACCAAATTCGCACTTGGACAGTGCAGCTAGCGCAAGCGTTGTCAGTTGTGGGGTTGATGAATATTCAATTTGCCGTTGTCGGCGCAAGCAGTTATTCTCCGCAAGTTTACATTTTGGAAGCCAACCCCCGCGCCTCGCGTACAGTCCCATTTGTTTCTAAAGCAACGGGCGTACAGTTTGCGAAACTAGCATCCTTAATTATGTCAGGCAAAACCTTAGAGGAGCTACATTTTACCGAAGAAGTCATTCCCACACATATTGCTGTAAAAGAAGCAGTATTACCCTTTAATAAATTCCCCGGAACTGATACAATATTAGGCCCAGAAATGAGATCCACTGGTGAAGTGATGGGGATTGACAGCGACTTTGGCCGGGCTTTTGCTAAAGCGGAAATGGGTGCTGGGGAGCGTTTACCACTAAGTGGAACTGTATTTGTATCAATGAGCGATCGCGATAAAGCATCTGCCGGTGCTGTGGTGAAGGAGTTTATCGATTTGGGCTTTACAGTGATGGCTACTATTGGTACACGGCGAGTTCTTCTCGAACAAGGATTAAATATTGAATTAGTGCTAAAACTGCATGAAGGCCGTCCCCACGTCCTAGATGCAATAAAAAACCAGAAAATCCAACTTATTATCAACACACCTTCAGGGGAAGAAGCCCACACTGATGCTAGGTTAATCCGCCGCACAGCTTTAGCTTACAAAATTCCCATCATTACTACCATCGCCGGTGCCAAAGCTACCGTTGCCGCCATCCGTTCTTTACAAAATACAACCTTGGACGTAAAAACCATTCAAGAGTACTGTCCGATTGCGAAGGAGTAGGGAGTGGGGAGTGGGGGGATGAGGGAGCAGGGGAAGCAGGGGGAGAAGAACTATTAATATTGTCCAATCCCCCATTCCCCATTCCCCATTCCCCACTCCCCAATCTCAGCAAAAATTAAGTAATTGTTATAAGAGAATGACTATAGTTCTCATTAGAGATACTTTTACAAATATGAGGAAAATTATTTGAACCTGAGAATTTCTTAAATTGACTTTTAGTCAGCCTGGAGAGAAAGGGCGACATTGCCTGAACTGGAACAACCAGGAAATTTAATGTCGCCATATAGCCAAAGTATTCTCATAAATGTTACAATTGTTAATAAGGCTCCAATACAAAAATGTTTAAGAAGCTACCTTTTATCTAACTGTAGATACTTGTAATAACTAGGAAATAACTGTAACTTTTAGCAGTTAAGAAGCCTAAATTTGATTATTATGAGCAGCCGAGTTTCTCGGATGCGTAAGTTGCAAACCATAGCATAGGTTCCCAGCCTAACTGGGTAGCACCCTAAAAAAGCATCTATCCCTTAATGACCCTACCGCCAAACCCATCATTACCAAAGAGTAGCGCCATGAAGACCGCTCAGACAGCCACAGACCTCGTGCGGACTTACCTGCGTGAGATTGGCCGTGTGCCACTCTTAACACACGAGGAAGAGATTTTCTATGGTAAACAAGTGCAACGTTCTTGCACTTTGCACGAATCAAGAGAATTTCTTGCCACCCAGTTAGGTCGTCAACCGACTTTAGAAGAGTGGGCTAAAGCGACAAAGCTAGAACCAGCAGAGTTGAACGAAGCGATCGCTGATGGTGAGATTGCCAAGCGTAAGATGGTAGAAGCCAATTTGCGGCTGGTAGTCTCCGTTGCGAAAAAGTACATAAAGCGCAACGTCGATTTACTGGACTTGATCCAAGAAGGTAGTATTGGTATGCAACGGGGCGTAGAAAAGTTTGACCCTACCAAAGGGTATAGATTTTCTACCTATGCCTATTGGTGGATTCGGCAAGCTATTACTCGTGCTATAGCCGAAAAAGCCCGCACCATTCGGCTGCCTATCCATATTACTGAAAAATTAAATAAAATTAAAAAGGCACAGCGCCAATTGTCTCAAAAATTGGGACGCGCTCCAACCGCTGGTGAGCTAGCTGAAGAATTAGAATTGACCCCCAAACAAGTGCGAGAGTATCTAGAAAAAGCACGTTTGCCCCTTTCTTTGGATTTGCGTTTGGGTGATAATTACGACACCGAACTTGGAGAAATGCTAGAAGATCCAGGAGCATCTCCAGAAGAGTTTGTCATGCAATCTTCCCTATCTTATGACTTAGATCGCCTGATGGGTGACCTCACGCCACAACAGAAGGAAGTGATTACGCTGCGCTTTGGCTTAACTGATGGGCAAGCCCTGACGCTGGCTAGAATTGGTGAAATCCTGAACATCAGCCGAGAACGAGTCCGGCAAATTGAGCGGGAAGCTTTAACCAAACTTCGCAAGTCTAAAGCCAACATGGGTGAATATTTGGCAAGTTAAGGGAAAGTTAGGACTCAGGAGTGAGGAGTTATTAAAAACTCCTCACTTTTGACTTTATTTATTGGGGTGAGAAAATACGCTGACTTTGGTACGGTTACGCCTACTTCGACTCTTACGCTAGCTTGTTACATTAGTTGACAGGAAGACAAAAGAGCTAGCTAAGTCTAATCCAAAACAGACATTTTATATTCAAATCACAAGCACCGCAGCTAGCAGTGGTAGTTAAGGAGCTAAAAAATGAATAACCCATCCAATCGTGTCTCAGAATTTTTCAATAGCGAATCAGAAACTAGTGATTTACTATGGCAGTATGTTAAATCCTTGAGTCCTGAAACAGTTACCCAACTATCTAAACCCACGTCTGCCGAAGTTTTTCAGGTAATGGAACGGAATATTACAGGACTATTGGGTAATCTACCTTCAGAAAGCTTTGGCGTTAGTGTAACTACCAGTCGAGAAAGTCTAGGTCGGCTTCTGGCCTCTGCTATGATTAGTGGTTATTTCTTACGGAACGCTGAACAGAGAATGGATTTTGAAATCGCCCTACAAGGAGCTGAAACCAACAGCAGCGAAATTGACTAGAAATGTAATGGTAAATTCAATATTTTTGTTGAGTTTATAGCTAGTCACAGTCATGGCGATAGGAATTTAAAATAAGCCTCTGCGAAATCTTTGCTCCTAATTCCCAATCATGTATGAGCTAAATCTTTTTAAAATATCCAAAACAGTGACAAATTAAAGTTGAATTTAAATGAATAGGCACTTTGCCGAACCGCATACTAGGAGTGCGGAGATTAGCGCAGAGGTTTGGAATGTGGTTCTCTATGAACTTATGTAGTTTGGTAATCAGTTCAATTAGAGGCGTATGTCTAAATGATTAATACATACGTGTGGGTAAACTAACGACAATAAACCATATTCGTAATAAATTCAAACTCGGCAAAGTAGTCTAAACTCTGCCGAGTTTTATTATGAGTCAACAGCATACTTTGAATAAAGAATTAAAAGTGAAAAATTAGGAACTTTATTGTAACCCACATTCCGCACTTCAAAATGTATTATCTATCTTTTCAATAAAAATTCCTAATAATGTTCAAATTATTAAGTATTAATATTGAATACCATTGGCGATTTATGTTGTTGATTTAACCATTTTTTTCCACCTATGGGAAATCTACGCATATTACACGATGAAGTGCGGAAAGTCGGTTGTAAATTAAAGAGTTTAAGACCCCAACCATTACATGTAGCATTAATTACCTTGCGGTATCTTGCTACAGTCGGGATTTAAATCCCTGTCAGAAATATCTTTAATTTTGAATCGCTAACTCTGCCTATCTACCCATAAACTATGAGTAAAATCAACTCTCTCCCACCCCATAAAATCATTGGTGTTGCAGTAATTTGGAACGACCAAAAGCAAATTTTAATCGATCGCCGTCGAAAAGAAGGAGCAATGGGTGGTTTGTGGGAATTTCCTGGTGGTAAAATTGAGCCTGGTGAAACTATCAGCGAGTGTATTCAACGAGAAATTTCCGAAGAACTGGGAATAGTAATTGAAGTAGGAGAGCATCTGATTACTATTGACCACACCTATACAGACTTGCGCGTTACCCTCATAGTACATTACTGCCGCCATCTTACAGGTGTTCCCCAACCTTTGGAATCTGATGAAATTCGCTGGGTAACTTTGGAAGAACTGGAGGAGTTTACTTTTCCTAAAGCAAATATTCAAATTATTGCTGCTTTAAAAGGGATGGGGAGTAGGGAGTAGGGAGTAGGGAGTAGGGAGTGGGGAGTGGGGGGAGATGAGGGAGCAGGGTAGGCAAGGGTAAGAAGAATTATTAATGACCAATGCCCAATGCCCTGCTTGGCCAATACCGTAACAATCTATTAATTGCACTAGGTTGAGTCCCGCAATTTTCTACAATAGGCGCAGGGACTTTGATTAAAGGTGTCAATAAATAAATGCCTAAAACCGTTGCCGATGTGATGAGCCGCGATCCTATTGTGGTCCGGGTGGAAACTCCACTGAATGAAGCTATCCAAATTCTCGCAGAACGCCACATTAGTGGATTACCTGTTGTTGATGATCTCGGTAAATTGGTGGGTATTATATCAGAAACCGATTTGATGTGGCAAGAAACTGGTGTTACTCCACCTGCGTACATCATGTTTCTTGATAGCGTTATCTATTTAAAAAATCCTGCTACTTATGAACGTGATTTGCACAAGGCTTTAGGGCAAACCGTTGGGGAGGTGATGAGTAAAAACCCGATCGCTATTTCCCCTGATAAAACTTTAAGGGAAGCCGCTACCATTATGCACGATCGCAGCGTTCACCGCTTGCCAGTACTTGACGACACGGATCAAGTAATTGGTATCCTCACTCGTGGTGATATTATTCGGGCAATGGCAGCAAGTCAAGATTAGTAAGTTAACAGTTATTAGACTGTTAACTATTTTTTACACCTTTGAAAATCAGGATAATTAGATGAGTATTACTCCGGAGTCGGTTAAGCAATTGCTCAGTTCTGAGAATTTAGGCGATCGCTTACGTGCAGTAAATCAAATCCGCGAACTCGAACCTGCGATCGGTTTTGAATTAATTCAAAGTGCTATTGGCGATAGCAATTCACGTGTCCGTTACTCGGCGGTGAGTCAAATGGATACACTCGGAACACAAGATTTACAGTTATCGTTGGATATCTTGCGCGATCGCTTGCTTCATGACTCCGAAGTAGATGTACAAGCAGCAGCAGCAGACTGTTTGGGCGCTCTGAAGTTACATGAAGCTTTTGAAGACTTGCAACACGTTTACCATACAACCGATGAATGGTTAATACAATTCAGTATCATCGCCACATTGGGAGAGTTAGGCGATCCACGAGCTTTTGAACTACTCAAAGAGGCACTTTCATCAGAAAACGAATTAGTCCAAACTGCTGCTATTAGTTCTTTGGGTGACTTGGGAGACTTACAAGCAGTTCCTTTGTTGGCTCCCTATGCTACCAATCCAGATTGGCAAATTCGTTACAGACTTGTACAAGCTTTGACTCGTTTGGGTAGTGCAGAAGCTAAATCTATTTTAGAAACTCTGGCTAATGATGAAATGGAAGCGATCGCAACTGAAGCGAAACAATCTTTGCAATCAGTTTAAGTCTAAGTAAGTGGGCGCAAATAATCATCACTGGCTCGTAGTTGCGCTAAAGCGCAAGACAGCGCAACTACGAGCCAAATACAGATATTTTACTTTTCGTCACATAGTTTGGTTTTCTCTTGTCTACCTACTTATCTCAGATTTCAAAAATTCACCAATAAATAGATTTGTGTGACAAAAGAAAAAATTCGACTTGGTTGGGAAAATTTTGCATTCCAGCCAAATCGAATAGAAAATTAGAGTTACTTTTAGCAACTAAAAGTAACTTTTTTATATTTAGGATATGGTCTATTGAACGAAACTTTTGCGTCGGCGAGACATAGCCATTACTCCAACGACTGCACCCAAGCCTAGTAATGCAGCTGGTTCGGGAACTGTAGTTATCGCAAAACCTGTGAAACTTCCAGAAATGGTTTGACCGTTATTGTAAGCTGCTTTTGCATCAGTGTAAGTTCCTTTTGGATCAATGTCTTTAACAGCAAAAGTGATATATCCTTTGGCTTTACTTCCATCTTCAAAAAGTCCATTGAAACCCAAGTTTATATCTATTCCTCCATTTTGTGGAGTAAAAACTGCTGGATCGAGATTGGTCAAACTAAGCAGTTTATTTCCGTCCAAAGTACCAACATCAATAAACGCGGAAGGTGAAATAAATGGATTGATTTGGAAGCTTTTGATAAAACCTGTAAAATCAGATGCAAAATCTCCTGTCTGTTCTGTAAGCAAAATTGCTCCTTCATTGGGAAGGAAGTTTACAGAGGTTTTGCTAAGAGTGGCTTTAGTTGGTGCATTAAGACCGTTCAGAGAAGTGCTGTAGTTAAATGAACCAATATATGCTTGAGCAGAACCAGCAGAGGTAAACAAGCCAGCAGCAGCTAAGGGAAGTGCAGCAGCAACAGCTAATGTTGCATTTAGTAATTTAAATTTAAAACCAATCATTGTAGTTTGAGACTCGTAGTAATAACCTTAAATTAGAGCAATTACTTTACTTTTAATCTCAGTAATTTCTGGAAATACTGTCAGTGAAAGCGAAACTTGCCTAATGTAATTGTCTCTATAAAATCACATGGACTTAGAGCCTGCAATATTTACTGAATGGTCTTTATTACATCTTTAATTACTGAGCTATCTTCATAAAATTTTAATTAGTTCTATAACTGGTCTTCGTATCTTTTTATTCCATAGCGTTGAAATTCTTTATAATAGCTTTAAATCTAATTAGATTCACTTAATACGAATTTTCTATGAAGATGCCCTAAACCATATTTAAGTACAAGAAAGAAAAACGAACCGCAAAGTCCGCAAAGAACACAAAGAAAAAAAGAAGAAGTTAAGAGGGTTTGGCGCAGCCTCACAAAGAAATGGTATAAGTACACTGAATAAAATTAGCGTTTTTTATTCTTGTAGATTAGTTAACTCTTTTTTAGCTATACCGTGTTAGCCCAGAAAGTACGGCACCACAAGCTTGGAATGATGCCGTACTTTTCTTTTGTCTAACACACCCTACAAGACTACTGTTAAGCTATTTCTAGCTTTGCTAAGAGCCAAATACCTGGGGCCAAGTTGTCACAACGAAAACTACAACTGCTGCGATCGCTAACAACCCTTGAATCAAATTTCCAACCAAAGAGCCAACTACAATTCCTATACCCGCTTTAATTGCCAATCGGAATTCACGTCGGTAAAAATACTCACCGATAATTGCTCCCAAAAGCGGGCCTAGTAAAATTCCTAACAGTGGGCCACCAAAAGGCAACGTTGGTAATAATCCCAAAAAACCCACCACCAAACCGACAATTGCGCCAATTTGCCCCCACTTACTAGCTCCAGCTTGTTTTGCTCCCACATAACTAGCTAAAAAATCCACTCCGACACTAAGCAGTAAAACTATAACTGTCACAATTAGGGGAATTTTGATAGCTGCAAAGGAACTACTAACGATTCCCCAAACGATAATTGCAATTAAAATTAAGCTGCTACCAGGAATGGTTGAGTCGATGGAGGATATTATTCCCCGCACCTCTCAGTTAGATCCGTGCGTACCCATTTCTGTGTACACGGCTCCCGATGTTCTCAGCTTGCGCTTTTGCTCATGTGTTTGTAATCGTGGCAACTCTCATGAATTGCTTCAAGATTATTTTTCTTCCAGTTGGCGTGATTTCCATCGATGTGATGCAGGTGTACCCGTTCTTCATCGATAAATTTCAACCCGCAGGAAGCACATTTATGGTTTTGCTTTTTAAGGGCTTTAGAGGTTTCACCGTCATAGAGTTTACTGTTACGTTCGCTCCAGTAGGCAGTATTTCCGTCATAGGGGGATTTTATTCCTTGAACCATAACGTGTGTCCCTTCGGAGTAGGAAACTGTTGGGAATGCCTTTTTAATTAACTCCTTACTGGTGTGGCGTGTAAGCTTTGTTTCCTTGTTAAATACCGTGTAGGCTCTTCGGAAGATACCGAGTTTTAAGCCTTTGGGGGCGATGAGTTCGTCCATTATTGCTGAGTGGTTAATCCTATCGAAGCATTTTTCGATATCGAGTTCGATAACTCGTTTTTCTATTCCATTGGCATTGGAGCGAAGGTTGTTAAAGATGTGCATTTGTGCATCGTGGGCAGAGCGCCCAGTTCTAAACCCGTAGCTCCGTGCGTGGAAAGTGGCTTCGTGTGCTGGTTCAAGTGCATATTTTGCGAGGCATTGCCAGGCTCTATCCGCGATGGTTGGTATTTTAAGCATTCTGGTTGTCCCGTCCTTTTTGGGGATGGGGATTTCCCGTAGTCCTTGATGCTTCCAGTTTCCACTGTTCATTTTCAGTAGTTCTTCAAGATTGAAGCGTTCTTCAAATGAGAGGGATTTCTTCCCATCAATACCAGCCGTCTTTTTACCAGCATAAAGCTTAGATACAAGTCTAATTGCAAGAAATCGAGCCGAGGTAGATTTTAGAATAAGCTTTTGGAGTAACCTAGCTTTCCGCTTATCTCCAACTTGAACCGCTTTGGGTAGAGTCGATGCCCGGTATTATCCGGGGCACCTCTCTATTAAATCTGGGCGTGCGACTTTCACCGCACCCAGCT
>NZ_JBALCW010000019.1:0-247203 GCF_036917635.1 Nostoc sp.
AGCTAATGCGACTGCCAAGGTTAATCTTTGTTTTATTCGGTTGATGGTTAAGAGGCTTGCTGCACCTTCTTAGATGTCAAATGGGTTCTATATGCCAACAGTAGCTTGCTTATATCATCACGAATTTTTCGGAATATTTGTAGCTTTTCTGCTTCAGTACCTGTTGCTTCTGCTGGGTCAGGAAAGCTGAAGTGATGGCGCTTAATAGCAGAAGGTAAGGAAGGACAACTTTGATCCGCATGATCACATACTGTAATTACAGTATCAATTTTTTTGTCTAAAAACAGGTTGAGATGCTTACAAGAGGTTTGGGAAATATCTATACCGATTTCTTCCATGACTTTAACTGCCAAAGGATGAACTTTTGCAGCTGGGTTCATTCCTGCACTCTGTGTTGTTAATAAATCATCAGCTAACTCTTTTAAAAACCCCTCTGCCATTTGACTCCGGCAAGAATTACCTGTACAAAGAATTAAAAGCAGTGGTTTTTCCATACTTAGATTTTCCATACAAAAACATAATATTTCCCAAAACTTTAGCTTAAAAAAAATAAGCAGGCTTCAGGGAAAATACTACAATAAGTCTTTAATTAAATTTTATTAACCTGAAAATATTTTTTTTAATCCTTAAAATATACTAATTATTTTTCTTTTTCAACTTAGAAGACCGAGCAGCACACTAATGGATTTATAAAACAAGCAAAATCAAACCGTGTCGCGTAAATGTATCAGAACAGGTAGCTAATTTAATAAAAGACAGGTGGTATCATTTTTTCTGCATATGTAAATTAAAAAACTGTAGAGGCGCAATGTCTGACGACAAGCCGCTTCTCTACGAGACGCTTTGCGAATGCGTCTACGCTCATATCTCTATGCAGGAAACTGATTGCTATTTATGCCTACTACTACCTGGAATCGTCATCACATTCTTTCCCTAGCTGACTTCACGGCGGCTGAATATAATACAGTTTTGCAAACTGCTGCCAGTTTTCAAGAGGTGCTATCGCGGCGGACGAAGAAAGTACCAACTTTGCAGGGACAGGTGGTGGCGAATTTATTTTTTGAATCGTCTACCCGCACCCGCAGCAGTTTTGAACTCGCGGCGAAACGCTTAAGTGCAGATACGCTGAACTTCGCCGCAGCCACATCTTCTATGACAAAGGGAGAAACAATTCTTGACACGGCGAAAACCTATTTGGCAATGGGAACTGATATTATGGTAGTCCGCCATCGAGAGGCAGGAGTACCGAATGCGATCGCATCTGAGATGGATCGTTTAGGTGTACGAGTTAGCGTCCTCAATGCTGGTGATGGTCAACATGAGCATCCTTCCCAAGCACTGCTAGATTTATTTACCATTTGCACTCTAATTGACCCAGCCAGTCCTCGACTAGAGCTTTTAAAGGGTAAAAAGATTGCCATTGTTGGGGATATTCTCCATTCTCGCGTGGCGCGATCGAATATCTGGAGTTTAATCGCCAGTGGTGCCGAAGTGCATCTAGCAGCCCCACCCACCCTATTACCCAAATTATTTGCCGGGTATATCTTGGAAGAGGCAGCAGTCAAGAATCAGCAGTTTATTATCTCCCCACTCCCCACTCCCCAACTATTTCTCCACTGGCAGCTAGAACCAGCATTACAAAATGCCGATTTTGTAATGACTCTACGCCTCCAAAAGGAACGCATGACGGCTCATTTGCTGCCAAGTTTGCGAGAATATCATCAACTGTTTGGCATTACACGCACAAAGTTGCAACTTTGTAAACCTAATGTAAAAGTTCTGCATCCAGGCCCAGTTAATCGGGGTGTTGAAATTAGTTCTGAATTAATGGATGACCCAGAATTTAGTCTTATTCAATCGCAAGTTACTAGCGGTATCGCCGTTCGTATGGCTCTGCTGTACTTATTAGGTAGCGGCAAGGCTTAATTGCTATCCTTGGGTGAGTACAAAAGCCAAAATAAAACAAGAGTAACTCAGGCAAAGCAAGTCTCTAAGCTGTGATGCTTTTGTTGACAAATTATTTATTTCGATTATTCTAGAAATATGGTTAATAAAGAAACAGCCAGGTATGCAGATATTTTTGCAGCACTGGGTTCAGAGCCTCGTCTGGAAATCATGCGGCTGCTGTTTGCGGCTTATCCAGACGGGATGACAGTGGGAGAAATTCAAGAAAAGCTAAACATTCCGAACTCAACGCTATCACACCACTTGGAAAAGCTACGGATTGAGGAGTTAGTTAATAGCCAAAGAGAAAAGCAATTTCTGTGGTACTCAGCGAATGCTGAGACAATGGAGAATTTGCTGTCTTTTTTAACTACAGGTAAAAATAAATACGATCGCATTATAGAGCCAATTAACAATACATCAACACAGGAAGGGTTTATGTTTGAAAGATTTTTTGAGTCTATTTTTGATCAACTTTTTGGGTTTATGTCTCCCAGATTTCACCTTAGAGGTTTTGAGAGATTCACTCAAAAAGCTGTTACAGCCATCTCTATAGCTCAAGGTGAATCTCGCCGCTTAGGACACCAATATATTGGTACAGAACAGATTTTACTGGGATTGCTTGGTGAAGGTAGCAGCTTGGAATCGCAGTTTCTTACCTCTGTGGGGGTAAATTTAGAAAATGCACAGATAGAAGTAGAAAAAATTATCGGCAGAGGTAAGGGCAATACACCTTTAGATATACCCTTCACGCCCAGAGCCAAGCAGGTATTAGAATTATCGGTAGAACAATCTCGACAACTTGGTGTTAACTACGTTGACACAGAGCATCTACTGTTAGGTATTCTCTGCGAAAGTGCAACAGGTAGAGGAGAGGGAGTAGCAATTAAGATTCTGCAAAATCTTGGGGTAGACGTGGTTTCTTTAGAACAACGACTGCGAAAAGCTTTGAATTCAGATAATCAGAGGTTTTCACCTGAGTAGAGAGGCAAAATATTGCGTCTCTATATACCTAAAATTATTACTAACAATCTTTTAACTTTAGTCCTATCGGACTAGGTGCCAGAAAAATACCTAGTCTCCTAGAAATTATATATTCCTCCGATCGCATGAGTACAGAATTCTGTAATCTTGGCACACTGGTATCTTAGAAGTTCAAAAATTTAATGACTTCTAGAAGTGTCGGAGGTAAATATGAAACGAATTTTTTTGACGGCAGCAGCCTTACTCAGCACGCTATCTCTAGCTGCTCCCCTTTCCGTCAAAGCAGAAAACTCCGCCCCTGTCCGGCGCTTGCTCGAAACTAGAGAATGTTCTGGATGTAATTTAACAGGAGCTAACCTCAAAGGCGCTCACCTAATAGGTGTTGACCTCAGAAATGCAAATTTAAAAGGGGCTAACTTAGAAGGTGCTAATTTAGAAGGTGCTGATTTAACTGGTGCAAATTTGAAGTCTGCTAATCTCACAAAAGCATTTGTCAGCGATACTATCTTAAATAACGCTAATCTCACCAACGTTAATTTGAGTAATTCCCGTTTATATAATAGTGACGTAAATGGCGCTGTTATGGCTAATATTGATTTAAGCGGTGCTGATGTATTTAATACTGCCATTAGCATTGGTGGTGAATACTAATGGTGAATAATGATTTCAAATTGATGAGTTAAGAGTTATATTCAACTCCTAACTCTCTGCTTTTTAACTTTTACTCACCAGTAATCGACAGTTCATTAACCCAGATTTTTGGGCAAACTCCCCCTGGTGTTAACTCTGGCTCTTTTTCTACATAAATAATTGACTTCAGCACTTCCAAGAAATCGCCAGCAACAGTTGCTGACTCAATACTCGTCTTGACACCCTTATTAACTAGCCAACCATCAAAGGGCAAAGAAAACGAACCTTGCAAAGCTTTAACTCCAGCATGGAGAGCTTGTAAATCATCAATAAAAATCACATTTTCAGCAGTTTCTAAACTCAACTCTTCTTCATGAGTTCCTGTTGAAAAAACGTGATAAAAATTGGGGCTAACGCTGACTTTGGCACCAATATTGGCATTACCTGTTGGCTGGGTATTGAACCTTTTTGCAGTACCTGCACTGTGGAGAAAGCTTTTTAAAACACCATTTTCAATCAGTGAAACTTGACGAGTAGGAGTTCCTTCACCATCAAAACTTTCTGCGCCTACGTTAGCTGGGTGAAGTGCATCATCAAAAACTGAAAGTAAAGGAGAAGCAATTTCCTTACCTAAATCATCAGCAGTAGATAAGCTTTGATTATCCAAAATACTTTGAGCGTTGAATAAGTTAGAAAAACCACCCAACAGACTTAAAAAAGCTTCCGGTGAAAAAACAACCCGATATTTACCAGTTTTGATTTTTTCATAATTCAAGTGACTGATAGTTTTATCTGCGGTTTCTTTGATGCAACCATTGATGTCTAGATTATCTAAACTATGGTTGATTCTAAAAGCACCTGCACTGCGAGGTTTTTTTCCTTCTTCTTCAGTTTTGCTGTAAAGATAAACTGATGCTAAGGAATGAGATTCAGTTCTCACTGCACCGTCGCTATTGAGATAAAATCTGTCAATATCTCTTTGCGATAACCCATTATAAGGGACACCTTTAATTGCTGGATGAGCTGCTAGTAATTCTTTTTCAGCTACCAACAATCTTTCTATGAGTTCAGCAACAGGTGCTTGGGGTGTCTTATCTTGGGGTTTATTTGCAATCGGAGCAGTAGCTTCTGGACTAAAATCAGGAACATTTTCTTTAACACCAAAAAAACTGGCTTCGTAGGCAGTTTTCAAAGCTAATTCCAGTCCTTTAGGGTCTACATCTGTGGTGCTGGTGACACCCATTGTATTATCTTCATTCCAGACACGAACAGTAACACCAGAGCGATTTGAAGCTTTGACTTGTTTTGGCTCACCTTGGTCTACTTGGACGCTAGTATCATCTACTGTTGAGCCATAAATGTCGAATTTCTTAATACCAAGCTTACCAGCATTGTCCTTGGCAGAATTTGCAATCTCATTAATATTTGGCATAGTCAATTTTAGATTTTGAATTTTAGATTTTGGATTGGGAACGATTTTATTTTTGATATTAGATTTTGAATCTTGGATGTTATGACTTATATTTTTCTCGTAGAGGTTTTATTGACGCAACAGATATAGCTAGAATTTCGGTAGCTTCTTGCATTAGGCTTTTTACTTTTTCTGCTGTCATTAATCCAGATTCAATAAGAAGCTCTAATCAGTAAAGCGTTTGACTTACTTTGTTCTAGCGTTAAACTCCTACTAATTCACAATCCAAAATCCAAAATCTAAAATCTAAAATTTTTATCGTCCACCAACAGTAATAGAATCAACCTTGATATGGGGTTGTCCTACTGTGGTGTAAATACTGCCACTGACAGAACCACAAAAACCTGGTGCAATTTCCAAATCTTGGGAACACATAGAAATTTTATTCATAATTTCCTTAGCTTCACCAATTAGAATTGCTCCCTTTAGCGGTTTGGTGATTTTGCCATTTTCAATCAAATAAGCTTCATCAACACTAAAGTTAAATTGGCCTGTAGCACCAACGCTTCCGCCACCCATCTTTTTACAGTAAATACCTTTATCAACAGAGGTAAATAAATCATCAATGCTATATTCGCCAGAATCAATATAAGTATTACGCATCCGGCTAGCAGCAGCAAAGGTATAATTTTGGCGGCGTCCACTTCCAGTTCTGGGGTGTCCGGTGCGTGCAGAACCTGTTCTATCTGCTAAGAAGTTTTTGAGAACGCCTTTTTCAATTAATAGGGTTCTTTGAGCGGGCATACCTTCGTCATCCATGTCAATTGTCCCGAAGGCATTTTCAGACCGCCCTTCATCCCAGGCTGTCAAACTTTCGTGGGCAATTTTTTCGCCTTTTTTGTCAGCAAAGGGTGTGGTATTGCGTTCAATTTGAGTGGTTTCTAACAGGTGTCCGCAAGCTTCGTGGAAAATTACGCCGCCAAAGTGATTGGCCATAATAATCGGGTAAGTACCAGATTCTACGTAATCGGCGTAGAGCATTTTGCCAGCAGATTCTGCTATTTTTTCGGCGGCTTGTTGAGAATCCCAAGTCCTCAAGAAGTTGGCATCGCTGGTGTTACCAGCGCGTTCACCAATGGAAGCACGATTAGCACCATCAGCACACAACAGGTTAAATCCTACTGACTGGGTGAGGCGAATGTCACGGGCAAAAGTGCCGTCACTGGCGGCGATTAAAACTTCTTGCCAATCCCGGAAATAGGTAGCACGGCGCGATTGGACGTGGCTAGCTTTTTGCTTCAGGTGGGCAGTACTATCAAGGAGGACTTCTCCCATTTCTCGGATTGAGCTACACACTGGTAGCCAAGCATCTTTACCTCTTTTGGTGGCGTAATCTCTCAATAATTCTAGGTTGATTTCTGGGATGAAAGCTTTAGGAGTGGGTAGTTGCAATCCCAGGATAGAAAGACCTTTTTCTAAAGCTGCTTTCAAACCGGAAAACGAAAGGTCATTGGTGCTGACGTAGCAATCAGCTTTGCCGCGAAATACTCTGACTCCCGCGCCTGTAGACAGACTGGGTGAAATACTGGTGATGGAGTCGTCTTCTGCAAGACAACTAATATAGTTACGACGCTCTAAAAATAATTCGATGAAGTCAGCACCTGCGGCGCGTCCTAGTCCCAGGAGGGTAGCCAGGGGGGCTTCCCAGGTTTCATCGAAACGCTCTGGTGTGGAGGAATATTGCAGGGTGGGAAGTTGATTCGAGAGAAGTAGCGTACTTGTAAGCATGGGTAGCCTCGTCTGCTGGCGTAGTTCAGAGATTTGACTGATAAAATCCCGGTGTGTTCAGTCTAACAAATCAGTGAAAGTCAGAGTCGGCAATTAAGTAGTAGGGGTTTCCTCACCTTGGAAATTTACTTCCCTCTGGTTAAGCGTGAGTGAAATATTTAACTAACGCCCTTTGGAGAGCGATGCCTACGGCGGTAAACTACGCACTTCACATAGATTCGAGATATAATAGACTTTCACAGAGAATGAGCAAACCAAAAAGTGAAAATATTCATACATAAAAAATTGGAAGGCAGTCTTAGACAGTCTTCCAATTTTTTAAAGTATAGAAAACAATATCCACATATATTGGTAAAAGCAACAATTTAATCAAACTTATTTTTGATTTCTGCCTTGCTCGTCCCTAGAATGATACCATTGATAAATTACTATTTCTCATCCAGTTAATTCTTGGTGAGAGCCTATTGCTTCTCAGGTTTATTTACGATTTGTTATTTTCAGTGGAATTCTCGCTGTTTCTTGCTGATTGAAAGTCTGACTTAAATTAGCAGTAGTTGGCGCTGGCGATGTTAAATTCTTAAACAATAGCTTTAAAGTTCGAGTAATGGTTTTAATAATTTTCATTTTGCTGGCACTCGGCTTTTCGTCATATCTCAAAACCATAGGAATTTCTACGATTTTTGGTTTGAGCGGTTTGGCTTTCAGCAGTAAATCTATCATGCAAGCAAATCCACTTTCAGTGAATAAATTCTCGCCATAATACATATCTAGTTTATTGACAAAAGTCCGGTTATAGAGTCTGTAGCCGCAAGTGTAGTCTCTTACACCTGGTACACGGGCTGCAATTCTAAAAAGCCAGCTTGCTCCGTAACTCATTATCTCTCTAAATGTTGATAAGCCTATAACTTTAGAGCCTTTTCGATATCTAGATGCGATCGCAATATCATAGCTACCAGCTATCATCGTCTCATACATCTTGATTAATAGTTCTGGTGGTTGAGTGTTGTCGCAATCCATCGCCGCCAAAAAATCGCCTTCTTTAGAAATTTCTAAGAAAGTTGTGAAACCTGTTTTAATTGCTTGACCTAAACCAGCATTTTTGGGATGTTGGACTAATTTTAATGATATCCCCAGCGATTGAGATTCTTCTATTGCAGTCTGAGAAGTTGCATCCCTGCTACCATCATCAACAAGAATCAGCCGGATATCCAGATTAGATATTTGCTCCAATGTCTGAAACTTTTTGAACAAAGGGCGAATTGATTCTTGCTCGTTGTATGCGGGTAAAAGAACAAAAATACTCATAAGTACCTCGTGTGATTTTCAAAATATCATTCTCAGATTTCAAGAATTCAGTAATGTTGATTTCTTGAGAAATTCATCGACCTGTCGGACGACTGCGTTGTTATTGACGCTATCATTGACCAACTGCGAGGTATTGACAACGAAAAAATCATCGTTTTCAGTACTCACTTTTGGAACAAGGCTTGAATAATTTAAAACTTGTAGCGGCTGTACTTTAATAGCTCGATTAATGTGTGCTGCAACAATATCATCTGCTTTGAGTTCTGGGAACATCAAACGTATACCCTGGAAAAATACTTGGCGCAATTCATCATCTGGCTGTTTTAACAACGGGTCAGTGGAAAGGATATATTTTGGTAGAAATGTGATATGATACCCTGCTGTTTCTTGCAAAGAAACTAGGTTACTCATACCGATGACGCCAGTAAAAGGAACATTTCTATCGGCAATATTTACTACGTAATAAGGAATTAAAGCCTTGCGCGTAATAAGTACCATACAGATTACGCCCAGGTATTCTACTATTTCAGTTGTGTCTGAAACTTTCACTAGTTCTTTAGCAGCAACCTGTTGCAAAATATTAACTGGCCCAGTAAAAATGACTTTATCAAAATGTTCCTTTTTGCCTTGATATTCTACCCACATTCCACCCTTTGCATGAGGTGCGATATATTCCACCGCAACACCTGTGTGGATATGACCTCCAGCCGCGTAAATTAGTTTTTCTATATGGTCAAAAACAGTTTTGTAACCGCCTGAGACATAACCAAGTTGTTCTTTATTTAATGAAGAATCCCGCGCTGAAAATAACCGTTTGATATAAGCCCAGATAAAAACTGCCGATATTCGCTTATAGTTCTCTCCTAATTTGGATAGAAGTAAGGGTTTCCAGAGTTTTTCGTATGTGCTTTTACCACCGAGTTTCAATAGCCAATCTTCAACTAATATCTTCTCTAAGCGCCGCCAGTTATTAAGGCGTGAACCATACAATAGAGTAAAAGCTAATCTGACTTTACCTATAAGTCCAAATAAAGGAAAGCGGAGAAATTCGATAGAGTTACTGATAGAATAAAATTTTTGATTATCGTAGAAACCTGTTAAACTACGATGCCAGCGCAGTTTATCTACAAGTCCAATATCTCTGATAAAATTTATTAAATGAGTATCAGAAGGGAGGATAACGTGATAAAAACGATCCCAGGTAAACAACCCATAATCATGATAAGTGGTAAGTCCACCAAGCTGCTTATTACTGTCGAATACAGTTACTTTATGTCCTTGATTTGAAAGACGTTGCGCTAATACTAGCCCAGTTATACCTCCGCCAATGATACCTATATTCATAAATTTAATTTATATTTTTCTAGGGATGCTTTTGAGATTTATTTTCAAATAATTGTAATATTAGTAGCTTTGCTGTCTACCCCTTTAGCTATTAATGTACAACCAGAACTACACCAGTTATGATAATGGAAATTCCTACCCACTGGCTAAATACAACTTGCTCTTTTAAAAGATAGTGAGAAGCAATTGGTACAAATGCATACATTAATCCTAGAACTGGAAATGCTTGGCTCAGAGGAATTGTCCGCAATACATAAAGCCACAATATAGTCATAAATGCATAGCAGATAAACCAAATCCAAAAATAACGAGATGATAGCAGATTTTGGATAGATGCGCTTGCTCCTTTAGTTTGGCTAGAAATGTGAAGTCCATACTTGAGTGATAGGTTAGCTGTTGTTCCAAATAAAACCACAAGCATTAAAACTAGCGAAGTAATGATGTTCATTTTTAATCTTCCTGATGAGATTTACTATAAATTGATGTAGATTTTTTCAGAGGAATAACCACTAAAAGAACACCCAAAAAAATTGTGATTACTCCTGCTATTCTAGTTAGGGTAATCTCTTCATTAAAAAAGTAGTGTGACCCGAAAAGTATCCCAACATAATTTAAACTAGTCAAAGGATAAGCAATACTTAATTTTACAGATCGTAGAGCCAATATCCAATTAACTACTCCCAAGCAATAAACACTAATAGCTAATACTAATTGTTGAATAAATACCCAATTTAATAGTCCCTCATTTGTATGACTCATGGTATGCTTCATCAGCAATTGTCCAGAAATACTAAATAAAATACTGACAAACAAGATAATATAAGGAATTATTTTAACGTTTGAAGTTTGCGAAATAGATTTCATAGTACATTTACCTCAATCGAGATAGTAGGTATGAACGGGACAGGAAACAGCCCATCGTTTTGAAAGTTTCGGATTGGGGTCACACCTTCTGTGCAATTCAACTTTTACTTCAATCAATAGACAACAAAATTAGTAAGGCTATATTGAAGTGACTGATATCAAAATTATCGTCGATGCTGATGTCCAAGAGTTAGCAACTAAATACTATGCAGCTTGTGGGATGGTTGCTGTATCATGGCCCAATATTATCGCAGTAGACTAGGTTACACTTGGAGACATAACAGTTTACTTGCTTGACAATTGGCACAATCAATTTAGGTTTTGCCCAATTGTGAATTGCAGATGTCTTCTGTATCAGCCACTTATGCTTCCAGACTAGTTTTAGTGCGATCGCAATATCTATATCTATGTCATAGTGGATGCATATATAAGGCAGTTTGAGTGTTATGCCACAAATTTGTGGACATTTAGCAGTGAGACATCGCTTATGCTGAACTCGGATTTAGCCCGCATGTTCAATAGATGGAGTTAAGCGAATAATAATGGATTTCCAGAATTTTTGATTAATCCATTGATTAACTTTCATCAGTTGTATCCTGCTGTAGAAATCTTGTTGAAGACACTACTCAACTTCTCAAGCGATTAACTTGTCCATTAAAACTAAGCTAGATTGATAAATGTTCTTAAGTTGTCTCCAGCAAGTGTTTGTTAGTTTTCTGACATGCCATAGAATTTATCCAGACTCACATACATCTATTTAACTTCGGCTGGAAAGTAAGCCGATTCATAAAGATTTGTACTCAAATCTAGTATATATACGTAATTGTTTAGGACATAGGAACACAATGGTTGAGATAAATCTGCCTAAAAGCGGGAAGCATCGATAGATAACTTTACAGTAATGTGCTTGAAAGTTAGGTTTCTAGGGAATTTTAGTGAATGTCAAAATGGAGTTTTTTACGACCGTAAAGGCGAATGTAAACTAGCGTTTGGCGATCAACTTGCAGCTTACTTAGGTTGAGTTAAGTGGATTTGAGATATTTTTACATTATCTTAGTCTTAGTATTATTTGATTGACCTTAACTATATGTAATTTCAACTAGAGCTTTATCTCAAAATTTCTTTTTACATATAATTACTTACTAGAATACCACGATAAAACAATGTTGCAATTTTATCGCAATACTTCATCAAAAATTCATTTTAGGAAAATATACTTAAACAAAAACTTTATAAAATCTACAGTTTCCTCTCGATGAATATTTATTTTTAAGAATTTTTACATTGATTTACTACATTCTGGCTAATAAACTTGCAGAAATAGCGATTTAGTATCAGATTTTAAAAGTGCAAAGTTAAGAGTTTCAGTAAGCAGAATTGAAAGAGCAACAGTGCAAAGTCCAGTTTTGTAAGTATAAAAACATACTATTTTTATCAAAAACAATAGATGCTAGGCGATAGTCTGAATCGTTTTTTATTTATCCATGAAAATAAAACTAATTTAGTTAAAAGTTCACTTATACACTAAGTAAGCCGGAAGTCTTTATTTCTGAATTCTCTTAGCTGGCTTATGATTTTCAGAACTTAAAAGTTGAGAACAAATTAGTTTGTAGTAGTTGGTCTTATTTAGTTTCTCTAAATTGTTTTCCTATAACTTCAGTTTGTTTGGACTCATTTTCCTGCAATAGTCTGTTAGTAATAATTAAGACAATGATTAACAATCCAAACTGAATCTGCCAGGGTGCTAATACTAAGCTTAAAATCAAGCTAATAGCGGCAAATACATCTGCAATATATGCAATTTCATCACTACTCTTTTTAAATAAGTAGCCAGTGGCTAAAGCCGTACACAGTGGTATCAAGAAAAACAAAGGCATTTTACTAACCTATGAAGTAAAAGTTGTTGTATCTATGAAACAAATTGAAATTGTGTTTGGAATTATGGTTGATCTTAGCTTCAATAAGGTATTAGCTACAACAGTCGATAGAAATAAATATTCGTTCTGTGAGTGTCCCGACTCAGAATAGCTGCGCTATGCTATACAAACTCTCGTTTAACCACGCAGATTGGAAGGGTTTAAAACTTGCGTAGGTGGGTTTTGTCTATTTTGCCAATTCCACTTTTGCGAGCAATCATCTGGTAAATTAGCTTAAAACTTTGGCCTTGTGCCAGGATCTGGATCTAGCATATTACCTTTAGAAGTAGCATTTTCATTTTTTCATTTTAGATACCTAATGCTGAACATTCCTCAATTATTGGCAACAGAAATAAATCTCTTACCCCATCAGGTGCAAAACGCGCTCTCCCTTTTGGCGGAGGGTGCAACAATTCCTTTTATTGCACGTTATCGAAAAGAGCGCACGGATGAGATGAATGAAGTGCAACTACGCGAACTGGCTGATAGATATACTTATTTAACAGAACTGGAAGAACGAAAATCTGTGATTTTAAGTGCGATCGCTCAACAAGGTAAACTCACAGATGAACTCAAAGCCAAAATCTCATCCTGCTTACAAAAAACCGAACTTGAGGATTTATATTTACCCTATCGCCCAAAACGACGCACCCGCGCCACTATCGCCAGAGAAAAAGGACTCGAACCACTGGCGGAATTCATCAAGTCATTAAATGTCAAAAATGCTATAACGGCTTCCCTAGAAGAAGAAGCGGCTAAGTATATTTCTGAAGCCAAGGGAGTAAAAACAGCAGAAGAAGCGCTTAAAGGTGCTGCTGATATTTTAGCGGAAGAAGTGGCTGAAAAAGCTGAATTACGGTCATATATCCGTGATTATCTTTTAGAAGAAGGGGTATTTGTCTCTCGCATCAAAGATGATTATCCCGAAGGTACAACCAAATTTGAGATGTACCGTAACTATCAAATTAGGGTAAAAAATATTGCACCCCACAATATGCTGGCGTTGTGTCGGGGTGAAACGGAGAAAGTATTAAGCTTTGAAATTGCTTTCGATGAGGATACGGTACTTTACTATCTTGAGTCGCAAGAAATTAAAACCAAAGTTCGGACAATTCGGGATTTTTATCAGGCGATGTTGAAGGATGCATTCAACCGTTTAATGAAAATCTCTCTTATGGGGGAGGTTATTTCTGAGATAAAAGTTTTTGCAGATATAGAATCAATCAAGACATTTGAAACTAATCTGCGGGAGTTGCTGCTATCTGCACCAGCCGGGATGAAACCAACCTTGGCGATAGACCCCGGATTTAGAACTGGGTGTAAAGTTGCTGTTCTGAACCAAACTGGGAAATTTTTGGAATACCAAGCGGTTTTTCCCCATCAAGCGGCTGAACAACGACTCAAGGCTGCACAAACTGTCAAAAATCTGATTGAAAAGTACAAAATTGAGTTAATCGCCATCGGTAACGGTACAGCGTCCCGCGAGACAGAAGAATTTGTCACGCAAGTTTTAGAAACTATGGAACGCAAACCAGTTAAGGTGATGGTGAATGAGTCTGGCGCATCTATATATTCTGCGAGTACTGTAGCGCTAGAAGAGTTTCCCGATTTAGATATTACCGTGCGCGGTGCAATTAGCATCGGCCGGCGTTTGCAAGACCCTCTGGCGGAACTGGTGAAAATCGATCCTAAATCTATTGGTGTGGGACAATATCAGCACGATGTCGATCAGAAGTTGCTGAAAAAGAAATTGGATGAGACTGTAGAAAGCTGCGTTAACTTCGTCGGCGTAGACTTGAACATGGCCTCCAAAGAACTTCTGACTTCTGTCTCTGGGATTACGGCAAGTGTTGCCAATAACATTGTCGCCTATCGTAACCAGAATGGAGCCTTTAAAAATCGCCGACAACTATTGAAAGTTGCGAAGCTGGGGCCGAAGGCTTTTGAACAAGCGGCGGGTTTTCTGCGGATTCGCGGCGGTGACAACCCATTGGATAATACAGCAGTACATCCAGAAAGTTATTCTGTAGTAGAAGCGATCGCATCCGATCTAAATGTGCCATTAAATCAGGTGACACAAATTGCCGAAAAACTTAAAAAGACCAACCTGAAAAAATATGTTACCGATAGCGTCGGCGAACCCACATTGCGCGACATCCTCAGTGAACTAGAAAAACCAGGTAGAGATCCCCGTGCAGAATTTAAGTATGCCACCTTCAAAGAAGGAATTAAGGAAATCAGAGACTTAAAGGTGGGAATGGAACTAGAGGGAATGATTACAAATGTCGCTAACTTCGGTGCGTTTGTTGATATCGGCGTACATCAAGATGGCTTGGTACATATATCCCAACTTGCTGATAGATTTGTAGACGATCCCAACAAAGTTGTCAAAGTCGGACAAGTAGTCAAAGTGCAGGTGTTAGAAATCAACGAGAAACTCAAGCGGATTAGTTTGTCGATGAAAGCAGTTAAACAATAATTACAAACAGCAGATGGCAGTTTATCAAGTTCAATTCATCAATCCTACACTTGGCTTAAATCGTACCATTCCAGTACCAGACGATCAATATATTTTAGATATGGCAGAAGAAGCAGGTATCCGCCTACCATCTGGGTGCAAACAAGGCGAATGTTCTGCTTGTGTCGCCAAACTTATTAGCGGTGAAGTCGATCAAAGTGAGCAAAAATTTCTGCGCCCAAGTGAAGTACAGGCTGGTTATGTTGTTACTTGTGTAACTTACCCCTTATCTAATTGCACTTTAGAAACCCATCAAGAACAAGTTTTGTATAAATCAGCCCTTTACTATCAGCCTGAGTCGGCAAAATCTAAGCGATCGCGATATTAGTCGGTTAAGAAGATTTATCGGTTGGGTTGAAGGTAGTGAAACCCGACAAAACTCCAAGGTAGGTTGGGTTAAGGAACAAAAGTCAACCTACCTTGGATTGCTTTTTTAAGTAAAACCTACGCAGTATTGTAACCGCTATATTTTTCTCAATTATCGGCCTAACGGTAGAAGCAAATTCTATCTTGCTAGAGAGGTTAAAACCTAGCAGATAGTTGAATATGAGATAAGAAGTTACAAAAAATCTTTAGTGATTAGGTAAGAAAAATGTTAACACCATTATTAACCGCCCTAGCTACAGCTTTAAGTCTGTTGATTGTTGATTTAGTTGTTCCTGGCGTTAATATTGCCAATTTTCCCGCAGCTATGATTGCGGCTTTAGTAATTGGTCTAATTAACGGTTCAGTTAAACCAGTTTTGTCTGCTCTTTCTCTACCACTTAACTTTCTATCATTTGGAGCATTTTCGCTCGTCGTCAACGGTTTATGTTTCTGGTTAGCAGCAGTGCTAGTTCCTGGGTTTGCAGTTAGCGGAATTATTGGTTTCCTTCTTGGGCCAGTGATTCTAACTTTTGCTAACACCTTCATTAACAACTACTTTGTTGAAAGAAACCTTTTAAGCGCCAGTGGTGATGTAAAAACCCAAGGTGAATTACCTTCTAGATAAGTATTAAAAGGAGTAGAATTGCGAATTTTATTATGTCTCTACTCCAAATAAAATATCCGAAGGTGGATTTCCTAATTCGGTATATTCAGCAGAATGTAATTAAATAAACTCACAAAAATCCGGTAAAATCATGAAATTAGTTCGTTTTGTTCTAGGTTTTTTAGTGCCTCCTTTAGGCGTTTTCCTCACAGTTGGAGTTGGACCAACTCTGTTTATTAACATCTTGCTTACAGTTCTAGGTTGGCTACCCGGTAGTATTCATGCAATTTGGGTTATTGCCAAGCATGATGAACAACTGAATAGAGAAGGAAACATTTACTAATACGCAAGATGAATTTTAGGCAATCTTAAATATGGTGCGTTATGGGTTTAGCCATAACGCACCATTTCAGTTTATACCATGAATTAGAAGTTAGAAATTATTCAAAATTTAACTTGCATAATTAGCGGGTAAATGACTTACGCAAAATATCTCTCAAACTCTCATTTATTTCTCCGTGGCCTCTGCGCCTAGAAAGGTTTGTTATTCTTAAGCTTATCAAGCAATGCGTTAGTCTTTGGTATAATGCACCCAACGAAAGCATAGTTATACTAATTAGTAGGGACACAGCAATACCGTGTCCCTACGAAAATTTTATTTATATGTATCAGAGTTTTGTGAAAAGCGGTCTAGTCTATTTATGAATAGTATCCCGCTCTTTATTAGCCGGTTCCTTATCTTTGAACAAGTCAGCCGCCGTTAAGAGTAACTCTCTCAATGTTTGTTTGATTTGGCGCTCTTTTCTTGCTAGAGATGTACCAGCTTCACCCAGTTTATCTTCTAGCTGCGATCGCTTCTGTTCTACCTGCACAGCCATAGATTCTGCTTGAGGACGAGCTTTATCATACCAGTGTTTAGCCTCGTCTAGATAATCTTGAACTTCCATATTACGTCCGCCATAGCGTGCAGCTATGTTAGCTCGGACAATGGCTAGCTGCGCTTGCAGTTGGGCGTAACGTTTCTTTAACAATCCTGCTTCTTCACTATCTTTAAGGGCATTGATAGCAGAATCAATTGCAGTTTTGGTACTAGCAGGTTTTTCTTTACCTGTCTCTTCAATCTCTGCCAAAATTACATCAACCTCTTGCTGGAGTTGTTCTTCTTCACCATCTAGTTGATCCTGTAGCCGCTTGATATCTGTCTGAGTTTTAGCAATGCTTTCGTGTCTTTTGCTATTAATCCCTTCCAGCGCTCCTTCAATGGAAGCTGTCACTTCATCTTTGAGTTCGCTACCTTTTTCTTGGAAGTTTTCAATTACAGCATAAACAGCATCTTTAACAAGATTGCGAACTTCACTTGAACCTTGTTTAAACTCAGAAGATACTTGAGAAACTGCGGATTTCACAATTTCTCGAATCCGCTCAGTTCTTAATTGTCCAGTTTCTTTAGCTTGTTGTAAGTCTGCTTGAATTTGTTGTTTGATATTGTTAGGCATTTTCAACTCGTAAAATTTAACTAATTGGGATAAAAGTTTATAGAAATGTTTCTACATATCCATTATGGCGTAGCCCGATCTAACTCGACACTCCCTTTAGATAGAAACTAAAAACCTTTAGGAGGTGATGTGTAGGATGTTGCCGATTCGTGAGATGATTAATATTTGTTGCTAGGAATTAAGATAAAAATATGTGGCAAGTAAATATTACTTGTACAGGCGATGCCTGGAAGCGGTATGGTACTGATTTTAAAGCGATCGCACAGAAATATCAAGGCGAATTAATTGGTTCTAAAAAAATGCCAGATGGGACGCGCATCATGTCCTATAAAATTGAGGATGTTAGCGATGCCGAAGCCTTTCAAGAAGATTGTGCCAATTTTACTGGATTTTCAACTGACTTTGAATCCCTATAGTATTATTTCTCACACTTATGCCTCTAACCAGTATGTCACAATCGGGAGAAGTTAATTGAAAAAAATACTCAAATTAGTATTAGTCACGTTTTTGTTATTAATCAGTACTTTTACTTTCCCTGCTAGGGCAGTAGATACAGTTAATGGTGAACAAATATTTAGTGTTAATTGTGCTGGTTGTCATATCAATGGTAGCAACATCATCAGGCGAGGTAAAAATCTCAAAAAGTCAGCGCTGAAAAAGTATGGTATGGATTCAATAGAGGCAGTTGCATCTATAGTAACCAATGGTAAAAATAATATGTCAGCCTACAAAGATCGGCTCAGTGAACAGCAAATTAAAGATGTTGCTGCTTACGTTCTCGAACAAGCTGAGAAAGACTGGCGTTAGAAAGTTAGGAGTTAAGACTTTAGTGAGTTATTAAGTCTAGCAGTGGTAAATCATTCATAATAAAATTAAGAAGGCTGTAGAAACCCGCTTTTCAACTCACTAATTATTAACTCTTCTCACTCCTAAACGGAATATGAACTTACCCGCAGCTAGCCGTCTCCAATTCACTCCCGATTTAAACATCTGCCGCATCTTAAATGGGATGTGGCAAGTCTCCGGCGCACACGGACGTATTAATCCCAGTGCTGCTATTGAGACTATGTTCAAATATTTAGATGCAGGGTTTACTACTTGGGATTTAGCAGACCATTATGGCCCTGCAGAAGACTTTATTGGTGAGTTTCGCTGTGAACTAATTGATACTCGTGGAAAAGATGCTTTATCTCAGGTGCAAGCTTTTACAAAATGGGTGCCTCGTCCAGGCAAAATGACCAAAAAATTGGTTGAGGAAAATATTGATATTTCCCTGAGAAGGATGAATGTGGAATCGTTAGATTTGATGCAATTCCACTGGTGGGAATATCAGGATAAAAATTATCTGGATGCTCTCAAATATATGGCAGAACTTCAAACTGAAGGTAAAATTAAGCATCTAGGTTTAACTAATTTTGACACGGAAAACTTGAAGATTATTACCGAAGCAGGTATCAAAATCGTTTCTAATCAAGTGCAATTTTCTCTGGTTGACCGCCGTCCTGAAGTTAAGATGGTGCAGTTTTGTCAAGAGCATGACATAAAGCTTTTTACTTACGGTACACTGTGCGGTGGTTTGTTATCAGAAAACTATTTGGGGAAACCGGAACCGGGAGGACTTGATCTTTGGACTGCTAGTTTGAAAAAATATAAAAATATGATTGATGCTTGGGGTGGTTGGCAATTATTTCAAGAGTTGCTGGCTATCTTAAAGGAAATTGCTAATAAGCATAGTGTTAGCATTTCTAACGTAGCAGTGCGTTATATTTTAGATCAGCCAACTGTGGGAGGTGTGATAGTTGGTGCCAAACTTGGTGTATCTGAACATATAGAAGATAACGCCAAAGTATTTAATTTTAGTTTAGATGCAGACGATCGCGATCGCATCAATGCAGTCTCTCGCCAATCACGCGATTTGTACCAACTCATCGGCGATTGTGGTGACGAATATCGGCGATAATTTCGGGAAAAGGTGATAATACGGTGAAGGTTACTGTGGAAACTACTGCTGTCAGCCATGCCCATAAACTTCACCTTCGCCCTCAGTCAACAGCAAACTTTTGAACTGCGCTGTGATTATGGCTCACGTCGCCTGAATAAAACGGAGTTAGTAGCACTAATTGATCTGTGTGAGCAAAATTATTATTCTCAACAGAAAGATAGCTTACCCGATCTCATCCAGTTGGGATGGCGACTTTATCAATGGCTGGATGGTAATGAGGGATGGCTGAGAAGGGCGCTGAATGACGCGGATGAGCAAACCATTTATCTAGATTTGATTCAAACCAGCGAAGCGCAGGGGTTAAACCCGGAAACAGAACGGGTAGCGTTGGGATTGGCACATTTGCCTTGGGAGTTGCTACATAATGGTGGAGGGTTTTTACTAGAACGCGAGGATATTTCCGTCTTACCAGTGCGTCGTGTGCAGCAGCGTCAAACCCCAGTGATTGGCGTGCAAAATCGCCCATTGCGGTTGCTGTTCATGGCGACTTCTCCTGAAGATCCCAGAGTTCCACTACTAGGGTTTGAGCAGGAAGAAGCGAACATTTTGAAAGCAACTAAAGATCAGCCTTTGGCGTTGATTGTGGAGGAAAGCGGCTCGGTTGCAGAGTTAGCTAATTTGGTGCAATCTTACCCAGAAGACTATTTTGATGTCTTTCACCTCACGGGACACGGGATAATTTATACCCAACAAGGTTACGGCTGTTTGCTGCCAACAGGTACAAAATTACCAGACAATACCCCTTGCTTTATCACTGAGGATGAGGTGGGGAATATGCAACTTACTACCGTCAATGATTTAGCTAAAGCCTTTCGCGGACGCTGGCCGCGTGTAACTTTTCTCTCTGGTTGTCATACGGGACAGGTTCCTAATAAGGGGACAGTACCCTCGATGGCCCAGGCATTGGTGAAAGCGGGGGCAGGTATAGTTTTAGGCTGGGCGCGTCCGGTGTTTGACACCACGGGTATTATAGCAGCACAGGCACTCTATCAAGCTTTGGCGACGGGGGCAACTGTTGAAGAAGCGGTGAAAGCGGCGCAGCAGGAGATGATTGACGAAGAATGCACCGACTGGCATCTGTTGCGGATCTATCGGGATACGCGCCCTATTAACCAACTGGTGACAGCCCTGAGAAAAAGAGATCGTGAAAGGCTGACGTTTACAGCGCCAGAGCAAGAATTTCTCGATGAAAATAATCTAGTTAAAGTTGCCAGTCGGTTTGAATTTGTCGGACGCAGACGACCTTTGCAACGTTGTCTCAAAGCTCTGGGGGAAACCAGCGACCAAATTGGCGTGTTTATTGCCGGGATGGGGGGACTGGGCAAAAGTAGCCTGGCGGCGCGGTTATGTACGCGGGTGCAGATGCAGCGTGACAATTTTGCGCGAGTCGTGTTGATTGGGCCTTTGGATGAGATAGGTTTGCTGAATAAGCTTTCTAATAAGTATGAGCGGTTTGTAAATGTTCCGGCACTTTTGAACGAACCAAAGGTGTCTCTTAAAGGACGGTTGCAAAACTTTTTTGAGGCAATTGAAAAGCAACACAAGCAACCTTTGCTGCTGGTGCTGGATGATTTTGAGCAGAATATCCCTACAGCTAATATTGAAGATGGCTTACTGCGGATGACGCCGAAAGCTTACGAGATTTTAAGGGCGATTTGTGCAGCATTGGCAGACAACAGGGCAGAAAGTCGGCTGATTGTCACCTGTCGCTATTTGAAGGCAGACACTTTGCCACCTCATCGTCTGCACTTGGAATCTTTGGCAGCGATGAGCAGCAGTGATATTGATAAAATCTGCTTTCCCTTAGATAAGGAAGTTAGGCAACAGTTAAGAACTCAGAGGATTATTAAGATTGCCGATGGTAATCCCCGCTTGCTGAAGTGGCTGTTAGAGGTGATTCAGCAACCAGGAATAGCGGCGGATGAATTACTGAATCGGCTGGAGGCGACTGAGCAGAAGTTTCGTGAAAATATTTTGGCACAAACTCTGCTGGATGCTTTGGAATTGGAAGAACAAAAGTTTCTCGCGCGGTTGAGTGTGTTTCATCTGCCCGTGACGGAGGAGATAATTAATGTCCTCATGCAGAACCTCTCCCCAACCCCTCTCCTACAAGGAGAGGGGCTACAATCTCCCCCATTCCCTCATAGGGAAGGGGGGCGGGGGTTAGCTCACACTTATCCAAGCTTGTCAGTCTCAGCTTAGTTGAGTCTGCTACCACTCACCCCACCCAGCCAGCTAATTATCGAGTGACGACAATTTTAGAATCGTTGCTGGAATCAGTGTTGAGTGAGGAAGAGTGGCAAGCAACCCGACAGCAAGGGGTGAAAAAAATCCATAAAGTTTGGTGGGAGGAGAGTGACAACGCCACGGAAGCAGAAGTACTGGAAATTGTACGTTTGGGACTGCTGGCAAAAGAGCAGGAGATTGCTGTCAGCGTTGGAAATAGGATTGCAAACCATTGGGTCAATAATTCACGGTTTGTAGAAACTTTGGAGTTATGTAAGCAAGTTCTGGCAGTTTTTCAGGATTACCGCATCTTGGGAATAGTCGCCCGTGCTAAAAACGTTTTGGGTTTTGTACAAGATGCTGTTACCCATAATCAGCAAGCTTTAGACCTTTGCCCTGAAGACGAATTGCAAGAAAAAGCCGCTATCCTCAACAACATGGCACTAATACTCGCCCAACAAGGGGACATCCCAAAAGCGATCGCATTTTGGGAGCAATCCTTGGAAATATCTGAGCAGATTGGTGATGTCCAAGGTAAAGCCGCTACCCTCAACAACATAGCACGGGTGATCCGTCAACAAGGGGACATTCCAAAAGCGATCGCATTTTGGGAGCAATCCTTGGAAATATGTGAGCAGATTGGCGATGTCAAAGGCAAAGCCACTACCCTCAACAACATGGCACTGGTATTCGCCCAACAAGGGGACATCCCAAAAGCGATCGCACTCTGGGAGCAATCCTTGGAAATAAAGGCGCAGATTGGCGATATCCAAGGTAAAGCCACTACCCTCAACAATATGGCAACGGTAATCGCCAATCAAGGGGATATAGCAAGAGCGATCGCACTTTGGGAGCAAAACTTTGAAATATTTGAGCAGATTGGCGATGTCAAAGGTAAAGCCACTACCCTCAATAACATGGCATTGCGAATCGCCGACCAAGGGGATATTCCAAAAGCGGTCGCATTTTGGGAGCAATCCTTGGAAATATCTGAGCAGATTGGCGATATCCAAGGTAAAGCCACTACCCTCAATAACATGGCTAAGGTAATCGCCGACCAAGGGGATATGCCAAAAGCAGTCGCACTTTGGGAGCAAAACTTTGAAATATTTCAGCAGATTGGCGATGTCAAAGGTAAAGCCGTTACCCTTAGCAACATAGCTTCTCTTGCTGGTAAAACTGGAGATAAGACTAGGCAATTAGAGTTAAATATAGAAGCTGTTTCAGCACTTATACAGATTCGTGCATACAGTGATTTGCTGACAGTCCTGGGTAATTTATGGATAGCAGATAAAAGCAACGGTTTGGCTTACCTAACTCAAGCAGTCTGGCTGACGCTGAGAATTCAAGCCCCCTTAGCCAAGACCGTTAAGTTAATCCTTGCTTTGTATACAGCCGACTTTCCGCACTTCATCGTGTAATATGCGTAGATTTCCCATAGGTGGAAAAAAATGGTTAAATCAACAACATAAATCGCCAATGGTATTCAATATTAATACTTAATAATTTGAACATTATTAGGAATTTTTATTGAAAAGATAGATAATACATTTTGAAGTGCGGAATGTGGGATACAGCACTTCAAGACGATGAACTAGAAGGTTGGCTAGGAGCAACAGCAATCTTCTTTTGCGCCCGCCGAGGTGAAGGTCATCCGCAGTTAGAGGAACTTCAAAATGTAAGTTTCGAGATCATAGCAGGGGCGGCTGGTAGGCAAGGAATTGAGACACAGGAAGCTTTTGATGCTTGGTTTACTCAGCAACAGCTCAACGATCCAGAATATTTCCTCCCCCGACTCAATCAACGCCTAGAGGAGATAGTCGGCGATGCGTGGTTGTTTGATCCCAGTCAAGTTTCAATGGGTGAATAAGGGGAAATGCGGGGATAGAAAAGAAAAGACTGTTTGAGAAATAAGGTAAATTAGGGCAGTGGGCGCTGACGTAACTGTGTACGCTCTACAACAGTAAAACTGCCTTCTAAAGACATACCTTCAATACTTAGCAGGCGCAGCAAATCTTCGGCTGGCTCCTGTGGTGTAGCAGGAAAATAACGAAAATAAACAACACCTATTGGTGATGGCATCCGCAGGCGATAAATTAACTCACCATAATCTCGATCAAATGTCAGAATGATTCGCTCCTCACGAACTGCGCGTGTCAGAACTTCAGAATCTTCTGCACCTGGTGCGTCTTCGCTTCCATACGCCACATCGTAACCCGCAGAGCGCAAATATCTAACACTCATTAAAGGAAAATTTTCATTTGCTAGAAACTGCATTACCCTGCCTCAGACAAAAGCGGAAGGGTATACAAAGATTCTTCACGCATACACTCTGCTGTAAAAGCAAATACTGCCCTTAATGCTTCTGAGGTTAAGGTGGGATAGTTATCTATAACTTGTTGTTCTGTCCATCCCGCAGCAAATAAACCCAACAAGAACTCTACAGATAAACGAGTTCCTTTCACAGTCGGCTTACCTAGTAGAATTTTAGGATCTGAATGAATGTACTGTCGCCAGTCCATAGTTTGTACTCCGACTAAGCTACAGCTATTGTTGCACAGTATGATTATTGTTGGATTGCTGAGGAAAGATGCGATCGCGTTAATCTATAATTAATTGCTGACAATATAACCAGCTTATGCAATCTTTGAATATTACACTCCCAGATGCGATATGGAACCTCAACTAATACAGAGTTCTCCTGAAATTCTTTCTGGTACACCCGTTTTCTATGGAACTCGTGTACCAGTACAAACATTGATTGATTATCTCGAAGCAGGCGATCGCCTCGACGATTTTCTAGAAGATTTTCCCACTGTAAGCCGCGCACAGGCAACAGCGTTTTTCAAGCTAGCTCTGAAAACGGTATTATCTTCTTATGAAAGTGCTGCTTGATGAATGCCTGCCTAAGAAATTAAAGCGAGAAATCACAGGTCATCAGGTTGTGACTGTACCAGAGCAAGGATGGGCAAGTAAAAAGAATGGTGAGTTACTGCGACTAGCGAAGACTGAGTTTGATGTATTCATCACCATTGATCAAAACTTAACAGCTCAACAAAATTTGAATAATATCAACTTAGCTATAATCGTTCTCGCATCTCCTAGCAATCGTTTAGAAGTTCTGAAACCTCTAATACCTAAAGTTCAAGAAGCTTTAGCAACGATTCAACCAGGTGATGTGGTTACTATAACACTGTAAATTCCAAAAATTACTCTGCTGTAAAAGCAAATACCGCCCTTAATGCTTCTGAGCTAAGAGTCGGATAGTTTTCTAGCACTTCTTGTTCTGTCCATCCCGCAGCAAACAAACCCAATAAGAACTCTACAGATAAACGAGTTCCTTTCACAGTCGGCTTACCTAGTAGAATTTTAGGATCTGAATGAATGTACTATCGCCAGTCCATAGTTTGTACTCCGACTAAGCTACAGCTATTGTTGCAAAGTATGATTTTTGTTGGGTTGCTGAAGGGAAATGCGATCGCGCTAATCTTAAATTAATCGCTGACAAGATAACCAGCTTATGCAATCCCTGAATATTACACTGCCAGATGCGATCGCTTAGACAACTATGATTATTATTAGATTGTTGAGGGGAGATGCGATCGCGCTAATCTTAAATTAATCGCTGACAAGATAACCAGCTTATGCAATCCCTGAATATTACACTGCCAGATGCGATCGTTAATGCTCTCAGTGCTTACATCGGCGATCAAGAAGTTTCCTTAGCTGCTAACGCTATTGTAGAAAATGCCCTTGAAGAATTTCTCAGCCAACGTGGTTATTTACCTCTACAAAAGCAAGGTTTACGCCTAACTCCTGCATCTAAGGGAAGTGGATTTAAAGATACGTCAGCAAATCACGATAAAATTCTAGCTGAACAAGCATTTTCGCAATCATTGCCACCAAACACACCTTGAGAGCCGTAATTGCTGACACTGGGCCTTTATATGCTGCTGTAGATGTAGACGACCAATATCATGAGCGATCGCAAGCCGAACTACAACGTATCAATTCAGAAAATTTAACAATCCTAGTTCCCTTTCCTGTTTATCTGGAAACATATAATCTTTTGTTATATCGTCTTGGAACTGAACAAGCGATTAGCTTTGCTAGACAATGTATAGGATCAGTTCATTTCATTAATCCTTCACAAGAGCGGTATATAGCAGCAGTTGAAAAAGCTGCACGTTTTCCAGATCAACGGATTACCCTCTGCGATGCTCTCACTGCCATTTTGTCAGAGGAAATGAAGCTACCAGTGTGGACGTATGACTATGATTTCGATTTGATGCTGGTTCAGGTCTGGCGATAAACAACTATGATTGTCGTTGGGTTGCTGAAGAGAAATGCGATCGCGCTAATCTTAAATTAGTTGCTGACAATATAACCAGCTTATGCGATCGCTTAGACAACTATGATTATTATTAGATTGCTGAGGGGAGATGCGATCGCGTAAATCTTAAATTAATTGGCGACAATAGCACGTTCATGAGTATCAAAGACTCATTCACGAGTATCAAAGACTCATTCACGAGTATCAAAGACTCATCGGCGAGTATCAAAGACTCATCGGCTGTCAATACTGTTCGGTTAAACCTAAAAAATAATTCCAATGTAGGTTGGGGAGCCACTGCGTTGGGCGTGTTCCCCGACTTAAAGTACGTGGCGTTTGAGGAACGAAACCCAACATTTTCAGGGATTTCTCTCCCCTCCCCGATGCTTTGGGGAGGGGCTGGGAGTGGGGTGTATTGTGGTTTGCATAACTAATTATAGGGATTTCTCTCCCCTCCCCGATGCTTTGGGGAGGGGCTGGGGGTGGGGTGTATTGTGGACATGATCGCAGTAAAAACATCTTGGAAGGTGCTTTAAATTCCTAACGCACCTACGAAGGTGATTAATCTACTTCATACATCTGCTTATGCTTGGCTAAAAGTTCTTGATATTTCTCATTTGTCTTTGCTTCTATCCACTTAGCTTTAAATATTGCTGCTGATTCCGCTTTCACTGGGTCTACTTCATAGGGTAAAATCTCTTTTTTGGAATCTGAATCTTCCGAATTTTGTTTATACTTCCTGCCACTTTTATGATTAGCATAACGGCGAGAGCGAGTATAACCCATTTGGATAAACTTTCGTGCCATATCTGCGCCGACAAAATCATCTTGCTCTAAATATGCAAGAAAAAGCTCGTAAATTTTCTCACTCGACTCTTTCGCAATATCAGGAGTTTTGAACCGCCAGTAAGGAAGAATTTCTGACTTGTATGGTTCAACCAAAAGTACACCCTGCTCACCCTTGCCAACACGATAGAGTTCAGGATGTTGGCGAAAATCAATAGTTTTAAAGTCTAAAGAATAATCAAAAGCCATGATAGATGTTTAATAAAAATAGTAAACTTTAGAAAAAAGTTCAACTTCTATCTAAGTATTGAGATATTGTTCTATGCTATCTACCACCCAATATGTGAAGAGTGTCCTTGCGCCAGGAAATCTGCGTAAAGTGCATCACATTGCCCTCAACGTCCAAAATATGCAAGCTTCCCGCTACTTTTATGGTACAATCCTGGGTTTGCACGAACTCACAGGCGACGAAGTACCTGCAACCCTGGTGGAACTTGTCGCATTTGGGAAAGTAGCCAACTTCATCACCCCCGATGGGACAATTTTAGATTTATTTGGGGAACCCGAATTAACACCACCAAATCCAGACCCCGAAAAGACCTTCACCAGGGCGTACCATCTAGCCTTTGACATCGATCCGCAGTTATTCGATCGCGCCGTGACAGTAATCAGAGAAAATAAAATAGCGATCGCACATGGCCCAGTCACTCGTCCTACTGGTAGAGGAGTGTATTTTTATGATCCAGATGGCTTTATGATTGAAATTCGTTGCGATCCTGATATGCATTAAAATAATTCGTAATTCGTAATTCGTAATTCGTAATTCGTATATGACAGAAACTGATGCAAATATTTAAAGTAATCGAAGACACAATCACAAAACCACCAATTCCCCACGAACCATACAAGCAATCATTGAAAGCTTGGGCGATGTATTGTTTGCGAGACAAAGGTTTTATAGTCGTTTATGCTCAAAATGCCGACTTTGCTATTGAAAGAAAGGGCGCAGAAAAACTATATTTCAAAGTTTCAAATAGCCCGGATGATTTAGATAATTCTATTAATTGGATTCTTTGGGATAGTGCAACCAAAAGCGCCAGCCTCATTCCCCAAAAAGAAACTGATGCTAAAAAATTGCTGTAAGCAAATAATTCCTAATTAATCGTGTACAGTAACTAATTTGCGTCAGCGTCTCCCCTCCCCTTAGCAAGGGGAGGGGCTGGGGGTGGGGTGCAATGACTGTGGAAATCATAACTAATTATCCGAACTTGATATGATACATAAATCATAACTTTTCAAACATCTATTTTGCTTTTCCAGACAACTGCTGCACAAACATTTGATGTTCTGGCGAATTTAATCCCAACTGCAACACAGCCAATACTTGCGGCATATTCCCAGCAATTAAATCTGACATTGACAACCACAAACCAGGAAATATTTGACTTTTGATAATTCCATCTGCGTCCACTTCTAAGGATATATATTCTCCTTGTTGCAGACCAAACCAATCTAATTTGTTTTCAAATATTTGCCAAACAATATATTCTTCTACTCCATTCCGACCATAGACTTTTTTCTTGTCATATAAATCAATAGCAACACTGCTAGCTGCTATCTCTATTACCAGTTCTGGCGCACCTTCGATGTAATCATCAGCACTCAAACGAGATTGTCCTTGAGATGTTGGTGTGATTAATAGCACTCCATCTGGTTGCGGTTCATTGTCTCGATCTAAGCGGACTGTTGGCTCAATTCCTAATCTCACACCAGGAGTTGATGCTTCATAAACTCCCAGCCAAGTAATTGTATGACCATGTGGTTCAGCATGACTTTCAAAGCGTAATGGGGATGCCAAGTATACAACTCCTTCAATTAATTCGGCTTTTTGATGACGGGACATTGTTTGATAGCGTCGTTCAAATTCGTAGCGAGTAAGGCGATCGCCATTCTCTAAATGAGGGATTTGTTGCTTGAGTGATAGTTTGACCATGATTTTCTGCTCTGCTCTGGCAAGGAGTCTTACTTTATTATGGCTTGATGCTTATTTTTTTAGAGATTTACTAAATCACTATATAAGTAGGTAGACAAGATAAAACCAAACTATGTAACGAAAAGTAAAATCTCTGTATTTGGCTCGTAGTTGCGCTAAAGCGCAAGAGGGCGCAACTACGAGCCAGTAATGATTATTTGCGCCCACTTACTTAGGGGTTCCCATTCAGATGCGGTACAACATTATATCGCGGGGTGTAGGTGCACGGCACTGCCGTGTCCCTACGGGTGTATCTTACGTAAACGAGAAGCGCTAGAATTAGGTTTCTCAAATACCATTAAATGCTGTTGAGGTAACAAATTTTTAGTTTCACGCCAAACTAAACCAACAGCTTGCATTTCTTTGCTAACTTGCTTTTGAGTCATTTTGTGCAGACCTTTAATCATGATAAAGGGATTTTCACCCCGGTACTCAACTAGTACTACCCGACCACCTGGTTTAAGTCCTTTCACAATTACTTGCATCACTTCTTGGGGATATTCTAATTCATGATAAGCATCTACCATCAAGACCAAATCGACACTGTTCGGTGGTAAATTTGGGTCAGTAAGAGTTGCTAAAATAGGCTCAATATTGGTAATATTTTTCTCTTTTTTGAACAACTCAATGAGTTCTAACATTTCTGGCTGAACATCTACAGCTAATACCTTACCTGCTGTTAATAGCGGCGCGATGCGAAAGCTGAAGTAACCTGTACCAGCGCCAATATCCGCCACGACATCATTAGGTTTCAAGTTGAGCAGACTAACTACCTTACTTGGCTGTTCCTCTGGCTCTCGGCTTGGACGTTCTAACCAGCCAGCGCCAGTGTATCCCATAACTTTGGCGATTTCGCGCCCCATGTAATATTTGCCGATCCCATCTGGACTATGAATTAGCCGTTGTTGGTAAACAGTGCTGGATGAAGTCGCGGCTTGTGCTGTCAGGGTTGGATTCAGCAGCAAGCAACTCAATATCACAAAAAAAGTTACTATAAAGTGGAGAAAATTTGACATTTGGTTATGACTGATTTGGATAGTTATAAACAGCAACTAAAAGAATTTTATGGTGGTAGAAGTACTTATGACCATGAGGAAGGTACTCGCCATCCTCTAGAAGCCAAGCTTTTACTTGAATTTGTTCCACTACATTCGGGACAGAAAATTCTGGATGTGGCGACTGGAACCGGTTTAGTTGCGATCGCCGCAGCTGAAAAAGTTGGTTCAGAGGGCTATGTGATTGGGATTGACATGACCCCTGGAATGTTGCATCAAGCAAGACTTAAAATTGCAGCCGCAAAATTAAAAAATATCGAGTTAATTGAGGCAGATGCAGAACATTTAAATTTTAGCGATAATAGTTTTGATGTTGTCTTTTGCTGTGAGGCATTTGTACTTTTTCCTGATATAATTGCTATTTTAAAAAAGTGGTATTGCTTATTGAAATCAGGAGGATTTGTGGGATTCACCTGTCCTCCCGAAACTGCTTATATGGCATCTCTTCAGCAGAGGATCTGCGCTAGAGTTTTGGACGTATCGCTACCATATATCCTTGAACCACTAGGGACTCCAGAAAAATGCCGAAATTTGCTCAATCAGACAGGTTTTAGAGATATTGAAATTAAAATTGAGCCATCAGGACGTTATCGCCCTCTTAGGGATAACAGATTATCTATGACAGCAATTAAGATAAATTTTAAAGGTAATCCACTGCTGTCAAAATTATCACAAGAACAATTAAATCAGTTGCAAGTTGAGTACAAAGCTGAAATTGAGAAATTAGCAACCGAGCAAGGTATTTGGGAAGACACTACAAAATTCTTTGTTCGCGCTCGAAAATAAGTTGATGAGCTTTGCTGCTGAACTGACAGATGAGAGCGATCGCACATAATAATCTTACCGTTACTAATGACAATGACAGTTTAATCTTTTAGACCGATGTGGAAGTAAACATTTTCAAGATTTACTTGAAGCAGCCCCTCTAAAAACTTGTAATCCAACCTGTGGACGTTAATATGCAAAACCTGTCCCTGATGTTAATGCCTGTACTCGCTGCACAGAAAGTAGCAGGTGACGGTTTAATTAAACCTCTTGGTCATCATGAGCTGCTGTTGGTGTTGGTGCAACTGTCATTATTGCTTTTCGTAGCGCGGGGATTAGGTGAATTGATGCGCCGGATTAGCCTACCGCCTGTTGTTGGAGAATTACTGGCGGGTGTGGTGCTTGGCCCTTCTCTATTTGGTTGGCTCCTTCCAGACTTACAGGCAGACATCTTTCCCAAAAGTCAAGAACAGTCTAATTTACTTTCGGTGATTTCTTGGTTAGGTGTGTTATTTTTGCTGATTGTGACTGGGTTGGAAACGGATCTGAAGCTGATTCTTCGTAAGGGGAAAACGGCTCTTTTGATTTCACTGGGCGGAATTATTGTCCCGTTTATCACCGGATTTGGATTGGGCTGGCTATTGCCAGATAGTTTTTTAGCTGACCCAGAAAAGCGACTAGTATTCAGTCTGTTCATAGCCACAGCAATGAGTATTTCGGCAGTACCAGTGATTGCTAAGGTGCTGATGGACTTAAACCTGATTCGCCGTGATATTGGTCAAGTCACCTTAGCTGCTGGGATGACTGACGACACTATCGGCTGGATTTTACTTTCTGTGGTTTCAGGTTTAGCTAGTAGCGGCAAATTTGACCTGGGGACAATTTTCCATTCCGTGAGTGCGGCTATATTGTTTTTAGCGATCGCTTTTACAATTGGGCGTACCATTGTAGACCAGATTTTGCGCTGGGTTGATGACTACGTTGGCGGCATCTCCGCTAGTATATCGGTTGTGCTGATTCTTTCGCTCTCAGCAGCAGCACTTACCCACGCATTAGGTCTAGAAGCAGCATTAGGTGCTTTCGTGCTAGGGATTTTGGCAGGTCAATCTCGCCGCTTTAGCAATGAAGCTGGACACATGCTAGAAGTTTTCACAGCAAGCTTTCTAGCGCCAATTTTCTTTGCTTCAGCTGGCTTGAAAGTTAACTTACAAACTCTGTTAGTCCCACAAACGTTGATATTTGCGATAATTGTTCTGGCTGTCGCCTGTGTTGGCAAATTTACAGGTGCTTACCTTGGTTCTCGCGCAGGCGGCTTGAGTCATTGGGAAGGTTTGGCGATGGGTTCTGGGATGAATGCTCGCGGGGCGATGGAAATTGTCGTTGCCACGATTGGTTTATCATTGGGAGTGCTGAATCCCCAGATGTACTCGATTATTGTCATGGTGGCGATCGCTACTTCTCTAATGGCTCCACCCCTTCTGCGCTGGTGTTTGTCTAAGGTGGTGATGAGTGATGAAGAAGCTCGACGTTTGGAACAAGAAGAACAGGATAGCCGCAGCTTTATCAAACAAATCCAGCGTGTCTTAATCCCTACTAGCGGTGGTCCCAACATCCAACTTGCGGCGCAATTAGTCGGTTACATGGCTCACCAAAACTCCATAGAAGTCACATCTCTATATGCCCTGAGTGATAAGCAGCCCCAAAAAAAAGCCCGTCAAACGGCAACTGAGGTAAAAGACACTGCCGCAGAGGTGGCTTTGGCCTCTGTTGTTGAAGAAATGCACCTACCTGCTGATACCCTCCTGCAAACAAAAACGGAGTCGGGGCGGAATAAAGCGGAGGTAATTTTGAATGAAGCGAGCAAAAGCTATGACTTGATTGTATTGGGAGCTTCTGAAAAGATCCGCCCCCAAAAAGCATTGTTCAATTTGCTTGTAGATCGGGTAGTACAAGAAGCCCCTTGTGCAACGATGGTAGTGAAGTCGCACCTACCCTACCCCAAAGGCGAGACATGCAACATTGCTCAACAACAGCTGACAAAGATTCTGGTACCAACGGTGGGGACAGAATATAGCAAAAATGCTGTAGAGATGGCAAGTACGATCGCTGCTCAAACAGGGGCATTAGTTATGATCGTGAACGTGATTAATGTGCCACAGGCTCAGTATATTCTTTACGAGCAGCGATCGCTAACTCCAGTCAAAGAAATTGCCCACGATCTGCTCGAACAGCAAGCAGAAATTGGTCGCAATCTAGGTGCTGATGTCAAAACCTATATTCTTCAAGGAACCAGCCCAGAAAAAGAAATCCTCAAGTTTGCCCAAACCCAGGAAGTTGACCTAATTATTCTCGGAAGTAGTATCCGAATGGTTACGGGTCGCGTTTTCTTTGGTCATAGAGTGGATGCAATATTAAGTAAAGCCCATTGCCCAGTAGCGGTAATTACTACGCCATAGGCGTTCTTAGCTAAAGCTTAGATTACGACTGAGATGGGGAGTAGGGAGTGGGGAGTAGCGTAGTTCAATTACTTGAAAAGCGCTGTATGGTAGCGAATTCTTTGCGTACCTCTGCGCTTACCTCTGCGCCCCTCTCCGTTTAAATTTCAACTCTCAATTCGCCACGATTTTAGGCAAAGCAGTACTAACCAAACTTTTCTTTCATGATTTGACCTTAGCGCGAACCTCTAGAAGTGACTGATCTTTGCAAATTAGCTAGAGCGCGATTGTAATCCAAAATAGCTGCGACTCTATTACCTTCTGCTCTTGTCAGGTCATTTTCAGCAGAAATCACCTCTGTTTGAGTACCTACACCAGCTTGGAACCTCAGCCTTGCTAAATTCAGAGCTTCCCTAGCTTGATTTAAAGCCACACTAGAAGTCTGCACATTATTTAGATTAGATTGTAATTGAGAATAGTACTGTTCTACATCAAAGCGAATTTGGTCACGCTGGCTACCAAATTGAGACTGTGCGATCGCAATATCAGCCCTCGACTGAGCCGCCCTTGCTCTTGCAACTCCGGCATCAAACAAAGCGAGATTACCGCTAAGTCCCACTGAATAGCCATCAGTAATGCTGACACCATCGTTATACCGATCTAGCACATTGTAGTCGGCTGCCAAACTAATTTGCGGCCCTAGCTGTGAAAGTGCCTGTCGTCGCTGTTGCTCGGCAATATTACCTTGTGCTAATTGCTGTTGCAATTCTGGACGATTTTGAAACGCTTGGACAATACTTTGTTCTACCGTCTGTGACCAAAGACCCGCTAATTTTACAGGATCTGCGGCACTAATATCAGCTGAATCTGACAAACTTAACAACGTGGCTAGCTGACGACGGGCAATTTGCTGCTGCGAGATAGCATTAGTTAGTTCTTGTTGAGCGTTTGCTAAATTAACCTGAGCTTGCAACACATCAAACCGCGTACCCACTCCAGCCTGTTCTCTGGCTAAAGTATCCCGCAAACTAGCCTGGGCATTTGCCACCGCAGCTCGATTAATTCTTACTTGTTCATCTGCTTGTTGCAAATTATAGTATTGAGTCGTGGTATTCAAACTAATTGTCAAAGACTGAGTTTCAACATTCAATTGCTGCACACGTAGTTGTTCTTGGGCTGCTTGGATTGTCGCTTGTCGATTACCGGAGGTATAAACGTTGTAATTCAGTTGTGCTGAACCATTAAAAGTGGTGCTGCCTTGAGATGTATTGTTAGTAAAACCATTACCACTATTAGTCACCCTACTATTAATTCCCAGAGTAGGAAACAAGGCAGCTTGAGACTCGCGTAGCGCCGAACGACTGCGTTCTAGCTGTAACAGGGCTACCTGTAAATCTCGATTGTTACGTCGTGCTAGTTCCAAAGCTTGTGCCAAACTGATTGGCACAGTTCCCCGAATCCTTACTTCCTGCGGTTTGGTAGGAAATTGCAGAGGATTGGGACTGGGGTTGAGGTCATTGGGAACCTGTACAGGGCTTGAGGTATTCTCAGGTTTGGCGGGAGTTGCGGCACTTGCTGCATTTGGAAAAAGAATAGCGATCGCTACGGTAACCCAGGTAAAATGCACAAAGAATAAACTGAAATTCATAAATAGATAGATGTAGTCATTAATTGGTTTTTTAGGATACAATCACAACTTTTCATCCTAATTGATCTAGGGTAATTTTAAACTCCCCCTCAAAAAACTGATAAGTAGATAGGCGTAATTAAATATCTATATCAAACCTCACCCTCAATTCCTCTCCTTAAGAAGGAGAGGGAAGCCGGATTGAGGGTGAGGTTTTATATTTAATTTGACCCACTTACTTATTAACAAATTAGCCTACAATCAAGCCATCCTGAACTCGAATAATCCTTTTGGTTTGAGCAGCGATATCTGGTTCATGAGTGACAATCACAATTGTGATCCCTTGGTCATTAAGTTCTGTTAATAAACTCATCACCTCATGAGAAGTTTCAGTATCTAAAGCTCCTGTTGGCTCATCTGCCAAAACTAATGCAGGTCGATTCACCAAAGCACGAGCGATCGCTACCCGTTGTTGTTGCCCCCCAGATAGTTGACTGGGACGGTTAGATATGCGTTCCTCTAGTCCCACCTTTACCAAAGCTTCTAACGCCCTTTCCCGGCGTTTTGGCTTAGGCAAGTTAGCGTAAACCATTGGTAGCATAACATTTTCCAGCGCTGTCGCCCGTGCTAAGAGGTTAAATTGTTGGAAAACAAAACCAATCCTTTGGTTACGAATATAAGCTAATTCATCATCATCAAAAGTAGTCAAGTTTCTGCCTTCAAAAATATAGTCTCCAGTTGTGGGACGATCCAGACATCCCAAAATATTCATGAGTGTGGATTTCCCCGAACCTGACGCACCCATAATCGAGACATATTCCCCTTCTTCAATAGAGAGTTCAATTCCCTTAAGTATTGGAACACTAACTTCTCCCAAGTAGTAGGTTTTGGTAATAGATTCCATCCAAATCATTGTGGGCATAAGATTTAAAAGTTAGGAGTTAGGAGTTAGGAGTTAGGAGTTTGGAGTTTGGAGTTTGGAGTTTGGAGTTAGGAGTTAGGAGTTTGGAGTTTGGAACTTGTACTGAGCGACTTGTGTTAAGGGTTGCCGAGGTAAGCCGAAGTATTACCAATTATTTAGTCACTACGTAAAGCAGTAATTGGATCTAATTTAGATGCGTTCCGGGCTGGAATTACCCCAGCCACTAAGCCAACGCTCAATGAGAGTCCAAAGCCAGCAATGATTGACAATAAAGAAATTACAAAGGGAAATTTGAACGTGTTTGCTGCTAGAAAGGCTAATAAAATACCAGTGACCATGCCAATACATCCGCCAACAATGGAAATCACGATCGCTTCGGTTAAAAATTGATTAAGTATTGCCGAATTGGTGGCTCCTACGGCTTTGCGAATCCCGATTTCTCGCGTCCGCTCAACTACGGAAACTAGCATAATGTTGGCAATACCGATTCCACCAACCACTAACGAAATTCCTGCGATCGCTACTACCATTACTGTAAATAAACCCACAATACTAGTGAAGGTACTAACAATATCCGCTTGATTGGTTAGTCGAAAATCATCAACTTGGGGCGGATAAATGTTATGACGCAGCCGTAAAAGATTAGTGACTTGAAACTGAGCGGCTTCTAACTGCTCCTGATTAGCGCCTTTAACTAAAATTCCATTGACAGAAACGCCTACTAAGGCATTGTTTCCAACCAGTCTCTTCGACATAGTAGTTAAAGGAATGAAAACCTGGTCATCTCGATCCATCGGCCCTTGAGAACCTTTAGCTTCCATCAGCCCAATTACTTCATAAGCCTCTCCCTGAATGCGAATTTTCTCGCCGAGCGGATTTACACCCTGTGCAAAGAGTGTTTTTTGAACAGTAGGGCCAAGAATAGCTACCTGTGCGACAGTATCTAATTCTTCTTGAGTAAAATATCTCCCTTGCTGGGGGTGAGTATTTCTGACTTCTGGGTAGTTCAAATCTGTGCCATAAATGGTTGTTGAGGTGTTCTGTCCTGCATATACAACTTGAGCGCTGCGTTGAAGATAAGCAGAAACCATCTGTGCTGATGGTGCTTGTGTAGCGATCGCCTTTGCATCTTCCCAAGTCAAGGTGCTACTAGAACCTACCCCCTGACGGACATTCCCACTTCTTGCAGCACCCGCCAAAATTTGGATGACATCTGTACCCAATGCTTGTATCTGTTGTTCAACCCCCTTTTGCACTCCTTGACCGACAGAAGTAATGGCTATAACTGAAGAAATCCCAATAATCACGCCCAACATAGTTAGACCTGTACGTAATTTGTTACTCCACAGAGTCTCTGCCGCCATTATCAAGATTTCCAGCAACGGCACTGTGCGAGTATTCTTAGTTTTGTAAAAGCCCTTAAATATCTTAAACATAAGGTTTTATTTGAAACTCAATACAATTTAGTTAAGGGACTTCCAGGAAATAAATTATCCAATCTTGTGGGGTGGGCAACATGAGCGCCTTTGACTATGGGCGGGCGAGACGCCCACCCTACAATAAATAGTTGTATATTTTTTTATTTGGAAGTCCCTAAGGGATTTCCAAGAAATAATTTATCCAAATAAACGAACCACAGAGACGCAGAGAACACAGAGAGAGTAGTTGAGCTTTTTTACTTGGCAGTTGAACCTTTTTACTCCTCTTTCTCTTCCATTCCCCTGTTCCCTTGCCTCTTTTTAACTAAACCCTATTGATTTAAAACTAACTTTAAGGAGAACCACCGCCTTGCCGACCACCACCAGAACGACCACCGCCACCTGCTCCTGTGCCTCCTCCTAAACCAGGGAAAACTCCTCCTCTTGGTGTTGATTGCGGACGTGACCCTGGTGGGAAACTGAGCAATACCCTTTCGTTTCCTGTCAATCCAGACTTAACTTCGGTAAAATTGTTCGCGCTGACACCAGTCTCAATCGCAGTAAACACAGGTCTGTTATTCTTTCCTGGCACAAACACACCCGTGGCATTTTCTTGCCGCACCACCGAGGCCGTTGGCACTACTAGAACATTTTCAACTTGACCGACTTGAAAATCTACTTCCGCATTCATCCCAGATCGCAGTAGCCTTTGAGGGTCTAAAAGTGATACTCTCACTTCAAAACTGGTAACGTTTTGCTCTACTATTGCTTGGGCAGCAATTTGGCTGACTTTACCTTCAAAGGTTTTTCCTGGGTAGGCATCTGCTTCAATCGAGACTTTTTGACCAAGGCGGATTTTGGAAATATTTGTTTCCGCTAAATTGGCGACAACTTCATTTGTTGAAGCTAGAGACAAGATTGAAGAAGAAGAAGAAGAAGCTACTTCACTACTGGCAGTTGTAGGTGTCACGAAAGCGCCGGGATCGGCATACTTCTTTGTGACCACACCATCAAAAGGTGCGCGAATAATTGTGTCATTGATTTCGGCTTGGATGTTTTGCAGGGAACCGCGAGCAGATGTTACCTGGGCGCGGGCTGCATCAATATCTTCTTGGCGCGTTCCGGCTTTTAAAAGTGCCAAAGCTTGCTGTCTTTGCTTCACCACAGCTTGAGCTTGCTGAATATCTTCTGGACGCGATCCAGCTTTTTGCAACCCCAGTGCTTGTTGTGCTGCATTGACAGTTGCTCGGGCGCTGTCGCGATCGGCACGGCTTTGGTTGAGAGTCTGAAGGGAAATACCGCCTGCATTGTAAAGTTGTTGATTGCGAAGAAAACTATCTTCTGCTTTACTTAGAGCCGCTTGAGTGTTTTGTAACTGTGCCTGTGATTGGGCAATATCTTGAGAGCGATTACCTGCTTGTACCTTTTGTAGATTCGCCTCGGCTTCGTCTAATGCTCCCTGTGATTGGGCAATATCTTGAGGGCGATTACCTGCGATCGCCTTTTGCAAATTCGCCTCCGCTTGTGCCAGTTGTCCTTGAGCAGAGGTGAGTTGCCCCCGCAGGTTGGAATCATCCATGTAAGCGACAATCTGTCCTTGTTTGACGTTATCTCCTTCCTTCACCAGCAGGTTTTTCAGGATACCGGAATTTTTCGGGCTGAGGTTGATTGACCGCTCAGGTTTCACCGTTCCGTTCGCTGAAACTGTGATTGTTAAACTCTGCCTTTCTACAGGCTGTGTCAGCACCCGACGTCTGGCTTCTTGACCGGGAGCAATCGTTACTTGGTAATAAATGGCATAACCAATTCCACCCAAAAGGCAAAGAGCAATTAGCCAAGACCAATTACGTTTCCCCTTTTTTTTCTTTACCTCTGGAACTAAAACTGAGGAATCTACGGTATTTGGTGTATCAATTTTCATATATTTTTTTTAAAAAGAACGGCTACCGAGCTAGTTATTCACGGCTAATATAGCCTGGTAGCCCTATACCGACAATGATTTTGAGCTTTTAGTGTTTTAAAGGTTTATTTGCAGTACTAATCCACTAGGAAGTCGGAAATAATCATCATGCACTCTAACTAATCTCCCAGCAGGAACAATTTCCTCATTAGGAAGAAGAATATCTCCGTTGGGAAGTCTGAAGTAACCTTGATTACGCAGTCTCGCTATGGATCTAGCAGGAATAAGTTCCCCATTGGGATATCTGATGTCACCATTACCAAGTCTGACTACTCTGTTATTGAACTGGTTGTCACGACTCCAATTATCCCGCTCTCTATAGTTTCTGACTTCTTCAGAATAGGATCTGCCGTCACGGTTCCAATTATCCTGCTCTCTAGAGTTTCTGACTTCTCCAGAATAAGGTCTGCTGTCACGGTTCCAATTATCCTGCTCTCTAGAGTTTCTGACTTCTCCAGAATAAGGTCTGCCGTCACGGTTCCAATTACCTCTGTCTCCATTTCTGTCTTCTCTATAGTTGCGTCTGCCATCGCGATCCCAATTTTGATTGCGATCGCCACCAACATAAACCTTCGTCTGGGCATTTGCAGGCGCAGTCAAGAGAGTAGGAACAATGATTAGGGCAGCAGCAGCTAAAACTATCGATATCCGGTTTGCTTTTAACATGGAATTGATTCCTTATTTGTATTAAAGTTATATTTTTCTCAAGTTTGAATTCAGCAATCTTTAGACAGTTGTTTTTGTTTTGGCATCAAGATGTCTAATATTTACCTCTTCGTATAAATTCATACATATTAATTATTACTTAAAACATCCAAAGTGATGTATGACCAAAGTCATTAGTAATTCCAGACTTATGTATGACCAAAGTCATAAGTCTTTTTAATGGGGAATGGGGAATCGAATCGGGCATTGGTTATTAATTCTTGTCCCTCACTCCCTCACTCCCTCATCTCCCCTTGCTCCCTCATCCCCACTCCCTAATTAATCCTGTCAATGATGTAAGATTTTGCTACCGTCAACAGCGCAGATCGTTTAAGCTAGCTGAAAGATTCTTTGATTAGTGGCTTAAAGGCGGTAATGTGCCTAAACATGTTCGTTTGATTTCTTTTTTAATGGTCTGTAGTTTATGGAGTATGCCAAAAGCCGCTAACGCGCAGGCATTAATACCCCATACATTGCAACTAGATGGGACAAAGTTAGAGAAGCAGGGGTTGAGCTTGGCACAGGAAGCGGCTCAACTAGCTCAGTTTCAACAGGTTGATTTAGCTTTGCCACGAGCGCGGCTGGCGAGTCAACTGGCTCCTAAGAATGATAAAGTGTGGTTGCTCTTAGGTGGATTGCAACTGCAAACCAAAGAGTTTGACGGGGCGATCGCTAGCCTGAAAAAAGCGCAATCTATCAACCCCAAAAATGGTGATATTTTGTTTGCTTTGGGTTCAGCTAATTTTCAGCAGAAAAATTACCAAGCAGCTGTAGTCAATTACCAAGACGGTTTGAAGTTAAAACCCAACGATCCAGAAGGGTTATTTGATTTGGGTAATGCTTACTATCTGCTGGGTAAATTGCCAGATGCGATCGCACAGTACGATAAAGCCGTCTCCCACGATAAAAAATTCTGGCCGGCGATCAACAATATTGGCTTAATCAACTACGAACAGGGTAATACCACTGAAGCGATTAAGCGATGGCAATCTGCTATAAGCCTTGATAAGCAAGCCGCAGAACCTTTATTGGCCTTAGCAGTGGCACTGTATACTAAAGGCGATCGCCAACAAGCATTAAACTTCGGAGAAGCCGCACTCCGCATCGATCAGCGCTATGCCAGTTTGAATTTTCTTAAAGAAAATCTCTGGGGCGATCGCCTACTGTCTGATACGAAAAAATTCTTAGAATTACCCCGTATTCAAGCAGCCCTACAGCAACGAGAAAACTCATCATCAGCCCCGGAACAACAGTCTACTCAATAGGAGTTGGGAGTTGGGAGTTAAATATTTCAACAGTTATCAGTTAATTTGTCCGTTGGGAGTCAGAGTTCCCCACAACTAACAAGTCGTGTGTTTCAGTCGGGGTGGTCACATAGCTCTGCCGAAGTGTCAAATCCCCGACTCAAACCGCGAAGGCTACTGATTTAACTCCTCACTCATAACTCCTAACTCCTAACTTTTAACTCCCCACTTGCCTAACACTACCTTTTCGTAGTACATCTATACTAAGCTGACTAAATACAGGATATTAGTCGCCCAAAAATGTTTGCGGGCGAGTATTCCTGAAATTAGTCGTCAATTCTCAGTCGTCGTCTGTGGGTAGAAGTGCGATGATTTGGTCAACAAACTGTTGATGGTCAACAACTGGCTTAGAAATGTAGCCATCAGCGCCGCTTTGCTTGAGAAAGTTTTCGCGATCGCCTTCCATAGCATGTGCCGTCACCAAAATAACGGGTAAGTTTGCTGTTTTTGGATCGGATTTTAACATTTGTGTAATTTTGATTCCATCAACAGATTTACCTTGGTAAACGCTTCTAGACAGAGAAACATCCATCAAAATCAGGTCGGCTTCTCCTGATTGGGCAATTTTTATTACTTCTTCAACATTTTCAGTGTGTTTTACACCCAAGCCGCCACGCTTGGACAAAATTTTGGAAAAAACACGAGCATTAATTAGATCGTCTTCGACAATTAAAACAGTTTTCATGAGATTTCTAGTTATAGAGGTAGAGCTAAGGCCATTAGGCAATTCAAAATTTAAAATGAGAAAATGCAGTTATGGCAAGTATCCTGGCTATGGAGTCTATACAAATTAAGTGTGCAGCATATCATTCGATTAAAACAGCTACCTGCTATCAGTTTCCTTTTTAATAGTCAATGTATATCCTGTGATCAAGGATGATAAGCTAAAAAACATTTAATTTGCATAACCCTTATTAGACAGAACTCTTGTGGGGTAGGCCGAAAAGCCCGCCCAGGATATGCAAGTTTATTTGTCCGACAGCTTACTACTGCTTTTTCTTGTATGACCATGCCAATTTTAGATTTTAGATTAAAAATTATTTCGGTTCATGCCCCGCCCCAAGGAATGCCTTGAGCTTTGCCGAAGGGTGGGCTGAACAAATCCAAAATTTAAAATCCAAAATTGTTTGACTATCAATATTTTGTTAGGAATCCCATTTCATCCGTTATGCTGTGGTTGCTGCAATATTGAGTTCCGACGGCTTTAGTGTAGTTAAATTTCAGGGAAAAAACTCATGGCAAAACAGTTAAACCTTCTCCCAACGGGACAGGTAATTACAACAGCCCTGCATACCGAGATGCAACGGTCTTATCTAGAATATGCCATGAGCGTGATTGTCGGGCGAGCGCTACCAGACGTGCGTGATGGCTTAAAACCAGTGCATCGCCGCATTCTATATGCCATGCACGAACTCGGTTTAGTACCAGATAGACCCTATCGAAAATGCGCCCGTGTAGTGGGTGATGTGTTGGGTAAATACCATCCCCACGGCGACCAATCAGTTTACGATGCTTTAGTCAGGTTGGTACAGGATTTTTCTAGCCGTTATCCCTTGCTGGCAGGACACGGTAACTTTGGCAGCGTCGATAATGACCCGCCAGCAGCGATGCGTTACACAGAAACGCGCCTCGCACCCATCAGCCATGAGGGAATGCTGACAGAAATTGGCGAAGAAACTGTGGAATTTGTCGGGAACTTCGATAATTCGCAGCAAGAACCGACGGTGTTACCTGCTCAGTTACCGTTTCTGTTGCTCAATGGCTGTTCTGGTATTGCCGTAGGAATGGCAACGAATGTTCCACCGCACAACTTGGGGGAAGTTGTCGATGGGTTAATTGCTTTAATCGACAATCCAGATTTGGCAGATGAAAAATTATTTGAGTTAATTCCAGGGCCAGACTTTCCCACTGGTGGGGAAATAATTGGTGAGGTGGGAATTCGGGAAGCATACACCACAGGTAAAGGTGGAATTCTGCTGCGGGGAGTTGCGACTCTGGAGGAAATTCCAGCCGCTAGGGGAAGCAAGCGACGAACGGCAATTATTATTACAGAATTGCCTTATCAAGTGAATAAGGCTGCCTGGATTGAGAAGGTAGCGGACTTAGTAAATCAAGGACGCTTGCAAGGAATTTCTGATCTTCGGGATGAAAGCGATCGCGAAGGAATGCGGGTAGTAATTGAACTCAAACGCGATACCAATCCCCAAGAAGTTCTTCAGCATTTGTATCACCAAACTGCTTTGCAAATGACTTTTGGGGCGATTCTCCTAGCAATAGTGAATGGACAACCCCGCCAGTTAAGTTTGCGTCAACTGTTGCAGGAGTTTTTGAGTTTCCGAGAAGAGACGCTGAACCGTCGCTATAATTACGAGTTGGAGAAGGCTCAAAGTCGTGTGCATTTGCTGGAAGGTTTACTCAAAGCATTATCTAATTTGGATCGGGTAATTGAAATTTTGCGGCAAGCTCCCGATGGCAGTACAGCAAAAATAAATCTTTGTAGCCGGCTAGATTTGAGTGAGCTACAAGGAGATGCAATTTTAGCTATGCCGTTGCGTCGCCTCACCAGTTTAGAACAGCAAAATTTGCAGCAGGAATTTGAGCAGATAAGTGAACAAATTAGATTGTTGGAGCTATTACTGAGCGATCGCCGAGAATTACTCAAGGCATTGAAAAAAGATTTGCGATCGCTCAAGCGCAAGTACAACGATCCCCGGCGGACTAAGCTAGCACCTACCAGCAGCGACACAAAGATACAAGAGGACAAGGGGACAAGAGGACGAGTAGAGGAAGAAGAGGAACTTAAATCTTCTGAGCCAGCAGAGGAAGCGGTTTTAGAATTTACCCAACGGGGTTATGTGCGCCGCACCCAGCCATCTGGGAAAAAGTCAAAAGGTGAAAATGGTCTCCATGATAATGACTTCATTATCCAAACTGCTTTAACTGACACAGAAAAAGATTTGCTAATACTAACTGGTGGCGGCAAAGTCTATCCTGTGAAGGTAGGAGAAATTCCCCCAACCACTGGCCGTTCTCCACGGGGGAAACCTTTGATTACCATGCTCAGTAATACTGCTCAAGGTGCTCAAGAAGCTGTAGTCAGCCGCTTTTTACTGCCGGAAAATCTCGAAACTAAGCAGATGATTCTTTTAACAAAGCAGGGACGAATTAAGCGGCTGTCTCTGGAAGAATTTACTAACTTGACTCGGCGCGGAATCACGATTTTGAAGCTCAAAGACGATGATGAATTGTCATTTACCCAGTTCACCAATCCAGGGGAGCATCTGATTTTAGCTAGTTCTGGTGGGCGACTGTTGCGCTTTGCAGTCAATGATGAACAATTACCGGTTATGGGACGCACAGCGATGGGTTTACAAGCATTTCGGTTATTGAAAAATCAGCAAATGGTTGGCTGTGCCACTGTCGGTAAAGATGACTATCTGCTGCTAGTTACTCAAGAAGGATATGCGAAACGGATGGCTGCGAGTCAGTTAAGAGCGGCTAATCGCGGCGATTTAGGTACGCAAGCGCTGAAATTTTCCAGCAAAACTGACAACTTAGCTGGTATGGTGATAGCGATGCCAACTCTTGGAGACGCTACGCGAACGGCGGGCTACGCCAACGCATCTGGCGAGGTAGCTTTAGTGACGAATAAAGAGCGGGTAGTGCGGATACCTGTGGAAACAGTGCCTATTTTGGGTAAGGATGTCAAAGGTGAAAGCATCCTCCAACTCAACCGGGATGAAAAAATTATCACCGTTGCGGAAGTGCGATCGTAAATCAAGGTGAGGTTCTCCAGTAAAAAGTAATTAAGTTGGCATAATATTATACTCACTTCCCCAAATGGCGCTTACTTAACTGAATTTATATCCCCGACTTCTTGAACAAGTCGGGGATCTGGGCAGCAACTTTTGCTTAATTAAATAGCATTCCACCCAATGAAACAAAAGTTTTACATTTTGTTTAATCCACATTTTTAAGTATTTTTAGCTCCAAATATCGCTATTAATTATTAATAAATTTTAATTATAAAATAACAAACTCTATGAAAAATCAAGCAATATAACTAATTATTTGACAATAATATCAATAAATCTAGAATTGTCTCTGACGATAAAAATTTACATAACATTTCTTTTACCTCAGCAAATCTCACTGAAGGCAGATGTTTTAATATGTATAAATAGCTATTTCTATTTATGTCAAGGTATGGAAACAAAAGTATAAAAAATGTTGCCTTAATAAAAATATTTGTTATATTAGTTTACATAAGGCAATAAACCTTAAAAATTAAGCTTGGAGTCGGAACCATGACAAATGCAACCACAACAAAAGTAACTACCCCTGTAATTGAAGATCGCAACGCTTGGCGCTGGGGCTTTACCCCACAAGCCGAAATTTGGAACGGTCGTTTGGCAATGATTGGTTTTTCAGCAGCCGTTTTGGTTGAGCTTTTTTCCGGTCAAGGCTTCCTACATTTTTGGGGCATCCTATAAGTTTTAATATCTAAGATAACCTATAAATAAAAAAACCTGGAGTGCTAATTCACTACCAGGTTTTTTATTGTTTTGTCATTAGTCATTTGTTTATTTAGTAATGACTAATGACTAATTGACTACCGAATATACTCTTTGAGAACGCTGTTACGATTTGGGTGGCGTAACTTGCGGAGTGCTTTCGCCTCAATTTGACGAATGCGTTCGCGGGTGACGTTGAAAATCTGTCCGATTTCCTCAAGAGTCTTCATCCGACCATCATCCAAGCCATAACGTAGTCTGAGAACATCGCGTTCACGAGGACTTAGACTATCAAGGACTTTTTCGAGGTCTTCGCGCAAAAGATTTTTGGAAACTTGGTCTTCTGGCGTTTCACCATCGGATTCAATAAAATCACCCAACCGAGAATCTTCTTCTTTACCAATGGGTGTTTCTAATGAAATGGGCAACTGGGCGGATTTAGCAATAAACCGCAACTTCTCAATGGTCATTTCCATCCGAGTGGCGATTTCTTCTTCGGTGGGTTTGCGACCCATTTCTTGAGAGAGTAACTTGGTAGTTTTCTTAATCCGAGAGATGGTTTCGTAAAGGTGAACTGGAAGGCGAATTGTGCGGGATTGATCTGCGATCGCCCTGGTAATTGCTTGACGAATCCACCATGTAGCATAAGTGGAGAACTTATAACCTTTTTCGTGATCAAACTTTTCAGCGGCACGAATCAAACCGAGACTGCCTTCCTGAATTAAGTCTTGGAACGACAAACCACGATTCATGTACTTCTTGGCAATTGAAACTACAAGACGGAGGTTAGATTGCACCATCTTGTCTTTTGCCCTGCGACCAACATGGAGGCGATAACGAAAAGCTGGCAAAGGTAGTTGTACTGCTTCTGCCCATTCACTATCACGAGGATCGCGATCTAACTGTTCACACAGTCTTTCCCGCACCCTCTCTAATTCCAGCAAATCGGCGATTTTCCGCGCCAATTCAATTTCTTCGTCTGCCCGCAACAGCCGAATTCTACCAATTTCTTGCAAGTAAAGCCGAATTGAATCTTCAGTGTAGTGCTTCTTCTTGCTTTGTGTCCGACGACGCGATTTAGCGGCTTTTCCAGACTTTGCGTCGTCCTCATCAGACTGAGGCTCTAAAAATTCCTCGTCACCTTCATCGATGATCAGCAAGTCCTCTTCATCGTCTATTAAGAGTTCTTCTAACTCGAGCTCAGGCTGATTCATTATTTCTAGGTCAGGCTGATATATGCTTTCGAGTACGTTGTTAGCCTGGTTCATGCCGCGTTCCTCATGCTCCTTGCAGAATCAATTACTCAAGATGTGTTTACTGCTCTTTTAAACGAGCTATTCATAAACCGAAAATAAGCTTTTTGGCAGATTTGCCATAGATATTTTCGGACGTTTTATACCTCCGGTCGGAGGTTTTTTACTTTAGTTTAAGCGATTACTAAAAGTGACTTGCTCATCTTAGTAAATGTTATGTGTGTTGCTATCACACACTGCTTTCAACTAACTGGTCAAAAAAAAGACTCGCCTTTATCAAAAAATTTGCCACTCTATACTAATGAGTTCAGACTGTTGGCAGATTTTCCTAGAAAGACTCTTCCGATTGTAGCCTGTTTCACAGAAATTGCACTCTTTTTGTGTATTAATCATGAACTTCTAAAGCAATTATTAGCCACTATTACCAAAAAGACATTAAAAACGGGAGTTATACCCTTAAATTTTTTTCTCCCTTTCCCAATTGCAGTGACCCTCTTAACAAAGTAAGTACGTTTGCTTTTGCCGAATTCATGTACTTTACACAACATTCATTACTTAGGAAGAGTGAATTTTATGTTAACTCAGACGATTTGTCTTAATCTAGCCATTTTTACATTTCCTTCACAAATTACGCATTCCTTAGACTAAAGGGGTTCTTAACTTTGGGTAAATACAACAAGGGTGATGGTGTTTGCCTTAAAGCAGTTAACCTTCTGCGTACTAATTACCTTAACTGAGGAGTTGAGGCTCTGGCAGATCGACCTGATAGCAGATCGATTTAGGTTTAACTAATTTGGTCTTATTCACACGTTAGCGCACTGTGGCGATTTCAGCCCTATGAACCTTGACAAACTTTTCTTATTGTATACAAGGATATTTTAATCAATTCAAAAACAATTTGTCTTGCGAACTTGCCAATATAGTCTTATTTTAGGCAAAAGTTCATTAGATACATCCGATACAATCGCGATCGCTAAGGCGTACATGAAGATATTAACAAGTTTACTGGCAGATGGTGTCCGCTTCCAGTAGGCATTACCTCGAACAAAGAGAATCCTGAAGATTGCTTAATGATTTGCTTACAAACTTGAGCTACGTAAGTATTTTGTAAACTTAAATACTTTTGTTACGGTAAATTTATGTCATCTTATTATGAGAAATCCTCAAAATACTTATTAATTGGTGTTTGATAGATGAAATTCAGTTATTTTCTTAAAGCATAACAAATGTGTTTCTAGCTGGTGGACAAAATAAATCAGCCAGTCAGTACAAAGAGTATTATCTTAACTAAACTTCCATAAAGTTGGTAGTTTAGCTAACACTAGAAGATTGAATTTTTGTAAAATATTGACAATAAGCAAATTATATGGTTAAAAACTAACTGAAAAATTTAGAATTTTTCTAGTTATGTCGTACTAACCTACCGCTAACGTTGTAAAGCAAGCTAATTTTTTTATTGATTGTTAGCGTCTATTAGCGTCTAGTTTTCACTAGAGGTAGGTTTAAAAGCATTGGAGTCAACTTAAGTAAGCTAGAAATTGCTTATCTGTTGGCTTCCACGCCCGCCCCGAAATGAATTTCAGCGGTTCATAGCCAAAGTCTACTCAAGTAGACTAAAGATTTTAGAGATTATTCAGTCATCAAGAGATGACTTTCGCTATAAAAGATATAAGAGAAGGAACTTCACTTCCTTGTGAAAAAGGTAATGGGTGAAAATGTATCACTCATTACCAATGTCAAAAATTATTGGAGTCGTGTCAGGGAATTGATATTAAATATCTAAATCGGTGAAGTTGAGTTTAGAACCATAGGTTTCGATGAATTCTCGTCTGGGGGCGACGCGATCGCCCATTAAAATTGTGAAGATGCGATCAGCTTCGGCAGCGTCCTCAATTTCGACTTGCTTCATTTTACGGGTTTCTGGGTTCATTGTGGTGTCCCAGAGTTGTTGTGGCATCATTTCACCCAAACCTTTGAAGCGTTGGATGGTATAGTTGGCGTTAGCAGGGAATTTGGCGATCGCTTGAATTTTTTCGCGTTCGCTATAGCAGTACTCATGATTACGTCCCCGTTCTACTTTATACAGTGGGGGACAAGCAATATAAATAAAGCCTTGTTCGATCAGCGCTCGTTGATATCGATAGAAGAATGTTAATAACAAAGTCCGAATGTGCGCTCCATCTACGTCAGCATCAGTCATAATGACTATCCGGTGATAACGTAGTTGAGTGGAATCGAATTCATCACCTTTGACACCTAAACCGAGGGCTGTAATTAACGCTTGAACTTCGTTATTTTTATAGATTTTGGCGTCGTCGGTTTTTTCAATGTTGAGAATTTTACCACGGAGAGGCAAGATAGCTTGAGTGCGGCGATCGCGTCCTTGTTTTGCACTCCCACCTGCTGAATCCCCTTCCACGATGAAGATTTCCGATTCGCTGGGGTCACGAGAACTACAATCTGCTAATTTACCAGGTAATGGCGAAGATTCTAGCACAGATTTGCGCCGCACTAATTCTCGTGCATGACGGGCTGCTTCTGCGGCTTTGAAAGCTTGGATAGCTTTGTCTAAAATTGAGTCTGCGATCGCCGGGTGAAATTCTAGGTACTCGGTGAGGACTTCTCCTACCAAAGAATCAACAATACCGCGAACTTCAGTGTTACCGAGTTTGGTTTTGGTTTGTCCTTCAAATTCTGGATCGGGGACTTTAACGGAAATTACCGCAGTCAAACCTTCGCGGACGTGTTCGCCACTGAGGTTAGGTTCATTCTCTTTAATTTTATTGCGTTTGCGAGCGATCGCATTTAATGTCCGAGTCAGAACTGCTTTCAACCCTTCTAAGTGCGTACCACCATCCACTGTGCGAATATTGTTAGCAAAACCTAGAACATTATCCGTGTAAGCATCAGTACACCATTGCAATGAAACTTCCACTTGGACATTGTTGCGTTCCCCCTGCACATAGATAATTTCTTCATGCAGTGGCTGCTTTTCACGGTTCATGTAAGCGATATATTCTTTAATACCACCCTTGTAATTGTAGGTTTCTACTTTCGGTGTATCGCTTTTTAGTAATTCCAGACGGTGGTCAGTAAAGGTAATTTTGACACCTGCATTCAGATATGCTAATTCCCGTAGGCGACCTGATAAAGTGATGTAATCAAACTCAATACTAATTGTAAAGATTTGGGTATCTGGCTTAAAAGTAACAGAAGTTCCGGTTCTAGCTTCTTTATAAGGCTTGGTTTGCAGTTCACTAACTGGGATACCGCGTTCATAACGTTGGAGATGAACCTTTTTATCTCGCCAAACTGTAACTTCTACAACCTCAGACAGGGCATTAACAACAGAAATACCAACCCCGTGCAATCCTCCAGAAACTTTGTAGCCACCGCCGCCAAACTTACCACCAGCGTGCAATACCGTCATCACGGTTTCCAAAGCCGATTTTCCGGTGCGCGAGTGAGTATCGACGGGAATACCGCGACCATCATCTGTTACAGTCACTGAACCATCAGCGTTGATATCCACTTCTATATGAGTGCAATGACCCGCCAAAGCCTCATCGATTGAATTGTCCACCACCTCGTAAACTAAATGGTGAAGTCCTCGCGGCCCAGTGGTACCAATGTACATTCCTGGTCTTTTGCGGACGGCTTCCAGACCTTCCAGAACTTGAATCTGATCGGCACTGTAACTGCTCGTCATGTAAACTCTCCTGATGCGTGGGTTTAAAATCGCCTAAAGGCAAATAAAAGTAAAAACACTCCAAAATTGTAACACAAAAGCCTTGCTGGCGTCTGTAGGGCATTTTCTAGAGAAGTTTATACTGGGGTTGCACTACCGTGGAAGAGGGGCAGGGGGAGTAGGAGGGCAGGGGAGGCAGGGTGAGTAGGGGAAGAAGAACTATTGATTATTGACCAATTCCTAATGCCCCATAACTAATGACTAATAACTAATAACTAATAACTAATAACTAATGACTAATGACTAATGACTAAATTAATTGTGATTTGTGGGGCGACGGCAACGGGGAAATCGGGTATGGCTTTGGCTTTGGCGATGCGGTTGGGTTCTGTAATTCTCAGTGCTGATTCTCGTCAAGTTTATCGGGAGTTTGATATTGGGACGGCAAAACCAACTATAGCTGAACAAAAATTGGTGCCGCACTATTTAATAGATATCTGCGATCCGACAGACATGATGACAGTAGCAGACTATCAGGAGCAAACACAAGCCTTAATTGCTTCTGTTGGTGTTACAACACTGTTTCTAGTTGGTGGCACTGGTTTATATATCCGTTCCATTGTGCAAGGGATGAAAATTCCCAGAGTTGCACCACAGATGGAATTGCGATCGCAGCTTGAATCTCTCGGTCAACCACAACTCTACGCCATATTACAACAAGTTGACCCCGTTGCAGCAAAAAAGATTCATGGCAATGATTCAGTGCGAACTTTAAGAGCCTTAGAGGTATATTATGCCACTGGTCATCCAATTTCCGAACAGCAAGGGGAGAATCCACCAAATTATCCGATTTTGCAAATTGGTTTAGATTGCGATGTCGAAAAGTTGCTTGCTCGTATTCAACAGCGTACTGAGCAAATGATAGCAAATGGTTTGGTCGCTGAAGTGGAGTATCTTTGTCAAAAATATGGCGCTAACTTGTCTTTGTTGAATACTTTGGGCTATCAAGAAATCAAGCAATATTTGGCTGGCGATATTTCCTTAAATGAAGCGAAAGAGTTAACAGTTTTGCATACACGACAATTTGCCAAGCGACAACGTACTTGGTTTCGAGCCTATCCCCAAATTCAATGGTTTGATGCAGATGATCCTAATTTATTAGAAAAGGTTTGGCATCGGATAAATGAGTTTATAAGTTGCACAAGTTTATGAGATTTTTTTGCTCATGCAAAGACGCCAAAATATATGTAGAAGGTTATCGTCGTCAGGATGGAACTGAAGTAAAAGGATATTGGAGGGATAAATAAACTAGACAACTTGGTGTTCTTGGACGAAATGGATGTTTTATTGGGTTTGACACGAACCTATGCTGTTCCCTAGTCAAAAGGTAAAGGTTCATTAAAATCATCACTTATCCAAATCTTGCCTTGGTTTAAACCTAGTACCCGTTTATGAGGTGGTTGTTGAGTTTGAGCATATTTTTGTGCTATTCCACAAAATCTAACACCTGTTGTTGCTGTTCGGGTGCTAGGGTTTGCAGCTTTGTAATTAATTTTGAGGTGGAATCTAAAACTTGGTAAGTCATTTCACCTTCTGCTGTTAAATGTCTGACTCTATGTTACTGTAGCCCCACAATTAACTAAATATAGGATTTTACCATTATTCAACGCACTCCTTAAGAGACATCGCACCTTCCGTACTCAAATTATGCGATCGCATTTACTCACTCTTAGCTGCTATTCTTGCAACAATAGTAATTACAGCTATACTAACCTCCCTGCAACATCTACCTTCAACTTTAAAAAACTATGCTTACCCAAGATAAAAAACAACGCAACTGGAAACCCATTCTCAAAGGATTTGAGGCTGTCCTGGGCAAAAATGGTGTGGTACAACGCCGCGAAGAACTCATTACCTATGAATGCGATGGTTTAACTGGCTATCGCCAACGTCCGGCTGTGGTGGTTTTACCCAGAACTACAGAACAAGTTGCCCAAATTGTGAAAATATGCAACCAATACTCTATCCCCTTCATAGCACGCGGTTCTGGCACTGGTCTATCTGGCGGCGCTTTACCATTAGAAGATTCTGTTTTAATTGTCACTTCCTTAATGCGGCAAATCCTCAGCATTGATTTAGAAAATCAACGGACAGTTGTCCAACCAGGGGTGATTAATAGTTGGGTAACACAAGCTGTCAGTGGTGCTGGTTTTTACTACGCTCCTGACCCTTCTAGTCAAATTATCTGCTCTATTGGAGGCAATATTGCCGAAAATTCTGGTGGCGTACATTGTCTCAAATACGGTGTTACTACTAACCACGTTTTAGGATTAAAAATTGTCACGCCGGAAGGGGAAATTATTGATATAGGCGGACAAATCCCAGAAATGCCTGGTTATGATTTAACAGGTGTTTTTGTTGGTTCTGAAGGCACATTAGGAATTGCTACAGAAATTACTTTGCGAATTCTCAAAAGTGCAGAATCAATTTGTGTGCTGTTGGCAGATTTTACTAGCATTGAAGCTGCCGGAGCAACTGTTTCTGACATCATCAGCGCCGGAATTATTCCTGGTGGTATGGAAATGATGGATAACTTCAGCATCAATGCTGTTGAAGATGTTGTAGCAACTAATTGTTATCCCCGCGATGCTACTGCAATTTTGCTAATAGAAATTGACGGTTTAGAAGTAGAAGTTGCAGGAAATAAGCAGCGAGTTATTGAAATTTGTAAAAAGAATGGCGCACGAAATATAACTTCTGCTACTGACCCAGAAACTAGATTTAAATTATGGAAAGGACGTAAAGCCGCTTTTGCTGCGGCTGGACATTTAAGCCCAGACTATTATGTACAAGATGGTGTAATTCCTCGAACTCAGTTGCCTTATGTTCTGCACGAAATTAAGACATTAAGCGAACAATACGGTTATCGAGTTGCTAATGTATTTCATGCTGGTGATGGCAATCTTCATCCGCTAATTCTTTATGATAATTCTGTAGCTGGAGCATTGGAACAAGTAGAAGAAATGGGTGGAAAAATTCTCAAACTTTGTGTCCAAGTCGGTGGTAGTATTTCTGGCGAACATGGCATTGGTGCAGAGAAAAAGTGTTATATGCCACAGATGTTTAGCCAAGTTGATTTAGAAACTATGCAATGGGTACGGCAAGTTTTTAATCCTAAAGGGTTAGCAAATCCTGAAAAGATATTCCCCACACCACGAACTTGTGGTGAAGCAGCAAATGCATCAGCTATCAAGCAATTTGAAGGTGTGGAAAGATTTTAAGAAGAAAGAAGTCAGGAGTTAGGAGTTAGGAGTTAGGAGTTAGGAGTTCTCAGGTTTTGGTATTGTTAAGTATATTCATAACCAAAATTAGCTCCGTATTATTTCAACTATTCTGACCTCTAAATCCTGAGTTCTGATTCCTGACTCCTGAATTGTGAATCATCATTTCTTTACATCATCCGGAGGATTACAAGTTTATTTTGTAGTTATATATATATTCCGATCGCACTAGGTCAGGCTTACAAATGAATCGGGTTGCTCGTCGTTGTGTTTCTTGCTTACTGTGTTTGGGATTAGTAGTCACTTTAACAGTTTTTTCCCCCTCTTTACTGCCAGTTTATTCCCAAAATATAAGCCCTTTAACTACAGAAATTCGCGGCGTTTGGCTCACTAATGTTGCTAGTGGTGTACTATTTATTCCTTGGGGTATTAACCGTGCTATAAACCAATTATCGACTCTCAACTTTAATACAATTTATCCTGTAGTTTGGAACCGAGGACATACTTTTTATAAAAGTGCCGTAGCTAAAATGACTACTGGCTCGGAAACTCAACCCTTGCTCAACTTCATGCACGGTGGACAGGATGTTTTAGCAAAGATAGTAACACTTGCCAAAAATAAAGATTTGAGAGTTATTCCCTGGTTTGAATACGGGTTTATGACGCCGCATTATTCACAATTAGCAAGGCGTTATCCCGACTGGTTAACAATTGGTCAAGAAGGGATAAAATCTACCCAAGATGCTCCACCAGAAGAAATCGATAATGTTTTGGTTAGTAAGGTGGCTTGGTTAAATCCCTTACATCCGCAAGTGCAAGAGTTTATTCAAGAGTTAATTTTAGAAGTAGTCAGAAATTACGATGTGGATGGTATTCAGCTTGACGATCATTTTGGGATGCCAGTCCAGTTTGGCTACGATCGCTTCACTATTGAACTCTACCAGCAAGAGCATCAAGGCAAAAGTCCCCCAACTGATCCTTTTAACTCAGAATGGATGCGGTGGCGAGCAGACAAAATTACTGATTTTATGGCAGAAATCTATCAAGCTGTCAAGGCAGTTAAACCCAAAGTTAGAATATCTCTGTCTCCTAACTATCAAGCTTTTGCCTACAAATACTATTTGCAAGATTGGGAAAATTGGATAAAAAAAGGTTTAGTTAATGAGTTAATTTTGCAGGTGTATCGCAATGACAAAAACTCTTTTATCGCTCAACTGGAACAATCATCGATAAAATTGGCTCAAAGTCTAATACCTGTAGCTATTGGGATATCAACGGGAACAGTGCGTAATCCTGTGAAAATGGCACAAATTAGAGAACAAGTTCAGGTGGTGCGCGATCGCAATTTTGATGGTATCTCCTTTTTTTACTGGGAGAGTCTCTGGGGTTACATTGTACCGGAATCACCCCAACAGCGACGCAAAGGTTTTTTTGATCTGTTTAATGCTAAAACTGTCAGACTATTACAAACAAAGAAACTTTGATGCCATTCGCGTCCGAAAATACTAGATTTTGCTTTATATTGCTGTGGACTTTCGCTACTTTTGGCGGTTTTTTATTAAGTTTACTATTTATTGAAGTCGGCGAAAAGGCAGATATTGGAGTAGTAGAAGCGGCTATCGGCGGATTTATAATTGCACTTGCTCAAGGTTGTCTTCTCAAAGAACCTACTCATTGTATCAGGTGGATTTTGTCAAGTCTTTTAGGTTGGACTATCATCACCGCTATCGGTATTGGTGCGGTGGGTTGGATAGTCCCTAGCACTCAGATTTTCCCTGTGAGAATCCTGTATGGGGCGGTTTATGGGGCGCTTGGCGGTTTGGGGATTGGATTAGCACAATGGTTGGCAATTCCCCAGCATAACGCGTGGCGATGGATATTTGTCTCTTCGACAAGTTGGGCTGTTGCTGTCCCCCTGGGTTCTGCTATCGGGATGATCTTACACCGCCTGATGCAGTTATTCTTAGGCGAAGTTATGGGATTAGCTATTACTTGGCTCTTAGTTGGTATCCTCACCGGAATGAATGCTCATAAGTTGCAAACGTAAGTTCCCACTTCCTTGTTCACGCCGATATGATAACCTGTGTACATGAAGGTTGATGCAAAAAATAGCCTTTCTTCATGCCAACATAGATATAATATCGGACTTACTTATATATCTATAAAACTCATATTTGATTGCGTGAAAAAACTCGCCCTCAACTCAAAAAGTCTTCTTTCTTACTCCCCACTCCCTACTCCCCACTCCCAGCCTACGCAAATAATTTCAGGAATCAAATCGGATTCCTATATAGGACTATGATTTGATTGCGTGAAAAAACTCGCCCTCAACTCGAAAAGCGTAATTCCATATTTTCTACTCCCCATTCCCCCCTCTCCACTCCCTTTATTAAAAATTGTAAATTAAATTGATGTATACTGATGCTTGCACTTAGATATATGCAAAAATCTGAAAAAACTGTTAAAAACTTATTTTCAGTAAGTTTGCCCTAATCTGCAAATGTATTTTCGCCTTCAAAAAGCAGGATTTGTTAAGCTGACTTTTATTAGCTTTCCTAGATTTCTGACAAGAAGTAGAGAAAGATCCAAATTTCGATGAGCAACAGCTGACAAGACTTTGCTATAGGCGCTAAAGTGCATCTACTACAAGCATAACGACAAGAGAGCGCCTAGAAGAGTTAGTAATACCAGACAGGGACTCTCGCATGAATATAAATCCAACGGAATCAACTATGGAGTTGACAAAATTATCACCACCTCAGATGCTCTTTGGCACAGAAGTAGATGAGAAAAGTAGTAGTGAGCAATTTCTACTGAGCATGTACGATTCTGTGCAAGCATCAATATTTGTAGTTGATGTTTTAGAGGACGGAGATTTTCGATATGTGGCACTTAATCCCACTCATGAGCGGTGGATAGGCATTCACTCAGATGATCTCCGGGGTAAAAAACCAGAGGATATTCTCTCCGCCATCGATGCCGCTAAGGTACGTCAACATTATGCTGAATGTGTGCTATTCGGCAAAACTATTTCTTACGAACAATGTTTGCAATTCCAGGGGGTTCCGACTTGGTGGAGTACGACTCTCACCCCGCTAAGGGATGCTAACTCTCGGATTTATCGACTGATTGGTACTAGTAGCAATATTACTCCTGTGAAGCAAGCAGAACAAGCAGTTGGACTCCAGGTTGAACGGGAGCAACTACTAGAAGCGATCGCAGTCCGAATTCACCAATCTGTAGAATTTGAGACAATTCTGCATCAGACAACAATTGAACTGCGACAATTTTTGAATTGCGATCGCGTCCTCATTTATCGCTTCGAGGCTGATAACAGTGGAGTAATCATAGCCGAATCAACTGTGACTGATCCCCTGTTGGGAAAAAACATCACCGATCCCTGCTTTAGTGGCAATCGAGAACACTACGGGCGAGGTTGCATTCAAGTTGTTGAAGATATCTATGCAGCTGGGTTACATCCTTGCCATATAGATTTTCTGGTATCTTTGCAGGTGAGAGCTAATCTAGTCGTGCCGATTTTCAAAGAGCAAGATATGTGGGGGCTATTGATTACCCAGCACTGCCACCAATCGCGTCAATGGCAGCAAACAGAAACCGATTTACTCAAACAGTTGGCAACTCAAATCGGCATTGCTGCTGAACAGACAGAACTTCGTCAGCAAATCAAGGATCTCGAAGCAAAGTTGGAGTTGCAAAAACAGAAACAAAAAAATCAGTTGCAGCAGGTGCGAAACTTTCAAGCCTTGGTGCGACGCATGACAGAACAAATCCGCGACAGCCTGGATGAAACTCAGGTGTTGCAGACAGTGACTCAAGAATTAGCACAGTTACTCAACCTTGACCGTTGCCAAATCGAACTCTATAGCACCTGTGAAACTCTGGTTACCATTACCTACGAGTACAGCATTAACCTACCTCAGTGTCAAGGATTGACTAAAAAGATTGCAGACCGTCTTGAAGTTTATCAGCCCCTGTTGCAAAAACAACCATTGCAATTTTTAGAAATTGTGCCGGGATGGCAACCAAAGCTATTGGTTATGTCCCAGATGGCTTGTCCAATTTTCGATACTCAAGGGATTTTAGGAAACATTTGGTTGACAAGACCATCACAAGAGGCATTTGATGAATTTGAAATCGAGTTAGTGCAGCGGGTAGCAAGTGAATGTGCGATCGCCATTCGTCAAGCCCAGCTTTACAAACAAACCCAGGCACAGGTAAAAGAATTAGAAAAATCCGATCGGCTCAAAAACCAATTTCTCAGAACCCTGTCCCAAGAACTGCGGACACCAATAACTAGCATCAGCCTTGCAGCCCAAACCCTCGAAAGTGTCTTGACACCAGCAGAAATATTAGAGATAGAAATAGTTCCACAACTATTGCAGATTTTGCATAACGAGTGTGCGCGAGAAAGCAAGTTAATTAACGATCTACTCACACTCACATATCTAGAAGCCGAACCCGATCCCCCAACTTTGATTGCCATTGACTTACAAAGCTGGTTTCACCCCATTGTCGAGTCTTTTCGACACCTCACCAACTGCCAGCGACAGCAGTTATACCTGAGTGTTGATCCTGCACTCCCGCTTTTAGAAACAGATATCACCGAGCTGGAGCGGATTATCACCGAACTACTCAGCCATGTCTGCAAATATACCCCAGCAGGCGAGTCTGTCACAGTCTCTGCTCACCTGAGAGGGGATGCAGTAGAGCTTAATATTAGCAATTCGGGGCTAGAGCTTACCAGCAATGAACTGTCACGGATATTTGAGCCTTTCTATCACCTTTCCAAACACGATCCTTGGAAACATAGCGGCACTGGACTGGAATTGGCATTAGTACAGAAAATGGTCAGACATTTAGGCGGCTCAATTTATGTAGAGAGTGGAGCCGGTCAAACCACCTTCACCATCAAATTCCCGCTTTAATTCATTTTTTGGGCGCGGCACTAGCTAATTTGTCAGGAGTCTGCTATGATGGTTATTCGTGTGGGTGACTAGCTCAACGGTAGAGCAGTAGACTCTTAATCTATTGGTTGCGGGTTCAAATCCCTCGTCACCCACTACTTTCAGCCTCCAGATTTTATCCTTGACTAATTCTTGACTAAATTAAGTAAACGCTATCTTCTGAAAGCCTTGCAAATCAAGGATAATCAGCACCAAAACTTTGGCTAATTTGAATAAAAACGCCTACTCCCCACTCCTCACTCCCCACAAATCACTAGAGTGAATCCCCAGTGGTTATTCCCTAATCCTAAAATTCTGCTCTTTCTGGAGGAACTTCTGAAGATCCTTTATCTCAATTTTTTGCTCTTTAAATAGATTCTCTGTCCGTTCCCATTTATGATCTATTTTTTCATCATTTCCGTTAAGTGCTAAAAGACTAGCGTCTTTATAATTTACGTAATCCTGTAAATGAATATCAAACTTTTTATCAATAGCCTTTAACTCTTTCTGCAAGATTTTAACTTGCTCCAATAATTTTGCGTGGCCTTCTGCACTGGCGTGGCTACTTAAATCTTCCCCAATAAAAAAGCTGATACCAGAAGGAGTAATAATAAATTCGTTTTGAGGCGTAATAGGTATTACTGATTTTGTAGTATCCATTTTATTTGATTTGGATTTATTCTAAAAAGAATAATTGTAAAAGCAGGATTTCTGCTTTTACAATAACTAAGTCGTAAAATTTAAGGCAATAGCTTATTAATATCGGTTGCTACTTCCGATGGCAGGGTTAGCGCGTCTCAAACCCTATTGACAAGCGGACTTGCCTGATCAGCAATCAAGTTGGAAACAAAGTGGCACTATCCGAGCTAGGGTAAGATTTAATCCATCTAGGTGCAAGGTTCGAGTAATGGCAACAGGATTTGAGAACAAGAAAAGCAAAACCAAAGCATATTTTGCACCCAGCATAGATAGCAAAGACATTACCAGTAAGTTTCAGGAATACTTCACAGAAATAAAAGACCCGAGAGTGGAAAGGACGAGATATCATTTACTCACAGATATCATCACCATAGCGATTTTGGCAGTAATAGCAGGAGCGGAAGGTTGGGAAGATATTGAGGAGTATGGACTCAATAAACAGGAGTGGTTGAAAACGTTTCTAGAACTACCATTCGGAATACCCAGTCCAGATACTTCTTAGTTGAGTGTTTGAGAAAATTAATCCCAAAGAATTTGAGCAATGTTTTCGGCAGTGGGTTCAATCATTGGTTGAGAAATTGGGAGTAGAAGTAGTAGCCATAGATGGCAAAACTCATAGAGGCTCTTATGACCGAGAATCAAAGCTAAAAGCCTTACACACTGTCAGTGCTTGGTCAAATGAACACCGTTTGGTCTTGGGACAAACAAAAGTTAGCGAGAAATCCAATGAAATCACCGCTATTCCAGCACTCTTAGAAATGCTGGACATATCTGGCTGTATCATTACCATTGATGCAATGGGGACGCAGAAATCGATTGCCCAAAAAATCATCGCCGCAAATGCTGATTATGTTTTGAGCCTCAAAGATAATCATCCTACACTGCACCAACAAGTGAAGAATTGGTTTGAAGCTAGTCTTGCACAAGGATTTTTTGGTGTTGATGTGAGTATTAGTCAACGAGTAGAGAAAGGGCATCACCGAAAAAGAAAATCGTCAAGTGTACACTGTGTCAGTGTCACAACTTCCTGTACTCTTTGAACAAGACTTGTGGGCAGGACTGACAACAGTAGTCATGGTAGTACGTTCAATTCAGCATTGGAATAAAACTACCCAAGAAGTTCAATTTTACATCACTAGTCTCAAGAGTGATGCTCACAAGATTGGTAGTGCAATTCGACACCATTGGGGAATTGAAAATTCTGTTCATTGGACATTGGATGTGACATTTGGTGAGGATGAATGTCGGATTCATTCTCTGCATAGTCCACAGAATAATGCTAAAGCTCCGTCGCATTGCTCTCAATGCCTTAGAACGAGAATCTTCTTTCCGCCGCAGTATTCGCCAAAAGTCTCGGCGAGCCGCTATGAATGATCAGTATATGCTTTCCGTCTTGACGGCGGCTTTCTCAAACTCAACTCTCTCCTAGAATCCAACTGTCAATAGGGTTTGAGATGCGCTAACCCTGACTGCCCAGACTTTTAGTTCCTACTTGAATGCTACTTAAAATCTGGTTATTAATTCTTCAAAGCGTTGCTGAGAGATAGTCTGGAAGACCTTAACTATTTTCCAATACAAAATTTGCTAAAAATTCTATTTAAGACTGATTCTGTAACCTCTTCTCCAGTAATTTCTCCTAGTGCTTGAATCGCACCGCGTAAGTCAATTGTCCAAAAATCAAGAGGGAGTTGTTGGGCAATAGTTGCTTGTACTTGTTCCAAAGAGATTTTAGCTTGAGTTAAGGCTGCTGCTTGCCTTTGGTTAATGGCTAAATCCATATCAGCAGCTTGCACTTTACCCGATTTAACTATCTCTAAAATTGCTGTTTCTAAAGCATCAATGCCTTGATTTTGGGCTGCTGCTGTGACAATTTTAGATTTTAGATTTGGGACTTCGACTTCGCTCAGTCGAACGATTTTGGATTGAAGAGTTTTGCTTTCGTCTTCTTCTACTAAATCGATTTTGTTAATAACTAGAATTAATGGACGGTGTTGCACTTGTTCGTAAATTTTTTGATCGCCTTTGGTCCAACCGGCTGAAGCATCGATGGTAAGCAAGACTAAATCAGCTGCATTGGCGGCACGACGCGATCGCTCTACGCCAATTTTTTCCACTTGGTCTGTTGTTTCCCGAATCCCTGCTGTATCTAGCACTTGTACAGGAATTCCCCCAACAACTAACTGCGATTCCACTACATCGCGGGTTGTACCGGGTAAGTCAGTGACAATGGCGCGATCGCTCTGGCTCCAAGCGTTCAATAAGCTCGACTTACCCACATTCGGACGCCCCACAATTGCCACTTTTAAACCTGTGCGTAGCAACTCACCTTTGTCTTTGGTTGCCAATAACCTAGTTATTTCTGCGGCAATTTTCTCGATTTCTGATATTATTACTTTATCATCCAACGGCGGCAAATCTTCCTCAAAATCGATTCGAGCTTCGATTTCTGCCAAAATATCTAAACAGTTGGCGCGTAACTGCCGGATCGGATGAGCTAATTTTCCCTGCAAACCAGCTAAGGCAGTTTGGGCAGCTTGAGGCGATTTAGCTCCCACTAAATCAGCAATACCTTCAGCTTGAGTTAAATCCAATCGTCCATTCAAAAAGGCGCGGAGAGTAAATTCTCCAGGTTGGGCTAGTCTAGCGCCGTTTTCCAAACACAGTTGTAATACTTGCTGCACTGCCATAATTCCCCCGTGGCAATGGAATTCTATTACATCTTCACGGGTGTAAGAACGGGGTGCTTTCATAATTAGCAACAAGGCTTCATCTACCAGTTGTTGTGTTTGGGGATGGCGAATGTAACCGTAGAGAATCCGGTGACTTTCCCAAACTTGTCGTCCTGGTGCGTGAAAAAGAGTTTGGGCTAAAGCCATTGCTTGGGAACCGGACACCCGCACAATACCAACACTACCCTGTTGGGGGACAACAGCAGTGGCGATCGCAGCGATAGTTCCAGTAGTAGCAAAAACTTCTGACATGAGCGCCCTTGATAAGAGTGAGAAGTTAAGAGTCAAAATCATAACTCATAACTGATAACTTTCTAAATGGTAAGTATTTAGACTAATAGGATGGCAACTGGCAAGGTAAAATTTACCTGGAGAGTAATGCCTGATGGTAAATTAGGGCTGAAAATTCTAACTTATAACTTTTAAAGAGAGGAATTTACTGTGGAGCAAAAAATTAACTGTGCTGTAGCCTGTGTTAACGGGTGTGTTTTAGGGGATAAATGCCCCAATATCGAGTTTAGAGAGGCGACTGCAAAATTTATTGAAGAGACTCCCTTAGACAAAATGTTGGAGTTGGCACAAGAACGGCTGCGGAAAAAAATAACCGAACCGCCAAAATGGGTTCTTCCTGAAGATTGATAGCATTGGCGTCAACAGGCTTAAGCTTGAGAGCGGAAAGGTTAAATAGTATCTGGATCTATATTTAATTCTCGCAGTTTTGCTGCCAAGCGATCGCTACGTTGCTTTTCGTATTCAGCGCGTTGTTTCTCTTGTTGTGCAACTTCTTGTGGTGTCGAAATTACCTCACCATCAGAAGTAAAAAAGCGCAACTTTTCTTCATAAACACCTAAATATAAACCTAGCTGTTGACTCCACAACCACCCTTGAGGATTTGGTTCCAACGGTTGATATTCACCATCACTAATCAAAAACGGTTTAAGATTGTATCATACCACAAAACACTTTTGCAAGAGTTCTAACGTACAATTTCTTCAATTAATGTTAAAACATCAGATGGTTGGATTCGTATTCCCTAAAGGATAGGTGGTAAGAATGTCAATTGAACTAAATGTTAAAGTAAATAATCCTGTGTATCTGAAGGCATTGATTGAAAAAACTTCCTCTGTATTAACTGAAATTAATCTAGCAGAGCAACCTAAATTGAAAGTGCTATCTGATGGTCAAGAAGTATTTGATACATATTTAGAGAATTTTATCTTAGATGATACGAAGATTGAGATAATAGTAGAAATCCCAAAATATGCACAAGTATTTATTAGTATTTTTAGCGCAGGTGAATCTGAATTTTTAGGCGAAGAGGGAGGATATTGGGCATATTTTGTAGCAGGACAAATGCCCTATGAATCAGTCTTTATGATGATTGTACTAGCACTAACATATGCCAAATTAACAGGAGAAAAAATTGTGGATGAGTCTGGTATTCTTTCTAAGAATAGATATATCTCTGTTGATAATGTTATGAATATAATTAGAATATCAACTAGAAAAGATTTAACGGATTACTCTATGCAAGTTTGCCATAAGCTAGGAATAGATTTTGACTTGACAAACTAATTTATATTATTTAAGGGTAATCATCAACTCGAAAGCGTTTGATTTCATGTCCTTGAAGTCAACATAGAACCAGAAAAACAAGATTTGATTTCTCGATGGCAATTTGAGACTCCCATAAAAGCTTTATTAACTCTTTCACAGGTACAAGGCTTTAAACCAAAACCGATGGATTTTCGCTTTCTAGACCGAAATGGAAAGTTTCTAACATGCATAACAGAAATTGCTTTAAATACTAGCAACAATCGAATGAGACTGCGTATTGCTAAAGATTTTGATTTATTGTTTATAGAACAAAACCTTTGCGGTTGCTTGCTTTCCAATCCAATTCATTACTTTGGCACTAAATATCTAACCCAACAACCATTAACTCAGGCGGATGCTCAACAATGAACTGGTAATTTATTTCTCGTCGCTCTTGGGGTGGAAGAGTTAACTGCCATTCTAAAATCCCCATTTCACCAAGTTGAATTTGCGGATTGCTGCGGCTTAGACGCACTTTAATTTGCTCGTTGCGACTAACTGGTAATTGTTCAGTTAGTTTTAGATTTACTTCTTTCTCTAATAAGTTAGTAATGAACAACCGATAACTATAAGTAATCCGGCGCTGGTTGCTAATCAATCTTTTATCTACCAGACGTTCAACTAAATCGCGCTCAATTTTAAAACCTTCATCAATCCCTAAGTTCAGTTTGAATTCTTGCCCTGGTGCAATATTTTCTAGCTGAGTGGTTCCGATAAAAACATTGTCGCGGAAAATATTCGCTTTGCCTGGTAACAAAGTTGCACCGTTGGGATTATTTTTTACATTAGCTTGCAAATAAGCAAAACTTACTAAGCGTGGCATTGCCACATAATCGAAGCTACAAGGATAATTATCATTGAAAATTGTAGTTTTATGAGGTGCGCCATCACTGGGAATGTTACCGCCACCATTCAATTTAAAGCTAACTACACTCCCTTGTTTGGATACTTCTGCTGTAACGGTTTCTGCTGGAATCAGACTATCTTCTGCAACTTCATCTTCTCCTTGCCAATCTGTGGCAGCAGAAGCAGGCGGATCTGCTATGGTAGGCAGTAGTGGTGGCTGGGCAGAAAATCGTCGTTGTCGTAACATTTGTGGACGTGGGGCATCAATATACCAGGGTTCAAGTTTGGGTGGGAGTGTACCTAATCCTGGTTTAGCGGTAGAAAGGGTGAGATTTGCACCAATCCAATCTTCACTACTACTTTGAGTGATTTCTGCAAGGTAGCTCAGATGGACAATATCGCTGGTCCTGCTAAAGCGCAAGTCGTATAGTGGAGTCCAACTGGCGCGATTCACCAAATATGATATTTCTAGCTCAAACTTGCCTTCACCTGCAACTTCAACTCCTACAACTAAGCTAAAACTCTCTTTAGGATGGGGTGTTTGGATTTTTTGCAATGAGGTGCGGAGTGCTTGCAGTTGTTTGTCTAATTCCTGTTGTTGGGTTTTGCACTCTCCAGATGCGATCGCATACTCACTATACTGGCTTCCAAGAAAGTTCAAAAAATCTAAAGTTTCGCTAAGACTGAGATTTTTCCGAGACAAACTCTGTGCAAAGGGTTCTTCTGTTTTTTCACGCAATCCGTCGATAAAATTAGACTGCAATGCTAAAGCATCGACTTGGGCTTGCAGGTGGCGTTTTTCTGCTTCTAATTGCTGAATTTGCCTTGTTAAATGTGCAAGTTCCGCTACAGGTTCAGTGGTGTAGATGCGATCGCTACTTACTGCAAGCATTCGCACCCCTACGGTACCACTACCACTAACCCTGACAGACTCAGTTTCCATCTCTGGCACTGGGGTAATTACTAGTTCCTGCTCAATTCCTATTAAATCAACTACACCCCGCCGTGTAACCAATGCTCTGTCAGCGTACACTGTGACAGCTACAATCTCGCTTTGTACTGTTTTGCGCCAATACGGTATTTCCGGGTTAACCACTGCCAGTTTTCCCCCATTTTTAATGGTTCTGCTGGTTAATTGTCAATGCTTCCCGGTCTAGCCGTCAACCCCTTGAGGTAATTCGTAATTCGTAATTCGTAATTCGTAATTATCTGTGAGTTGGTTCAAATGTACTATAAGTACTATCAGCGTTTTGCTGTACAAAATTCTTTGCCGCAGCCAAGAGATATTCATAGTAGGCACGAGCGACGATGGATAGCTGCTTGCCAGATGGGTAAACCATGTACCAATTTCGGTGAATAGGGAAGTGTTGTACATCTAGAATGCTAAACTCGGAAGCATCTAATAGTAAGGTATGACGGGATAATACAGAAATTCCTAAACCACCTGCGATCGCTTGTTTAATTGCTTCGTTACTTCCCAATTCCAGCTTGACTTTTACTGTCACCCCTTGTTCTTCAAACAGACTTTGGACGGCGCGACGAGTTCCTGAACCTGGTTCGCGCATAATAAAAGGTTCGTTAGACAGGCGTTGGATCGGAATATTATTTTCCTTGGATAACGGATGATTAACTGGTGCAAAAACTATCAAAGGGTTCTCTAAAAATGGTTCACAAGTCACATCCATATTCTCTGGAACTTGACTCATAATATATAAGTCGTCCAAATTATTACTCATCCGTTCCAATATTTGCTCGTGATTTGTTACTTGCAGAGAGATATCAATCCCTGGATAAAGTTCACAAAACGGCCCTAACAAACGTGGGATAAAATATTTTGCTGTTGTAATCACTGCTAAACGTAATTGCCCCTGTTTTAGCCCTTTTAAATCTGCTACCTTCATTTCATACTGGGCTATATTTTCAAAAATCTGCCGACAAGTAGCAAATAATTCTCGTCCTGCTTCGGTGAGATACAACCGCTTTCCCACTTGCTCAAATAATGGCAACCCTACCGATTTTGTTAGTTGCTTGATCTGCATCGAAACGGTAGGTTGAGTGAGAAACAATTCCTCAGCAGCGCGAGTAAAGCTACTGTGCCGTGCCGCCGCCTCGAATACCTTTAACTGATGCAGCGTCGCTTGCTTCAAAGGTGGTTCTCCTGTAAATAGCTATTGATTGATATAAAACTAGATTACTAAACACTTGCAAATGCTATAGCAATGCTCATAGAAAACTATGAGTTTTATATATTATAGACAAAACTCTATTACTTCTATTAAAACAAAGGTATTTTCTTTATGGATTCAAGAAGCTATTATCAGAACAACAAGAAAAGCGTAAGATTCCTTCCACTTCTTGATGAATGATGATTTTCCCAAATTCATTTATCATCATTCATCATTCCATAATTCTTCTGCAATTTTTGTAGGTAGCTTGGTTAAATCTGGTAATCTTAGTACCTCAATTTCGGCAACTTGTTCTTTAATATTCACTGGTAAGTTTAAGGGTTCGCGTTCTTCTATCCAGCATCTTGCTAATGGCAAGGTTAGCTCCATTTCGTCTAGCGGTCGGGGAATTACCATTACTGCATTTAATTCCCCAATGCGTTCTGCCTCAAACATTCCCGCTTCCACTGCTACCGCTACATTTGCTACGGAACCCCGAATAATCGCTGTACACAAACCCCCACCAATTTTTTCATAAGCTGCTAAATGAACCTCAGCAGCTTTAAGCATGGCATCACATGCTCCTACCATCGCCGGAAATCCTCGCGTTTCTACCAAACCAATTGCTTGGTTACTCAGACGGCTGTAATTCCCCTCTTCCATCAATTTAGTAAAACGGGTTGTGATGGGAAGTACTATATCTAAGTTGGGATAAGGTCGGGGAATCACCAAGCTAGAAACCAACTGACCAAACTGTTCAGCCGTTTGGACACCAGATTCTACGGCAAGACGCACGTCAGCAATTCCACCCCGGATGATCGCAGTACAATGCCCGCCACCAATTTTTTCATACCCAACTAGGTGAACTCCTGCTGATTTCAGCATCATATCCGCCGTCCCAACTATTGCTGGAAAGCTGCGGGTAGAAACTAAACCCAAAGCAGTGTCTTGAAAGGTTTCTTGACTACTCGCTCCATGCATGCTACTCATAGACCGTTGATTAGATGTTTCCATTATGAACTTTCCCAGATAATCACAAAGCCGACAACTTACAATTAACACTTACTCAGACTAATCGTCATTTGGGTCGCTCAAAGATTGTCTATGGGGAAACAATGTAGTCAACAGCCTGTGTATGCTCCCTTGCCCATAAATTTGAGTCCCGAAAGCGTTAGAGGGTTCTGTGGTTAGCTGATTGGGGTCTGAGTTATCTTCTGTAGACTTTTGGGCGGCTTCTTGCAACGTGGAGTCAGCATCATTGGCGGGTTTCTCTACGGGAGGAGGCTGGCTTTCTGGAGTGGCAGGAGATTTAAAGTAAGAAATCGACTTATTTTGTTTGAAATCCAGAAAAGCCGAAGCTGAGAATTTAGTTGAGGAAATTTCTTTTTCCTTAACTCCCCCTGAGCCATTTTCCTCTTCCTTCTGCGCTGCTGCACTTGTAGCTGGGTTATTCGTGGATGGTTCTGGTTCCTTTGTTTGGGGTGTTTGAGCAATTTGCCGACTGGTGTCTCCTAAAATTGAACCAGGTGCAATTACTTGTCCAGGTTCAACTGAATAGTTAAAAACTGTTGTGGCTGAACCAATGCAAGCATTTGCTCCAATTTTGCCTTTGCCAACCATCAAAAAACCGGTTCCCAAGTTTGCGCCTGCTTCTACCTCTAGGGTTCCTTCATGGACTTGGAGAATTGCTCCCATGCCAATACAGACCCCTGGCCCAATGATGATCTTGCTGTTTACAGCCGCTTGCAGGATCACCCCAGGTGCAAGTACTGCACTTGGATGAACAGTCACCTCACCACTAATGTAAGAATCAAAGTTATTGCTGAGGCGCAGTGACAGCACAGACATGGAAATTTTAACCTCGGAAGGCGGAAAATAGAGAGTTAGGAGTTAGAAGTTCATTAAAAGTGAGGAGTTCATTAAAAGTGAGGAGTTATAAATTTTAAGTTTAGAGTTATGAATTAACAAGTTTTTTAAACTCTTAACTCCTAACTCCTAACTCCTAACTCCTAACTCCCAACTTTTTAAGGCCGTTGGATAATCGTTTCTAATACCCGACGCTTGGCTTTGGGGTCAATACCAATTAAGCGCACGTATTCCCCTTGGTATTCGCCAAGGTGTCCTTCTACGGCTGCGATCGCTTCTCTTTCTGAGGAGGCTTGAATTTGACCGGTACTAGTCCAGGAACCTGTACGGAACCGCCGTTGGTCTACGTGTTCAAGGCTAATTTTAGAGCCGCTAGCCAATAATTGTCGGAGTTGGTCTACTACTTCAGTACTCAAGCGCGTACTGGTAGCTGTTGCTGTAGCAGTGGCAGTGGCAGAGGGTGCATTGCTAGTAAATGATTTCTGACTGCCAGAGGAAGCTACTTGACCATTTGGACGTTGAATTATGGTCTCTAATACCCGCCGTTTGGCTTTGGGGTCAATACCAATTAAGCGTACATATTCCCCTTGGTATTCACCAAGGTGTCCTTCTACGGCTGCGATCGCTTCTCTTTCTGAGGAGGCTTGAATTTGACCGGTACTAGTCCAAGAACCAGTACGGAACCGTCGCTCATCTACGTGTTCAATGCTAATTTTATACCCGCCAGCCAATAATTGCCGGAGTTGGTCTACCACTTCTGTACTCAAACGGTTACTAGTAGCTGTTTGAGTAGTCGTACCAGAGGTTCCACTGCTAGTAAATGATTTCTGACTACCAGAAGAGGTTACTTGACCATTTGGCCGTTGGATTATGCTCTCTAATACGCGCCGTTTGGCTTTGGTATCAATGCCGATTAAACGCACATACTCGCCTTGATGGCTTTGTATACATTCTTCCAAGCCGGAAATTACTTGATTTATGGAAGTTGCTTCAATTGGCTTGCAGCTAGTCCAGGAACCAGTGCGGAAACGGCGCTCGTCTACGTGTTCCATGCCAATTTTGTAACCACCTGCCAAAAGTTGGCGGATTTGCTCTACAGTTTCACCATTGATGCCACTGCTAGAGGCGTTCCCATTACCATTCCCGTTGCTGCTGCTATAACTGCTGCTATTACCCCGACTAGCCGGAGCCTTAAAGCTGGTAGCTGCTTTAACATCACTATCCGGGCGTTGGATGATGTTCTCTAACACACGTCGTCTATCTTTGTCAATACCAAACAGGCGGACATACTCGCCACTATGGCCTGTTACACAGCTTTCTAATGCTGCGATCGCTTCACCGAGCGATCTCGGTTCAATTGGTTGGCAACTAGTCCAAGAACCCGTGCGGAACCGTCTTTGGTCTACGTGTTCTGTACCAATCTTATATCCTTGTTCCAATAGATAGCGCAACTGCTCTATTGTTTCTGCACCCAAGCTATTGCTCGACACTTCCCTACTCCTTTCTAGCTCTAAAACAGTAACACCATTACCCTTATAAGATTTAGTGTTCTCATCCCGAATTGGTGCAATACATTTGCTATCCGCAGCACAAAGATAACCAGCTCGCAGCGCCTGATTAATCCCAACCACATGATGAGCAAAGTCTTTATCCTGATCTTGCACATCTGGCAAGCGGTCAGCTTGCTGCTGATTGGTAATGATCGCTCCCGAAGGTACATACTTACCTGGGGGAATTTCTACGTCTTGAATCAAAGTGTGCATCATCACGATGCAACCTGCACCCACTCTGGCATTAAACACCGTAGAGCGGAAGCCAATGAAGGAATTATCCCCTACATAAGCTGGCCCGTGAATTAGAGCCATGTGGGTAATGCAACTGTTTTTACCTACCCACACCGAGTATTTATTTTGATCGTCGCCAATTACTCGACCTTGCTCCAAGCCATGAATCACAACACCATCTTGAATATTAGTGTTTTCACCAATATAAAAAGGTGTGCCTTCATCCGCTCTAATCGTAGTCCCTGGAGCAACGATTACATTTGCACCTATATGTACATCCCCAATCAGATTGGAGAACGGATGCACAAAGGCTGTTTCATGGATTTTTGCTTCAGCTAAATTCCTCGACCACGGGGTTGGAGGTGCCGCCGTGCTGCGGACTGCCATTTCAAGATTCCTCCTGTATTGTCATTTGTCATTTGTCCTTTGTCATTTGCTTTTTGTCGAGAGCAAGTGACTAATGACCCTTACGGGTGACGCTCGTGCCTCGCTAACGCTGCGCTAACGCCAGTCACTCATGGGGGAAACCCCCAAGACCGCGCTGGCTCACTAAATGACTAATGACTTATCGATATTGATCTTTTTTGCTGTAAATGAGGCGATCTTCAACGTGAATAGTATCTATGATCGCTACTACCACTGCATCTAATGGCCGTTGTTCATTGCCAATAACTTGACGAGCGGCACTGCCACGACTGACAAGTACCCACTCATCTACTCCTGCTCCCACAATATCTGCTGCTACCTCGTATTGTGGCAGGATGTTGCCGTCTTCATCCACTAATTGTAACAACAGTAGTTTGACACCTCGAAGACTTGGATCTTTTTGGGTGCTAACTACTGTGCCGCGAACTTTGGCGACTTGCATTCTTTAATTACGGTCTTCTACCGAAAGGACGAATTGCATTCACATTTTCCCGGAATTGCTCTACATCTTCGGTATAACGAATTGGTAGCACGTATTCCAAGTTTTCGTGAGGACGAGCAATGATGTGAGTAGATAACACTTGTCCGCCGTTGACTCGCTTTACTGATTCAACACCAGCGCCCACAGAAGCTTGTACTTCCGACACGTCACCCCGAACAATAACGGTAACTCGACCACTGCCGATTTTTTCATAGCCTACTAGAGTAACGCGGGCAGCTTTCACCATTGCATCAGCAGCTTCTACTACTGCTGGAAAGCCTAGCGTTTCAACCATTCCTACTGCAATTGACATTAGATTTTAATCCCTTTTTTATTGTTTTTAACCCTGGACAAAAGCAATGCTCAAAAAGGTTTTGAGCGTTAATTACTTTGTTTAAACAGCTTTTAGGTACGGAACTGTTCCACAGCTTCTGTGTAACGTATCGGCAATACGTATTCTAGGTTTTCGTGAGGACGAGCAATGATGTGAGTCGATAACACTTCACCACCATTTACTCTTTTCGCCGCTTCAACCCCAGCAGCTACGGAAGCTTGTACTTCCGATACATCTCCCCTAACTATCACGGTGACGCGAGCGCTACCAATTTTTTCATACCCTACTAAAGTCACACGGGCGGCTTTCACCATCGCATCAGCAGCTTCCACTACTGCTGGAAAGCCCTTCGTTTCAATCATCCCAACTGCAATTGGCATCGCAGAACTCCTACAATATTAATCCAATCTGTACTGTCGCTTGAAATTTTTGACGGGGAGAGCTTTATCTTAATAGCTAAGAAAACACTTCCAAATTAAGCATAGGAAAGGTTGGCCTTCCTGGCAATATAAATTACTATAATAGTTTATGATAATAAAGTTTTAAAAAACTTAACAAAAATTTATCTGTCCTCCTGAGCAATTAAAGTTCGCTGATTCCTAGAGGAGCCACTTATGCTTTATAATTTCTTTATCACATTTACAAAACGACATTCATAACCAAAGGTAATTTTCTCTGGGGAGGGAGGACAAGGGGCTGGATCTTATGCTGTCTCTAGGTTCTGCCAATTTTTGCTATATGTACAAGGACTAAGTGAAAAATATATAAATTTTTCAAATATATCGCATAAAGTAGTTTGTTGAAAATAGAAATAAAAATGTAAAAACAAAGGTGAGGTTAAAGCAAGTAAATGCTTTAACCTGTGTAAAGTTATATTTTATCGAAGTTTAATAGGGTGAAGTAAAGTAAAAATACTTATGATGATTTAGTTGAAACAAAAGTAAAAAATATTGATGTTTCTCCTAAATTAATTTTGTAAAATAAATAATTGTATAAAAGCTTTTTTAAAATTAAGGCTGAGTCATCAAGGTGAATTTAAATGCATCAATTTCTATTTTCAACAAGTTGGTTTGTGCCTTTATATAGCTTATTAGGCGCAATTTTGACGTTGCCGTGGGGAATAGGAATAATTCGGCGAACCGGGCCAAGACCTGCGGCATACATAAACTTGTTGACGACGGTTTTGGCTTTTGCCCATAGTCTGTTTGTATTTAACATTATCTGGGATAGAGAACCAGAAAAGTTACTAGTGACGTGGTTCAAAGCTGCTGATTTAGACTTATCTTTTGCCTTGGAACTCTCAGCAGTCAGTATTGGGGCAACAGTTTTAATTACAGGATTAAGCTTACTTGCACAAGTTTACGCTCTGGGTTATATGGAAAAAGACTGGTCGTTGGCACGTTTTTTTGCGCTGTTGGGATTTTTTGAAGCAGCGCTGAGTGCTTTAGCAATCAGTGATTCTTTGTTTTTCAGCTATGGTCTTTTGGAAGTGCTGACGCTTTCGACTTACTTGCTGGTGGGATTCTGGTATGCTCAACCGCTAGTAGTGACAGCAGCCCGGGATGCGTTTTTAACCAAACGGGTGGGAGACTTGTTGCTACTGATGGGTGTGGTGACGCTTTCCACCTTAGCTGGGAGTTTGAACTTTTCGGATTTATATGAGTGGGCGCAAACGGCTAATTTAAGCCCAATCACATCAACATTGCTGGGATTGGCGTTAATTGCTGGACCTGCTGGTAAATGCGCCCAATTTCCTTTACATCTGTGGTTGGATGAGGCAATGGAAGGGCCTAACCCCGCCTCGGTAATGAGAAACTCACTAGTAGTAGCTGGTGGTGCTTATTTACTGTATAAACTACAACCATTATTAGCCCTGTCGCCAGTTGCCTTGAATGTATTAGTAGTAATGGGAACGGTAACGGCAATTGGGGCTACATTAGTATCGATAGCTCAAATTGACATTAAGCGATCGCTATCTCATTCTACTAGTGCATACATGGGCTTAGTGTTTTTGGCAGTGGGATTGCAGCAAGGGGGTGTAGCCTTGATGTTGCTGTTAACTCATGCGTTCGCTAAAGCATTATTATTCATGAGTTCCGGTTCAGTAATTTTGACCACCCAAAGCCAAGACTTAACAGAAATGGGCGGTCTGTGGTCAAGGATGCCAGCCACCACCACTGCCTTTATTGTCGGTTCAGCCGGAATGGTAACAGTGCTGCCATTGGGAGGCTTTTGGGCAATGTTAGCATGGGCTGACGGTTTTGTGAATATTAGCCCTTGGGTGATTGGGGTTTTATTATTGGTCAATGGCTTGACAGCATTAAACTTGACCAGAGTATTCAGATTAGTATTTTGGGGGAAACCGCAACAGAAAACCCGTCGCACCCCCGAAGTTGGTTGGCAAATGGCCTTACCAATGGTGATTCTGACAGTCTTGACTCTGCTTGTGCCTTTGATGCTACAGGAATGGTACTTGCTACCGGATTGGGAAAGTATTAATTGGTATGTGGCGTTAGGGTTGTTTACTTCTACCGTAGTGGGGATAGGTGTAGGTTCTACAGTTCATCTACACAAAGCTTGGTCAAGATCCAGAATCTTAGCATGGAGATTTGTGCAGGACTTGTTAGGTTATGATTTTTATATTGACCGAGTTTATCGCCTAACGGTGGTTGGTGCAGTCGCACTGCTATCTAAAGTTTCTGCTTGGAGCGATCGCTATTTAGTCGATGGTCTAGTCAACTTGGTTGGCTTTGCGACGATTCTCGGCGGACAAACTTTAAAGTACAGCATTTCTGGGCAATCTCAGGGCTATATGTTGACCATCTTAGCGGTCGTCAGCATCCTGGGTTTATTTATCAGTTGGTCATCGGGTCTACTAGATAAATTACCTTTTTAACTGAGTTAGGAGTTTGGAGTTAGGAGTTAGGAGTTTGGAGTTTGGAGTTTTTACTCTCCCCCTGCCTCCCCTGCTCCCCTGCTCCCCTGCTCCCCCTGCCTCCCCTGCCTCCCCTGCCTCCCCTGCTCCCCCTGCTCCCCCTGCTCCCCCTGCTCCCCCTGCTCCCCCTGCTCCCCTTACCTGAATTCCGTCTATGCTTAGTGTTTTAATTCTAGTGCCGTTGATCGGCGCAGCTTTAATTGGTTTCTCGCCCTCTGGCATCAATGGGAAATTCGCCCGTGGGGTGGCTTTAGTCTTTGCCAGTATCGCTTTCTTGTGGACAATCATACTAGCAATTCAGTTCCATCCAGGGGAAATCACTCAACAGTTTGCCGAGTCTGTCCCTTGGATAGATGTTTTAGGCTTGAACTATAACCTGGGAATAGATGGTTTATCTTTGCCACTGCTGGTTTTGAATGGATTGTTAACTTGCATTGCCATCTACAGCAGCGATGAATCCCTACAGCGTCCTAAATTTTATTACTGTTTGATATTATTATTAAGCGCTGGGGTGACTGGAGCTTTTCTGGCACAGGATTTACTACTATTTTTCTTGTTTTACGAATTGGAACTAATCCCGCTATATCTGTTGATAGCCATTTGGGGTGGGGAAAAGCGGGGTTATGCTGCAACAAAATTTCTCATTTATACTGCCGTTTCGGGAATCTTGATTTTGGCAAGTTTTCTCGGCATGGTTTGGCTGAGTGGTTCCTCTAGCTTTGCACTAGCAACGTTGAACACGACAACTTTACCTCTAGCGACACAGCTTTTACTGCTAGGGGGAATTTTGGTAGGTTTCGGGATTAAAATTCCCTTAGTTCCCTTCCATACTTGGTTACCAGATGCTCACGTTGAAGCTTCTACACCAATTTCTGTGCTGTTGGCTGGAGTGTTGTTGAAGTTAGGAACTTATGGCTTACTGCGGTTTGGGATGAACTTGTTACCAGAAGCTTGGGCTTATGTGGCTCCTTGGTTAGCGACTTGGGCAGTAGTGAGTGTATTGTATGGTGCATCCTGCGCGATCGCTCAAACCGATATGAAAAAAATGGTGGCTTATAGTTCCATTGGACACATGGGCTACGTGCTTTTAGCAGCGGCGGCTTCCACACCATTAAGTGTTTTGGGTGCTGTTATGCAGATGATTAGCCACGGCTTGATTTCCGCCATGCTGTTTTTGCTGGTAGGGGTTGTGTATAAAAAAGCCGGAAGCCGGGATTTAGAAGTCCTCCAAGGACTGCTGAACCCAGAACGAGGTATGCCTGTAATTGGTAGCTTGATTGTTGTGGGAGTAATGGCCAGTGCTGGAATACCGGGAATGCTGGGGTTTATTTCCGAATTCATCGTTTTTCGGGGCAGTTTTCCAGTTTTTCCAGTCCAAACGCTGCTATCAATGATTGGTACAGGCTTAACTGCGGTTTACTTCCTAATACTCCTGAACCGTGCCTTTTTTGGCCGCTTGTCTGCACAAGTTACCAACTTACCACGAGTGTATTGGAGCGATCGCGCCCCAGCTGCAATTTTAGCTGTGCTGATTGTGATTTTCGGCATTCAACCTGGTTGGTTAGCACGCTGGACTGAACCAACAATTACAGCAATGGTGAATAGCCAAAATGTAGTAGTAGCAGTGTCCTTGGATAAAGTGGGGAATGGGGAGTAGGGGATGGGGAGTGGGGGATGGAGGATGAGGGAGCAGGGGAGGCAGGGGGAGAAATAAACAATGCCTCAATAACCAATACCCTAATTCTTATTATTTTTGGAGAGATATACGACTCGTATTTGATTTGATTTTTTTCAAAAATCAGTACACTCCGAAAAGGCGTTCTTCCCTACTCCCTACTCCCTACCTACACAAATAATTTCAAAAATCAAAGCGGACTACTATAGCAATGGTAACTATTAAAAAGAAAAGGACTCATAATCCCTTAGCTGAGTATATTGAACGTCTGCAAAAAGGAGAGGCATTACTCCCCGATAATCCAGAAAATGTCCTGGAAGTTGTTGGTATTCTTAAAAGCTATGGCGTAGTTTTAGATGCCTACTCAAAAAATCTTAATTATATTGCCGAGCATCAGTTTTTAATATTTTTCCCGTTTTTTAAATACTTTAATGGAGAGGTTTCTTTTCAGAAATTACTCCGTCACTGGTGGCATAACCGAATTAATTTTGAATATGCCGAGTATTGCATGAAAGCCATGATGTGGCATGGTGGCGGCGGACTAGATACGTATTTAGATACAGAAGAATTTCAAGAAAGAGCGCAAGCCGTTATCGCTGCGAAATTTAAAAATAATCCCTTAATTTTGGGTATTAACCAACTGTTTCCAGATTTTTTAACAGAACACTTGCGCGTCTCTGCTTACTACACCGGTTTAGGTCAATTCTGGCGAGTTATGGCTGATATGTTCCTCAGCTTATCAGACCGCTACGACCAAGGCGAAATCAAATCAATTCCCCAAGTCGTAGACCACATTAAAATAGCATTAGTGGCAAATGCCTCAAACCCAATTACCTACGCCGTGAAAATTCGAGGTGAGGTCTATGAAATCATTCCCAAAAGCGTTGGTTTGACCTTCTTAGCAGATACAGCAATACCTTATGTAGAAGCAGTATTTTTCCGGGGAACTCCTTTTCACGGTACAGTTTCATACAACGCCCAAGGATATCAAATTCCCCCAGATCAAACGCGATTTCAATATGGCGCATTGTATGCCGATCCTTTGCCCATTGGCGGCGCGGGTATTCCTCCCACTTTGTTAATGCAGGATATGCGTCATTATCTTCCAGAGTATTTGCACGAAATTTATCGTCGCAGTCTTCGGGGTGAAGATGATTTGCGGGTACAAATTTGCATGAGTTTCCAAAAATCGATGTTTTGCGTGACGACAGCAACGATTTTGGGACTGATGCCTTATCCTTTGGATACTAAAGATCCAAATGAGGAAAAAGGTAATCGAGTTTATTTAGAGAAGTGGATGAGTCGGTTAGAAACTTCGCGGTTGCTTGATGTGAATAAATAGTTGATTTTTGATCAAGATTATGCTTCTGGTTCGATGCCTAGCGATCGCAGTCTTTCTACAAAGCTCGGTTTACAGCAATTTTTTGTTGTGATTAAATATTGACCTATTGTATTTTTAGGCCGATGTACCCAATGATGATTTTGCCAGCCCCTAATTCTGTAGAAAAATGAAGCCGCCAAGCTCCTGCACCAGTCATTCTTAGATGCAAACTGAATATACGATACACATCATCAGGACACTTAAAGGTTAGCTTATCCTCTAAACTTTGAAGCCTAGAGTCACTTTCTGGAGTAACTTTACTGGCAACAAGGTCGAAATCAAAATCTCCATCTCTCCAAGTTTTACAACAGTTTTCTAGTTCAAACAACTTTCTGACAATTTGTCGTAACATAGGGCTACCATTGCCAAGACTTTGTATTTGTTGACCAACACTTTCACAAAAGCTGAGAGAGGGAAATAAATCTTTTTTACGTTGCCATAAATTCAAACCATCACGAACCCCTGTTTTCAGACGTTCCTGTATCCAAAAAATATTTTCATTTAGGTTCTTTATGGTACTAGCATGAGTAACTGTGACTGTATCTAAATTTAAATTATCATCTTCAAGCCAAGTATATTCCAGTGAAATACTATTAAATTCCCATTTTTTATCTGAGTTTATACTTAATGCTAACGATTCAAGTAGATAAGCAATTCCCAAACCTTCGCTTTTTTCTCCTTCATAGAGAAAATCTGAGAGTATATTTTTATTTTCAATATCTGAATCTTGAATATCTGCTAGAAAAGGTGTCTTTGCTGCTGCCAGAAGAAATCGTATATTATCTCTATTTACAGTTTGATCTACTAACCAGTTAGATAACGAATAATTATCTGCTAATAGGGTATTGTAAAATTCATGATGAGTGCGAATTATTGGTTTAACACCTAGCTCTGCGGCTTCGCGTGCAGTCAGAATTAATTCTGACATTCTTTGTTTAGCCATCTGAATATCATTAGCAGGAACTTGCAAAGATAACTCATTCAATACCATTTCCAAGTCCATCAGCTACACATCCCTTGGCTTAAGTAAAGTTATTAAATTTTTTTCCCATTCATCAAAAAAACCATCAGGCCAATAATCAATTCTGCCGTTACGATCAATTTTTGGTGATATTACCTCTGTCAACGGTTGTCCTTGTTTTTCTTGTTGCTCAAAGTAATGCAACTGGACATAATGCGGGGGAATAATACCACCATGAACAGCAACGCGAATCCCGTTTAAAACATGATCACTATGAGTTTCTATCACAACCTGAATATCACAACTAGCTGCCAGTGCTAATAATTCTCCCATTTTGGCTTGTCCTTTAGGATGAAGATGAGCTTCTGGGTTTTCAACTAGGATTAGTGTACCAGGAGGAGATGAAAGTATAGCTACAATAATAGATAAAGTGTAGGTAATCCCAAAACCAACGTTGGTTGCACGGTAACGATTACTATCTCCATAAAAATATTTGATAGTGACCAAACCCATCGCTGAGTTAGCTTCTATTTCGATGCGTATACCAGGACTAACCTCTCTCATCCATGCTTCCACTTGATCTATCAGATTCATTGATTTTGCTTGTGGATAGCTGAGATTGGAGATGGGAATTGATTCATCTCCATAAATATAAAGAAAATGGGCCGTATATTCTCCTCTAGTACCAATTTGTCTAAGCCGTGTGACTTGATAATCAGACATTTCGTTAAATGAACGTGGCCCCATACGTTCTGCTTGAAGGTAGTGAAAATATTTACTAAAAACATTTGATTTATAGATTTCAGAGTCATCTGGTTCTGAAATTACATTTAAGACATCTTCTTCTTTTTTTTCTGGGTTGTAATTAAAATCCCATATACCTTTATACTTTTCCCAAATAATCTCAAAGCTTATATGGTTATCTTTAGCACTCTCATAAAGAGCATCTTGTGCTGTACCAATATTTACTAAGTCACCATTTAGCGCCAAGCCGGTTTTTGGCAATAAATCCTGTTTATAAGATTGACGTAGTAGTAGTAATGATTGAAGTACAGAAGATTTACCAGTGCTATTGAGACCAGAAATTAGTGTCAAAGGTCTAAATTCAAGAAACTGATTATCAAAACGTTTGAAGTTGATCAGGCGAAGAGAAGTAATCATGAAAGCACTTCCTGAATTATTTTTTCTATAGTACTGAATCTATACTGTACTTTCTCGGTCGCCTGAGATATAGATCCTAAAAAAGATTTATCATTGTCTATATATGTCTTGAATAAATTGATTAATTTTTCTTTTCTATTTATCAAAATTTGGATTTGCTCATTACTCAATTTACTCATAAGTACTGACCAAGATTCAAATAGAGCTTTGTTTACAGGAAACTGTTTTTTCTGAGAATTAGATATTTTACGAAACGCATCTTTGCCAAAGATGTTCCAGTTAGCTATCATTGTTCTTCTAAAACTATTTTCAATTTCATTTAACTCTATTTCCGAAAGTTTATTTACTTGAGATAATGCTTTAGATAAAAAAGTATCTCGTTTGTCTACATATTCTTGGTAAGAAGTTAAAGTAAAAGCTAGAAACCCTAGTATAAATTCCCGATCATCCATACGCATTTTGCGGTTATTGCCAAGTTTAACCACTTGCTGAAATTCTGGAGATGCTGCAAGTTTAGTCAAAAATTTCGTTCCCTTACCAGGATTAAGAGCATGGCGTAATTCTTGAGGATATAAAGGAAGTCCTCCTGTATTAATACGTTTAAAAATATTATATTTAATTTCTGGAGGTGTCCCTTTTTCGATCAAATATACTGTTAGTTGAGTTTCTTCAAGGCGGCGTTGGTATCTGCGATCAATTTGATCGTAGGTTTTACCTTCTAGATTTGTAAGATATTCTAATCCAGATAGTTTTAGTTCTTTATCGAGAATAAAGCGCCTTAGTGCAAATAGGCGCTGTAATCCATCCACTACTACCCATTTATCTTCATTAGTGGCATCTATATAAAGTGCTGGTATGGGGATACGGATAATAATAGATTCTATTAGCCTACTCTGAGCATCTTCTTTCCATATATTCGCATGACGTTGAAAATCAGGTGCTAAATCAAGACCTTCTTCATTGATTCTTTTAAGCAATAATTCTATTGTTGGTTCCCTAGTTATAATATTAATTTCTTCAGGATCATACAGGAAAGTAACTTCTTCTTCTTGATATTCCTCTTCTAAAATTTCTTCATCAGCTAATTCTGTATTATAGTTACTCAAATCTGTCACAGTGGTTACTCCTTAGTATTAACATTTGTTTCTTCACCCAGCTATTAGTGATGTTTGGTGTTGATACATCAACTAATGAGGCTTTTTTACTGCTGTACTTAAATTCTACTATCTCCCCAAATGACAGAGACGCGAAATTTCGCGCCTCTATGTACCTAATCTATTACTTGTTTACCTTCTCCGAGTAAATAAAAAATTGGTGCGATCGCACTCTTAAATCAAATACTTAAACCTCTGGTTCAACGCCGAGCGATCGCAATTGTGCAGTTAAGCGATCGGCTCTTTGGCTTTCTAATTCCGCCCTTCGGCGTTCTAACTCTGCCCGTTGGCTTTCCTGTTCCGCTCTTTCTTCACCAGTCAACAACAAATTACCTTGCAAATCCCACCAGCGTAGCCAAGGTAATTCCATATTATAATATTGTCCCTGCCAAATACCTAACTCAACCCGTAAAGGATATATAGCATAATGTCCGCGTTCATTTGCTGTTAATAACTGATATTGTCCACCAATTAATTCATAAACTTCTACGCTGGCTTTATTCACTTCATAAATGCCATAAAATGGAGGGCGAATTACCTGCTCATAAATCCAAAATTTCCCCTTCCAAGGAGTTTTATCTCGTTCCTGACTACCATCTCCAGAAACAAATTCTAATACAATCAATGGGGCAATAAATTCTCGCCAGAGTACATAAGACCTGCGCGTTTGCCCATCTAGAGTAGGTGGTACATTGGCTACATAAAACCAGTTTGGTGCTTCTGCGCCTTTTTCTGGGGGGTCAGTTATCCGCCAGTAAATGCCGCTATCTTGACCAATACAATATTGCCCATCAGGATGACGTTTTTGCAATATCGGTTTAATTGAGTCCGTTAGGAGAATGCTTTGGGGATGTTCCTGAAAGTTTTTCACAAAAGTACCATCAGACTCTGGTAGCTGCGTATGGTCTGGGAACGGTGTAAGGGCGGTGGATGGATCGGTTGCAGAGGTCACGTCGCTTCGCTCCGAATTGAAAATTAAAAATTAAAAATTAATAATCCCCATAAATAAATTTAGGGGCTTGTATCATCTAGAACATACCGCCTCACCGTTCTCTGTCCTCGCGGATGAGCTCAGTACTGTCACTGAAAATTTTCTCTGTATATCTAACTTGAGCGCGTGCTACAGCATCTCTGGCTTTCCCCATGTCGCCGCCTGTGTAATAGTGTGTTGCTTTTTGGGCTGGTTGTTGTAGGATGTGTTTTAATCCTTCTTGCAAAGACCTACCGTGTTGTTTGGCGAGAGTTTCTAGCTTTTCTAGAATAATGGGGTCTAAATCTTCAACTAAGATTTGAGCCATAATTTCGTGGTTGTTTTTCGCTGCTTTTATTCGATATTTTAAATTAGTTTAGCAAGTTTAGACGCAAAGATAAGCAGGAGCGATCGCAGTTTTTATATAAATCTAGGCTCCGGTTATTCAGGCTTTATTATGTGAAAATTAATACAAATATATTGGGAGTTGCAAAGATGGCTTGGGTAGCAGGTGATCAATTGCAAGGTGGCAAATATACTATTGAAAAAGAATTACGAAGGGGACGCTTTGGTATTACTTATTTAGTAAAAAATAACAAAGGCGATCGCGACGGGATTAACAAAGCAGCAAAGTTAATTATTGATCACTGCCTAATATACAACATTGGAACATTAGTAATTGGTTGGAATGAAGGTTTTAAATCTAATGCCAATATGGGTAGATTGAACAATCAAAATTTTGTTCAAATGCCTTTAGGTAAGCTAAAAGACCGACAAAAGTCAACTGTGCGATTTACACGGAATTAGGTTTCAAGAAACCGAGGAAGCCTACTTGGTCATTGGCTAGCTATTTAGATGGAGACTCCCTACCCGTATATGGTCAAAAGCCTGTTGGGTGGAAAGCATCTGAAAAGCGGATTAAAAGAGGTTTATATCAGTCAGCTAATGGTTCAATCGTGAATGCAGATTTGAACGGTAGCGCAAATATTTTGCGAAAAGTAGCCAGCAATCTAAGCTTAGACTTAGGCTTACTGTGTAGGCGGGTTTTGACGACCGCAGCGAGAGTTAGAATTTGGATTCTTCCGAATTCTCCTTTGTCCGCAGAATCTCAGTCCCTTCAGGGCTGAGAGTGTCAATTCATAAATGCCGTAAAAAGCCGGATGAATTACCTGCTCATAAATCCAAAATTTACGCGTCCAAGGTGTTTTATCTCGTTCTTCTGCACCGTTTCCAGAAACAAATTCCAATACAATCAACGGAGCAATGTGTTCTTGCCAAAGCACATAAGAGCGGCGCATTTGTCCATTCAGCGTCGGCGGCACATTCGGGACATAGAACCAATCGGGAGCTTCTGCACCTCGTTCTGTGGGTCAGTAATCCGCCAGTAGATACCACTATCTTGACCTATGCAATATTGCCCATCAGGATGGCGTTTTTCCAACACTGGTTTAATGGACTCGGTTAGTAGAATACTTTGCGGATGTTCCTGGAAGTTTTTCACAAAGCTTCCGTCAGACTCTGGAAGTTGAGTATGGTCTGGGAGTGTAATGCTAGTAGCTGCATTAGTTGCAGTCATAGGGCTACCCTCGCGCAAGAGTGAGGTTTGTTCTTGATTTTAGCAAGCACAGACGCAAGGAAAAATCTTAAAAAACTACGTATCGTAGCTTATAAGAACACCTGACACCGATCGCAGTTTAGATTAATCTCAAAGTACACGCAGTAAACTAGGAATGCTTTCTATTGCTGACAAATCCCGAATTTCAGCCAAAGCTTGCCGAAAATTGCCTTCTCGTACATCATGGGTAACAACCACAATTTCTGCAAGTTGCCCTTGAAAGCCAGTTTGGACAATTGACTCTAAGCTAACGCCATAGTTACCAAAGCAAGTCCCCAATTTACCGATAACTCCAGGTTGATCGTTCGTAAGAAAACGGGCGTAAAATCGAGTTATCAATTCTGCCATTGGCGCAATTTGGCAATATTCCTGATGTCCACAAGTTAATAAGGGATTTGCAACTGCTGTATTGGTTTTAAGGACAGCTACTAAATTCAAAATATCTGATGTGACAGCGCTGGCGGTTGCACCAGCACCAGCACCGGGGCCAAAAAACATGACTTGCCCAATTGGTTCTCCCTCAACAAGGATGGCATTGTAAACGCCGTTGATGCTAGCCAAAGGGTGGACTTGAGGTACTAAGGTAGGATGAACTCGTAAAGACAGGGGGGATGAGGGAGTATCACGTTTAGCGATCGCTAACAATTTAATCACAAATCCCAATTTTTCGGCGTAGGCTATATCTGTTTTGCTAACTTGCCGAATCCCCTCAGTATAAACATCTTCTAAGTTGATCCGTCCACCAAAGCCTAATGATGCGAGAATGGCAATTTTATCAGCTGCGTCTAAGCCATCGACATCAGCTGTCGGATCAGCCTCAGCATAACCCAATCGCTGGGCATCAGCCAAAACATCGTTAAAGTTGCTGCCTTCTGTCTGCATCCGGGTCAAGATGTAGTTTGTTGTACCGTTAACGATGCCGATTACAGTGTGAATACGGTTAACACTTAAAGACTGCTTCAAGGGTTGAATCACCGGAATACCACCACCCACAGCAGCTTCTAGCATGACGTAGACCCCGGCTTGATTGGCAGTTGTGAAAATTTCTGCTCCAAAACGGGCGATCGCTGCTTTATTGGCGGTGACTACATGCTTACCATTACTTAAAGCTTTGAGAATGAGCGATCGCGCTGGCTCTAGTCCACCCATCACCTCCACAACTATATCTACCGCCGGATCGTTGACAATTGCTTCCAAATCTGTAGTCAACACTTCCGTAGATAATTCTACTGCACGGGGTTTATCGAGCGATCGCACTCCCACCCGATAGATTTCTATCTCTTGCAACAATGGGTGACGCCCAGCGCTATCTTGCAACAACTGCACTGTTCCCGTTCCCACGGTGCCTAATCCCAGTATTCCTAGTTTCACACCCATTTTGCACCCAATTCTACCAATAACAATTGTAGGTAGAGCGTTTGCCCTACCTACTGATTATCCTTCTTCCTTTGTCATTTGTCCTCTGTTACAAAGTTCTGAGCGCCGCAAGCCTCAGAAGCGTCTACAGACTTTGTACTTTGTCCTTCGTCTAAAACTAATGACCAATGACTAATGACTAATTTAGTATGTTTCTACGTGCCAGCGACCGGCTTTCTTGATTTCCTTCTGGTAAACACTCCAAGTTACGTCTTCTTTAGCAGCAGCAGCAGTTAAGGCTGCATCAATACCTTCTTCCATACCGCGCAAACCGCAGATGTATGTGTGGGTTTTTTCATTTTTAATCAATTGCCACAATTCATCAGCATGTTCCGCTACACGGTCTTGAATATACATTCTACCGCCTTGGGGATTTTTCTGTTCGCGGCTAATAGCAGCAGTGAGGCGGAAGTTCTCAGGATATTTTTGTTGAATTTCTTCCAGTTCTTCCTTATATAAGAGGTTTGGAGTTGTTGGTACGCCAAATATTAGCCAAGAGAATCCTTTAAATTGGTATTCTGGGTTAGCTGCTCTTTCTGCATCTTTAAATTGACGCCACAGATAAGCCCGCATCGGCGCAATACCTGTTCCAGTTGCCATCATGATGACATTAGCATCAGGGTCATTGGGTAACAACATTTCCTTACCCACAGGCCCGGTAATTTTTAGCTCTTCCCCTGGCTTGAGGAAACACAAGTGTGTAGAGCAAACACCGTAAACTGTTTCGCTAGTTTCTGGGTGCTTGTATTCCAACTGGCGGACGCACAGTGATACTGTCTTGTCATCTACATCATCGCCATGACGAGTTGAAGCGATGGAATATAGTCTGAGTTTTTCCGGCTTGCCGTTCTTGTCTAATCCTGGTGGAATAATCCCAATACTTTGACCTTCTATATACTTTAAATCACTGCCAGATAAGTCAAATTTCAGGTGTTGAACAATACCAATACCGCCTTCTTTGACTAGCGGCTCATTAGATATTACCTTGCCAATAAACGGAGCATTGGGACGGTAAGTGTTAACAGGAACGTCACCGTGGTCTTTTTTGGCTTTCGCTTGAGTCATGGTGTTGCCTTTCTTGTCCTTGTTCTGTTCTTCAGCACTATGAGCATTTACAGGTGTGGCTTTACCATTCCCTTCACTGTTAGCAGTTTCCCCAGATGTAGCTAACTCGCTGACTTCGCTTGTAGCATTCCCAAGTGAGGCTTTACCATTAACTGGCTCTAGCGCAGTTATAGGCTGGATGCTAACAATTGTGCCGCCTAGACGAGTAATACGTCGCATTTCTTGATTCATGCGGTTGTAAGGCACTCTGATGAACACACTGCCACTTTTCCGAATTGGGTAGTTAGTTTGATCAGTTTCTTCGCTCTGACGCAAACCCACCACTTCATAAAGGAAGATGCGGCTACCTAATTCTGTGTTGGCAGCACCCTCAACAGCACCTTGATTGTACATTCGTTCTACCACTCCGATAATTTACTTAACCGTTTTTCAAAAAAAAACTATTCCCCACCTTCCCAGCTTTAGTTTAGCGGATTTTCGTTTCACAAAACTGGCCTTGAAGGAAAAAAGGCATCATTAAATTAATGCCTTGCTAAGTACACTCACCGAAGACATGCAGGCATAGTAAAAAACACACCTGTTCACCTTCTAAGGTAAAGGATAAGTCTTGTGGAGAATGTTAATAATGAGTCAATTTAATCTTTTTTTCGTTAACTACCACCCCCACCAGGGAGATAGCTTTTTACCTTATTACCCAACCAGCAACTTAAAGGGGCAGATATTGTAAGAAGCCTGCTTCGGTTAGTGCAAGCTACCGCTCAGTTGACTTCCAAAAATTGCGGTTGCGCTTGCATAGTCCAGGGGTTTAAATCGGAAATGCTAATCCCAGAAGGTTTTCTTCCCATTGGTTTTACTTCTTTAAATCTAGTATCTCGCAATATTGTTAGCTATATTCATCACCTGTCTATGGATAATTACATGACTCTGACAACTCCAGCTACAAACATAACGACATAGAGAACCATGATTTTAGCAAGTGTAATCAGTTTCACTTGATGCAAAAAATCTGTCAGCCTCTATCAGTACTTTGACATAACGTCAACGCTTCTATCTGAGCATATCTATAAATTTATAGTCAAGAATTTGACTAATACAAGTTCTTTGCTCATTCGTTGGATAGATTTTTGCTTTGAATATATTAAGTATTGTCGAGCAGGAATTACAATTTAGTAACATTAAAAAATTCCCGGCAATAATAAATTATACCATTAAGTCTTGTTTATAGTCACAAGTAGCGGACTGATAAAGGCGCAACGCTGATGGGCGGTGCTGATCCCCATTTTTAAATTAACAACTAAATCAACAAAAAATGATTGATAAACCACGCTAATTCTTCTTGACAGCAATCTTGTATGGGATACACCCTTCTGTTAAAATCAAATATACCACTAGGATTAAATACTTACCGGCACCAACATTCAGGCTAGTCCGACGAGTAGCAACTTAATTACTTTTGTTGCCTACTTGCTTGGTGTCTTATAGATGTGCTAGGTAGCAAGAACGCAGGATAAACCAAAGGGGTAAACTCCTGGCTTCAAAATCTGCTGTGTGAAAAAATATTGAGACAATCAATTTTAGTATTTTAGAGGAGATTTATGACAAATAAGCCGGAACGCGTGGTACTGATTGGAGTAGCCGGAGACTCTGGGTGCGGTAAATCTACGTTTTTGCGTCGTTTGATAGATTTATTTGGTGAAGATTTAATGACAGTCATCTGCTTAGATGATTATCACTCGTTGGATCGCAAACAGCGTAAAGATACTGGGATAACGGCATTAGACCCCAGAGCAAACAATTTTGACCTGATGTATGAGCAAATTAAAGCGCTCAAAAGTGGTCAAGCGATTGATAAGCCGATTTATAACCACGAAACTGGGTTGATCGATCCGCCAGAGCGGATAGAGCCGAATCACATTATAGTTGTTGAAGGGCTGCATCCTTTATATGATGAGCGGGTGCGATCGCTAATCGACTTCAGTGTTTATTTTGACATTAGCGATGAAGTCAAAATTGCCTGGAAAATCCAGCGAGATATGGCTGAACGCGGTCATCGCTACGAAGATGTCTTAGCGCAAATCAATTCCCGCAAACCTGATTTTGATAAGTTTATCGAACCACAAAGAGAATTTGCTGATGTGGTTCTGCAAGTATTACCCACGAACTTGATCAAAAACGACACGGAGCGCAGAGTCTTGCGAGTACGGATGCTCCAGCGCGAAGGTAAGGAAGGATTTGATCCAACCTACCTATTTGATGAAGGGTCAACAATTAATTGGACTCCCTGTGGACGCAAGCTGACCTGTTCCTACCCTGGTATGCAACTGTACTACGGTTCGGATGTTTACTACGGCCGCTATGTCTCAGTACTAGAGGTCGATGGTCAATTTGACAACTTGGAAGAAGTAATTTATATCGAAACCCATCTCAGCAATACATCTACTAAATATCAGGGTGAATTGACTCACTTGTTACTCCAGCACCGCGAGTATCCAGGTTCCAATAATGGTACTGGTTTCTTCCAAGTGCTTACAGGTTTGAAAATGCGTGCTGCTTATGAGCGGTTGACAGCTACCGAAGCAAAGTTAGCAGTTCAAGTTTAAAGCAGTAGTGTTTGTGTCATTTGTGGGGACGCTTCTAAGTGTCCCCTTTTTTTGTGTTATTAAATACATTTTAACCACAAAATAATGAGCATAAATTTATTTTCTTTACAGACACTTACCTTATAGCTAGTGGTTTTTATCGATATTAAGAAGATGCTAACTACTGAAGTATAAATATTGTTATGATTTCATAAATTAATGTGAGTTCGACGGCTTATGTGGTGTTCGCCTAATCAGCCGAATTAAAAGACCTCTAAGAGGTTTTGCTACGTAAGACCGTGTCTCTCCGGTTCAGAGAGGGGCAGGCTTGAACTTTAGTTCAAGTTAGGGAGAGGTTCATCTAACTCACGTTAAATTAGGTAATTGAACTAAAAACTACATTTAGTTCAGCCAAAAAACTCAAGTCAGGAGGAATTTCCTTTGTCTCGTCGATATTTATTTACCTCCGAGTCAGTCACCGAAGGCCATCCAGATAAAATCTGCGATCAGATTTCTGATACCATTCTAGATGCCCTACTGACACAAGACCCCAGCAGCCGTGTCGCTGCTGAAGTAGTAGTTAATACTGGTTTGGTGCTAATCACTGGCGAAATAACCACCAAAGCCAATGTTAATTTCGTCAATCTCGCCCGCAAAAAAATTGCCGAAATTGGCTATACCAATGCCGATAATGGCTTTTCTGCTAACAGCACCAGCGTTCTGCTCGCTTTAGACGAACAATCACCCGATATCGCCCAAGGCGTTAACACCGCCCAAGAAACCCGCGAACAAGATAGCGACGAACAATTTGACAAAATTGGCGCAGGCGATCAAGGTATAATGTTCGGTTTTGCCAGCAACGAAACACCAGAACTGATGCCCTTACCCATCAGTCTGGCCCACCGCATTGCTCGCCGATTGGCAGCAGTCCGCAAAACAGGTGAATTGTCATACCTACGCCCTGACGGTAAAACCCAAGTAACTGTGGTCTACGAAGATGGACGCCCAGTAGGTATCGACACTATTCTGATTTCCACCCAGCATACAGCCAGTATTGGGGAAATCACGGATGAGGCGGCTGTACAAGCCAAAATTAAACAAGACCTCTGGTCAGCAGTGGTCGAACCTGTTTTTGGCGACATTGAAATTAAGCCTAATCAGGAAACACGTTTTTTAGTCAACCCCACTGGCAAATTTGTCGTTGGTGGTCCTCAGGGAGACTCTGGTCTGACAGGACGGAAAATAATTGTTGACACCTATGGTGGTTATTCACGGCATGGTGGCGGCGCTTTTTCTGGCAAAGACCCCACGAAGGTAGACCGTTCTGCTGCCTATGCCGCTCGTTATGTAGCGAAAAATATTGTCGCCGCTGGGTTGGCAGAAAAAGTTGAAATTCAGCTATCTTATGCGATTGGTGTAGCACGACCAACAAGCATTCTGGTAGATACCTTTGGCACCGGTAAAGTGGATGAAGAAACCTTACTGGAATTAATCAACAAGCACTTTGAACTTCGTCCAGCAGGGATTATCCATACCTTCAACTTACGCAACTTACCAAGTGAACGAGGCGGACGTTTTTATCAGGACGTCGCGGCTTACGGTCATTTTGGGCGGGCTGATTTAGACTTACCTTGGGAACAGACCGATAAAGCCGAATTGTTGAAGCAAGCAGCAAACGAGTCACTTTCGGCAGTAGTTGCTCAGGCACTAACTTAGACTTATACGCTACTGCAAAAACTTAGTATATTTATTTGAGGGTATTGGCAAGTTGTTAAGTTGCCTATGCCCTCATTTTTTAATAGTCACAAGAATATTAAAAGGGATTGGGAGGATCTGCAATGACTAATTGCACTAACCGAGAAGTATTGAAAAGCAGGGAGCAGGGAAGTCTTTTGAAACGCCTTGAAGCTTGCTTGAAAGTTACGTTAATCCCATGAGCAAAGATGCACCAACTAAAGCAATGGTTCGGTTCATCCGCAAACCTAACCTATATATAGGGCTATTTCATTCTCATCTAGCCCGCTATCCAAAGAGGCATTAAATGGCAACTCATAACATTGGAATCTTCCCTCTTCCCGTGTCGGGAAGGGGGTTAGGGGGTTAGGTTTTTCGTGGACTTTGCCACATATGAATTGTCAGACTGACTCATGACCACGATCAGTTTATCAGCTATCCTTGTACTTGCTTACTTATGCTCCTACTTTGTTTGACTCATTAGATGAAGCTGATTCTGTCTTCTCTGATTGTGTCTCACTCGTTTGTTGCAATTGGTTGAGATGAATGTTGTTCACTTGAACAATAAAGTATTCTAATGCTTGACTTGCCTTTTGTTGCTGTTGGGCTTCGTCAGACACATCATAGCAACGATAAGGTGCAGTAACTCCCAATATAAATTTCTCTTGTTCAGCTTCTAACAATTCAACGGCTGTGTTAGCAGCAAGCGAATTCTTCTGAAAAGGAAAAGAGGTAACTATACTGGCAACTATAGAAGCAATAGCTGGGCATAGTACAGGGAGCCACTTAAGCCAAGCTTGTCCTGCTTCTAATTTGTCTACCAGAACTAAAATTGGTGTGACTCCTGATAAAATCACTGTCGCAATTTGCAAACTATAGTAAAGGTTCCTTGATACACCCCTAATTTTTTTATAATCGTCAATCAAGTCTTGGCTGTATTGTAAAGCTTTTCCTCTTGTCAGAGTCAGCGTATCTTTATTCCAGGAATTAGGATTGGTCAATAGATAACTATAGAGTTCAGCTTTTTTGGTGAGTTCAGACTGAAAAGCAGCCTTTTTATAGTTCTGAAATACTTGTCTATTGATGAGCAATAAAAAAAACACAAAAGTTAGAGATACTGCTCCAGAAATTACAACTGTTTTATCCTCTGATAAAAAAATAATAAATAGTCCAGAAGAGACAAAAGCTGCAAGTAATAAATACTCAATTACCTTCAAGTTAAACAACTTTTTCTCATCTGATGGAGAGGATAAAATTTCAACCCTATTGGAAATATTACTTTGGTTTCTTGGCTCAAGATTAGTTAATTCAGAAGTAGTAGTCATTGCATCTTACTCAATTCGTTATCGGGTGGAGTCTAGGAATATAATGAATCGCAACAAGTAGAATTGCTTTCAGAGGGTAAGTTAGGATAAGCTCGCCAGAGAGTAGCCATCAACTTTTGCTGAGACATCTTTTTATTACCACTCTCAAGGAATTTCTCCCTTTCCAAAACCTTCTAGCATCTGCTTTTAGCTCTCACTTTGCAATTGACTAGTTAGCTTAGAATGCTTACAAAAGCTAGAAATGTTTGTTTCGGTTGACGTAAAATCATTTTTGCCAAGCTGCACTAGTCAATCCTAACCATACATACATTTGATTGATAATGCAAGACTTGGTTGATAGTAATTTTACGTAGATGTAAAAAATATTTCGGACATAGGTAGCGTGCAGTCCCCAAAAAATATATGATTTTGACTTTACAATACTTGAATTGTTTTTTTAGGAATTTTAGACTCTATTCGGGGTGTTAAGCTGTCGCGCAGAGATTGGCGACAACTATTTCCAGAGGAAATTATGCAAGAGTTTTTGATTTATCAAGATATCCTTCAAAAAGGAAGACAGCAGAAAGCACTAGCCCTGATAAAATGCGAACAATTGCAGAAATTAACGAGAAAATCAGCCGCCAACGTGCGGTAGTGTTGACAACTGAAGAATTAAAAGCACGAGTTGTAGAAATCGGTGTTACTAAAGCTGCTAAAGAAGTTGATGTAATTACCACTGGCACATTTGAGCCGATGGAATCAAGTGGTGCAATTATCAATCTCGGACACACTGACCCGCCGATAAAAATTCGCCGATGCTGGTTAGATGGTGTACCAGCATACTCTGGTTTTGGGGCAGTAGATTTATATTTGGGTGCGAGTTCTGGTGTGGAGACGACGGACGGGGAAGAAGTTCGAGAACGTGGCGGCGGTCATGTAATCGAAGATTTGATCGCTGGTAAATCTATACACGTAAAAGCGCAGGGACAAGTAACAGATTGTTATCCCAGAGCAACTTTTGAAACTACAATTACCAGTGAAACGATTAATCAGTTTTATTTATTCAATCCGCGCAATCTTTATCAAAATTTTATTGTTGGTGTAAATGGTGGCGATCGCCCCCTCTTCACCTATCTGGGCCCTTTACAACCCCGTTTAGGGAATGCTGTTTACTCTAACCCTGGTGCTATTTCCCCCTTACTCAACGATCCCGATTTACAACTCGTTGGTATAGGGACTCGAATTTTTTTAGGCGGTGGTATTGGCTATGTCGCCTGGGAAGGCACTCAGCATTTCCCTTTACAAAAGCGTTTAGCTAATCGTACACCGATTGGGCCTTCCGCCACTTTAGCTTTAATTGGTGATGCCAAGCAAATGGATGCTCACTGGGTGCGGGGATGTTACTTCAAAAGCTATGGACCCTCATTGATGTTAGGTGTTGGTGTACCACTCCCTGTATTAAATGAACAAGTAGTTGAACACTGTGCCGTCCAAGATCAAGATTTAGTAGCCCCAATAGTGGATTTTTCCATTCCCCGGCGCGTCCGTCCCACCTTTGGTTTAGTGAGTTACGCCCAACTAAAATCTGGGCGGATCACCATTGAGGGCAAAGCTGTACGCTCTGCCCCCTTAGCGAGTTTATTTTTTTCTAGACAAGTCGCCCTAGAGTTGAAAAAGTGGATCGAAGCAGGTACGTTTACCCTGACAGAACCAGTTTCCCCAATTCCGATGGAGCGATCTTTTCTACCCCAAGATCGGCGGACGGATTTTTGAGAGGGATGAGAGGGATGAGGGGGATGTTGCTTCCATTACTCCCTCATCTCCCCCTGCTCCCCATTCCTAATCTTGAGTTGGTTTCGGTCGCTTGATGGGCTTAGGAGCGGGCGTTTTGGGTATAGGTTTTGATACTATAGAGGTGTCGCCGCCTGCGCCTGTTTTCTTGATAGGACGTGGGGTTTCGCCACTACTGCGTCTGGGGGGGAATGGTTTTCTACCACCAGTACCACCGCCACCGCCAGCACGAGGGCCACCTTTGAATGGTGGTTTGCGTTTTTTGGGCAAGTCAGCGATCGCCTCAGCTTTTTCTACTATCAAAACGTCAGCTTCTCGCTTGGCTTGAAAGTCCCAGAACTTTCCTACTGCTTTGGTGGTCAGCACACCCCTCAATTTCAACTTGAAATATTTGGGTTTCTCAGTTGGTTTGCGTGCAGCCTGCCTAATTTTGACTACTAAGCTCTTAGCGTCAAAAGACTGGTATACTACCTCACCACGAACAGAAAAACCACCATCTGCAACTTCTGATGAGGGAATTACGGGAATTGTACTTAGTTCAGAGTTTTCGGATAAGCCATCATCGGGTGTCTGTAATTGCAACTCTAAGTCTGAATCGTCTTCATCTGTTGAGTTTTTAGCCAGATTTTCTGGCTCCCAAACTCCGACGATTTGGATGTGCAACGTATCATTCTCTTGTCTTGTGCGTGGATATACTACCCACAAGTGTTCTTTTTCTAAGTCTAGGTGATTCTTGACTAAGCTCATAATCCGGCCTAGGAGGACGGCATTTAGTTCTACACCATCGGTAGTCAGCAGCGTACCTTGAGTAAATTGTTCGCTACTAGCATGATAGCGACCCCTAACTAACCCGATCGCTCGATATTGCATCGGCTCACTAGGAGGCGGAATCGGTTGCTGTCGATTGATTAAGTTCCCATTTGAGTCAGTTTCAATGGGGTTAACAGGCGAATTTTCAACTTCTTTAGAGGACTTGGCTGCTATGCGAACATTAGCAGCTGCCCCTGTGTTAGTTGGTCCCTGGTTAGAGGCAGAAGAATTGGAGGATTCGGGCAACGGCATCAGGTCGGAATTCATAAAAACTCCTTGCGGCACAGACACATCCCATTGTGGGATTTTACAAAGGCAGCTGGAAAGAGCATTTGTGCGACGGATGAAAGTATATTTGCTTTTCACAAAGTCACACTAGGGTACTCTATAACAATACTAAAGGCGCTAAATTGAGTGTATAAACACTAAATGTGTAATTTAGCGCCTTTACACTAGTTTCGGAAGCATATCATAGCTGCAATTCTGACGGCTCCTCCTAAAGTCATCACTTACTTTAGCAGTGTAAATAGTTAATTGTTATAAAATTCACAGGCAATTGGCGGTATTCCGCAAAGTTTTGGAAATTTTTAACTTTACGATTTGTGTAAATGATAATGTCATTAAAATTTAGGAGAAAGACAAAACTGTGTCTCAACCGCGCAATCGTTGGATAGTTCAAGTCGTCTTGGTGCTAGCAATTCTTGCTTTTGTGGGTGTTTCGGTGATTCCCATAATTGGAGCATTTAATAATACGCCACCCTCAAACCAGAATACCGCTAGCACCAGAGGCACTTTGACATCTGCTGACCAAAAATCAAAACTGGAAGACGAAGTACGGGGTTATGAACTGGTTTTGCAAAGGGAACCAGAAAATCAGACTGCGCTTAAGGGCTTATTACAGGCGCGGCTACAATTACTGAGTCAAAAAGAAAAAAGTCAGGTAAAACCAGCTGATATCCAAGTCGTCATTGAACCTTTAGAAAAGCTAGCGAAGCTGAATCCCGAACAGTCAGAATATTCAGTGCTACTAGCTCAAGCCAAACAGCAAATTGGCGATCGCGAAGGAGCCGCTCAAGCTTATCGCTCGATTTTGGAGACGAAACCAGGCGATTTGAAGGCTTTACAAGGAATGGTGGCTCTGTTAATCAGTCAGCAACGCCCGGAAGCAGCCATTGGTTTGCTGCAAGAAACCCTCTCTAAGGCAGCCCAAGCAAATACAATTCAGCCTGGAAGTGTAGATACAGTAGCCGTGCAGGTACTGTTAGGTTCTGTTCATGCTTCCCAGAAACGGTACGATCAAGCTAGCTCTGCATATGACCAAGCAATTAAAAAAGATCCCAAGGATTTTCGCCCCGTTGTGGCCAAAGCTATGCTATTGAAACAACAGGGCAAAGACGCAGATGCAAAACTTTTGTTTGATAGCGCCGCAGCTTTAGCACCTGCTCAGTACAAAGATGAAATTAAGAACGCAGCAACGGTTTCGCCCATCCCTAATCGTGCTGCATCTCCCGCGCCTTCACCGGAAAGTACTCCGAAGTAATGGGGAGTGGGGAGTGGGGAGTGGGACATGGCTCAATAATCAGAAGTTATTATTCTGCCTCCCCTGCCTCCCCTGCCTCCCCTGCCTCCCCTGCCTCCCCTGCCTCCCCTGCCTCCCCTGCCTCCCCTACTTCATCCCCTCACGCTCCCTCAATGGCAGCAACGACACCAAAGACTAAAAATAGGCATCCGCCAATCAGGGTGAGTTGGCGCTCAGAAATTCGTCCGGCAATCATTTTGCCGCCGATAACTGCGATCGCAGCACATAAGGCATGTCCTAAAATTGCCCCTATTGTGACTCCAATGGGATTATTACCTGCGGCTAGGGCAATTGTGGCTATTTGGGTGCGATCGCCCCACTCTGCCATAAATGTCAACACAAAGGCTTCTATGATAATTGCCAAGGAAGTCTTTTGCTTTGGTAACTGCAAATCTGCTTTTTTCACCGCAGCTTCGGCCTCTTCTACAACTTCTGTATCACAAGCAGCAGGAGACATCTTACTAGCGTCATATAACAGCTTGAGACCAAAGGCAATAAACAAAGCTATTTCGGCGTAATGAATATAACTTTTTGGTAAAAAAGATATCGCTTGTCCAAATAGCACCGAAAGGGTTGTCATCGCAGCTAAAGCGGCTGTCACACCGATAAATACCAGCCGCCGTGGGTGGTGCATTGCCAAAATTACAGCAATAAAAAATGTTTTATCGCCTAGTTCTGAAACTGTAATTAGTAATAAAGCTGCGGTAAAAGCTGTTAACACTCTCTCAAGCTCCTGAAGAATCGTTTACCGATGTGAAGCTTGATGAGAACCAAAAGACCTCACCAAGTTTACACTTTTCGGTGTGAACTTAGTGAAGGTCTCGCTTTCAAATATTGATTACTTGCCATCTGAACCAGGGCTTTATCGCCCAGTATGTTGATTCAGATGTACTGGCTTTTATGTTTTTTGCCAGCAGCTACTCCCCTTCTCTGAAGATAGATTATACATTTGTTATAGGTATAAGTCAAGAGTAGGGAATGGAGAGTATGTCCTAAATTGACAAAAGTATAGCCAAACGATAACCGCTCCCATGCCCCCGTTGAAGTAAGAAGTAAAGTCTAGACTTGTCTAGGTTTTATATAGCAGGTATAACTGTACAGAGAATGAAGCGACACATACAGCCCAATTCAGTGCTTACTGAGGTAAAAATTCATCATCTGTAACTTCTGGTAGCTGATATGGACACACCAGAGGAAAGGATTCCACTAACAAACCAGTTTCAGCTTTTGCTTGCTTAACTGCTTGTGCATAACACTCCGCAAAGACGCTCTCAAGATAGGATTTGAGACTAGGCGAATCAACTAGAGCTTCTTTGACACGTCTACGATGTTCAATAATGCTTCCTTCCCAGCTACCACTTATCTTTTCAGGCTGAAATTGCCATTTGAGCAAATGCACCAGAATTACAATCAGATTACTCTTCAGACTCCGACGCTCACTCCTTCCCATGTCGGCAATTTCTTCGATGAGGTTTCCCCAGTCTACATTCGCGTAGTCATCACTTTGCAATTTTTCCACAGTGGTTTCTATCCATTGCAAGTAATCCGTGTCATATAGTGTTTGGGAATGCGCCTTTAGGGAAGACATGGCAGTTTCCATCGGAAATGGTTAGATAATTTCTCGCATATCTTTATGATTAACATCGGTGCGTTAACAAAGTGTAACGCACCTTACGGATTCTAAGAATTGGGAGGTATTAATTTTGTCAGAGGTGTAGTCTCGCGTTCTAGTATGTAAATTTTGCGATGTTCTGTTGACTCATCAGCATTGAGTGGAACGGTGAACAATAGATGAGCATAGTTTGTCTCTTCCTCTGCTTTCGTGAAAGGAACAGCATGACAAATGACTGGAAACCTATCTTTGCTATGCAGAATTAAAGGTTCCGCTAATATAGCAATAATTCGAGTTCCTCCAAAAATATAGCTACGCTCTTGAGCAACTTTTAACTCAGAGAGAGTCCACCAATTGAAAACCATATCACCGTCACTTTTATCAGCAAGTTTCCATTTTTGCCGATAGCTTTTCGGGGTTAAAGTTAACAAACCTTTACCTTCTTCAAGCCTCCTTCTTCTTGCTAAGTTCACTAAAGATGATTCAAATGCAGTGCCAATAGCGACTCTAAAATTTGAGAATTCGTCATTCAAATCATTGTAGGTTAGGAGTCTAAACATATCTCCAATCCCTTTGACTGGATCTGTAATTACGTTGGCTACTAAGATTTGTTTGCCGTTAACAAGTTCTTCAAAGTCAAACGAATCATCAATACCAGATGGCTTAGGTGGTTTGCCAAAACCTTTTCCACCAGAGCGTTTTTCCTTTGCCATCACTCACCTCACTTTTTTACATCATTTATTAAGTAAAAATGAAATTATTGCATTTTTTCCCATTATGCTAGTCCAACCAACTTTGCGCTTAGTTCCCACATGCGATCGCCTTTTTCATCATCGCGGGCTTGAGGAGAAACCTTTTGAACAAAGGACTTGCCGTCTTTCTTCTGGCGATTTCCCCAACTCCAATAAGCACCAGATTGATTGTACTCAGGATCGGCAACTACCTCAGCAACCCTTTCTCCCGCCAACTCTTGAGACACATATCCCCCAGTGATGTACTTCTGGAATAATGGGAAGATTTTCTGAAACAGGGGATAGTGGTTTCTAAATAGCGGCGTTTCTGCAACACATCCCGGATAGAGAGAACTAAAGGCGATACCGGTTGACTCGTGATAGCGCCGATGCAGTTCCCGCATAGTCAGCACGTTGCAAACTTTGCTGTCCTTGTAAGCTTTGACTGGTTCAAACTTCTTGCCATCAATCATCGAGATTGGCTCTTTAAATCCTTCTGCAAAGCCTTGCAAATCGCCCAAGTCAGGACGCGGCGGAATCTTCCCACCCAGTTCATCTGGATTGTGGGTGACAGTTCCCAAAATTACGAGCCTTGGATCTGAAGATGACTTCTTCAAATCCTCTAGCATCAGGTTGCACAAAAGGAAATGTCCGAGGTGATTTGTAGCAACACTTAACTCAAATCCTTCTGGGCTTCGCAGTGGCTCTTTTATTAAGGGCATATAAATTGCAGCATTGCACACCAAAGCATCTAGGGAGTGGCCGCTTGCTCTGAAGTTCTTCACAAATTGTCGAACACTATCCATTGAGCCAAGGTCGATATGCATGATAGTGTAGCTGCCCTGGTGGGCGATTCCCACAGATTGGGCTGCAAGTTGAGCCTTCGCTATATCCCGACAAGCCATCACTACATACCATCCCCTTTCAGCGAGAGCCTTGGCAGCGTACAAACCCACCCCCGAAGATGCACCTGTGATTATAACCGTTGGCTTGTGATGTTGTTCCATTGTGTTCAGCTTCCATTGACTATCTCTAGGATCTCACACCAGTGAGTCATCATTGTCACCAGCTTTTTCAATACTGGATTAGCCTGAACTAAGCCGCACTCTAAATAATAACTACTGTTGACTGCTTGCTCTCGTATTTAGAGAATTTAAAAGTAATTGATTTTTCATTGAAAATATGTGACAAAAAAGCTAGAAACAAATGCATCTAATTGCAATTCGGTTTACTACAAATACTTTCTTACACATACTGAATACGATAAAGGCAAATGGAAAAATGACTTTTACTTTTGACGAAACTGCTTATCGCAATCTGCTAGCTGAAGTTGCTCCCAAGGTGATTGAGACGGAAGAGGAGTATGAACGGATGTTAACAGTGGTAGAGCGTCTAACCTTTGCGAAAAATCGCACTCCAGAGCAGCGAGTTCTACATAAATTGCTGGTGAAGCTGATTGAAGTATATGAAGCCCAGAACTACCCGATAGATTTATCTGTGCCTCATGAAATACTTCAACACATTATGGAAGCAAGTGGAACCCGTCAAGCTGACTTGGTAGGCGTTATTGGATCGAGTGGTGTGGTGTCTGAAGTTGTTAATGGTAAGCGTTCGATTAGTAAGGCACAAGCCAAAATGCTTGGTGATTACTTCAAGGTTTCACCTAGCCTATTTATATAAGCCTCAATTTAAAATATAGGCGATCGCTTTTCACTCAGTTCGATTTCCCATGTTGATCAATTATGACTGCAATCTCATCCTTCAAAGCAGCTTGAATATAAAGCGTTTTCAACTTCTGGTCGTAGCGGAAAACCTAGATGGACTGATACAGATTAGAAAGTAACTGGCATTTTAAATATATTTATGTTACATCTAAATATAAAAAGAGTAAATACATAAGGATATATGATGCCGGTTATCAGAATACCTGATCCCATTTACAAAAGGCTCCAAGCCCTGGCTGTCCCTTTCGAGGATACACCTATCACTGTTATTGAGAAGTTGTTGAATGAATATGAAGCACGTTACCAACTTCAGCAAGTTTCGGAAACCGAAAATTATAAAGTTCTTGAACCTGATACTCTAATCAATTTGCACCATACCAGAGTGCTGCGAGCCGTCATTGATGGTCAGGAAATTCATCAACCGAACTGGAACAAAATCGTTGATGCAGCGCACGAACTTGCGATTCGGCAAGGACTTTCTGTAGAGGATCTCATCAAACTAACCCTTGCTCACGTTGTTAAGGGTGAAAAGATTAACACTGGTTTTCACTACTTGCCAGAGGTAAACATTTCAATACAAGGTGTAGATTCAAATCTTGCTTGGCGTAACACTTTGCACTTAATGAAGAATTTGAAAATGCCAATCGAAATATACTTCGAGTGGCGTGACAAAGAGGGAGCAGCATATCCCGGCGAGAAGGGGAAGTTCATTTGGAACGCTAAATAGGATGTGAGAATCACAACTATGAGAGCATCGCTGGATGGGTTTATATTATTAAATATGTTACAGATGTATTTATAAAGAGAAAATTCATGGACGAGCTACAACCAAGAGTAGAACAGCTACAATCCTTATATATACTTTGCCATCAACTTACAAATGTGATGTTTCAGCCAATTCACATCGTGCGATTAGATGAACGATCGCTCAATATATTTATATTAGCTGGGCAAAATGAAGGAATAGAGCTAGAAATTACGCCAGATGGTAGTATAGAACCATGAATGTATTATAGAACTATGAATAAGGTAAACTATGCAGCAATGAGCGACCAAGAGCTAAAGAGTTACTTTCTCACCCACAAGGATGATAAGGAAGCCTTTTATGCTTACATGGATAGACGAAAATCTCGTCATCGTGATCCTGCAATAAAATTAAATGATCCGGCTTGGGAAGAAAAGATAATAGCTGTGATTCAGAAACAATTAAGTTCTAATTGATAACTTAATCATTTCATATTCTTAATCGAGGTGGACAAAATTTTTGTAGTCCCCTCGATTTTCCATATAAATTTACCTTTAACTAATACTTCCGCTCTTTTGGCTCAAACATGGTAATTGCCACCGGTCGATATTGAATATCAATTCCTGCTGGTGAATAGTAAGCCATTGTGTGTTTGAGGAAGTTAGCATCATCTCGCTGGGAATAATCTTCGCGGAAGTGTGCGCCACGACTTTCTTGACGATTCAGGGCTGATGCCAAAATAGTCTGCCCTACTACCATCAAACTTCGCAATTCCAAGGCTTCTACGAGTTCCGTATTCCAGCAACTACCTTTGTCATCTAAATAAATTTGCGGATATTGCTGTTGTATTTCTTCTAATTTGTGTAACCCTTGACTCATTAATGCCTCAGTGCGGAAAACACCGCAGTAATCAGTCATACAATCCTGGAAAGCTTGACGGACTTGGTTAATCCGATACTGTCCTGGTTGTTCTAGCAAAGCTTGAATTTCTTGCTGGGCTTGTGTTACATAGCGTTGCTCATCTACAGAGGGCAACTTACGTTTTTGGACAAATTGCGCGATCGCAGCCCCAGTTCTCTTGCCATAAACGACACATTCCAGCAGAGAATTACTCCCTAAGCGATTAGCACCATGTACGGAAACACAAGATGTTTCACCCGCCGCAAAGAAAGCATCAACTAAACCATCACCACTACTGCGGACTTGCCCATCAATGTTAACTGGGATACCACCCATACAATAGTGAATTGTCGGACGGACTGGCATAGGTTGAGTTACCGCATCAACACCTACCAAACGGTGGGCTTCTTCCCAACAGAAGGGGACGCGACTCATAATTTTTTCTTTGCCCAGATGGCGTAGATCCAGATAGACAAAGGGGCCGCCAGCACTTCCATCGAGATGAACACCACGACCGGCGCGAATTTCGTAAGCGATCGCTCGTGAGGTAATATCACGAGGAGCCAATTCCATACGACTGGGTGCATAGTTCGCCATAAAGCGATCGCCTTCACTATTTATCAGATACGCCCCTTCACCCCGTACTGCTTCTGAAATCAGCACCCCTACCGGATATAAGCCAGTGGGATGAAATTGGACAAATTCCATATCTTCTAGGGGTAAACCTGCGATCGCAGTCATTGCTAAACCATCACCCGAAGAAGCGTAATCATTAGAGGTGGTATTATAAACGCGACCATAGCCCCCTGTGGCAAACATCACCGCCTTAGCCCGTAGCACTTCTATACGTCCATCCAAAAGATGAAACATTACCACACCCTTGGCCTCATTTTCTTCCAAAATCAGACGCATCACATACCATTCTTCATAAACTTGCACCCCATAACGCCGCAAGTTATTAACCAATTCGTGCAAAATCGCGTGACCGGTTTTGTCAGCAGCGTAGCAAGTGCGGTTGTGAGAATGTCCGCCAAAAGCCCGTTGAGCAATGCGCCCATCGGGTAAGCGAGAGAACAAAACCCCTAGATGTTCCAAGTCAATTACCACATCTGGCGCTTCTTGGGCGAGAATTGCCACAGCATCTTGGTCTGCCAAATAATCAGAACCCTTGACAGTATCAAAAGCATGTGCTTCCCAACTATCTTCTGAATCAACATTTTTCAGCGATGCAGCCATACCACCTTGAGCCGCTACTGAGTGCGATCGAATTGGATGGGTTTTAGCAACCACAGCAATATTTAAACTAGGGTCAGTGCGGGCAATTTCTACAGCAGCCCGACATCCCGCCAATCCACCCCCGACAATAATCACATCGTGTTCTAGCATAATTAGCCCCTGATTGCAAACCACTGCTGTTCTATTGTAGAGAGGTGATTAATCAGGTAGTGCGATCGCATCTCTACAAAAAAATCCCTGCCTATAGACAGGGATTTTATTACCAATTTTGAAATTAGGAGTGAAAAGTTAAAAAAGAAGAGTTAGGTCTTCATTATAACTTCAAACTCCAAACTCCAAACTCCAAACTCCAAACTCCAAACTCCAAACTCCAAACTCCAAACTCCAAACTCCAAACTCTTCAGCTAGTAGCTTGTACAGGTTGTTGCTGAGACACATTACCTGGCATGGGTTCCATTTTGGTTTCAGGCCCTACAGGAGTGAGTTCAATATGATTTAACAAGGTAGTCACAAACGCAAACAACAAGAAAGGTAGCGATAGCAAAACGACAAGACCAGCTGTTGCTAAAGCGTACACAGGACGCTTGGCACCCATAAGCGCCAAGGCTGATGCCAAACTTAGGGTAATTGTAATCAACCAAACAATTATTTGACCGTAGATGTCACCGAAAGTCAGGGTACAGACAAACCGATACTTTTGAATATTATTTCCGCTCATCACATTTGCCTCAAGTCTCTCCTAATAGGTTCTACGTTAGAACTATGTTTGCCTTGTAGAGAATTTCTAAATATTTTTGCAAGCTTCGTAATATAAGTTCACAATCAGCTTTTTTTGTTACAAAGCGCAATTTATAGTACAGCATGACAAAAATACACTAACGATACGCTACGGGAAGCCCTTCTTTTGTAATTGTAGCTACCTGTAATTCTCTCCTTCTCTTGTACTATGAAATAATTTAACTGTTAGCTTCCTCACCCACCTGAAACTAAAGTTCTTTGGCTTTTAGCTAAAGTCTACTGAAGTAGAATTTAGATTTTTGGGTATATCTTAGTCATCAAGAGATAACTTTTACTATTAGCAAGGAACTGAAGTTGTTTGCGCTATAGGACTTTTTCGTTAACTTGACACGTATGTACTGGGTTGCGGGAGTTTCTGGCGTTGTACTTTTTTGGAGAACCCGCTCTTTAGTAAGTGGCGTTGTGTTATGCCGTAGCTTAACGCACCATCCCAATAATGTATCGTACCAGATTGAAGCCAATGTGCTTAACAGTTAGCAGAAAAACTAAGGAGCTAGGTGTTGATATCGGCTAAATTTTTTGTTAAAAGTTTTCGCAATCCTAATGACCTCCTTAATAAATAGACTCTTTGCCTAAAGCCAAAATAATTTTTGTCATCTGCCAAATTCCAGATATTTAGGATATGGTATTTAATTTTTTGATAGGAAATATTAACTAGATAAATCCAGCAAATTCAGAATGGAAAAACCAATTTTTTGGTGTTAAATTTTGAGTATTGCCGGAATTTGTTGACTTTAATCAACAAAACCCTTTGTTTTTCGTGGCAATATTGTTTTAGGAGTGAACGTGAATACTATTTTTTTTCGTAAAGGTGTTTTTTGGTTGCCAAGTATAGCTGCTCTTACAGTTCTGAGTAGCGGCTTATCTGCAAGCGCCCAAACAGTTGACAAGGTGAGCAGTCAAAAATTAACCGACCCTTCCGCAACCGTAGCGTCTCCCAACGAGTTTAGTACACAACTAAACACTGTAAGTCAAAATCTCTCTACAGAAACAACTGAAAAATTTACAGCAACAAATTTAGCTAAGGTACAGCAGCCCCCAAACGCTACGATACAGGAAAACGCCAGTGTGCCTACACCCATTCCAGGCACAGTGACAACCTCATCAGCAACGCTTACCTCTGAGTTTGTGCAACCGACTTCTCAAACGACTTCTCAAACGACTTCTCAAACGACTTCTCAACCATCTGCTCCCAAAGTAGCGCAATCGGATATTGATTTAGGTAGAACTACTCGTGGCGGCAGCAGCTATATTGGCGTTGCAGCTAACATTGGTTTGAGTGGTGGTAACACGTCTTTGGGCGATGGTAACTTCGCGGTAGTCAGCAAAATCGGACTGACAAATTCTATATCGGTGCGACCCTCAGCCGTATTTGGGAACAACACCACAGTTCTAGTTCCGCTCACCTATGATTTTACCTTTAAGCCAGCAGATGCTTTTAGCGAACCGTTAGCGATCGCACCTTACGTTGGAGTGGGTGCAGCTTACAAAACTGGTAATGATTCGCAATTAGCCTTTTTGGTAACTGGTGGCATTGATGTGCCTCTAACTCCTCAATTTACAGCAACGGCTGCTGTGAATGCCGGATTTTTCGATCAAACTGATGTAGGTTTCTTGTTAGGAGTTGGTTACAACTTTACTGGCCTTTAAAAGTTAAGAGTTAGGGAGTTAGAAGTTATGAGTTATAGTATTTAACTCCTAACTCCTAACTCCTAACTTTTTACTTAGGCGTAACTTTATCAATTACCTTGATTTTGCCATCGTCTCCTACTGTCCAAACATCGTAAACACCGACGACATCACCGTTAGCATCAACATCTACGTTGCCACTGGCTCCTTGATAGTTAATCTTTTTACCATCTTTAAGTAACTTCAATCCCTCGCAGACATCGGTAACTTCCGTGCCAGGCCCATCAGCCACTTCACGGATTTTGCTAGCTATACCAACACCTGTATTTTGTTTAGCAGCTTGTGCCGCCAACGTCAATAAGGCAGCCGCATCCCAAGCTTGAGGAGCGTATTCCCCTGGCGCACCACCTTTTTTATCCTTCCATAGCTTGTTAAAAGCTTCTAGTGCTTTACCATTGGAACCGGGTACTGTACCGATCGCTCCAGTTAAAATAAATTTATCACCATCTTTGCCAACTTGTTCAGGAAAAGTAGGTGATTTTACCCCATCTGTAAGTAAGATTTGCACTCCCTTTGTCACACCTTGCTGATAGGCGGCTTTCAGGAACAGACTCCCAGTTTCCGCATACAGTACTGCTAGGACTGCATCTGGTTTACCAGCAAAAGCAGCAGCCGCTTCTGTATCAAATGTTTGGGCTTTCGGGTCGTAGCGGACAGGTTTATCTTTATTAACGATGGTTCCACCCAATTTTTCAAAAGTTTGCACAAATGCTTTTTCCAAGCCAACGCCATAGTCGTTATTAATCACAACTGTAGAAACTCGCTTGAAACCTTTTTTTCTAGCAAGTTGGGCTAAAGCTAGTGCTTGGTAGGTATCGGGGGGAGCAGTACGCGCCCAAAAGCCTTTATAATCGCCTTTTTGAGCTTTTTCAGTAAAGACAGGACTAGTACTACCAGGGGAAACCAGCATAACTTTATTCGGCGTGGCAATGGAGACTGCTGCACTAGAAACGCTACTGGCAAAGGAACCAACTACACCTGCTACTTTATCTAAAGTTGCTAGTTTGGTCATCCCGGCTGCACCCGCTCTGGGGTCGGTTTGATCGTCTACTTGCACCAAGGTAACTGGTTCGCCATTCACCCCACCGCAAGCGTTGACGGTATCAACGAGTAAAGGGACTGAACCTAGCATCTGCTGTCCGACAGAAGCCAAGTCACCTGTTGTTGGTAGCAAGGAACCAATTTTTAGCCCTTGAGCAGTGCTTGTAGTAGTTGAGTTTGCTGCTGGGGTAGCGGTACTTCCGTTATTAGCTGTGCCATTGGGGGTACTATTATCACCACAAGCCCCAACTAGGAACCCAATTGCTAGGGTAGCTATACTGAAGGTTAAGGCGGCGCTAATTTTTCTCATAAGTAATTTTACTCCTCAGATATTTAGGAGCCTAAAAGTAAGATGCAAACTACATTTCTAAGTTAGCTGGATCTTATCAGGACTCCAAAGGATAAATCATATCATCCATCTTTAGGAGTAAAAATATTTACCACTAGATTAATATTATTGTTTTACACAGAATATACTCTGTGTATTAAAGGCTGGAAAACGGAGAGGGAGGGATTCGAACCCTCGGTACGGAGTTGCCTGCCGTACAACAGATTAGCAATCTGCCGCTTTCGACCACTCAGCCACCTCTCCATGACTCACGAATATTAATGTTACCAGACTTGTTCTTAAGAGTCAATAGTCTTTTGTCATTAGTCATTAGTCATTGGTCATTTACAAAACATTAAGGACTAATGACTAATTTTTTAAAGGACTTGCGATCGCATCCAAGCTAGGGGCAAAGTGCGTAACTTTTTCCACTGGGGAACGAAAGCCCGTTGACTGAACACATCATAATTGTTGCGTTCAATCACCTCCAAAATCTGTCCGTATAACATTGATGCTGCCCACACAGGCCAACGGGCATCGGATGCTAAATAAGTAATTCCCCGATCGGATGTGCTATAGAATTGGCGGGCCCGGTCAATTTGAAAACGCATCAGCGATCGCCACCGGTCATCTACCACCCCTTTGAAAAAGTCTTGCTCGGTGTAGTTGAATTTTGCCAAGTCCTCAAGGGGGATGTAGATTCGCCCCCGTTTGGCATCTTCTCCCACATCCCGCAGGATGTTGGTAAGTTGATTGGCAATTCCCAGAGCGATCGCTTCTTCTGTAGGAAGATATGGTTGTTTGTTCTGATGCCACGGAGCGGTGTATATGGTGTTATCTACACCCATAACTGCTGTTGACATTAAGCCGACAGTGCCAGCAACGCGGTAACAGTAGAGGTATAAATCCTCAAAGGTTTCATAACGACTGCGATATAAATCCATGCGCTGACCGGCAATCATATCCCGAAAGGGCTGAATGTCCATCGGAAAGCGTTGGAGGGTATCAGCTAAAGCGACATCGTAATTTTCTAATGGGCATCCCGCAAAGATTGATTCCAGCTGCTGTTCCCATAGGTCTAGGGTTTCTGGCGTGGTAATAGCAGATGCTGGGCCATCTACCAATTCATCTGTACGGCGACACCAAGCGTAAATTGACCAAATAGATTGACGTTTTACCGGACTCATCAGCAAAGTACCCAGGTAAAAAGTCTTGGCATACTTTGCTGTGAGATGTCGGCAAAGTTTGTATGACTCGTCTACAGAGACCAGCGTTTTCATGCGCGGGGGGGAATCAGGCAGTTGCAGCATTCGTTGCGGGCGGTCGGGTGAGCGTTTGCAGGTTTGAGGAATTTGCTACCGGGAGAGCCTCAGAAATGGCCTGCGCTGTCAGCTTACCAGAAAGTACGGCACCTTCCATACTGCCTAAGTAGCGTTGCATGGTATAACTTCCGGCGAGATAGAAGTTAGGAATGGGCGTAACTTGTGCAGGACGGTACTGTTGACGACCAGGGGTCGCTTTGTAAACTGAACGCGGCGTTTTCACCACATGAGATTTTAGCAATGTTGCTGGATTGTCTCCCCCAAAGTGGTCGGGGAAAAGTTTTTCCAATTCAGCAAGCGTTGCGGCCACAATCTCCTCATCGGATTTGGCAATCCAATCTTTTGCCGGAGCTAGAACTAATTCCAGCATTGAGCGATTGGGGTTGGCGTATTCACGGCAGGTGTTGCTCATATCAGCATAAACGCTTAGGAGGGGCGATCGCGAAAAAAGTAAGTGATCAATTTCTGTAAGTTTCCGGTCAAACCACAGATGCAGGTTAATCACTGGTACTCCTTCTAAACCTTCTAGCTTTTGAAAAAATTCCATTAGCTTCCAAGATTTAGGCAACATCACTTTCAAAGGGTCAACTGATATGGCAGATACATACACATCAGCCGTCAACACTTCATCCTCTGCCCCATTTAACCCTCGAATCAAGTAGCCCTTCACTGTACCATCGGCGTTGAGCAAAATTTCTTTCAAGGGCGCATTCAAGCGGACTTCTCCACCGCGTTCTGTAATGTAATCTACGATTGGGCTGCATAGACGTTCTGTGGGAGAACCGTCCAAAAATGCAATTTTTGAACCATATCGTTCTTGCAGAAAGCGATTCAGTGCAGTTAACAGAATCGTGGCCGAAACTTCGTCAGGATTGATAAAGGTGAGGGCTTTACATGCGGCAATAAAAACGTCACTTGTTACCCGCTCGTCTACACCTTGCCTTTTCAACCATTCTAAGAAGCTGTATTTATCCATGTCTTCGACATACTTCTGACCGCGAACTACTGCGGGAAGTAGGCCAATTGCAAACCGAATTTTCTGCTCCCAAGTCAACATGTCTTTGTTACGAAGAATCGACGCAATGACGTTGAAAGGAGATGGAATATCTGGAACATCAAAACGTGAGAGTGTCCCCGGCTTGTCTGGTTGATTGAAAATCAGTGTATGCTCTTTCCACTGGAGTCTGTCTTCAATGCCCAACTCCTTGAGCAATTGCAGCATATTCGGATATGCCCCAAAAAAGGCGTGTAACCCGGTTTCGTACCAGTCGCCGTCAGAGTCTTTCCACGCCGCAACCAGACCACCCAGTACGTCCCGGCTTTCCAAGACAATGGGAGTATGACCTGCGTCCGTGAGATATTTCGCGCAGGAAAGTCCTGCTAAACCAGCACCCGCGATCGCTACTCGCATTTAACCCTAATGCCCTTCAATATTTCTTAATGGTTTTGTCGATTCTCATTATACGTTGCAATCTGTTACATTTGGCGGTTATTCTGCGATCGCTTCCCCAAAAAATTTTTCAGTAAGGTAATTTTACCTCTCTACTCCTAGCCATGTAAATTCCCAATACCATTGTTGGCAATAGAGTTTGGGTGAGCATTTCATCTAAATTTAGATGCCGGAAATTTCGGCAAATAAAAGTCATTCCTTTGACCGAAAATAGATAATCTCGAAAGTAGTTGATTTCTTTGAGAATCCGTGTATGTAATCTGAGAAAATATCTAGGGTACTGCTTTTAGACTGCTATTTAAGAACTCAATTAGGTAAAAAATTATGAGTGGAACGCAGGAGATCAGACGCTTTGGACATCACCTGATTTTAGGTATTTCCAGCACTACATTAAGCGATGACGATAAACGCGCACTCAGTGAGTTAAAGCCAATTGGGGTGATATTTTTCGGTAAAAATTTTTTGGATGGTACGCCGTATCAAGTTTGGTTGGAAAGTTTCAAAGATTTGAACAGCCAGATCCGACAATATACTGAACGGGATTCAATGTTTATGACTTTGGATCATGAAGGAGGTCGTGTAATTCGCACCCCAACGCCAATGACGCGATTTCCTCATGCATTGTTGCTGCGATCGCACGCTCATCAAGTAGCAAAAGCCACAGCTATAGAATTAAAATCATTGGGCATCAATTTATCTTGGGCACCCGTAGCCGATATTTTTTCCCATCCTCATAACCCGGTGATTGGCTCTCGTGCCTTTGGTAACACTTCCGAAATCGCCGCAAAATATGCCTGTGACTACTACCTTGGACTTCGAGAATCAGGAATTTTGGGATGCGCCAAACACTTCCCTGGACATGGAGACACGAGCAAAGATTCTCACATTGAGCTACCAATACTTAATTTAACTTTAGAAGACCTGCAACATCGAGAACTTAGACCTTTCAGAGCTTTAATTGAAGTACAGATTCCTTTAATTATGACTGCCCATATTTTATTCCCCAGGATAGATGCCGATGTGCCAGCAACCCTTTCTGAGGCTATCCTCAAAACCATACTTAGAAAGGAACTTGGCTTTGAGGGAGTAGTTGTATCTGACGACTTGGATATGAAAGCGATTTCAGATATGTTTATGAAAGCTGGGACTGTAGCCCAGTCAATTCATGCAGGCTGCGACCTATTTATTGTCTCGCGCAATATCAATTCTTCATCACTTGAAAGAACTTATCACATTGCTGAAGATTTTGCTGATTGCCTCAAAAAGGGCAGTTTAGACGAATCAGTGGTGGAAGCAGCCAGAGAAAGAATTGATAAATTACTGGCGATAACCCCGCAATATCCCGTAGAAATTTTGGATAAAGATATACTATTACAACATGCTGAACTGGCGATCGCTAGTTCCTATTAATCAGCTAACGTGCCTTCAAATTACACATTACCGATCGTCAAAAGACTTGCTAGGATTGCATTTGTTAATTTTTAATTTTTAACTTTTAATTTTTAATTGCTTAGTGGGTGGTATAGGGGTCGAACCTATTTCTGCGGGTTAAAAGCCCGCTGCACAGCCGGTATGCCAACCACCCTAGTTAATTTGAATAAAAAATGAGTCAGTGCGATAGATATTTTTTACATTGCAAGCCTCGCAACACCAACACCAGTAGTCTGTCAAGAAATAATTGACGAATAAATTTTCTGTAGAGACGACGATTTATCGCGTCTCTCCAACCGTCAATCAAAATGGGTTTGACAGACCACTAGATATAAATCCACCAGGGAGGTACTGCCCCTCCTATTTCTGTGTTATCAGCACAGCGCCTCACTTTTCGGCTTCAGGTGGAAAAGAGGAAGATGGAGGAATCGAACCCCTACAGTTGCCTGTACTCCAAGGTTCAAGCTTGGTTGCTGTCCATTCAGCAGCATCTTCCATTAACAATTCATAATTTGTAATTGCGTTATGTATTAACTTTCAAACGTTTATACAAATTGTGCATTCCAACCCAATTTTTAATTACGAATTACGAACTACGAATTAGTAATTATATTGAGGGGTGTCTGACCGGACTTGAACCCGCTATGACTGGTTCCACAAACCAGCGCCTCGACCACTTTGGCTTCAGACACCATCAGTGGAATCAATGGGAATTGAACCCATAACCTCCTGCTTGCAAGGCAGGCGCTCTAGCCATTTGAGCTATGACCCCATAACAATTGAAAATTAAAAATTAAACACATTTTCAAGCGGGAGTGGTAGGACTTGAACCCACGCACTGAGTATGGCGCACTCAGATGCTACCGATTACATCACACTCGCAACTTTCAGAGCAGACGGCGAGATTTGAACTCGCACGAAGACGGTGGAAGCGCCTTATGCTGCCGTTACACCCGCATTAGTCAAGCTGGTAACAGGAATTGAACCTGCAACCTACTGATTACAAATCAGTTGCTCTGCCAATTGAGCTACACCAGCCTAAATTTTGGTGACGGGGGCAGGAATTGAACCTGCTGATGTTCAGGTTATGAGCCTGACGAGCCGCCATTGCTCTATCCCCGCATATTCACCAATGCCCCTGACTGGATTTGAACCAGCAACCTCTTCGTTCTAAGCGAAGCGCCTCTTCCGTTGGGCTACAAGGGCAAAATCTGAGTGGCAGGGATTGAACCTGCGACCTGGAGTTCCCAAAACTCCCGCGCTCCCAACTGTGCTACACCCAGATATTTGACTTTCTTAATTACGACGAATTAAGAATTGGTACTCCTGGTGGGAGTCGAACCCACAACCAAACAGATTTTAAATCTGTCACCTCTTCCAATTGGGCTACAGGAGCAAGTTTTGGTACTCTTGGTGGGAATCGAACCCACAACATACCGTTTTTGAGACGGCAGCCTCTTCCATTGGGCTACAAGAGCAAAGTTTGGCAGCCCCACCAGGGGTCGAACCTGGAATCTTCGCCTTCAAAGGGCGTTATGTTGCCAATTACACTACAGGGCTTTATTGCCAGGGCAGGGTTTGAACCTACAACCTCATCGTTCAGAGCGATGCGACTTACCAATTCGTCCACCCGGCATTAAATAATTCGTAATTCGTAGTTCGTAATTCGTAATTATGTTTTCTAAGGGTGACTTAAACCCCGATACAAAACAAGCCGTTTATAAAAACACAGGTATCAACCCCTTATTTAATTACGAATTACGAATTAGTAATTACGAATTATGACGCTGCCTCAGTAGGACTCGAACCTACAACCGCGCGGTTAACAGCCGCTTGCTCTACCATTGAGCTATGAGGCAACGAAGCCCCCCAGGTCGGAATCGAACCGACGACCTCTTGTTCTTCAAACAGGCGCTACTACCAACTGAGCTACCGGGGGATAAAGAGAAGAAATGATGTAACGAGAGCGGAGGGATTTGAACCCTCAAATCTTCAGTTTCGTAGACTGAGATGTTATCCAGTTACACCACACTCTCAAAGCGGAGAGGACAGGATTTGAACCTGCGACGGTTATTAACTAACCGTTTCCTCTTAGCAGGAGGACGCTTTTAGCCACTCAGCCACCTCTCCGTAGTGGGTCGAGCAGGATTTGAACCTGGGCGCAAAAAAGAACAGTTTTACCGGAATTAATGGGTCTAATGCCCCGCACTTTTGGGCGGTTTTGATTAATTATATTGTGGTAGACTCATACTCAGCAGGACAGGGTATTCAACCTGGATAAAAACCCAGTCGCCAAACGGCAACGCACCTTGAAAACTAGAGTTAGAGGGTTCTGTAGAGAAATGCTTTTACAGATAAAAACTCTAAGCATCAAGTACAGAGAAACCAAATTTTCTAGGTTTTAAACTGTAGGGTAGGGCATATCCAAACAGGCTTCTGCAATGGAGTAAAAAGCTTGATGAGAGAACCATCTCTGGTACAAAACAGGCAACTGAAATTGTATTAAGTGGACTCGTTGAACCAAGAATCCTCGCGCATTTATGCCGAGGAGTGTCAAAGACTGTTGCCTTCAGCCAGACTCGGCCACCGACCCATAAATCATTCCCTCGACGAGAATTGAACTCGTATCTGTGTTTTGAAAGAACACTGACTTAACCATTCGTCCACGAAGGCATAATTTGCAGAATTTTGGATTTTTTAATCTAAAATCTAAAATTGTTTGACACAGGGACGCTTGTTTTGAACCTAAAACATCGGATTTGGAGTCACGAGGTGTTGCCGTTACACTATCCCTGCATTTGGTGGCAGTGGCGGGACTTGAACCCGCATATACCAGGTTATGAGCCAGGGGCTTTACCATTAAGCTACACTGCGATCGCACCAAAGGTCAGAGTGAGATTTGAACTCACGATATCGGTTTTGCAGACCAACGCCTTCAACCACTTGGCTACCTGACCACTTGGGAGTCCCAACGAGATTCGCACTCGCAATCTTCAGCTTGAGGAGGCAAGCGCGTTGCGGAGGGAACCTCCGTTGTAGCGACTGCCGTAGACTGACGGCTTAAACTATTCGCCTACAGGACTACAACCAGGGTGACGGGACTTGAACCCGCAACATTTCCGCAGACAACGGAACGCTCTAGCCAGTTGAGCTACACCCCGATTTTTGGAATCTGTACCTAAATTTTTAGGTTTTTAGGCACAGAATTTTGTTGAACTTGCCCATTTTTTATTCAATTTTCAAGGTTCAGAAAGTTTACTTTTTCCTGTGGGAAAGTGTTAAAAAAACAACCGAAACTCTAGGTAATAAACCCGTTGCATATTACGGATGTATTCTGTGGTTTTGCTGAGTGCAAATTTAAAACTTTTTTGGTTAATTGCCTCTACTTCAAATGGTTTACAAGCAGAAGCGCCTTTTTTCACTGGAGGCTCTGGTTGATTCCAGCACCTCTGTTTGAGTTGTATAGAAAACATGATTTTGACCCTTGAGAAGCTTTGTCTTTCCCATCACTACAAATATACTACAAAATACTACAAAAGGTGTCAAGGGCTTTGAGAAAGTTTTTTTTAAATTGTCTAAAAAAGCTTCTGCACTTAGATTTAAACTGATTTGAACTTGCTCACACCTCTTAAAAGTCAAACTACAGCTTATGATTAGGTGAATCTTTAAAAGCCTGACGTGACAAACAACTACCTCAAGCGACAACAGATAATTAGTTTTGTAGCGATCGCCTCTACAATTACAGCTTGTAGTATTACCTCACAATTGGGGTTGAACCAACCAATAAGCAAAATCCATCCTGCACAAGTTCAAGATCCAGCAAAAGGCCAAATTAATGCCCAACTACCGCCAGCCAAAGTAGAAAACCATACATTTACAGTCCCAGCTAAATTTCAGGGAAAAACAGTTTATAAGGTGCAATCTGGCAACAACGAGAAGGTTATTGCTCTAAGCATTGATGATGGCCCCTGGCCGAAGACAACCCTAGAAATGCTGGATATCCTGAAGCAAAATGATGTTAAAGCAACATTCTTTTGGGTAGGACAAGCTTTGCAAGCAAATCCTGACCTAGCCAAGCGTGAGGTAGCTGAGGGACACGCCATTGGCAACCATACTTGGCATCATTGGTATCGACGAATGGATGAACCCACAGCCAAGAGTGAAATTGATCGCACAACTGATTTGATATACAAAACTACAGGAGTGAAAACTGCTCTGTTTCGTCCTCCTGGAGGCTTTTTAAACAACGGACTAGCCACTTATGCTAAAAGCCAAAAAGATGCTGTCATTATGTGGTCGCTAACTTCAGCCGATACCGATCCTCACGCCAAACCGCAAGCATTTGTCAATAATGTATTGAAAGGTGCCAAACCAGGTTCTATTGTTTTGATGCATGACGGTGGTGGCGATCGCTACAGAACTGTAGAAGCCTTGCCAAAAATCATCAGTGGACTCAAACAGCAAGGCTATCGATTTGTGACAATTCCCGAATTGCTCAAAATGGCGCAGTGAGAAATTATCCTCACGGAATTTGAGATTTTGGATTTTGGAACAATCCAAAATCCAAATTTGTTTATTCACTCATCACAGATGCACAAGCTTGAGCTTCTTGCCAAAGTTTGTGCAAAAAGAACTCAGCGCGATCGCTCATAGTGGTGAAAAATACACCTACAGCATCCTTAGAACTATCTAATAGCCAAGAACCCCGCAGGGTGACTTCCATATATTCGGCATCGCAGGCACAGAGGGCAATAATTTCTCTGTCATCCCTTTTTACCTCAGCCTTCAGCACTTCTACTCCTGGCAAATCAACAGGAAGCAAAAAGGAAGCGGTACTGGGTTCAATGCATAAACTTTGCCCAATTCGCAGGGCTAAAATCACTCGCTGCGCTACCCATTCTTCTAGCGACAGAGTGAGACATTCCAAATAAAAACTGCTTTCAGTGTAAGTTAATTTCAGCATTCCTTATGCTCTCCTGTTATTCCAGGCTTCCTTGCATATCTATCCAAAACTGTTCGGCAAAAGAAATCGCGGGGTGGATTGGTGCTTTTAGCTTGATACCCAGTTGCATACCAGCCTCAAACAGGGTGCGATGACCTTTACGGGAGTTACATTTCTCACAAGCTGTGACTACGTTATCCCAAGTGTGAGAACCGCCTCTTGATCGCGGTATCACATGATCTAGCGTTAGATGCTTACCGCTACCGCAATATTGGCAAGTGTGATGATCTCGCCGCAACACTTCCTTTCGATTCACTGGTGGAACTTTCCACATTCGTTCATTAGAAGTGACTGTTAAGCGAATGTGTTTTGGTACATCAACTACCAAGTTTGGTGAATGAACTCGCCATCCGCCTTCTGTGGTAAAACCTAGCGGTTGAGCTTTGTCTGTTAGTAACAGCACGATCGCCCGTTTGATATTGATTTGACACAGTGGCAAGTAATTTTGAGAAAACACCACCACAGATTGCTCTAACACTTGCATTGCGTTCGCGCCGCGCATTGAAGATATCGTCACAGCCTAACTCCTTATAAAAAAACCCCCGCTTCAAGTTTTTGGTGAAGCGGGGGTTAGAATTGACCGGAAAGTTTTCTAGTCTCATATCGGTACAGTATTCCTTTGTCTGTACCCCCCCGTTTCTTCATCTAGTTCTGGTTTTGCATTCAGCCCACTAATGCCCAGATGTCTAAAATCATAATTACCCTCTGTGATTTGCCCATAATTTCGGCTACCATCGCCCATAAATAAATACTCCACTTCCATAGCAGCCGATTCCCAACCGGTTCGGCAATTGGTAGCGCAAAAAATTGAAGTAGAGATGGGGTAAATGGATTTCACAGAAAATTTCACCTATTGAATATCGCTTTAAACATACTACACTTGTATTACTATCTTGTCTATACCTTTAAGGAGAAATAGTGATGCATACGATCGCTCGCACCCCAACCACCGATATGGAAGTTACCAGCATCCGCCTAGAGCGGGAACTGAAAGATAAGCTCAAAGAAATAGCAGGTAATCAGGGATATCAAGCTTTAATCCGAGATATCCTTTGGAATTATGTCCAGCAAAAATCAGGTGAATGGAGGCCTCGATTTTCCCGAACCGACATTCGAGCTAGCATCGCGGCTACAGCTCAACAAGAAGAACGCTGTGTACTCACAGGTCAATTAATTCAACCCCAGGAACCGATGTTGTTAGGACTGACGAGGAATGGCGATATGGTTCCTCTGAGTGTTGAAAGTTTGGCTGGATAGTCAAAATATTCAGGCAATGCAGCTCAATTATTTAGCAAAAATAACTGAGCTGCATTCAGAATTTAGCTTTATTTTACAAAATTTTTAAAATATATCTAGTGTTTTTACGTAAAATTCTGGGGTATTTTGTTAAAATTCTAGAGAAATTACGGTTTATGTATACTTACAGACAGAGTATCCTAAGTCAAAGTTAGTTAATTATTTCAATAGAAAGAAGATAGAGCAGCCACAAATAATCACGCTGGGACATTTTAGAATATCCTAAGTATCTCACTACCTATGTAGCAATTTGCTTAATATAGCGGGAACTAGGCCATCTCTTATATAAAAGGGCTATAACAGGTGAGAGAAAGTATTCATACAATATTTGTCAATTATCAAGCTGGAGCAACACAACTAACGGTGAAGAATATGCCAAGAGGTTGGGTGCAAAAAGAATGGGGTTACTATCCAAGGGCGTGCCAAGAATGAAAAAGCCTTTATCCTTGCCGCCACATTATGTAGATGACATAGATCGACTACAACCTTATCAAGTCAAGCTGATGCAGCATCAGGAAGAACCTGCCCGCAAGTTGGTACAAAAGATTAACCAAATCATTGCCAATAGCTCCGCTACGGCCTTGATGCTCAAAGATATTGCTCAATTGCTAGGAGTTGTCTTTCAAGTAGATTGTTGCTGCTTGGTTTCAGGCACGAGTGAGGCATCCCAGGAAGCAACTACTAGTAATTGGTGTGCTGATGAGTATCTAGCGTTACCACACTCAGAAGAAATGTTTTCGATGGAACAGTTGCTTATGCACTCGCCAGTGCTGCAATGTGCTGCTGAACCATTGACTATCGAAGATATTTCCATCATTCAGAATAGTCTGGTAATTGGGTGTCAAAATTTGCCACTACCGATAAAAGCAGTTTTGGCAATTCCTACCCGGCTTGCTGGAAATAATAATGGGGTGATTAACCTGATTAAATTCCAGCCTTATGATTGGAGTGAATCAGAAAAACAACTACTAAAAGAGGTAGAGTCGGCTTGCGCGATCGCTTTTTCTCGTGTAGCACAAGCCCAGCTAATTGCTCATCAACAACAGTCTCTGCAAAAGAGCAAGCAGTATCAAAGCTTGATCAAGCAACTAACCTTACTGAGTCGTAGCAACTTGGAGCTTAATCAAATGCTCCAGTTAGTTATTGCCTCTACTGCGGAATCTCTACAGGCAGATCGGGGTTTGCTCATACTACTAAAATATACAGACCCACTATTTAGAACTCAAGGTAAAAAACAAATTCCTAAAGCGAAAGCGAGAGTGGTTGGTGAATGGGCTAAGGAAACACAAATTTCTTGCACTACTAAATCAGATACCTTAGATAAGTCTTTCTTGCTTTCAGAGTGTGGTTTATGCCAGCGTACTTTCATAGATTCTGCTAAACCAGTAATCTTGGATAATTACACAGAGCAAAAAGATATATCGTCAGCTGCTCCATTATTTGCAATAGAGCAATTGCCTGCGGTGTTATTAGTGCCATTAGAGAGTCAAGGTAAAATCTTAGGATTCTTGGTGCTACAGCAAGCTGTGACTCGCAGTTGGCAAGCAGCAGAATTAAATCTTGTGGAACTGGTTTGCGCTCAAGTAAGTAACGCCATAATTCAGTCACAGACATTGCGCCAAGTGCAAACTTTGGTAGATGAGCGAACGGCGAAACTACAGAGTAGTCTCGAACTCCAGGCAAAATTGCATGAAAGAACCCGGCAATATGTTGAGCAACTGCGGAAACTCAATGAACTCAAAGATGAATTTATGAGTAACATGAGCGATCGCTTGCGCTATCCTTTGACAAACATGCTGATGTCAATTCGGAACTTACGTTTGCCAGGAATCGCGCCAGAGCGTCAGGTTCGATACATGGATATCCTAGAGCAGGAATGTACAAAAGAAATCAACTTGATTAATGACTTGTTGACACTCCAGAAACTAGAGTCGCCTCACGAAGCCCCGCAATTAGAATCTATAGATTTAAATACTAAAATCCAGAATATAGCAGCATCTTTCGAGAAAAAACTTGCAGAGAAAGGATTAAAGATTTCTGTAGATTTACCCGATGAATCGCTAAAACTGCAAACTGAACTGGAGAGTTTTGACCGCATCCTGCAAGAATTGTTAACAAATGCCTGTAAATATTCAAAGCATGATACAATAGTTCATTTTGAAGCCTCTCACAAAGTTGCTCAACAAATAGATCAAGTTATCATGAAGGTGACGAATACAGGACATGCCATCTCTCAAGAAGAAGCGACCTACATCTTTGACAAATTCCGTCGCGGAAAAGGACGCTGGACTCCGGGGACTGGCTTAGGACTTGCTTTAGTCAAGTCTTTAGTGCAGCATCTGAATGGAGCGATCGCAGTTGAAAGTCTGCCAATTTCGGATTCTGAACAGAGCGAAATTTGCTTCACCCTGACTCTGCCCCAATTTTCTGACGAAAGCAAACCATAATTCTGAAAGTGACTAAACAACAGAACGCAACAGAGAGCCTTGATCTCCAGTCTCCTAGTGATGACATCTACCTCGAAGGGGATTTGACTGCTGATGCAGTCGTGGCAGCTAAGGTAGAAATTCAAATTGAGAAAATAGCAGAGCGAGTGCGACAAATCACCGCCAAAGTCCAAATCCCCCAACCAGTGGAACAAATTTGGAAGGTTCTGACAGATTATGAAGCCTTGCCTGACTTTCTCCCCAACCTCGCCAAGAGTCGTCTAATCGAGCATCCTAATGGTGGAATTAGACTGGAGCAAGTAGGCTCCCAGCGCTTACTGAATTTAAACTTTAGTGCGCGGGTAGTTCTGGATTTGGAAGAATACTTTCCCAAAGAAATTAACTTCCGCATGGTTGAGGGAGATTTTAAAGGCTTTTCTGGTAGTTGGTGCTTAGAGCCTTATTCCCTTGGTGAGTATGTAGGAACAAATCTTTGCTACACAATTCAAGTTTGGCCTAAACTCACTATGCCAGTGGGAATTATTGAAAACCGCCTTAGTAAAGATTTGCGGTTAAATCTCCTGGCTATTCACCAACGTGTAGAAGAGTTAGCCAAGCATTGAACCTTATGTATAGTTAAACTATCATTCCGCAAGAAGCCTGAATGATAGTTTAATTTAGTAGATTTATAGCAAAAAAGACTTTTGCTTTTTTATTGTTTTTAAGTACCCCCAGGGGAATTCGAATCCCCGTTACCTCCGTGAAAGGGAGGTGTCCTAGGCCTCTAGACGATGGGGGCATCAGACTCAAACCTTTTATAAGGTAACCAATTTCCTGGTCTTTGTCAACAGCTTTTGCCAAAAAAAGTTTGTGGCGGCTAAACTAGGTGGAGGCAAAAGCTTGATGAGGATATCAAACACATGGAGACACCAAAACAATTTCCTAGATGCTTCTGGGGCTTGCCGCAGGATTCATCAGCGTCCGGCGCTGGGGATTTAAAGGGATGTGCAGATAGAAAAGCTAATTTCAGCAATGGACAAAGGGTATGATGTTGTACCGAGTAAAGTTAATTTCTACGGTTTTTTACAAAAGATTTTGAAATAAATCGCTCAAAATCTACAACATGGAAGCATCTTTTGAAATTACCCTACAGATGGCGATCGCCGTCCTTGCTGGCATTAGCGCCCAAGTGCTAGCTGCATACTTTCGGATACCCAGTATCGTTTTGTTATTGCTGTTGGGCATCCTCTTTGGCTCCGATGGCATTGGGCTGTTGCATCCCCATTTGCTAGGCAGTGGATTGGAAGTTATTGTCGCCCTAGCAACAGCAATCATTTTGTTTGAAGGCGGACTTAACTTGGATCTGCGAGAGTTAGGTAGAGTTTCAGTCAGCTTACAATTGCTCGTGACTCTAGGAACGCTGATCACATTGCTTGGTGGGAGCATGGCTGCTCACTGGCTGGGTGAATTCCCTTGGAAGATAGCTTTTCTCTATGCTTCCATAGTCGTGGTTACAGGCCCAACCGTCGTTGGCCCTTTGCTCAAACAAATCAATGTAGATCGGCAAGTAGCAACACTCTTGGAAGGAGAAGGGGTTTTAATTGACCCTCTAGGGGCTATTCTCGCCTTCGTCGTCCTCGATACGATTTTAAATGGCGATGCCGACCCAATTAATGCGATCGTTGGTTTACTGATGCGCCTGGGTGTTGGTGCGGCAATTGGTGGTGCTGGCGGTTATCTGATGAGTTTGATTTTTAAACGCGCCAGTTTTCTCTCATTTGAGCTAAAAAACTTAGTGGTGTTGGCGATACTTTGGAGCCTATTTACCTTATCGCAAATTATCCGTAGTGAATCGGGAGTAATGACAACAGTAGTTGCAGGGGCAGTATTTGCTAACTCTTCAGTCCCAGAAGAACGTCTGTTAAGGAGTTTTAAGGGTCAGCTGACAATTCTCAGCGTCTCGGTGCTATTCATCTTATTAGCTGCTGACCTATCCATTGCCAGTGTGTTTGCTTTGGGTTGGGGTAGTTTATTCACTGTTTTGGTATTAATGTTTGTCGTTCGCCCAATTAATATCCTCTTGTGTACTTGGAATAGCGATCTAAACTGGCGACAAAAAGTATTTTTAAGCTGGGTTGCTCCTAGAGGAATTGTTGCTGCCTCCGTCGCTTCTTTTTTTGCGATTTCGCTGACACAGCGCGGCATTAACGGCGGTGATTCCATCAAAGCTTTAGTTTTCTTGACAATTATTATGACTGTTGTCTGCCAAGGGCTAACAGCTGGCTGGGTTGCTAAATGGTTGCAAATCACTTCTAAAGACGTAACTGGGGCAGTGATTGTGGGTTGTAATCCGTTAAGTCTTTTGATTGCCCGGTTCTTTCAAGAACGGGGAGAAAACGTGGTCATGATTGATACTGACCCTGACTGTCTTGTGCAAGCCGAGGCGCAAAATCTGCGGGTGATTGCCAGCAGTGGGCTTGATGCTGCTGTTTTGGAAGAGGCAGGACTTGGCTCTATGGGTACTTTTTTGGCTATGACTAGTAATGGCGAGGTGAATTTTGTTTTGGCTCAACGAGCAGCGGAGGAATTTAAACCGCCGCGCGTCTTAGCTGTTTTCCCCCGCGATCCGCAAGCGAATATTTCGGTTAGTAATAAAGTTAATCAAGCCTTTATTCCAGACTTAGCGATTAAAACTTGGAATGAATATTTGAATGATGGGCGCGTCAAGTTAGGGACAACTACCCTAGATGAGTTGGAGTTTTCTACTCAATGCGATCGCATTCAAGAAAAGATTCGGATTGGGGTTTTGATACCGCTATTGGTAGAACGAGAACAAAGCTTACAGGTAATGTCAGCTAACCAAGATTGGGAAGTTGGCGATCGCATTATTTACCTTTTACATGACCCCAGACCTAGCCTTTTAAAACGCTTATCTGGTGCTACTCAATCCACCCCCCTCTCTCTAGAAAAGTTACCAGAGGTTGAAGACCTATCTCTGGTCTAATTGTCTGAATTTTCCGCTAGTGAGGCTCCTGGGGGATGAGGCAGAGGGGCAGGGGAGGCAGGGGGGGCAGGGGAGGCAGGGGGGCAGGGGAAGAATTCTTAACTCTTGACTCTTTATCGAGGAAAGTAGTTATTGCTAAGGGCAGTTCGAGCTTACGGAGAATTGCCTCCTGCCTCCTTTATTAGCTTTGGGAAGGGATAAATTCGCCTTCTGGCGGTTGTTGCGAATTATCAATTTCTGGTCTTGGCGTTTCTTGATATATTTCCCATTCTTGCCACAGTAAAGCAGATAAATGCACTATAGCAAGAATTAGAGTCGCCACAGAAATCAGATAACTGTGGATTGTATAAAGGTGTTGGATAGTAACTGTGTTAATGGCTCCACCGCCAGTTAGAATCTCGCGGAGTTGTCCACCAATAAAAGGAATAGCTTCGATGGTTCCTAGTTCAATGTTAAAACGCCAGTATCCTTCCTGAGTCCAATCTAGGATCATCGCTGTCCAATTTAGCCCGATCGCACTTAAGGTTAACAAAATCCCACTAATCCAAGCAGCCAGCCAACTCTTGCGAAATTGCCGACCTAAAAACATCACCACTATTTGAATCAGAGCGATCGCAATTACTGCGTTACCAGCAATATCATGCGCTCTCCAAAACAACCAGCCGTATGGTAGTTGTGTATTAATCATCTTCAATGAGTTATAAGCTCCGCCTGCTGTCGGTTCATAATAAAAAGAAAGCATTACTCCGGTAGAGATATAAATTAAGCACAAAGTCACAATCACGACCGATATTATCGTTGCTACTCGTCGCAAAATCCTATTAAACTGGGTGCTTTGCATAGCTCACCCCTCCTGTTCTTAACTAGGTATTTATTACTATTACAATTTTAGCTAAGAAATTTTAATAAATGTTGCATTATCCAAATAAAAATAGACATCTCCGGAAATTAAATATCTGCAAAATGAAACCCTTGTAGAGACGCGAAATTTCGCGTCTCTACATTCTTTTTCGGAGATGTCTAATATAGTTTTTTAAATCAGATATTGCACCCAAGCTTTTAAGGGTTCTGCTGAACCATACCAAATCCCAGGACTTCTCGGAGAATGCCTCACACCTTCAATCACCAGATTTTCTGCCCCTTCTAAGTGAGCAGCTTCAATGGGTGTGATTCCATCTCCCCAGGTGTTGCCTTTACCACAGGTTAATTGGTAACTACTATAAGCTAACCAGCTACCGCGCCGCCTTTGGCCAAAAATAGTTTTGCCAGCCACACAAATGTAACGAACGTTTTTGTAAAAAGCTCCTGGGTAGTTATTGGTGACAAAATCCAAATTGGAGCGTGTCCAGCGTTCTTGGCTAATATGGGGTGTACCCAAGGTGATGAGAGTAGCAATCAGGGGATGCCCTTTCCAGAGAGATGCTTTAACGTTAACTCTTGCCAAATAAGGCTTTTCTCCCATGTAAATGCGTGATATCCAACCTCCTGCTGAGTGAGCAATCAAGTTAACTTGAGTAGCATTATGTTGCTGCAATGTCTGTTTGATTGTACAATCGAGTTGTTGCAGAATTGGCGTTACAGGTCTTCCTCCAATAGTGGGTAGCCAGTCACGGCGTCTTAGTGGTACTGTAACGGTGGGAAAATCTAACTGTTGTAGGGATTGTTCTAGTTGGCGGTAAGCGATCGCACTTTCTAGATATCCAGGGACAATAACTGTCGGTAACGGCATTTTAAATTTTGGATTGAATGATTGATGAAGGTTTGAAGTTTTTTGGCGAAGAGGAAGTCAAAAGTTAGAATTGCTCCCCGCATGACTGACTCTTTTTATAAAAACCCAAATACCTTTGGTGGGGTTTAGGGCTAGAATTTCAATAGAATTGTACAATTTGCAACAGATTTAGGGACTGGTGATGTGGTAATATTTTCACATGGGGACTAGTCTTGGCTAAATAAGTGTACCATCTGTTACAGAAGCGTAGTTGACTGGAAAACAGTATAAAAAACAAGGCAACTTCAAGAAATGTTGTTATCTACTCAAACTTGATAAATATCCGAGATATTAATTTTAATTGTGTGCGTCTTAACAATAAGAAAAGAAATAAAAAGTAGTAATTTTTAAACTATTTCTTTAGCAAGCTCAAATTGGAACACATGATACAGCGTCATTGATCGATTAAAAACTTGAATAAATGGCAATTTTGGCGTTTTTATTGCCAGGATAGGAAGTTATTATTTCCTGAGTGGGATACATATATTGCAATATCTTGCAATATAGTCGAAAAGAGAAAATCGCTAGTCAACTGCAACTGAGCCGAGTGAACGATAACAGCTATGTCTTACGTCTCCCTGTTTAGAAATATACCAGAACTGTTAAGCCAGCCAATTGGGATAGCAGCTATAGCTTCTCTTGGCATCCACGGTGCGATCGCTATGATTGTGCCATTGATGCCTATGGATTCTAGCAAACCCAAGGATACAGCATCATCAAAAACAGTCGGACTTTTGGAATTGAGCCAAGCCGACCAAAGTCGTTTGCCGCAAAGCACGCCGCAAGTTGGTTTACAACAACTTCCTCCAATAGTGCCACTTTCTACTCCAAACTTTAGCGCCCAAACTCTATTGCCCCCAGTAGCACCAGCGCCATCGAGTCAGCTAGTACTGCCTCCCCTACCGGCATCATCGAATAACTATCGAGTTTCCTCCTTGCCTACAAAGCAGTCTTTGCGGATGATTCCTAATGGTAATTTGGGATTTGACGCCTCTAAATTTGATAGTTCTAAATACAATACCAGTCCTAAATTCTCTCGACCGGCTCCTCGTGTGAATGTTAGTGACACCAAATACGAAGCACCTGTGCCGCTGGCTGTAAATAGATTACCAGAATTGCAATCCCAGAAAACACCTAATGATATTCTGCAAAAGCCATTAGCTGTAAATAGATTGCCACAATTGCAGTCGCAGCAAATACCTGATGATCTTCTGCAAAATGCCCAATCTCCAAACTTATCTGACACTAGCCCCATTGCAACAGCACAGGGAAATACGGCTTTACAAATGACGCAATCGGTTAATGATGCGTCTAGAATTGCTCAAAACCCGTTGATAAGTTCTCTAAAACAAGCTCCAAGGCGTGGGGATAGCTTAAGCCTTATTAGGGGAACCACGTTACAGACACCCGATTTATCTGCCAAAGGAACTCAACTGGCTATAGCACAGCTAGACTCCTACGCAAACCTGAGAAAGGAAGTCCAGCAACAATACCCCAATGCTGAACAAAAACCAGTCATCCGCCAAACATTACCCACCAAAAAGCCGAATCTTAAAGGTGCTGTTTTAGGTGTATTAGTGATAGATCCGGATGGTAAGGTCTTAGATATCAAGTTTCAAGACAAGTTACTTTCCCCGGAATTGAAATCAGAAGCAAGGGAATACTTCAACAAGCAATCCCCCAAGGGAGATAAACGGATCAGTTCCTATCCATTTAATCTAAGTTTCCAAAACAACATTAGCAACACCACTGGGACTACTCAATTATCTGCACCGGGAATCAATAACAATCAGTTTACCCCCAAACCATTTCCTGAACTGCGAATCAAAAATAATCAGCCTGCTTCCTCATCGACAGGTATTCTTAAACCATTAATACCAATCACAAATAACCAGCCTAGGTCCTTACCGACAGGTAGTCTTAAACCATTATCTGCAACGGGAGTCAATAGCAATCAACTTACGCCCTCACCAGCAGTTAGTTCTAAACCATTTACTGAACTCCAAATCAGAAAGAACCAGCTTACGCCTTCATCGGCTACTACTTCCGAATCCTTAGTACCGCCGAGAATCAATAAGACTCAGCCTACAGCCTCTGCTGAATCGGATGGAAAATTAGTAGAAATGTTGCGTCAAGTGAAGGAAAACAGAGAAAAGTCTAATCCAGAAAAATAATTACTAGATGGTTATTTTGGATTAAAAACATTTTAAAATATGGTTTTTAGTAGATGACGAATTGGCGATCGCTAGTTCGTCATCTAGCGTTTTTTGGGTGAGTTCGTTAGAAGGTTCTAATTAAGAAAAGTTATTGGTATACCAAGATACTCATCCCATAGTAAATAAACAGGATAGCTATTTTACCAGCCTTGTTCTGCATTCTGAAAAACATAATCAGCTACCTCCAGAATCTCCTCAGCACTTAACTTAACTTTAAAGGCAGGCATGGCATTTTTACCGTTTTGTACTTGGTGGATAATCGCCTCGATTGAGTCGCTATCATAATTTTCTAAGTACTTTGACAATGCTTCCTTTTTCAAAGTTTTCTGGCTAATAAGGATGTTACCGCCACCTATATGGCAAGAAGCGCAGTTAGCCTCAAAAATTTTAGCACCGTTAGATATTTCGGCAGCTAGTGCTGGACTAATGAATGTCAATTTGAATAGAGCGATCGCCCACAGTAGGATTAATAAAAGTATTCTCAATAGAATTCCCTCGCAACAAGCCTCCAGCAAGAGTATAAACGCGATTAATGCTTGATTAAGTCAAGTTTGATCAAAATTGGCGGTAACGAGTTTACCCCTCTATCACCACAGGTTACTTAGCGTTTTAGGGGAGGATAGGACTCGTTACCGCCATTTATTCATTGTGTGCGTCACTCTAGGAGTGTGATGTGTTGCTATGGGCTAATTTCCCAGAAGGAAGCCCAGAAAATCATCTTGTGTCAATGAGGATCTTTCTAGCCTTGGACAGTGATTGTACCAACCATGCCAGCACCACGGTGGGGTTCACAGTAGAAGGTGTAGTCACCAGCAGGTGCGTCTGCGGGGAAGATGGTTGCTTCCTTTTGACCAGCACTCATCAGCAAATTCTTATGAGACAGAGATTTTGCTAAAGTAGCGTCCTTACCTGGATTTTTGGCAGCATCAAACACAACATTATGGGGAGGAACTTTATTGTTCACCCATTCAATTGTGTCACCTGGTTTAATTGTCAACTTTTTCGGTTCAAATGCCAGCATTCCTTTATCGCTACCCAATTTCACTTTGTAGGTTTCAGCCGAAGCACTGGGAGTAAAAACAGCGAAGCTGCTAACAACTAAAAGGATTGTCAACACAGCCAAACTAAGGCGTCGCCAGCTTGCCGAAATCAATTTCATGGCTCTCTCCTAAAAAATAATTTTTTTCCTTTTCTCATTTTAAATAAAATCAACACCAAATATGACAATCTGTCATAGATACAATTTTTTTTTTACGAATAGGGAAAAATTTATTGCAAAAAGCTGTGCAATCAGTCATAAATACTAAACTGCGATAGCCCAAAAAGCCTGTGAATAAAGGTAAACGGGAAAATAAGGGATTTTTATTTTTTCTTTAGGAATATTTGGATTTTTGAAAAATTTTTTGTGGATCAACCAGGAAGATTTTGTGCTGGTGTGAAAACTAGGGAATGGGGAATGGGGAATGGGGAATACCCTATGCCCTATGCCCCAAAGACCCAGTACTAATTCCGGGATTTAGTAATAGATTTTTCCGCCTCCCCACTTAGTGCCGACGATTTTGGGTTGTAAGAGAATATGACCAGCGATCGCCTCCAAGTCATCATCAGTCAGATTTCGCATTGCTGTGAAAATATCTGCGCTTTTGATACTGGGGTGGATTTCGGAAATCTCTTCTTCCCCATCGTAAGTAGTGGGATTTTTCAGGTAATCCACCAAGCCTTCAATGTTGTTACGGTTGGGTGTTGCCAGTGCCAGGTCTTCTGGAGTGAGTCCTACGTTCTGGTTTGTTTTGGTAACTCCCCCTGCATGGCATTGGGCGCAAGCGTAATTAAATAAGCGTTTGCCTTCTTTGACTTGTTTTAGGCTAAGTACGACGGTATCATCCTGAGCATTTAATGGCACTGTCAGGGTAGCTTTGTCCAGTTCTACTGCTGTCGCGCTACCGACAAGCAACTGAAACGAGAGTAAAACAGTAACCACAACAACGCCAATTAGTCTTCTAAACATGTTTCCCCTTAAAATTTTTAACGCTCGACACAGCTAAGAAAGCGATTCTCAATCTCCAAGCTGCTAATTGCTAATGACTGATTGTTTTTTATCATTAGCTATCAGTGATTAGCCAAAGCCCGATATAACCCTTCAGGTGACCTAGCGATCGCCCATCAAGTCGTTAGTACCTTTTGGGTGTATTTCAGACGATATTTGGGAAATAATTGCCTTTGCATCTTCTAACGCCAAACGAGTCTTTTGGTGTTTGTAAGGAATTCCCAGTTGGTTGCACAGAGAAAACACTTTTTCTACAGGAATGCTGTAGTCGGCTGCTATCTCTGCGATTGATAGGTCTGCAAAACCCATAATGCTTATTAACTGATAGATAGAGATTGAGTCGCTGTAATACCAATATCACGTTAGGAGTGCAATTTGTTGCCCAAAATACTGTTTAGGAATGGGGAGGGGGAAAGAGGGTAGGGGGGAAAGAGGGCAGGGGGGGCAGGGGAGGCTGGCGTTGCAGGGGGGGCAGAGGGAGCAGGGGGGCAGGGGGAGAATTTTTAACTCTTGAGTAATTACATTTAGGAAAATTAACGAAAAACTGCCGCATCATGAAGATGAAAGTGGCATTAACCATGCTATAGACAATCATCCCTTAGTCAAATCCGTTCGCCTTTGAAAAGTCGCCTTTGAATTAAAGTGATGGCAACGATCGCTGCTGCTAACAAAAATGCGATCGCATCTGGATATTCACCTACCTGCCACAGTGTAGCCTAGTTAACTACCGCCAATAAATAATGACGATTGCGATCGCCATGACCAATCCCAAAAAATTAAGTTAGGGACTTCCAAGAAATAAATTATTCCAATAAACGAACCACAGAGACAAGGCAGCGCGGTCTTGGGGGTTTCCCCCATGAGCGATTGCCGCACAGAGAACGCAGAGAGAAGAAATAGAGAGAGTTTTTACGTCAGTTTTGGAACATTTTTTTATTTGTCAGTCCCTAATCTTTTCTTTATCGCAGACAAATAACAGTCTCTCTTCTTACTTGTACCTTGTGTTATTAAGGAGTGATATTTTACTTATTTGAAATTTTGGTTGAGAATTGCAAGTTAAAATAACAAAAACTTATCAAGAATGCTAATGGAAGCATACCGAGTTCCTCGACAACCAGATTTATGTCAGCATGTTTTACTCATAAACATACATTATGGATTTTGTTCAGGTTGAAACAACTGCGCCACGGACTCTGGAAATTCCCCAGATTGCCTCACCATCCACAGCACTTTCTCCAACCTCTCGAATTCCCAAAGATGTGATTCGTACTAGTTTAAAAGCCTCCACTACAGATTCTGTCTTAGCGGCGGTTTACTCCCTTGGAACTGGCGGGATTTTACTTAGCAATTTTTTGGTGGAATTGGGTGCTAGTCCAATGGTATTTGGGATGCTCTGCTCTATCCCCATGTTGGTCAATCTTATTCAGCCGTTGGGTGCTTACTTGTCTGAACGTAGCAGCAGCCGCTTTCAATATTCTCTTCGGACACACGGAATTGGTCGGCTGCTATGGCTGGTTCTAGTTATCGGTATTGTCGGCGTAACTTGGGAAGTGATTAATACTCACCAGCTAGTGATATTGACACTCTTGATTGTTCTATTCAGCAATCTTTTGGGAGGACTAGGAGCGCCATCGTGGCTAAGTTGGGTAGCAATGATAGTTCCCCGGCAATTGCGAGGCAGGTATTTTGGGATACGCAATAGTGCTGCTAGCCTCACCAATTTGGTTTGCGTACCAATAGCCGGTCTAGTTGTATCACATTGGGATGGTGGAAGTATCCAAGGCTATGGGGTGGTTCTGCTGGTAGGTATAGTGTTTGGGATTGTGGGATTGGGATGTCAATATTTCCAGGTGGATATGAATCCGCGATCCCAAAACACTTATTATTGCAAATTACCTCAAACAAATGAGATTCAACAAGAGGCAAGGGATCTCTTAGCTCTTAGCAATGGGGATATAACAGAAAGGGATTCAACCCCACCTGTTGCACCAGCTTCCAGCATCTGGAAAAACTCTAACTTTTTGAGATTTCTGGTGTATTTCAGCTTCTGGGCGCTTGCTGTTAACCTCAGCAGTCCTTTTTTTAACCTCTATATGCTCGACACGCTCGATTTAGACGTGAGCTATGTGACTATCTACAACAGCCTTCAAGCGGGGGCGACTTTGCTGATGCTCATCCTGTGGGGCAAATTAGCAGACAAGATAGGCAATCGTCCGATTTTGATCTGTATTGGGATTTTGGTTGCAGCCACACCACTGCTTTGGCTGGGGATTAGTGCTAATCACCTTGACATCTGGTTGTGGTTACCGCTGTTACACATCTTGACTGGAGGTACTTGGGCGGCGATTGACTTGTGTAACAACAATATACAATTAGCGATCGCACCAACTAAAAATCAGTCTATCTATTTTGCGACAGCAGCTGCCGTTGCTGGAGCGAGTGGTGCTTTAGGCACAACTATAGGCAGCTTCATCGTCCAATTTGCTCAGTTTGGAGGTTTACTGGGGTTGTTCGCCTTCTCTAGTCTATTTCGACTAACAGCGCTTATCCCACTATTTTTTGTCAAAGAGCCGGAGAGAGCATGAGGGAGCAGGGGAGGCAGGGGAGGCAGGGGAGGCAGGGGAGGCAGGGGGAGCAGGGGGAGCAGGGGAGGCAGGGGAGGCAGGGGGAGCAGGGGAGGCAGGGGGAGCAGGGGAGACAGGGGAGGCAGGGGGAGCAGGGGAGGCAGGGGGAGCAGGGGAAGAAGAACTATTGATTATTAACCAATGCCCCCTGCCCCCTGCTTTATTCTGCGGCGCTAGAAGTCAAGGACATTGTTTCCCACAAGACCATTTGAGGTGTTGTTAGTACAGGCTGGTGTAGGGCAATCAGCTGGGTTAGGGTGTTCTTTAATTGGGTACGGGGTACGATATCATCAACAAAACCGTGCAAAAGCAAATCTTCAGCAGTCTGAAAATCATCGGGTAGTTTTTCCCGCAGGGTTTGCTCAATCACTCGCCGACCGGCAAAACCAATGGTTGCCTTGGGTTCTGCCAAAATGATATCGCCCAACATCGCAAAGCTAGCGGTAACGCCGCCTGTTGTGGGATTGGTTAAAACAGGAATATATAATAATCGCGCATCTTTATGGCGCTGTAGGGCTGCGGAGATTTTTGCCATTTGCATCAGGGAGAGCATTCCTTCTTGCATTCTCGCGCCCCCGGAGGTGCAGACGATAACTACAGGATACCGCCGTTGAGTTGCTTGCTCAATCATCCGGGTGAGTCTTTCTCCCACCACCGAACCCATGCTACCACCCATGAAGCGGAAGTCCATAACCCCAAGGGCAATGGGCAAACTATTAATTTGACCTAAACCAGTTCTAACTGCGTCTATTAAGCCAATTTTATCTTGGGTTTCCCGCAAGCGATCGCTGTAGGGTTTGCGATCGCGAAATTCCAGGGGATCGCTTGGACGCAAATGCTCGTCTAGCGGTTTCCAGGTATTATTATCTATCAATTGACGGATGCGCTCATCGCTGTCTACCCGATTGTGATGACCACATTCAGTACACACCATCTGGTTGGCTTTCAGGTCTTTTGTATATGCCAACACACTGCACTTAGAACATTTGTGCCACAGCCCATCAGCAATTTCACGTTCTTGGCGTTCGAGGTTGGTAGATCCTGACTTCCGTCGATTTGCAAACCAATCAAATAGAGACTTTAAACCGCGTGATTCTTCGTTGTTAGCCATTTTTTATTTTAAGTGGGTATGAGGTCGAAAACATGTCAAGCCGTATCGGGTTGTCCTTAGCCTTTTGTCATTTGTCTTTATTAATGACTAATGGCTACATCGTCAAACTACTCTTTTAAGCAATTGGGACTTTAATTTTCATCTTTGGTTGCCAGCTTAACGAAAATACTTATGCCAATACAAGTCTCTTGCTCTTTTTTCAGCAGACTTAAATTATATGGACATACTGACAAAGCCATGAGAATACCAACCTCCAAATAAGATGCTTTCCCCCTCCTACCCAAATCAATGATTTGTATTGCTAGATTATGAGCAATCAGGATCTGTTGAACTAGTTGTGCTTGCCAACGGTTAATCGTCGTTAACGGATTACGGAAGTTCCCACCTTCTCTGCGAGACGCTAACGCGAACAATGTATTTATAAGGTGGGGATTGTGAGCGGCTGATGACGATAGCATCCAGGATATATAAGGAATACCGATTTCTCGGATATTATAGTTAGTGTCTTGACCATATCTCGACTGCGCTCGATAACCATCAATGCCACAGGCGAAAACCAAGCTTATAGGTATATGTTGCCAGAAAACCCTTCCCTACGGAACGCTACGCGAATGGCAGAGCTACGGGTAAAAGATTTGGGTCTTGGTAACCAGGACTTCTGCCCTTGGAGGGATGTCAGACCAATAGAACTACGGAGTTTTCTTGGGTATTCCCGATGAATTGGGAGAGCTACATCCGTCTAGACGGCAGGGTAGTTCACCAGAGTAATACAAGTCACAAGCTGAATATTATCAAAATATCAAGGGTAGATGGGGTAATGTTGGTTACAGTCAGGAATTATAAATATTTCTTATGAATGAACATTGGGCATTGCGAAGAGGAAAATGGGACAACGAAAAAGATTTGTTGCAAGTTCTTACCTCTTGTCCCCTCATCCCCCTCATCCGCCCTGTCCCCTGCCCCTACTCCAGTTCAAGACGCTGGAAAAAATAACCGCAGGTAGCTAGACAAAATGGCTTCGCCGCTAAACAGCGTAATTACAGATCCTAAAGCCAGAAAAGGGCCAAAAGGCATCTTTTGTCCTAACCTTGGTAGTGATGTCTTTTGATTCGCGGTGCCTCTACGCATAATTACACTGCTACCAATTAACGCGCCTAGCACACAAGCAATAAAACTAGCCAAAAGCAAATATTTCCAGCCTAACCAGGCTCCCATCATCGCTGCTAACTTGGCATCACCTGCACCCATTGCAGCTTTACCAAAGGCAATTGAACCCAATAGGGCGATCGCATCAAACAGCCATAATCCCAATACTGCACCGACTATCGCCATCATCAGGTGATTTACCAATGCCACGAAACTAGCCTCTGGTAAAAAAGCAACCACCATTTGAAACAAAATCCCCACTACCAAACCCGACTTAGTAAGTGGATTGGGTAAAGTCATTGTATCTAGGTCGATAAGCGATAGCGCCAATAACCAACTACAAAAAGCCCAATAGCCTATTGTTAAAGTCGAAACTTGGAATACTAAAAAAACTAATAAAAAAATTATGCCCGTTACCCCTTCTACCACAGGATAACGGACAGCAATTTTGCTTTTGCAATATCGACACCGCCCTCTTAACGAAATCCAACCAAATACTGGTACATTATCGTAAGCTTTTAGCTGGTTTAAGCACTGGGGACAGCGAGAGGGCGGCCAAAGAATTGACAACCCAGCAGGTAACCGATAAACAATAACGTTAATAAAACTGCCAATAGATGCACCTAAAGCAAAGACGATTACACTCGCCGAAATGGCGAACAAAATGTCCATACAATCATTTGTCCTTTGTCATTTGTCCTGTGTCATTTGTCGTTTATCTTTTGTCCTTTGTCGAGAACTAATGACTAATGACTAATGACTAATGACCAATGACCAATGACTAATACATGTGCGATTCTATTTGACTCAACGGCACAAAACATTCTTGAGGTAAAAGAACTGGTTGGTTAGTGAAAATAACCTTACCTCGATGAGTCACACGATTAATTGCTACACCGGAAGGTTGCCCAGCTATTTCGGGATGTACTTCACAGTGAGTATAATATATCTGCCCGGCGGCTCTGATTAGGGCGGCATCAATCAAAGGCGATTGGTTCTTTGGGGCGGTAAAATTTACTTGGCCTTGTCGTAATGCGTACACTATCGACTGTTATTTGATTGCTAGATTTCCCTTTAGTCTACCCGAAACTTATAGCAAAGGTTGCCAAATTGCCCAACTTGTATTATTTAATTATTTTCCTTCAATTGCTCTAATTAGTGCATCGCCCATAGCGCGGCAACCTAAAAGGTTTTTTCCTGGAGAAATTATATCCCCTGTGCGATCGCCTTGCTCTAAAACTTGCAATACAGCTTCTTCTATGTGATCTGCTGCTTTTGGCTGGTCTAAACCGTAGCGTAACATCATCGCCGCACTCAAAACCTGTGCCAGAGGATTGGCCTTATCCTGTCCGGCAATATCTGGGGCGGAACCGTGGACGGGTTCAAACACACCCGGGCCAGAAGCGCCTAAACTAGCTGAGGGTAACATCCCAATACTACCCGTGAGCATGGCAGCAGCATCAGAGAGAATATCACCAAATAAATTGCCTGTAACTATAGTGTCAAACTGCTTGGGAGCGCGTAGCAACTGCATAGCAGCATTATCTACATATAAATGAGAGAGTTGAATATCTGGATATTCCTGAGAAAGTTGGGTGATGCGATCGCGCCACAACTGAGATACTTCTAATACGTTGGCTTTATCCACCGAACAAAGTTTTCCACCGCGTTTTCTCGCCGCTTCAAAAGCCACTCGTCCAATGCGTTCAATTTCCGATTCGGTGTAAACCATTGTATTTACACCGCGTTTTTCACCAGTTTCTGTCGCAAAAATCCCTTTGGGTTTACCGAAGTAAATCCCGCCAGTGAGTTCACGCACCACCATAATATCTACACCTTCTACAACTTCACGTTTCAAAGTTGAGGCGTCAATTAGCTGGGGCAAAATTTTCGCTGGGCGCAAATTGGCAAATAGTCCCAAACCAGCCCGTAGTCCTAATAAACCTGCTTCTGGACGTAAATTCGATGGTAGGGAATCCCACTTATAACCACCAATGGCGGCGAGTAACACAGCATCACTGTTGCGACAGGTATCTAGAGTTACGGATGGTAAGGGTTCCCCTGTGGCGTCAATTGCTGCACCACCGATGAGGGCTTCTTGGAATTCAAACTTTAGATCAAATTGCGTTCCTACTACTTTCAGCACATCTACAGCCACTGCCATAATTTCAGGGCCAATGCCATCGCCGGGAAGTAGAGTTATGCGATAGTTCTGTGTCATAGCTGATTATTACTGGGTAAATGCTTGTAGATCAAATATCATACCTAGCAAAATGTACCGATGGAGTTTTTAATTTATTTAGATGTGTGTTGTCTGAATCGCCCTTTCGATGACCAGACACAAGAGAGAATTCGTTTGGAAGCTGAGGCGGTACGGCTGATTTTGACTAATTGTCAAACAGGTGAATGGCAAATGCTTGTAAGTGAAGCCATTGATAACGAACTTAAACGGACTCCAGACACTGATAAAAAACGACAGATGAAGCTTTGGACTGCTTCTGTAATCATCAAAGTAAGTTTGACTGAACAGGTTAAATCTCGTGCAAGAGAACTGAATGAATTAGGGTTTAAGAATTATGATGCTTTGCATATCGCTTGTGCAGAAGTGGGGAATGCGGATATTCTGCTAACTACTGACGATAGGATGTTGCGTTTGGCGGCAAGGTGCAGGAACTTGTTAGAAGTAAGAGTAGAAAACCCGCTTCATTGGGTAATGGAGGTGACAGATGATAGACGTGACTAAACTTTCTCAGGCTGAGATTAGGCGACTGGGAATAGAAGCCCTGACTAAGGCTCTTGGCCCTGCTGGAATGGCGCGATTTATGCAGCAATTTGAGATGGGTAGTGGAGATTACACGCGAGATAGGGATCAAATATTAGGAGATATCACTCTTGAGGAAATCTTCGTCAGTATTGAGGAGGGACGACAATAGCAGGAGAAGGGCGAAAAGTAGAAAAGTTTTATGTGGTAGCGATCGCCTAGACTTGAAAATCTAACAGGATCGCTACATCATCCTACCTTATAATCTGTTCCAAGCCTTGATGAAGGCAACCACTGAATGTCCGCAAGCATTCATCATTACCCCATTTACAGTACCACCGACCGCAGACCCGATAAAAGGCATCATTTTTGCTACGTTGACTAAAGTTTTCTCGCCTGCTTTGGAGATTAGCTTAATTCCTAAAGCTTTGTTTATCTCAGCAAAAGTTTTACCAGGGATAGACATTAAAGTTTTTTGAATAGCTTGCGATCCTACTTGAGTTCCTAATTGATTAGCCAGTTCAGATACACTCACTCCAACCGCAGCCGCTAAAACTAGTACTCGTGTAGATTCGCTTCTGGTATCAATGCCATAAAGGGCAAAAAGAGCTGATGCTAGTTTTACATTAGAATACAATGTAATCGTAATATCAGTGGGTATTCCGGCTAGTCCTATGAATCCACTGAAAATACCGTTGCCTACCGACCAAGCGGTGGACTCTAATATCATCAGGTTTGCAATATTATCTCTATTACCTACCCAATAAAAATTGTTGGCAAAAGATTGTCCCCATTGCCTACCATCTTCAATAGCATAAGCAATAGCTTGCGCGATCGCAGGCATATTCATAATCGATTCAAAATCCATACAGCTTTAACCTGATTAACTGAGAAGTTCTAGAGATTTCTAGCTTTAGTATTCCCCGTAGCAAAACTTAATAACTGGTATTGTTTAAAACTTTAGTCAAAATAGGGTAAATAATGCCCATGACTGAAAGCAGCTTTAAATAAAGCCAGTTTCAATTTCTGAAACCAGGCTGACAGAAGTTGTAAAAAGAGGTTAGGTTAAGTGTTAATCACAAGCCGCACCCCAGCAGCGATGGTAAAAGAATTAGCAATTTGTACCCGTGGACTAACTAAGCAATTTGACCGACACGTTGCTGTCAATGATGTAGATTTAGAAATTCAGGCGGGGGAAGTATATGGACTGATTGGCCCGAATGGCGCGGGTAAAACAACTCTTATTCGCATGTTGGCAACTGCTGAAGAACCAACTACGGGTGAGATTTATATTAATGGCGATCGCTTACTCCGTGACAAGAGTAACCCAAAGCTCAAGGTTCGTTTAGGCTACTTACCCGATGATTACCCGCTATATGAGGATTTGACAGTTTGGAACTACTTAGATTATTTTGCGCGTCTGTATCGTTTACGAGAACCACGCCGCACTCAACGCCTACATGAAGTTTTAGAACTAATTCAACTTGGAAATAAACGCAATAGTCAGATTTCTACTTTGTCGCGGGGGATGAAACAGCGTTTAAGTTTAGCGCGAACCATTATCCACGAACCGATTTTACTACTACTAGATGAGCCTGTTTCTGGGCTTGATCCCATTGCTAGGATGCAGTTTCGTGAAATCATTAAGGCTTTGCGAGAAGCTGGGATGACTGTAATCATTTCTTCCCACGTTCTCAATGATTTAGCGGAACTCTGTACATCTGTAGGAATTATGGAACTTGGCTTTTTGGTAGAAAGTACCTCATTAGAACAACTTTACCAACGTCTTTCCCACCAGCAAATTGTGATATCAACCCTGGGGAACCTAGAGGCACTTTTAAGGGAATTGAAACATCATCATTTAGTAGAACAGTGGGAGGTAATACCAGGAAAAAACAGCGTGCGGGTGAATTTTTCGGGAAAAGATGAAGATAGTGCTGAATTGTTGCGATCGCTCATCAAAGCCGGGATTCCCCTGACTGATTTTCACTGCACCCAAGAAGACTTAGAAAGTATTTTCTTAAAATTAGGTCACAAACAAGCATCTTGATCCGTCAATAAATCTCACTCGCTATTTTTGGATAATTTTTTCCTATGATGCCCAATTTGATAGACAAAATCGGCGATTGGAATCCGCAACTCTTGCGGGAATTCAAAGGACGCCTGAAGTTTTTTAATGTAGCGATCGCAGTTGCAACATCCTTACTACTGCAAGTGGTAGTTTTTTTATATCAGTTACGGGAATTTCCCAACGATAGATACTCGCTAAATGAAAAATATTGTCGTTTGACTCAAGTATATCAACAGCAAGAACAACAGGCTTTCCAAAATGCTGACTTCAATGATTTAATTTCAAAGAATATTTGCCCTCAAAACCAAATTGATTGGCAGTTGTGGTGGCGAGATCATTGGGAATATATATTCTTAACGTTTAGTGTAATTTTTATATTTACACTAATAGTTGCAGGAACTTTTTTGCTAATCAACGATTTAGGCAAAGAAGAAACTCGCGGCACACTGAATTTTATCCGTCTCAGTCCCCAATCAGAAACAACTATATTGACTGGCAAATTGCTAGGAGTTCCGAGCTTAATTTATCTCATCATCTTACCAGCAATTCCTTTACATTTGTGGGCAGGGCGTTCTGCCAATATTGCCTTTAGTTACATTTTGAGTTACTACGCAATTCTTGCTGCTAGCTGTATTTTCTTCTATAGCGCAGCACTACTATTTGGCTTACTGAGTCGTTGGTTTAGCGGTTTTCAGCCTTGGTTGGGTAGTGGTGCAGTTTTCATTTTTCTCTGCACAACAATGGGGCTGGCATCATCTTACAACACTTTAAATAATTCAAATGCTTGGTTTAGACTTTTTAATCCTTGGGATACAACTAATTATCTATTTCCTAACTTGTTCCATCTATCTAATGGTTCTCCCCTGAAATACTGGCAGTTTTTCTATTTACCATTAGGGACAAGTGTTGTTAGCGTCATTGGTTTCCACTTACTGAACTTTGGAGTGTGTAGTTACGGAATTTTGCAAGCTCTTAAACGTTGCTTCCGCAATCCCCAAGCTTTAATAATCAGCAAGAAGCAAAGTTATTTACTAGTAGCATTATGCCAGTTAATGATGTGGGGATTTACCCTACAAATTGCTAACAATAATTTTAAATTGGATGAGCAAGTTAGGGACAATTTCGTTTTGCTGGGACTGTACAACTTGGTGTTGATTTTAAGTTTAATTGCAGTTCTTTCTCCTCACCGTCAATATGTACAAGATTGGGCAAGATATCGACATCAAGGAGTTTCTAGCCATAAGAGTGTTTGGCAGGATCTAATTTGGGACGAAAAAAGCCCTGCATTGGTGGCGATCGCTATTAATCTGACAATTGTTACTATCCCCTGGCTAGTTTGGATTTCACTTACATCTGTTTTTGATGCAAACGATCGCCAAACTTGGCTGAGTAACGATATTGACAGGCTTAAAGTACTTTTAGGTATAGGTTTGTCTATCAGCTTAATGATGATTTACGCTACCATCGTCCAATTAATACTTTTGCTAAAAACTCCCAAGCGTTCTTTCTGGGCAATTGGGACTTTAAGTGCTGTAATCTTTTTACCAGCGATGATTTTACAATTTATCGACATTCCCCCATCGAAATATCCTACTGTGTGGTTATTTTCAACTTTTCCTTGGGCAGCTATAGAATACTCTGGGACGACAACAATTTTTATGGCAATCCTAGCTGAGTTGAGTGTTCTAGCGTTCTTAAACTTCCAGTTGACAAGGCGCGTGAGATTAGCAGGTGAATCTGCTACGAAAGCATTATTGGCAGGACGTTAAATTAGATGCCCGACTTCTTAAAGAAGTTGGGCATCTAACATCGTTAAAATTTGAAAATCATGTTAAATATCCTTACTCAAGACTTACGCGATACAGCTATCCAGTTTTTAGAACAAAGCCCCCCACAGCGTCTACAAACTCTTAAGCAACTGGGCATAGCTCGTTATGAATTTTTAACAAAAATACGACTAAATGAAGCAAATATCATCTGTATGATCCGGTTTTTTAAATATCCAAGCCAGCTAAAATTTCCTAATCTTATCGGAGCAGATTTATCTGGTTTAATTTTAGATGGGGTAAACTTAATTCGAGGAAACTTATCAGGCGCAAATCTACAAGGTAGTAGTTTAATCGATGCAGACCTATTATTTGTGAATTTTACGAAAGCTAACTTGATAAATGCAGATTTACGAGGTGCAACTCTTAACCAAACTATTTGGTTAGAGACTCTAGTAGATAAGTGTCAGCTGGGCGTAGGTACTGGTTTAAATCATTTGCAACGTCAAGATTTACAACGACGCGGAGCTAAATTCAATTCTTGACAAAATGGTAATTAAAACACACAAAATTATAAGATTATTAAATTGAAGATTCACCTGGATAAGTTAATGAGTATTAAGTTGCCCCAAAAATTGATGTTGCTGGGTTCAGGAGAACTAGGCAAAGAATTTGCGATCGCTGCTCAACGTCTTGGTAATTATGTGATTGCCGTTGACCGCTACGCCAATGCTCCAGCGATGCAAGTTGCTGATGCTTATGAAGTTATTTCTATGCTCAGTGCTGATGATTTAGAAGCTGTAGTGACAAAACATCAGCCAGATATTATTATACCAGAAATTGAAGCAATCAGAACAGAAAAACTGATCGAATTTGAGCAGCGAGGGATTACAGTTATACCAACTGCGGCTGCCACTAACTATACAATGAACCGCGATAGAATTCGGGAACTGGCACATGAACAATTAGGCATCAGAACGGCTAAATATGGTTATGCAACAACTCTAGAAGAATTGATTGCAGTTTCTGATAAAATTGGGTTTAGTAATGTTGTTAAACCTGTGATGTCATCCTCCGGTAAAGGTCAGTCTGTAGTGCAGAAGAAGACCGAGGTTGAGAGGGCTTGGAATTATGCGATCGCTAATTCTAGAGGAGACAGTCAAAAAGTCATCGTAGAAGAATTTATTAACTTTGAAATTGAGATAACTTTACTAACAATTAAACAGTGGAATGCACCCACTATTTTCTGTTCTCCTATTGGTCATCGTCAAGAACGAGGAGATTATCAAGAATCGTGGCAACCCGCAGAAATTTCTGAAGATAAAATATTAAAAGCTCAAGAAATAGCCATAAAAGTCACTGATGCGTTAGGAGGAGCCGGAATTTTTGGTGTTGAATTTTTCATTACCAAAGAAGAAGTGATTTTTTCTGAACTTTCTCCCAGACCTCACGATACGGGAATGGTGACATTAATCTCACAAAATATCAATGAATTTGAACTACATTTAAGAGCTATTTTAGACTTACCAATTCCTCATATACAACAGCTAGGAGCATCAGCCAGTGCGGTAATTTTAGCTTCAAAAGAATCTGAGTCTATTGCTTTTGCTGGTGTAGCCGATGCTTTGTCAGAAAAAGATGTAGATATTAGATTATTTGGTAAACCTAATGCTCATCCATATCGGCGAATGGGCGTAGCTTTAGCGAAGGGTGTGAATGTCGAAGAGGCTAGGGAAAAAGCTACTAGAGCCGCAAGTAAAATCACAATTAATTGATAGATTTTATTACAAATAATCACCCGTAATTGATATAATCCCACTTAAAAAGCTTGTCGTTCGCTTTGTGTGTGAGGAAGATTTTTGGAAAACAAAAACCGCTCATTATTAAAGCACAATGGATGAAAATTTTCGCGATCGCGCGGCTGATGCTATAAAACCTCACCCTCAATCCCTCTCCTTATTATTGTCGCGGTCAGCCAGAGGTAGGGTGAAGTTTTATATTTAACTTGATCCACTTACTTACTTAGTACTTACGCAAAAAAACTCTCTTTCCTCTTATTCCTCCGTGGCCTCTGCGTCCTAATAAGGTTCGATTTTCCGTTCCTTGTGCGTAAGTCCTGTTACCGTTTGATTCATGTATGTTAAAATCCTAAATCTACGGCAATGCGATGGGCGCAAGCAAACCCAGAAAAAGCTACTGCATTCAACCCTTGACCCGGAAAGGTACTATCCCCTACACAATAAAGTCCTGGAATAGCTGTGCGATTAAAGGGCATATTTAATAACCCCCACAACTTGCGCCGGGGAATTGGCCCATAAGTGCCATCCTGACGACCCAAAAAGCGGCGATGGGTGCGCGGTGTCCCCACTTCCAGATAATCCAATCCAGCATCTAATCCGGGAAAAATCTTCTCTAGGCGGTCAATAATTCGCCAAGCCGCCTCTTCTTTCTTCGCTTCGTACTCACTCACAGAAAGTTTTTGCCAATCATCAATCCAGTCAGGCGTAAAGGCGTGAATGATGTGATATCCACTTGGTGCTAAATCTGGGTCAAGCAATGTGGGAATCGAAACAAAAACTGTGCCTTCTGCTGCCGTCATCTTTTCCCAATCTTCCAGCAAAATATGGTGACACTCTGTCCCCGCAGCTAAAACTGACTCCTTTACCCCGATGTGCAAACTCAAGAAGCTTGGAGATTTTTGATAATTTTCTTGCCATTTCTTCTCATTATCTGGCATTTCTTCTGCTGGTAATAATTGTTCAAATGTATCCCAGCGTGTAGCATTAGAAACTATGCGTTTACCCCGATATACTTTACCATTACCCAGTTGCACACCTACCGCTTTTCCCTGTTCTATAAGAATTTTCGTAACTCTAGCTTGGTACTCAATCTTACCTCCAGCCTTTTCTAAACCTTCCACCAGTTTTTGGGCAATTTGTCCCACCCCGCCTTTAGGATAGTTAACTCCGCCATAATGCCTGTCAGAAAAGACCATCCCAGCATTAATCATTGGTGTCATGTCTGATGGAACCACCGACCAGCAATAACACTCCATATCGATAAATTTCAATAATTCCGGGTCTTTAATGTAGCGTCTGGCAAAATCCCCGGCATTTTGGGGTAGATACTTAGCTAAACCAAGACACGCCAAAGGATGTTGGAAAAATACGCGTAGTAAATACCGAGGTTCTTCCAGCGACAGCAAATCCATCCTGTTGAGGCACTTGAATACTTTTTGGCATTCGTCATAAAAGCGACGAATGCCGATTTCTTCATGGGGAAAATGAGCAATAAGATTTTGCAAAAATTTTTCATAAACCCGGTCAACCTTCAGGTTTAAACCTTGGGGTAGATGATAGTGAATCTGCACCGGATCTGCGATCGCTTCTTGGTTAACATTCACAGCTGACAAAGCGCGGGTGAGTAAATTAGTAGTCCCGTTCTCTCCCAGCCCAAAAATCATCGATGCGCCAACATCAAATCGATAGCCTTGGCGTTCAAAATAACCAGCGCTACCACCTGGAATCAAATAACGTTCCAGTACCAGCACTTTTGCTCCCTTCGCTGCTAACTGTGTCGCTGTTACTAAGCCGCCAATCCCAGACCCAATCACGATCGCATCATTTGTCATTTGTCATTTGTCCTTTGTCCTTTGTCCTTTGTCCCTTGTCCAATGTCTAGAGTCAATCAATATTTACTAATGACCAATGACTAATCAAAAAAAAGAGGGACGAGCCTGCTGTTGCTGGCTAATCCCGTCTGCCGATCCTTAAAAGAGAGGAGAACACTGGATAACAATATAGCCTTAGTTAAGAATTAATGTCAACTATTAATGAAATATTTTATCAATAAAATTGACAGCGTTAATTATCATATATCGGCCGGATGCAGGAAAGAGTATTATGGTGTTTTCAGTTCTTATACAATAAAAAAGCCCCTATTTCTGGCTATGACGCTACAATTGCGCGTTTATGTTCCACCCCATCCCCTGATAAAACACTGGCTGGCAGTTGCCCGTGATGCAGGCACACCTTCAGTATTATTTCGCAGTGCAATGACTGAGTTAGGAAGATGGCTGACTTATGAAGCTGCGCGAGACTGGTTGCCAACCCAAGAAACGACGGTGCAGAGTCCCTTGGATACGTGTCTAGCAACTGTGATTGATCCGCAGATACCAGTAGCAGTAGTACCGATTCTGCGGGCTGGACTAGGATTACTTGAGGGAGCGCAGACTTTACTGCCTTTAGCATCGATTTATCATCTTGGTTTGGCGCGAGACGAAGAGACACTGCAACCTCATTGTTATCTGAACAAGTTACCAGAAAAATTTGCCCCCCAAACACGAGTGTTAATTACCGATCCAATGTTGGCAACAGGAGGGTCGATGATGGCGGCAATGGCAGAATTGACACAACGGGGTGCCGATCCAGCCTTGACCCGGATTGTTTGCGTAGTGGCGGCTGCACCAGCTTTACAAAAACTGAGCGTAGCTTATCCAGGTTTAATAATTTACACAGCGACTATTGACGAAAAACTTAATAACAAGGGGTATATTGTACCGGGATTGGGAGATGCAGGCGATCGCATCTTTGGGACTTAAGCTAGTATGCAGCTAGGGCAGGAAAATAGCATAACTACTGTAAAAGTTGCAAGGTTTGTTGAAGGCGGTAATATGAGTCAACGAGATGGTTTTGGCAGTGGTTTTGTAGCAGGGGCGTTTGTCGGTGGCGTATTTGGCGGTGTTATCGGCGCACTGATTGCTTCTCGACGCAATCCAGAATTGCTAACAGAGGAGGAGACAGAACTGACAGATAGCCAAGTCGAAGCGAAGAAAATAGCAGCAAAGCGGCGTCAGATGAAAGCCTCAGAAAGCGAGAACATCGGTATAGAAACGGCTAGGCGATCGCTAGAAGATAAAATTGCCCAGCTAAATGCCACAATTGATGATGTGCGAAAGCAATTGGGTAACGTGAATAGCAGTTCACCCCAAGCAACTAATGACCGCTCCCTCACTAAAGACTCCTGAATTTTGCTTAGGCGTGGTAAAAATGTCAAGTATGGTAAGTGCTAAATCCGCAAACATCATGACATGGACTAAATTAAAATTAAAAGATAAGACCGCGTTTGACACTTAGTAGGAAACAAAGCTATCCATGAGTTTACTGATTACGACACTAGTTACCTTTGTCACCTTTTATAGCTATTTGCTACTTATCCGGGTTTTGTTGACCTGGTTTCCGCAAATCAGTTGGTATAATCAGCCATTTGCTGCTTTAGCCCAGATAACCGACCCTTATTTGAATCTATTCCGCTCAATTATTCCCCCATTGGGCGGTATGGATTTTTCTCCGATCTTAGCTTTCTTCGCGCTAAACTTAGCTGGTGGCTTTCTCAGAGCCATTCCTTATTAATTAGCCTGCCATTTATTTGTACAGGAATTTTGATTAGTACTCGAATAAAAAAAATTGTAGACACGCCAATCGTGAAAGCGTCTCTACAATTTTTTTATAGGGAGAAACGGTATTCACACGGGAGAAAATACTCTAATCAAAGAAACCTAACAAATGTCGAGGGTGCTAAAGTACCGCGTCTTTTTCTCCTGCTTGAAAGCCAGAGGGTTCCTAAAGTCCCGTGAGGTTTTATGAAACAAATCAAAGATAAAATTAAAAATAAATTAGAGCGACTATTTGAACAACGGTTAGTACCTCGTTTGGTACAATGGGGAGAATACCTAGAAACCAAAATCAGGCGCTACAAGCATCAAGAACTAAAGAGTCAATTAAAATTTTGTGGCTCAGGTCTAAGATTTAAGCGAGATATTAGAATTGACCATCCGCAAAATGTCTCTCTGGGAAATAAAGTCTACATCGGACCCGATGTCTTATTAGATGGACGTGGTGGAATCACAATTGGCGACAACACCACACTTGGATTTAACGTTGTTATCCTTTCAGCAAACCACGACTATCAAAGTAATGAGTTGCCATATCAACATAATATCTACATTCATAAACCTGTTGTTATCGGTCGCAATGTTTGGATTGGCGGAAATGTCCTAATTGTTCCAGGAGTTTCCATTGGAGATGGGGCAATTGTGGCGGCTGGTACGGTTGTAACTGCTAATGTTGAACCTTTAGCAATTGTTGGAAATCAACCTATGAGAACAATTAAATACCGCGACAAACAACATTATGAACAACTGGCGAATAAGCAAGATCAGGATAATTCGTAATTCGGAATTCGGAATTCGTAATTTGTAATTATTACATGATAGTAGGGTGGGCATTTTTTCCCCACCCTATTTGACTAAATCAGTGCTGGTGTATTTGCACGCTTAACTTGAGGTGTTGCAATCATCCGCATTCCTGCGGGTGTGGCTATAGTTAACCCACGGCGCACAGGATGCACAGGACGTTTGTTCGCTAGCGATACTTGAAATTCTGACAAAATAGTTGCCAAGACGATTTTCATTTCATACTGGGCAAATGCCATGCCAATACAGCGACGATTACCGCCACCAAAGGGGAAATATTCATAAGGTGAATATTGTCTTTCTAAAAAGCGTTCTGGTTTGAACTGCTTTGATTGTGGGTAAACTTCTTCTCGATGATGCGCTAAATAAATACTGGGAACTATTGCTGTCCCTTGTGGCAGTTCGTAACCCATAATTTTAATTGGGGTCTTCACAACCCGCACGAAAGCAGTCATGGCAATTGGGTAAATTCGCAATGTTTCTTGGCACACTGCTGTCAAATACGGCAATTTAGCTACACTACTCAAATCGGGGTTAACTCCAATGGTGTTGAGTTCCTGTAGCAACTTTTCACGCACCTCTGGTAAATGGTCAATCCAGTAAAAAGCCCATGTCAAGGCAGAAGCGGTAGTTTCATGTCCCGCAACTAGCAGTGTCATTAACTCATCGTGTAATTCTTCATCTGACATCCCTTGACCATCGTCATAACGGGCTGCCATCATCAAACTCAGGATATCTTGAGGATTTTGATCGGATTGAGCCCGACGTTCTCGAAGCAAAGCATAAATAAGTTGATCAATTTTTTGCCGTTGTTGCAGAATCCGGCCCCACGGACTCCACGCACCGAAATCCTTTTGGATGAACCGGAAAAAGAAGGCGCTAGACATTACAGGCGAACTGATGAAGTTTAGTAAGTCACTTAGCGATCGCCTCAGTGACTCAAAAAGCTCTCCCTCATTTAAACCAAATACAACCCGCAGGATAACACGCAAGGTGATTTCTTGCATCGACTCGCGGATATTAAAAGGCTTGCCAATTTGCCATTGATTACTCACTTGTCGGGTTATTTTTTGGATATCCTGACCATAAGCCCGCATCCTTTCGCCATGAAATGGAGGAGTTAGTAGTTGCCGTTGACGCTGGTGGCGATCGCCATCCGCTAACATAAAGGAGCGATCGCCAAGCAAAAATTTTAGTCCTATGTTCCCCCTCCCAACCTCAAAATGTCTGGAATCAGCAGTAAAAATCTGCTCAAGCGCTTGGGGTTGACTAAAATACACAATATGGTTATCAGAGCGACTACTCCTGATCGTAAAAGTGTCACCATAGATTTTCGCAAAATCATCCACATATTTTATAGGCTGACCAATAAACTTGATCATCCGCAGCCAGCGCGGCATTTGAGGCCCATCAGGCAAATTGTAAGTTGCTGTCATCGGAGTTTGGGGAATTGATGGCTTCTAAATTTTATTATTACGAGTTTTCATGTTCTTGAGGGTCACATAAAGCGGTATATTCTTGTAATAGCAAGTTAAAAAATGATTTCGACAAATGGAGCGCCCAAACCGATTACCACTAGCTCTTTGATAATCCAAAATCCAAAATCTAAAATCTAAAATGGTATAAGGCCGCATCGGAAGCAAGCAGTGCCAAAAATCATCGCTATTCTCAACGGTAAAGGAGGAGTCGGTAAAACGACCACCGCAGTCAATCTGGCTGCAAACTTTGCGAAGGAAAAAAAGGTACTGTTGATTGACGCAGATATTCAAGGTTCTGCCAGTTGGTGGTTCGGGCGCAGTCAGCAGGGAATGGGATTTGATTTATCTCAAGAAACAGATCCCACACTTTTAGGTGATTTACAAAAGATAACAGGTTACGATTTAGTAGTAGTAGATACGCCTCCCGCCCTTCGCTCTGAAGCATTAGTGGCGGTAGTTGCGATCGCAGATTATCTAGTTTTGCCTACACCCCCAGCCGCAATGGATTTAGCTATCCTCGTGGAAACAGTCAAGGAAGCCGTCATCCCCGTGGGAACTCCCCATCGGGTACTGCTTACCAAAGTGGATACGCGCAGTATGGGGGAAGCACTAGAAGCAAAAAACACTCTGACTCGATTAGGTATTCCTGCTTGTAATACCTTTATCCGTGCTTATAAGGCTCATGAAAGAGCGGCACTTGAGGGTGTAGCGATTAGTCAATGGCGAGGAAGTAATGCACGGGAGGCGGAGTTAGACTACCGCCGTGCAGCTGATGAATTACAGCGTGATTGGAGAAAATAATAATGTCTAAGAAACAAAGTCTCTCTGACTTACTACAAGAAGAGGCGCAAAAATTTACACCCTCAGAAGGCGAATCTGCGATCGAAATTACAGCAGAAGAAATTGCCGAAGAACAGGCTTCATCAGATGAAGAATCTTCAGGACAAACACCTGAGGCAAATTCTATTAAGCGCACAAGCCCAACTAAGGCTGATTTAGAAGCAACTATCAAAGAATTGACCACTAATCTAGAAAAAAGCCAAGAAAATGAAGCATCTCTTGGGCAGGAAATTGCTGATTTGCAATCAAAATTATCTAAACAAAAAACATTAGCATCGGAACAAAAATCATTAGTACAACAGGTAGCAAAAGAACTTGACGAAACCAAAAAAACAGCACTACAACTAGCAGAAGCGAATTCCCAGCTTATAGAAGAAATTAATGCTTTAAAACAAACAGCAGAAGATAATTCTAAACTTGCTGTAGCTGTAAAAGAGACTAGTGCTATAAAACCCGTAAAAGAACACTACAATCCATATAACTACAAAAAATCACATCTTTCATCAGAAAGACTAGCTCCAAATCAACCAGATGAGTATGCTGGTAGTGTTGTAAAAGAAACTAGTGCTATAAAACCAGTAAAAGACCACTACAATCCACTTAACTACAAAAAATCACATCGGTCATCGCAACCACTAGCTCAAAATCAACCACAAAATCAACCAAATGAGTATCCTGAGAGTTCTAATGAGATGTGGTTACTTGACTAGTACAGCTTGGCGCAAATCCAGCTAGCCACGATTAACCAGACAAGGGGATTTTGCCCCTTGTCAAAGGTAGGCAAACTTCCGCCACAGTATACCCTCGTATCAATGCAGCCATTGTAGAACCGTTTTGGATAGAGATCGCAACGCGGCACTGAATATATTGGCTCTTGGTTTAAGTAGGGTAGGGCATACGCAAACTCAATACGCCTGTGGAGAGATCGACCTCTGCCAACTAGATGCAAGTCTAGTTGGTAAGTTGTCTCATTGAATCAAGAATCTCAGTCGCTTCAGCGCTGAGAGTGTCAAATCCAATGCGGTAAACGCGTAGACGTAAAGCGGCTTGTCGTCAGACATCGCCGGCTTTCAAATTTCTCAAAAATTGAATTGCTAAATAATCCAACGCGGGAAACATTAATTTACTTAATGGTGAACCACCCGCCAACCCAGCACTGTCAATTAACACCAGCTTTTTTACTACTTCTGGGTAAGTCAGCGCCAAATCAATTGCAGTTGCGCCCCCCATCGAAGCGCCCACCAAAATTACAGGTTGGTTAATCAGGCTTTTCCAGAAATAATAAAGATGGGTTTTAATCGCAGTTGGGCTATAGGCAATTCCTGAGAGTCTATCTGTAAACCCAAAACCCAACAAATCCACTAAGTAGGTAGGCAAGATAAAACCAAACTATGTAACGAAAAGTAAAATCTCTGTATTTGGCTCGTAGTTGCGCCCTCTTGCGCTTTAGCGCAACTACGAGCCAGTGATGATTATTTGCGCCCACTTACTTACCCACATTTCATTATCTCTAGATAGTAGTGGCAAAAGCCGCCGAAATTCTAATACAGAACTATCAAAGCCGTGAATTAATAAAATAGGAGTTCCACCACTCCCTTGCTTGACATAGGTTGTGTTAACTGGTTGATTAATTAAAGGAGTAGCGATGTCTGACGACAAGCCGCTTTGCGTCTACGCAGTTGTTTAGATACTTTGAGCTAGTGCGATCGAGGCAGATTCTGTCAATTGCCCAACAGATGTCGGAAAAAAATTTGGAAACATAAATTTCAGTTTATCGTACTAGCTTGCTTCGACGCATCGCTGATTTTGTTAAACAACAAAATTACACAAACTAATACCTCAAGTATTAATTGTAATATATAAAATAAAGTCCAGCGACTATCAAAACATTTTAACTCCCAACTCCCAACTCCTAACTCCTAACTCCTAACTCCCGACTCCCGACTCCCCTATAAAATTATGGCATCAAAGAAAGTTTACCAAAATGTCAAAATTGGGACTAAAGCCACGTACAATTAAAATCGCCTATCCCTTAATCCAGGAGCTAATGCCATGCCAATGGCCGTTGGCGTAATTGAAACTTTAGGTTTTCCTAGTGTCTTAGCAGCAGCAGATGCAATGGTCAAAGCTGCCGCAGTCACAATTGTGTATTATGGTCAAGCGGAAAGCGCTCGCTTGTTAGTCGCCGTCCGGGGACACGTTTCTGAAGTAAATAGAGCTGTTGAAGCCGGAATCGCAGCTGGAGAGGAAGTTAAAGTTGGTGCAGTAATTACCTACTACATAGTTCCCAATCCCCCAGAAAATGTGGAAACCATATTACCAATCCATTTCACCGAAGAATCAGAACCATTCCGCATGTTCTAAGCAATTTTGCTATCAAAATCTGTAGCGAAGCTTCGTACAATTAACTGGTAGTCCCCATATCGTTTATTCATACAGGAGATTAATAATGTCATTACAGGCAGTTGGAGCACTTGAAACGAAAGGTTTCCCTGCGGTGCTAGCAGCAGCAGATGCTATGGTAAAAGCTGGTCGAGTCACCCTCGTTGGTTATATCAGAGTCGGTAGTGCTCGCTTTACAGTTAATATTCGTGGCGATGTTTCTGAAGTAAAAGCCGCTATGGCTGCCGGTATTGAAGCCGCAGAAAATGTTTATGGCGGTACACTTGAATCCTGGGTAATTATTGCTCGTCCCCATGAAAACGTTGAAGCTGTTCTGCCAATTGGTTACACAGAACAAGTCCAAGGGTATCGAGAATCTGTAGAAAATCCCATTGTCAGATCCAACAGTCGATAGATTCAACCTCCTGTGGGGGAATTCAAAACAAAAAATTCCCATAAATGAATTTAAAGAGAAGTTTATTGTCAAACTTCTGACTATCAAAACTTTAGAGGATTGCAAACTTTTCTATTTTTAGATTTTGCATAAGTTGAATTTTGAAGCAGAGGGAAAGCAACAGTCAAAGTCAATAGTCAAAATCAATATTGACTGTTGACTATTGATTTTTGAGAATGTAAAAGTTGTAAAATAACTTGCCAATATTAAAGGCACAGTTGTGGGTGAAGCTAGTTTATAAAGGATAAATTGACCTATCAATCCCTACTATCCAGAATAGCGTAGGGGTAGACCGTCGTAGACATCGCCATCGGGTATACTGGGTCTGATTCCACGCTATAGCGATAGTATTTATTGAAGAATTAATTAATTTAAGGTTTATACAACGGGTTACCAAACATGCTCTTAAGCGCTTTTGTACGTATATACACTTAATAAAACCAAAACGTGTTCCTAAATTTAACTTAATATAATCCTAATGGTTTCCACGTACTTACTTTATTCTGGGAAACCCGTCCACACCAGGGCTGCCCCATGAGCGATGGCGTGGGTTTAGAGGATCTTCTGGGGGGGCGAAATATCACCAACACCAAGCATATTGAGATTTAACTAAGTATTTTTCTACGTAAGGGCTTGTAGAGCCTTGAAATTTATACGTGTGAAATTCGCCTGACATTGAGTTAAATTAGATTCGTTCCTCGGCTCAGTTAGAAAATGTTCAGATTTCCTCAACCCATCTTGTGCAAAGGTTTATCCCTACCACTGTAGGCAGATTTCTATTCTCAGTGAGAAAACATAACTTTACAAAAAGGTTAAAATAAAAAATAGCCCCAAAAGCTTCAGAAGTAAGGCTTTGGGGCATTTTGGAATTGTAAGCAAAATATCAATATATAAATTTCTGCATAATTCTAGTGAATTAAGACGTAATAAAAGTGGAATCACTGAGCTATTTTCATGAGACTCATGAAATTCAGGCAAGTTGCCAGTTAAACAATTAGGTGGGACGAATGGGGGTTGTGATGCAAACTTCAAAATTGAGTTTCGAGGAACGCAATCTCACTATGACAACAGATGTGGAACAACTAGCTCTAAATTGGGGAAAGCGCTTGGCTGCGGAATGTCCAGAGCAAAATGAAGCTGCTAGAGAAAGCATTATTCTCTGGCTGTTGGGATCTGACTCAAAGCGGTTTGATCTGTTTAACCCTAAAGAATTCGATATCGCCAAGCAAGCGATGGAATATCGCTGGAGAATTTTACGTCAACGCTATTTGGGGCTAGGGCGAGAACGTGCTTATCGCAACTTGATAATGCGATTGGGGAGTTTAGTAACATTACGGAATAAAATTCAGACTTGGGTTGCCCTAAGCCGCGATCGCCAGCGTAGCGTCATGGATGTGTTACAAGAAGTACTCCAAGAATTACTGCAAAGTGACAGCCACATGCAACAGCAAATGGCTGATATTGCTAAATATACAACTGATAGACGATTGGGGGATGCTCTGCTATTTGCCAGTGTAGAAGAATATTGTCTGCGGCCAGTCCGCAATCAACCCCTATTAGCTTATCGGTTTGTAAATTACTTGCGTCGCACTCAGCGCGGTGGCTTAACCCAAGTGCCGGGTCGTGACTTGATTAGACTGGTGTCAGAAGAAGTTCTTACAGACGACAGTGACAATCGAGTTAACTTAGTCGATAGTCAGGCGATCGCAGAATATATTGAAGCACAACAGCTAGAGGAACAACTTGGCCTGCGTCAGTCAGTACAAAAAGAATTTGAAAATTATTTACAAGAAAATCTAGGAACAGACGCAGTAGACTGGCTAAGACTGTATTTACAAGGTAAATCCCAAGAAGAGATCGCCCACAAATTAAATAAGCAGACTAAAGAAGTATACCGTCTGCGAGAAAAAATTAGTTACCACGCTGTGCGTGTTTTTGCCCTTAAAGGTAAACCAGAGCTAGTAGAGAATTGGCTCTCAATTTCCTTGCAAGAACATAACTTGGGTTTAACCCAAAATCAATGGCAGCAACTTGATGAAAAATTGACTCCTCTGGAGCGCCAGATTCTAGATTTGCGGAGAACAGGTAACTCAATAGAAGCAATAGGCCAACAGTTAAAACTCAAAACCCATCAAGTACTAGGTGAATGGACAAAAATCTATCTTGCAGCCCAAGCTTTAAGAACCCAGGAGTAGCCTATGAGGTATTTAGTTGCTCAATTAAGGTGGTGTACCAAAGTAGAAGATGGGGAGCAGGGGAGAATTCATAGTAAGTTCATCCCCCTCATGCCTCAGTTACTATAGACCTTTAGAAGGTAGAAGCAGAAGGAACCACGCCCAAAAGCATGAGATTGATCTTGAACGCCTTATGTCTCGTGGCACTTGACGCTGAATATATTTTTTTATACTAACAAGCTTTATATTCACAACTAAAGTTTTGATTAATTAATGAAACCTCAAATCATAGTTCTGTAAGTGAAATCGCTGATTCCAATTTTATACATAATTGTTATGTTGTAATGGAACTCTAGACCGATCAACTTAGAGTTAAACTCAAATAGATAGAGATTTTGCTGCCGTATTCCAAGTAAGATTACGGGTTAAACAAATTTATAGTGACAAATTTAGTTTCCTACTCTTGAATCCATTTTTTATAAATATTTCATGCAGACTGAGGTTTTTAGTGAACTTTTCCCCTTAATGAGTACAGCCACCCCCCAGACTTTGGAATGGCTGCTCAACGTTGCAATTGAACATGAATACCCATCTGGGCGAGCCGTTGTGATGGAAGATGCCTGGGGTAACGCCGTTTACTTCCTTGTTTCAGGTTGGGTCAAAGTCCGGCGTACCGTCGGGGAAGATGCAGTAGCTCTGGCAATTTTTGGTAGGGGCGATTTTTTTGGAGAAATGGCAATTTTGGATGAATCTCCACGCTCAACCGATATCATAGCCCTTTCGGCTGTGAATTTGCTGAGTGTATCTAGAGAGCGTTTTATTCAAATCTTGTTCAAAGACCCCCAGTTACATCACCGGATGTTACAACTTATGGTACGGCGATTGCGGCAAATTAACTTGCGCTTACAAATGCGGTCTTCACCACCAGCAGTCAAACTCGCCTATACCCTAGTAACTTTAGGCGAAAGCTATGGTCAAGAATCTAATTTTGGAAAGGAAATTTTTAACATTCCTTTCAAAGATTTAGCAGAGGTAACAGAAATTGGTGTTGAAGAAACGACCAAAATTATGGAAAAACTACATGAGAAAGGGTGGATCAAAATTGATAGCGCCAGCAACATCATTTATCTCGTAAACTTCAAACAGTTGATGAACTTGGCTGGCAAAGTGTGATTGTTAAGGGTTCTTAGGGACTGACAAGAAATAAATTAGTCAAATAAACGAACCACAAAGCCACAGAGAGAAGTTGCGTGCGCGGGTTAAGAGCGTTGAGCAAACTTCGGGAGAATACAGAGGAATAAAGACCAGAGAGTTTTTTCGCCAATTATTTTTGGTATTTTTTTATTGTGGGGTGGGCGACACGAACGCCATATAAACTGGGCGGGCTTTTCGACCTATCCCACAAAAATTGAATTGACTTTTGCAATTTAAAACACTCCCAAGCGCAAGCAACATCTATACTGAAATGGAACTTGCGCTGGTCAAAATGAAGGTCAAGTACTTCTGCTACAAAACCTCCAACAATTGTTTAATTTTTGTGTCTTGACGTTCTTTAAATTTTTCTGGAAAAACTAATTCGAGCGTAATCTTGCCATTTGTCTCTTCTACTGCATAAATTTCAGCAACAAATCGGTTAGATGAAAGGTTATCCTCATCCTCATTCAACAGTAAACCTACTAATGGTTTAACAGTTCGCATCGTGTGCAAATCCTGTTGTCCTAGCATTTTGTGAGAAGACACGGCTTTTGTATCCTCTATTTCCAAGCGCAAACCCGTTGTTCCTAATTCTGTGGCTACTGCAAAGAAGAAGTTACCATCCCAGTAGAGTCGGCTATGGCTATTTACCTGCTTGCGTACCTTTTTACGGCTAGTTTGTTTCACGTCACGCAAAGCCCGAGTCAGACTTGTGGCTAAGAATCCAAGGGAAGCGAAGGGTCGGTCTACATACTGCCCCTTTTGAGAATACCACTCCCGAACATCAGAATATAAAACTAGAGTTAAAGCATCGCGTTGGGCATTGTTGAGCTTCACAAAATCAACAGCCAAAAGCGTTTCTGTCTCATTAATCGGAGAAACTCGGACAATCTGCGCTGTTAAAGAGGCACTAGCAGTATAATCTCCCATCACCTCAACTTCCGCTTCATCCAGTAAATTGGGCCAAGTTTCCAAAGAAATTAATGCCCCAGTTTCTGAAATATTCACCGTTTTGCCCATGATTGTTTGACCCCTACTGGTAATTAAGATGGGGAGGCGACGCTGTAAACGGTGGGCAGTACGTATTTGTGGTTGTTCAAAGCCAACCAGCAAAGCAGCTGTCAGCAAAACCAGATTAAAAATAGACCATAAGGTGTTGACTAAGACTGCTTGCCAATCTTCAGGATGTAGCAGCAGCCAATAGGGAACAGCTAGCAAGGAAGAGACTACAAGTGCTGTCACCACCAAAAGACCACGCATCGATTCCCAATCAAAGGTGCGTTTGGTTATAGACGTACCTTTATCGGTAACGTTAAATGAACCCAGCTTGGGATTAAACAGCGCTAACATCGTTACCCACCCAGCCTGGAAAGCCATCGCAAATTCAAAAATTTCATTCCAGAAGGAGAAACGGACGTTTTTGTAAATGATGTAGTTAGTAAAAAGGGAGAGGAGAATATGGGGTAGGGCGTAAGCTAGAGTTTCTAAACCCAAACCTTGCACAGAGTTAACGCCAAATAATAAAAATAGTGTCGGAGCGATCGCATATATTAGTCGAGGATAGCCATACAAAAAGTGCGAAGTCGCGCTAAAATAACAAATCCGTTGTGCAATTGTTAAGTTCAGCTTCGGATTAAAAATGGGGTTTTCTAATCGCAGAATCTGCGCCATTCCCCTGGCCCAACGCACTTGTTGTCCCACGTAAGAAGAAAACGTTTCTGGCGCTAAACCAGCCACCATAATTTTGTCGTAGTAGATAGACTTGTAACCCAGCGAATGCAATCGCAAAGCAGTATGGCAATCTTCCGTCACGGTTTCCACTGCAATTCCCCCAACTTCTAAAGCGTGGGCTTTACGGATTAATGCTGCGGAACCGCAGAAAAAGGCAGCATTCCAAAAATCGTTACCTTTTTGCAGTACCTTATAGAATAGTTCATTACCTGCGGGTATTCTCCCTTTAGTGACCAAATTACGCTCGAAGGGGTCGGGGTTATAGAACCAGTGAGGAGTTTGGACAAACGATACTTTCGGATCGAAGAAAAAACCCATTGTATGCAAGAGAATTTGCCGCGATGGAATGTGGTCGCAATCCAAAATCAACACTAAATCACCATCGGTTTTGTAAAAGGCGGTATTGATATTACCCGCCTTAGCGTGGTCGTTATTGTCCCGCGTCATGTGTATACAGCCGAGTTCTTGGCACATTTGCCGTAGCTGTTCCCGTCTTTTGCTAAACTGTTCATGGCGTGGGTCGTTCTCTTTATACTTCTCTGGACGACCATCATCAAGGACATAAACCTTTTTTTTACCCTGAGCATAATCACAGGCTAAGGCTGCCACAGCCGTCTTACGAACAATCTCCACATCTTCGTTGTATGTAGGGATGTAGATATCAACTTTGAACCATTCCTGGTAAGGAATGTTTGTCAGATTAACTGGTTGGCGTTCTTGAATTTTCAGGGTTTGAAAGTATGCCAATATCAAGGTGAGGATGGCATAAAGTTCGGCGGCGAACAACAGTACGCAAGCAATGCTGTTGAGCCAACCATCAAAGTTGAGGGTGTAGCTGGTGCGGTAGTATAAATAACGCAGCGTTGTTACCATACTCAGCCACAGCATAAACAGGTGATAATAGTGGCTGATTTCTGAAGAAGACTCTTGAAACTCTGCGTGTATAAGCAGTTGACCGAGTAGCACAAGAAATACTGCTACCAATCCCTGCTGCCAAACTTCTATGGGGGTAATAATCAGTGGCAGTGATAGTACCAACAGCAGCAGGATAAACCACTTAAACTGTTTCACACCGACTTTTTGGAGAGTGCGGTCAAAAAATCGGGGGGTAATATCAATCAGCCAATTGCTCAATTTTAAGCGCTGGCGATCGCGTGATTTACGGGGCGGTGTGTGGGGGGAAGATGACATTGTGGATCTAAATTTTGAAATTTAAATTTAAGATTGGCGATAGACCGAAAGTGTCTACTTTTTATCAGCACTCAAGCGCTTGAGATACAACTGAAGAATGCCGTAAAGAATTAGAGACACAGTGAAAATGCCTACAGGTAGCAATAGCCAATTTTCTTGTAAAAAGCGTGATGCTTTACTGAGGATATTGGTATTTTCTAAGCGGCGAGTGTTTGGGGCGCTTTGGAAAAACTGTAGTTGATAGGCATCAGCATCGTAAGAAACTGGGTCTTTTTGATCGCTACTAATTAGCACCGTATCCTTCTTGAGTTGGAAGAACCACGGGTCTTGATTGAGGACTTGTCGCACTCGTTCTAAACCAGTTTCGGTTTGAGATGTTAAAGCTAGAACGACGCGATCGCTGTTCCAAGGAGAGATAATTTGCTTAATCATCCCTTGTGTATCCTGTGGGGTCTGAACCACAGCATTAGCAGAGGAGCGGGAATATGCCTGACTCAAGTTGAAGCCAGTGGAATTAAACACTTCGGGAAAAGGAAACTCTTCTCGCGTTCCAATTCCTACCAAATGGTCATTTTGGCGGACTTGTGTTGGCAAAGCATCCGGTGTATAAACATTTAGTTTGACAGCATCTGCTTGACTGAGCCTTCCTAAACGTTCGCTAAAAGCTAATAAGGTCAAAATATCTGTCTTGGAGGGGATTTGTGGCAGGACGATCGCTGTCTGAGACAAATCCTGTGGTGCAGCAAAGGGGAAACCAAATTTCAGCAGGTTCAAGTCTGGTAGTTGTGTAGAGATTTCCCGCTTCAGGTCGAAGCTAGTATCAGAATGCACCGTACCTGTAAGTTGTTGATCTGGTGCCTGAAGACAGTTCTGTTTATCAAACGGTTCTCTCGGATTCATCCGCATGAAAACTTGCAGTTTCGAGTTAGGTTTGATCAAGTTTTCCGGCAAATTGACTTTGAGGTTTTTGCGAGTTTCTCCCGACTCAGAATCAAGACGTGCGCCACCAATGAAAACTCCATCCAGTAAAACTTCGATCGCAGAAGTTCGCGGATTAACCTGCGGACCATAGCTGTACACCAGATTCATGGAACTACCCCGGAGAAATCTATCATCTGGTAAAGCGCGAAAATCAATTTCAATTGGTGGCGCTCCCATCCCACGTACAGTCACATCATTAAACGGCTCACCATTTACTTGGGTTTTGATATCGCCCAGTTTAAAAGAATTTTGTTCTGGCAAATAATGAGGCCATTGGCGCAGTCCTGGTGTCGAAGCTTCCTTGAGAGTAGTGACAAAAACCACCTGACCAGTACCCATTTTCCGCAAGTCTGGCTGTGATAAAAATTGGGTTGCCTTTTCCACGGCTTTTGCACTGTTGCCAGTAGCAATTAAAACCGGAACCCCGCTCTTTTCAGCTTTAGTTATAATCAACACCCCTGTTTCATCTGGTACGGGGTTATTATCCCGATCAAGAATTTGATTGCTGACGACTTTCAAAGGCAAATTCTTCCAAGTATTTAAAATTGGTTGCTGGTTGGGAGTACCAATGATCGCCAAGCGATCGTTTACCTTCACATTTGCAATATCAGACACCACGCTCGTCTGAATCGGGCGAAAATCTGCGATTCTCCCCAATGCCGCTTGTAAGCGAGCTGCTGCTGTCAACCAGGATTGATCGACTTGATTCGGTTGCAAATAAGCAATTTGGTTAGTTTCTAAGCCGAGTTCGTCAAAGAAAGGATAAGGATAGCGGCTAAAATTCAGAGGAATCGGCTGCCGTTCATAGTTCAAGATTAATTTGGAATCTGGCAGAATCTCTGTCCACAAGTCGGGGCTACTAGGGTCGCTACATTCGAGGGAGTTATTCTGCTGTGCCACCAATACGAGTTCGTTGTAGTCTTGCAGCAGCTTTGGTGGGATATTGAACAGTACTTGACCTACTTGGGACTCTTTGCGATTGAGTGGTACGCTACCAACACTGGTGCCATTCAATAGCACGGTTAGGTTAGAGCGATTGGCATACAGTGCTGGTGAGTGTTGAAAACGGATTAAAGCTTGTACCTTACCCCGATCTAGTTTCCAGCCACGAGGACGGGTAAAGGCAAGACGACCTTCTGAGTAAACCCCGCGCAAGCGCATCCGATTGCCCACTATTGGACTACGATTAAACTCTAGGGTGTAATTTGTCAGGTTCTTGGCAGTAGGAGCTTTTAAGTCTGTTTTACTAGTATTTTCTGATGTCGTTGCTTGAGCTAATAAAGTTACTTCTTGTTGCAAATCGCCTTTGGTTTGAGCTTGAGCGCTCAATAATGAACTAGGAAACAAAAAAAAGCAAGAAGTAACAATAATTGCTTTTTTACTAATTTGGGAAAGATGAAACAATTGCTTCATGGTAGAGCGTGATTTTAGTGTGAATTTACTCAAAGTTTTTACGTAAAAAGTCCAAGTGTTTTGTTGTTTTTAAAACTTAAAACTCATGCCATCGGATTTTTTTAAAATCAACGGGAGTCAGTCTGCCGATAGTAAAAGGTAGTTGGGAAACTTGTACCTACCTCAGCGTCAGGGAGTGTCATTTAAGCAATTGTTGAGGAATTGCCTTTGGAGGTAACAATCCTAACCAAGCCAAATTCTGAGTATAATAAGCAGATTGATCTCCCCAAATTCCCTGCTTGTATTGAGGCAGTATTTTTTTCACAAGCAGTTCTTGAGCGATCGCTGGTTTCACTACTTGCATGGCGGCATACAACATAGCGTATTGGGATGTAGCTTCGTAATTCACTAATGGTTTTCCTTGAAGATCAATACGGGCTGGTATCGATTTTTTACTCCACAGTTTTTGCAGGTGCTGAGTGGATGTCACTAGATAGCGCTGCGCTTGGGGTGAGTTAAACCAAGCAGCATCCAACGACAAACGCCACCAGACTCGATAGGAATCAAAACTATACAAACTCTTCAGATTGCTAGATGCTGGTAGAGTTTGGTATTGTCCTGTTTTGGTATTTAGAGCTACCCAATCACTGGGTAAACCTACGCTAGAAAGCTTTGCGGAATTTTCTAGCACTTGATAGCTGCTGTCTACCAAACTCAACCAATCATGTTGGGGGTCAACTTGTGCAAAGATGCGAAAAGCATAGGGTGCAAAATAAGAGGGATTTAGGTAAACCGTAGATGCATCCGGGACAAATGCAGCTACAGGCCCTGGTAACAGATAGCGCTCACCTTGGGTTTTTGAGATAGTGGACAAATTCCACAAATCTTGCAGTTTGAGTTTTGCTAGTTTCAGGTATTCGGGTTGATGCCAACGCCGTGATGCTAAAATCAGGCCAGTAATCGCATCTATATCTCCATCACTAGCAAAGTTGCTGTCGATAACACCCCAGTTACCATCTTCCTTTCGTCCCCACTTCCAAGCCCACAAACTATCTGTGTGTTTACCAGCAGCTTGGCGCTGGAGGTTATTTTCCGACCAGTTTAAAGTCAGGGCAAAAGTTGTCGGATCATTAATTAGTACTGCTCTTAGCAAAGCATAAGCTTGACCTTCACTAGTTGAGCGATCGCTTGCTTCGTAATCAATCACCCGCCCATCTGACTGAATAAATCTTTGACGGTAGCTATCCCAACTTTGGACTAGTAATTCCCGGTTGGGGGTGGATTTAGGAAGATCGGTTAATAATCGACTACTACCTTCAGTGGGGACATTTGCCACCGGAGTTTGTTCATCCGGCGTTTTGGGGTTTGCTGCCGAGTAACTAGAGACACAGGCAGATAAACCAATCAGGCAGGCAATAGCTGCCACTTTTGGGAAGTGCCACATCCTAAGAACAGTTTGATTTGTAAAAGATTTAAGCGATCGCTAATTACTGTTTCGACGTTGATAATCTTCCCAAGGGGGTTGAAATCCTCGTCGTAGCAGAAAGTCTGTTTGGATTTGCTGTATTTGCCGAGATGCATCGTTATCGTTTCCTCCTTCTGCGGCTGCTTCTAATTGCAGTTGTTCTAGCTGTGCCAGTGCTGTCAAAGGCTGATCTAAAATCGCATTCAATCCAGCAAGGGCGCGGCGTGTGCCTTTGTCTTCTGGTTTTTGTGCCAACACTTGAGCATAAATCTCCTGTGCCGATTCAAAGCGGCGCTGTTCAAAGCGAATTCCGCCCAAAGCCGCTAAGGCATCGATGTTATCTGGTTGTTGCGCCAAAATACTCTGATAGGTACTGCTAGCCAAATTCAAATCACCTACAGATCGAGCCAACTCTGCCTGCAACTGGTATGAGTCAGAAGTTTTGGGAATACGGGCAATCAACTGCTTCATCCGCGCTTGTGCTTGGGCAGGATTGCGTTTTGCGATCGCCTGTAATAGGCGCAGTTGTAGTGGTATGGAACTAGGGTCAGTTTCTACCAGATAACTATATAAAGCTTCTTTTTGCGGATCGGTAGGCAGCGCCCCTATCAAACTGTATAGTTCTGGAGGAGTATTGGTTGCAGGTTGTGTAGCTAACCAATTGTTGAGAACTGCCTCTGCTTCTGGTTGGGAGATCCGCTTCGCTTGATAGGCGATACTAGCACGCCCTAGTTGAATCGACAAATTTTGAGGATTGCGAGCTATCAATTGGTCATAAACTGTCACAGCCTCATCAAAACGCTTTTGTTGCAGTCGTACTCCAGCCAGTCCGCCCAAAGCAGCATCAATAATATCGCTATTATTTGGCTTGCTAGCAATCACAGCTTGGTAACGTTGAGCGCTAGCTTCGAGATTACCCTCACGACGCTCAATTTCTGCTGCTAGTAATTGGGGTGCGAGGTCTTTAGCACCTGCTCTGGTAGCTGTATAAGCCGCCAAAGCTTGCCTTGCACCATTCAAATCTTGTTGCTGCACATACATTTGCGCTACCCGGAAATTCAAAAATGGTACGTTCACCCCCATTTGTAAAAGATTTTGGTACACAGGTAAAAATTCTGGGTCGGGAACATCAATGTTCACTAAAGCATTAGCTAGCTGTTGCAACTGGACGCGATCGCTCGGCGCTGATTGGATTGCAGTAGTCAAACGCTGTTTCAAGTCATTTTTACCGAGTAAACCTAGCTGATTTTCCAAAGCTAATTGTTGTACCACCAGACTTTGATCGTTGGGAAAATCTAACGCCACCCGTCGATATAGTTGCAGTGCTGTTTGTCGTCCTTCGGGGAACCCAGAAAAGACATCAGCGACTTCGCGCAGTAGTTTGGGGGAAGGGTTGGGATCGGTTTGCAGTGCTTGACGGTAGAGATTAAAAACTTGCTGGGTGAGGGTGGGGTTATTGGTGTACTTGCGAATTTCATTGAGCGATCGCGCTAAGGGCAAAATCGCATCTGGTCTTCCCTGTAATACATCTAAAACCGCCAACGCTTGAGCTTGTTGTTGATTGACAAGGTATGCTACAGCTAGTTCTTTACGGGTTTCAAACCCTATTTGGTCAAGTTTATTGGAGCGCTGCAACTGCGCTTCTAATACCTGTACCGCCCCTCCAGGATTGCCTGTTTCTCGTAAGGTGCGACCGTAGGCTACTGCTGCATACCCTGTAATGCTTTTACCAGTGGAGCGATAGCGGTTAAATAACTCCAGTGCTTTCGGAAAATCCCCACTGTAACTATAAGTTTGAGCCGCACCAACAACTGCTTCTGGTGTGGGGTTGTTGTTTAGTACGATTTGGTAGTCTGCCAGAGACTCGGTTAATTGTCCTTGATAAGAGTAGAGTAGAGCGCGGGAAGCACGACCTTCTGAGTCGTTAGGATTCAACTCTAATAAAGTTGTTAGAGCTTCAATTCCTTTTAAGTTCCACTCAGGACGATAAGTAGCCAATACACCAACTGTCTTTAAAGCTAGTTGGTTGTTGGAATCTAACGCCAGTACTTGTTGATAAGCACTCCAAGCTTCGGGAATACGTCCGGCTTTGCGATAAGCGATCGCTAATCCTAACCTAACTTGGGAAGATTGCGGTTGACTTTTAAGGGCTTGTTGGAAGGCTGCGATCGCATCATTAATGAAGCCTTTTTTTAAGAATGCAAAACCCTTTTGTGCTGATGGTGATAAGGTCTGTGCTTGAACCGGGGCAATACTACCCAAAGGTGGCACAGTTAGCAAGTAAGTAAAAAGGAAAAATGAACTAGTAAAAAGAGAACGATATTTAATTTTTTTAGCTTTTCCCTTTTGCCTTGTATCTATATTATTTTGAATCATTGAGTAATTCTCCCTCTGGGAGTGATATCAAATTCTGATTTCACTCTGATACCGAAAACTGTTTCTGAGAAATCATCACGCGATTGAACCGACAAGCCTAGCCGGAGATTATCAAGAAATTTAAAATCATAGAACATTTCTAATACATCGGGACTATTTCCACGACGTAGCTGATCGTTAGAGAGAGCGCGTCCATAAGCTACTCCTACCCGGTCATCTGGGGTAAACAGATCCACAAAACTAGCTCCCAAGACGTAAGTATTTGCACCCTCTCCCAAAGTGCGGTTTTCGTAGTGACCATAGCGCCCAAACAAACCTAATTTCAGATTGGGAATAAAGACTTCGGCGTTAAGACCGTATGCTTCTTCGCGATCGTTTTTTTCAGTGCCAAATTGATTGTTACCTCTGGCAATGCTATAGCTTTCAAGGAAGCTATCATTAACACCAGCGTCGCGATCGGTTGCATAAGTACCACGAATAATTGCATTGCCGTAACGGATGCCAATTTCGCCAGCAAATCCATCTAAAGAAAAGTCACCGATTTTGTCTGCTGATGAAAATACTGCTGCTTTGGCTTCAATATTGTCGGTGATACTCCAATCGGTTAAAAAACCAGTGCGGGAACTAATCCCTGTGGCCGCCAGTGCTGGGTTAGTTTGAAACACCGGATTAAAGAATTGACTGGCTCCATCTTTAGCAAAGCTGTTGCGATCGAAATAAGACGTTAAATCTATTTGACCGATCACAAACCGCAGATTAGGTACTCCTGCTAGTGAAGTCGCCAAATAAAGCTCGTTGATGTTCAAACCATCGTTTCGGGAGTCATCGAAGTTGCGGTTGCTGCCTTGGCTTGTTAAGTCTAGGGTTGCCCCAATCAAAGCTTGAGGAGACAGTGGATAGACTCCGCTGACTCTCGCCCGCGCTGAGGTGTCGCCACCTTGGTTAATATAAACTCCTTGGAATTGTAAAGAGGGTTCCCTTAAACTGCTGCTAGGGAGCTGACGGCGTTGTTGAGTAGTTATCGATGGGGTAACTGGTACTGCTGTGCTTGGAGTGGGAGTCGTACTAAGGACTGATGGTGTTGTCTGTGGTTGTTGATTAAAAGTTGGTGCTGCTCCTGGTGCAGTTGATTCTGGGGTTGCAGGCTTGGGAAGTGGTGGCAGGGGGGCTGTTTGAGAACTGAATAGTTGATTAAAAGTTGGTGCTGGTGGTGCAGTGAATTCTTGCGTTGCAGCCGAGTTGGGAAGTGGTGACAGGGGGGCTGTTTGAGAACTGAATAGTTGATTAAAAGTTGGTGCTGGTGGTGCAGTTGATTCTGGTGTTTCAGCCGAGTTGGCAAGTCGTGGCAGTGGGGCTGAACTACTTGATGGCTGGGAGGCGTTCATCTGTCCCTGCAATCCTAAATTCAGGTTAGAAGTGTCCCCACCTGCTGCTGCCGGGGCTTTTCCAGTTACCTGCTGCTGGATGAAGACACTCTCCATTTGTTGGAGATCGTTGACTGCTTTGGGTTCTACAACTTTCAACACTGAATTAGCGATCGGTGCAACTGCTACACCAGTTCTTCCGCCTGGAGGAGGCAATGTTTGCGATCCTGGCTGAGATTGACTCTTATTGACGGGTAATTTAGGCACTGGTAGCGGTTCTGCTAAACCCAATTGGTAGTCAGTAGTCTTTAGCTGAGATGGGTTGACTTGAGCTGAAGATTTTTCGCTCACTGCCAGTACCGAGCAAATCGAGACGGCGACAGTACAAAGCAGTAGATAAACCTTGTGGTACTGGCTTGGAAAAGTAAATTTATAACAATCGAGTACTGTTTGCCTCATCAGCCTAGTTGGGTAACAACTACATATTTGGGTTATTCAATGTCGCTACCTTAGCAAAGTAAATGGGTATTAACCACTAGATTAAATAAAATTTTTAATTTGCAATTAATTGATTAAGAGTCGATTAAATTTGTTATTTTCAAAAATAAATTGGGCATAATAAGTAAAAACCTGAGCTATTTGCAAACAAACCAAATATTATGCCTTTTTGTCATGCTAAATTTTGATTTAAAGACTATTTTGACCAAATTTAAACCTTTAATTTCTACTAATCTCCAGATAGGCATTTGCCTAATGCTTTTAGCTGCCAATTATGGCTGTGTTCAAAAAGCACAAGAAAATGTGGAGATGAAAATCGGAGATATACAACCCATATCAAGTAAAGGTATATACAATGTCGTCGGTAGTAGCAATCTGCCCGAATCTAGCAAGATTACAGTGGCCGCTGTGCGTTATTTGCGTCCAGTATCAGGGCAAACAGAAGCTTTACTGAATTCAGACACGAGTATTAATCGTTCAATTCTGGCTCGTCAAATTGTGGAAGTGAAGCAGGGACAATGGAAGGCTGCCCTGAATCTGTGGCAAGTTTCACCCGATGGTAGTTTCCAAGAAGTCTGGCAAGCAAATCTAGCACAAATAAGACTGTTTCCAGAAGGTAGCGTTACATTTGTAGCTATTTTCGATCCTGCTACTCAGTCGGAACAGCCAGATAATCAAAACTCTCAAAAGTTGAAATCAGAAAATCAACAGCTTGAAAAGCTTGAAAGCAAGTTGATTCGCTTTACTAACGAAGGTGAAAAATATTTACAAGTCAGCCAAACTTTAACAGTACCCCTACCTACGGAGAAAACAATACCACCTCGTCAGCAACCGGAAGACTTGAATGGTGGTTGGGGAAACCGATATCAAATTCCGCCGCAATCCATAGCTTCTAAAAGTACCTTAGCTCCACCGATTAAAAATAGGCAAACGAATGCCTATCTGACTCCTTCAGAGTTTCTTAGGTGAGAATTAAGATGGGCATTAAACCATAAAATAATCCTGTCTAAGTAAGTGCGGTTTTATCTTATGTTTAATTACGTCTACCTGATTAAGGACGGGATACTGTAGCCTTCCATCGCTCTCTTTTTGATAGATAAAAACTGGAATACCAGCGCTCATATTGAGGCTGGTATCCAGATATTAATCGTTAATCTATTTATCTTCAGCTTTTGCTTTTTGATAAATAGATTTGAGTAAATTTTAAAGGACAGTATTATAGTAAATCTGAAATTTAGCTGGGGATTTTACCTCAGCATTTGTTGCTTGAGACGTTAGTTGCAAATTCTCCTGCATTGCTTGCATCTGTAGCATCATCTCTTTAATTTGTTTTTGCAACTCTTCATATTGTAATGGTATAATTGCTATTTGATTCACTTCACCAGCAGTAATTTCTTTCATACTGTTGGGATTTTCTTGAGCATAGCCAAGGAAAGTTTGGGTAGATGCAAACGCAGAAGTAGCAGCAATATCTCTCATGGTGGTAGTGGTATTTTTTTGAGTTGCAACCTTTGGTAAAGGATTTACTGGTTGTGCGTCCACTGGCGTCTGAGTTTGCGCTTCAACAGGTTGAGATGCAGTTATTGCAGAGTTTTTTGAGATAAGAGCTTGGTCAAAAGGTACTTCGTCATCTAAAAAAGCGTTCAATCCAGAAATTTGCAGTCGAGGCTCGGAAATTTGCCATTCTTTTAGTAATGTCTCTTTTTGCTGTAAGTGTTGCTCTAGATTAGATAATTCTTGCTGAATTTTCGCTGATTTGGAAGAAGAATTTCGCCAACCACAGAAAGCGAGTGCTGAAATTCCAGACCCTATACTAAGTACTGTTGCAAAAACTACGTAAGGGATAGCAACATCTCTAAGTTTGCCAGAAAAAATAGGTTCTTCCTGAAATTTGATAGCAATTTGTTTATCGCCTAGTGTCGCAAGCGGAAATGACATTAAAGAAAATACACTTAGAGAAGCGATCGCAGGTGCTAGTAAAAATTTTTGCAGTGCAGAAAGTGTCATATTTTAGAAGCTTTTGTCAAATAAAAGACTATAGAGAGATTGCAGTAGATATTATTACCGCTTGTAACATCTGGCGAGTATAGAGTTTTTGCGGTGACTCAATATTTGTACTGCCTTAGTATTTAAATTATTCCCTATAGGAGATATTTTCAATAGAAAACTCATGAAGAACTCAGTAAATTACGTAAATTTTTTGTAAATTAAGCAACTAGTGCAAATTATCAAAAGGGAAATACAAAACCTAGATACAAGTTTATACGTATTGCCAGTTAAACTTTTCAGCATTCTTTCCTTTCACTATCCAATTTTTGCGGATACAGAAACAATAGTGCCTAAATATTCCTCTAATATTATTAAAATGGTCAAACGCATGGAAGGTTAATTAAGTAATATAAAAACTATAAAATGAAGGCATTGTAATCAAAATACGAACATTTATCATCGGCGAAGAATTATATTTACAAAAATATATTCTAAGTAATAATACTGTAGAAATTATGTTAATATTAAAATTATTGCTTCTTTTTGCGCGGTTTATACTTATAAGTTTTTCGAGAATAAAAGTAATAATAGTATGCAATTTGTCGATAAAAATAAACTAAGAACATTGAGATTACTTAAGCAATTACTGATATTTTCTCTAAGTCTAGTAGTGTTTTTACTATGTGTTCTGACCAAATCACCTGCAAGTATTCACTTAGATAGTTCTAGGGCTGCCACGCCAATAGAGCTACCACTTTCAACAATTGGTAGAACCATTGTGGATGCCAAAGGCAAGGTTGTATTGCTCAGAGGTGTTAATTGGTTTGGTATGGAAACTGATACGCACGCCCCTCACGGTTTATGGAAACGAGATTATAAAGAAATGCTGGCGCAGATTAAAAAGTTAGGATATAATGTCATCCGGTTACCTTATTCTGTGGCAGGATTGCGATCGCTTAATGTAAGTGGCATTGACTTTGCAATTGGCAGCAACAAAGAACTTGAAGGTAAAACCCCCTTGGAGGTAATGGACTTAGTTGTTCAGGAAGCGGAACGTCAAGGATTGCTAATTCTGCTCGACAGCCACCGCCTCAACGACCAGCAAATTCCAGAATTGTGGTATGGAGACGGCCTTACCGAAGCAGACTGGATCGATACTTGGACAACGTTAGCAATCCGATACAAGAATCAAACTAACGTTATTGGCGCAGACTTAAAAAATGAACCCCACGGGAAAGCTAGCTGGGGTGATAACAATATAAGTACAGATTGGCGATTAGCAGCAGAACGTGCAGGGAATGCGATTCTGGGTGTTAATCCTAATTGGCTAATTGTTGTTGAAGGAGTAGAAAAGAATGTCCCCGGTCAAAAACTGCCACAGCATTGGCATGGTGGAAATTTAGAAGGTGTGAAACGCTACCCAGTCCGTTTATCTCGTTCTCATAAGCTAGTCTATTCTCCTCATGAGTACGGCGCTGGGGTGTATAATCAGCCATACTTTTCTGCCTCTAACTTTCCGAAGAATCTGATTTCTCGCTGGCAAATAGGATTTAACTATATCGCTAGTCAGAATATTGCTCCCATCTTGATTGGGGAGTTTGGAGGACGGCAAATAGACTTAAATTCCAAAGAAGGAATTTGGCAAAATGAGTTGGTGAAATACATTCAAAAAAATAACTTGAGCTTTACTTACTGGAGTTGGAATCCTGATAGTAGTGATACAGGCGGAATTTTACTGGATGATTGGCAAACTGTTGATCTACCCAAACAGCAATTACTGTCCCAACTGCTCCCACCTGTACAAGTTCAACCGCCAAATCAACCGAGTAATCCTCATGTTTCCCCAAACCCTACTCCTTTTGTCTCCCCAACTCCTACTAGTACTGCTCAACTAAAAGTCACTACTGACATCAATTCCAACTGGGAAACTGGATTTTGTGTCAGCTTCAAAATTACAAATCAGGGTAATACCAAGGTTAACAACTGGCAACTGGCATTTAAAATGAATCAAGCTAAGATTAATAACTTTTGGAACGCAGATTTTAAGCAGCAAGGAGCTATACAGTATGTAGTGGCTCCTTTGGACTGGGGAAAAACAATTGAACCAAATCAAGTACGGGATACTGGGTTTTGTGCCAAGAAACTTGGTTCTGACTACCAGCCACAGCAAATAGCCGCCGTCTCCATTTGAAGTTAAAAGTTAAAAGGCGAATTTGTCATGATAAGAGAAATCACTAATCCCATTAACCATTGAGTATTAACTCAGCACACAAGATGACTGAAGCAACAGCAACTCGTCCCAATATCTATGTTCAGGAAACCGAGCCAACGATTCATTACCTGGTGGCAATGTCTCAACCAGAAACCCATCTGTTTGAGGTGACTTTACACCTTGTCGATTATTCCTCGCCGATTCTGGATTTAAAACTACCGGTATGGACACCCGGTTCCTACTTAGTCCGCGAATACGCCAAGAATTTACAGGATTTTGGGGCTTTTGCAGAGGGTAAGCCTTTAGCTTGGCGGAAGATCAGTAAAAATCACTGGCAGGTAGACAAAAAGGGTGTTTCAGAATTAACTATACGTTACCGAATTTTTGCGAATGAGCTATCGGTACGGACAAATCACTTAGATACTACCCACGGTTATTTTAACGGTGCGGCACTATTTTTTAGAATAACGGGCTGGGAGAACCAACCCATTCGCGTCACCATCGTACCAGGACGCCCGGAATGGCAGATAACTACTGCCCTACCCCCGATTGCTGAGGAAAAAAATACTTTTTTGGCTGGCGATTTTGATACTCTTGTTGATACTCCGTTTGAGATTGGTAGTCACCAATTGTATAATTTTGAGGTTTTGGGAAAACCCCATGAACTGGCAATCTGGGGGCAAGGAAATTTCCAAGCCCAGGAGATGATTGCTGATATTCAAAAAATTATTCAGGTAGAAGCACAGATGTTCGGCGGTTTGCCATATCAACGATACGTGTTTGTACTACATTTATTTAGCCAAGCTTTTGGCGGTTTGGAGCATAAGGACTCTTGCTCCTTAATTTATCAGCGTTTTGGATTTCGCGCTCAGGATAAGTACAATCGCTTTATCCAATTGGTAGCACACGAGTTCTTTCACTTGTGGAATGTCAAGAGAATTCGCCCAAAAGCATTAGAGGTTTTTGATTACGACCAAGAAAATTACACACCATCATTATGGTTTTGTGAGGGTACTACTAGTTACTACGACTTGTTAATTCCTTTGCGGGCGGGAATTTATGATGTTCAATCGTATTTAAATAATTTGGGCAAAGAAATTACCAGATATGAAATGACACCGGGGCGCAAGGTACAACCCCTTTCTGAGTCGAGTTTTGATGCCTGGATAAAACTCTATCGCCCGGATGCCAATAGCGGGAATTCCCAAATCTCCTACTATTTAAAGGGAGAAATGGTATCGTTATTGCTGGATTTACTGATTCGCTCTACTCACGACAATCAGCGCTCCCTTGATGATGTGATGCTGAAAATGTGGCAGCAATTTGGGAAAGATGAAATTGGCTATACGCCAGAACAGTTGCAGGAAGTTATAGAATCTGTAGCAGAAATCGATTTGACTGATTTCTTTAAACGCTACATTGATGGCACTGACGATTTGCCTTTTAACCAGTATTTAGAACCCTTTGGCTTGCAGTTGGTAGCCGATCAGCAGGAAGAACCTTACTTGGGTGTGAGAATAAATACAGAGAATGGGCGGGAGATGATTAAGTTTGTGGAAACTGGTTCACCTGCACAAATAGGGGGAATTGATGCAGGTGATGAATTACTAGCAATTGATGGGATTAAGCTAATGGCGGGTGGCTTAAGCGATCGCCTGAAAGATTACCAACCAAACGATAAAATTGAAGTCGCAGTTTTCCACCAAGACGAACTGCATATTTATTCCATTACCCTCGCGTCACCACATCCGACTCGATATCAGGTAAAGCCTGTTGAGCATCCTAACTCCATACAGCAGCAAAACTTTGCTGGATGGCTTGGGGTAGCGATCGCAACTGTTTGATAAAGGGATTGGGCATTGGCTTTCCTGACTTTTCACGCTATCTAGAAAACCTCTCTTCTATTTCTCCCTCCTTCTAGGCTACGGTGTACACAGAAGTCTTTGGTGAGGTGATTTGCGGTTAAGTCTTATAGCCCTAAGAAACCTCACCCTGCTTTTGCTATGCAAAACCTGTCCCTCTCCAAAGTATCGGAGAGGGATGTCCGATAGGACAGGGTGAGGTTTTTCTTTTGTTTTGGGTAATTCGATGACTTGTGTGTACACAAAATACAAACAACAGTATAGTTTTCATTAATTTCCCCATTTTCCGCCTAGATTTGCTTTGTCTAAGTTTTCAACAGTTTAAGTAGTAAGTAATGTCGGTTTCATTAGAGACAGCACTGTTTAAGTTAACACGTGCTACAAAGACAAAGCATATCCAAACTCATGAGCTAGCATGAATTCTGACTTCTGAATTCTTCTTCAAGAACCACGGGTAGAGATTATAAATGTTGTTTGCTCGCTACTATTCTAACCTCAGAGATTGCACTTAGTCATGGAATTGATATTGACATTCCTAAGTACAATCTCTGAGTTGGGTATTGGGCATTATTGTTTATCCCCCTTGTCCCCCTGTCCCTTCAATCCCCACTACCCAATATCTAGTTCTAAGGCGTTCTCACCGCTCCAGAATAAATCAAACCCCGTTGCAGATCCAGGGTTATAATTGCCCCATCTCGAATCGCCTGGGTTGCCTGCTTCACGCCGACAATGACTGGCACACCGAGACGCAACCCAATCACGGCTGCGTGACTTGTAAGACTTTCTTCTTCAGTAATTATACCGGCCGCTTTCCGAATAGCCTCAACAAAATCGGCGCTAGTGCGGGGTGCAACTAATATGTCTCCAGGATTAAAGTTACTAACATCCATACCAGTATTAGCCACCCGGGCGCGACCACTCACTGAACCTTGTCCCAGTCCAATTCCGTGACCTAATATTGCCGTTACCACCTCTACCTTAATTAAATCTGTGGAGCCGGAAATTCCCTGGAGTGTGCCAGCAGTCATCACTACTAAATCTCCCTCAGACAGTAACTTCAACTCCTGAGCTACGTTGATCGCAGCTTGAAATGTTTGACCAGTGGAAGGTAATCCTAGCACCAACAGGGGTTTTACTCCCCACACCATTTGTAGCTGTCGCGCCACATTCACATGGGGTGTCACTGCCAAAATCGGTGTATGGGGACGGAATTTAGAGACATTGCGAGCTGTTGCCCCCGTTTGCGTTAGGGTCATGATTGCTGCTGCACCTAGTTGTTCGGCAATTTGACCCACAGCTTGACTAATAGCATTGGGAATGGAGCGGCGGGCATCTCTGGAAGAACGTAAGTTTAAGTGTTGGGCTTCTTCTTGCTCCATCCGCTCGGCAATTCGTGCCATCGTCGCCACTGCTTCTACAGGGAAGCTACCCACAGCAGTTTCATTGGAGAGCATTACCGCGTCTGTGCCGTCTAAAATCGCATTTGCCACATCCGATACTTCAGCGCGAGTGGGACGGGGATTGCTCACCATGCTGTCTAACATCTGGGTGGCGGTGATGATGGGAATCCCCAAGCGATTTGCTGTAGCAATTAGCCGCTTTTGCAGTACCGGAACATCTTCAGCTGGCAATTCCACCCCTAAGTCACCTCTGGCAACCATCACGCCATCACACAAAGCCAGAACTGCCTCCATTTGTTCAATGGCCTCGTGCTTTTCAATTTTGGCAATTACTGGTACTTGCTTGCCTGTGCTGGAAATTAGTTCTTTAATTTCGATCATGTCCTGGGGATTGCGGACAAAGGAAAGTGCCACCCAATCTACACCTTGATCTAGACCAAACATCAGATCCTCTCGGTCTTTGTCGGTCATTGCCTTAATTGACAGGTAAACGCCGGGAAAGTTTACGCCTTTGTTGTTAGAAAGTTTACCAGGCACGGTGATCCGACAATGCAAATCACCTTTGTCTCGGTTAATCTCCTCCACAACCATTTCTACTCGTCCATCATCGAGGAGAATTTTTGCGCCAACTGGGACTTCTTCGGCTAAATAATCGTAGGTAACGCAGCTAATTTCTTGACTACCTATAACTGGACGATTTGTCAAGGTGAAGCGATCGCCTTTTGCCAAAACTATAGACCCGTTGTCAAACTTCCCCAACCGAATTTTTGGGCCTTGCAAGTCTTGGAGAATAGCCACTGGCTGATTTAGTTCAAAGGCGGTTTGCCGAATTAAGCGAATACTACGCTGATGATCGGCATGAGTTCCGTGGGAGAAGTTTAGCCGCAGCGTCGTGGCTCCCGCTTCAATAATCGCCTTGAGCATTTCAGGACTGCTAGTGGCGGGGCCAATAGTAGCGACAATTTTTGTCCGGCGCAGAGAATCTCTTAATTGCATAGGGGCTGAAGTTAGGGAGCTATCTGGGAAGTCATCGTAACTTAAGTGGCATCTCCTTTTCGGTTACTGCTATATCAATAGATATAAGCAGCTAGAGAGGTTTTATGGGAGAGTGAGGGCTGGGGGATAGACTAGATATAGTACATTAATCTTGTATCCATCCTCCCAACGAAGGTGTTTATCCCATCAACTTCTTGCCAATTGTCATACCCCACCTATCAGTAAAGACTAGTCCTCGTCTGGAATCATAGCGTTATTCATCTACTGATATGCAAAGCTATGAATAAATATTGCTATACAAAACTTTACAAAATTTTATTCTTCTCTAATCTTTATCGTATATTTGTAATGTTTGATTAAGAAGGAGTCAATGTTAGAGATGATCGCATCGGAGGCACAAAAGCCACTGACAATCCCGCCGAAAGAATTTTTAGCGCCTCCTGGTGATTTTAATCCTACGCTACTGCTGTTTTTAGTAGCTGTAGCAATGCTGGTGTTATCTAACTTTGGTTACTGGCTTTGGGAATGGCCGCACTGGCTGTGCTTTAGCGTTAACACTATTGCCTTGCATTGTGCTGGGACGGTTATTCATGATGCTTGTCACCAATCAGCCCATCGCAACCGGGCGATCAATGCGATGTTAGGGCATGGCAGTGCATTGATGCTAGCTTTTGCTTTTCCAGTGTTTACGCGGGTGCATTTACAGCATCATGGACATGTCAATCATCCCAAGGACGACCCAGATCATTATGTCTCTACGGGTGGCCCGCTATGGCTGATTGCGGTGCGGTTTTTGTACCATGAGGTATTTTTCTTTCAGCGGCGACTGTGGCGTAAATATGAGCTATTAGAATGGTTCATCAGCCGCTTAATTGTTGGTGTAATTGTTTATATATCAGTGCAATACCACTTTTTGGGTTACATTCTCAATTTTTGGTTTATACCCGCTTTTGTGGTAGGGATAGCACTGGGATTATTTTTTGACTATTTGCCCCATCGTCCCTTTGCGGAGCGCGATCGCTGGAAAAATGCTCGCGTCTACCCGAACCAAGTTCTTAATATTCTGATTATGGGACAGAATTACCACTTAATTCATCATTTGTGGCCTTCTATTCCTTGGTATAATTACCAACCTGCTTACTATGTCATGAAGCCTCTGTTAGATGAAAAAGGATGTTATCAAAGTTCAGGATTGTTGCAGAAAAAAGACTTTTTTGAGTTTGTTTACGACATCTTTCTAGGAATTCGGTTTCATCATCAAAAAGAATAGAGTTGTTGCGTAAAGCGATCGCAAACCAATGGCTAGTACTGGTAAATTAACAAAAGTAGATCATGACCAGGGCTAGCCTTCAGAGTCAACTGAGTGCGATCGCTCAACAAACAGTTCCAGATTTTTGAAATGGATGCTTTAGTGCAAGAACTCTACACAAATCTTTGATTTCAATAAGCACACCTGGAGCGATCGTTGCTAGGATACTGCCAACGCTGGGTATCAATGGAAGTAAATCAGGTAGGCGATCGCTCTCCAAACAAAGCCAAATCAGTAATTTTGGTTGGTGATGGATGCGATCGCAGTAATTAAACTCCCGTTATATTAAAGGCGGAAGCTGCTATATGGGAAGACGGAAGTTTCTCCAGGCTGCGCGAAACACGGAAACATGAAGGCGGAAGTTGCTGCAAGGAAGACGGAAGTTGCTACAGGGAAGGTAATACCGTTTTACTATAAGAATTGTACATTTAGGCAAGCTGGAGAAGCTGACGTTAAGTTAGGGGAGGAGTCAGCTATTCACACAGAACGCCAATTTTCGATTTGCAAGTTAGGTACTCTTTGAAATTCTCGGACATTAGATGTCACCACAATATGATTATTGATTACTGCGGTGGCTGCGATAAGTACATCATAAGCACCAATAGGTGAACCAGCTAATTTAAGAAAGCTTCTGATATGGGCTGCTTGTTCTGCTTCTTTTGAATCAAAAGGTAAAATTGTAATTGAACCTAACAATATTTCAATAATTGATTGGATTTTAACAGCGCGTTGTGGGTTTATAGCTAATCCATATTTCACCTCCATAACTGTTATAGATGAAACAAAAATTTCAGTAGGGGAGATTAACTTTATTCGCTTGAGGGTGTTTTCTTCTCCTTTGACAAAATCACTAATGACGCAAGTATCCAGTAAATAACCCATACATAATTAAAGTTCTATTTCGTTCGGTGGTATCAGTTCCTCTCGATATGATTCAAAAATAATACTTTCTTTTATGCCTGAATATTGCATGATTATTTCTGGCCATTGGCTGGGTTTAGTTTCTAAGAAGGTGACAAACACTAAACTTTCAGTGATACCTTCTGGTGTTTCAGCTAATTCAATTTTGCCGTTTTTATAAATTCCTTGAATTGTTTTTAACATATAGCTTACCTCCTACATAAATTTTAACCTATAGGACTCATCTTTGATTTTTTAAAAAATTTAGTATAACTCAAAGAGGCTTCTTGACTGTTGCCTATTGCCTGACTACGCAAATAATTTTATAAATTAAAAATAGTTTTCAACAACCATAAAAATAACCTCTGAAAGCGATCGCCTCGAAAGTTTCCCGAAAGTGCGATCGCATTTGCTAAAAATCAAAAGAGTGATTTATGTCTAACTGATTCTTTGTAGACATTCTGCGGGATCTTGCGACTTTTGCTTAATTCAATCGGCTATTGCCTGTGGTGTCATCCTTAAACCCATAACTGGACTGTTCACCTTCAAAATGAAAGCTTCACAGCGATCGCCTTTTTATTCCATCTACCTCATTTTGTTAGCGATCGCGCTCCTGTAAGTTAGTAATAAATTCGACATATCATAACTAAGGTTAATACTGGTGGAAGCGATCGCCTCACAAATAGACCTCAAATAACTACGGCAAACTTAGTAATATTCTCCCATCAGCAGCAGGTTGAGCAGCCACGTCAGCCCATAATTATACTTTTGTGCTGTTTGTTACATATATTTTATTTTATTTAAGTAATTTACACTTTTGATTTAACTACTGGCTGTGAAGTTTGTAAAGACTGGGGCAAACTCCAGTCGGGACGCAAGCTGGCGGCGTTGCGTAAATAGATATGATGAATTGAGGCGGAGGCTGGCAGATAGGCGTGGATTAAGAAGCGAATGCAGCGCTGTAAGCTGCCTTCGACATGCATTTGCTGCACATCCAACATGGCGACATTATCCCAACCAGGACGCGATCTGGCGATCGCAGCTGGAAAAATCGCATCCAAATCGCGTGTAACTGAGAAAGTCACACTAATCATGTCCCTCGGTTGAAATTGATTCCGGTTTTCCAACTCATCTAAAAGTTCCGTCACTACCTCTTGCATTGCCTCAACGGTATTTTCTGAAACGGTTGTTGCTCCGCGAATCGCCCGCATTTGCCACTCCACGCCAAAATCCTCCTTAAAACAGAAAAGTGATAAATTAAAAGTTGAGAATGAGAAGTTAAGATTTTTAACTCATAACTCCTCACTCATAACTCCTAACTCATATTAGGGTCGATATAACCACAAGGGTAAACCACTAGTAGACATTTCAAATTCGAGCCAATTAATTCCAGATCGAATTCCTGATGAAACTTGACGACTTCCTGGTAGAAGGCGACTCAATAAAGGTTTAGGTTCTTCTAGGGTATAGCAGAGAGTTTTTTCTGGATCAAGACCGACCAGTTCGGCTGTCCAGCGACGGGCATCTTCTTCTGTACCCAGACGGTCTACAACACCTAATTCTAGGGCTTGCTGTCCAGTAAAAATCCGGCCATCAGCGAAACTTTTTACCGCTTCTATTGTTAAAGAACGGCCATCAGCTACCGTTTGGACAAACTGCTGATAACTTGTGTCAATCAACTCTTGCAGGATGTTTTCTTCGGCTTGAGTCAGTTGGCGGTCGAAAGACAATATGTCTTTGTAAGGGCCAGACTTAATTACCTGGAAGGAAACACCGATTTTTTCTAGCAAGCGTTCCAAGTTATTCCCACGCAAAATCACACCAATACTACCAGTAATTGTACCTGGGTTAGCTACGATGTGTTCGGCTCCCATGCCGATGTAGACTCCTCCAGAAGCCGAGATATTGCCAAAGCTAGCGACGATTTTGATTTTTTCGCGCAGACGCTTCAGGGCGCTGTAGATTTCTTGGGAATCTCCGACTGTACCGCCAGGGCTGTCAATACGTAGCAATAACGCCGGAAACTTTTTTTCTTCTACAGTTTTCAGGGCTTCTAGAACGCGTTTGCGAGTAGCACCCGCGATCGCACCAGTAATTTCAATCCGCGCAATTTGTTTTCTAAACTTGGGCTTAAACGGCCAAATCATGAGCTGTCAACATACCTCGTAATAAACTTAATATAAGATGCCCAACGGTCAGACGACCTCTTTTGCTCTGTTAAGAAACATGAGCAAGCATTGCGATCGTCCAGATTTTAAGGAAATTTTTATATTTTGCAGTGAGTTTTATTTGATATTCTCGATAAATATCGCAGATTGCAGCTAACGCAAAATGCCAAACTCTAGTTTAGCGTCCAAGGTGATAATTTACCACAGACTATTTTAGCTGTTTTGCATAATTATAAATTCTACAACCCTTGGTATTTTAGCTTTTTAGCCTTTTGATAATTGGTTTACTAGGGTCGCGCACCTCTAGTAGTTGTCAGTAATTAATAACTAATAACTAACGAATAATAACTATTTAATCAATAACTACGCCACTCAATTTAATTAATAAAATTTATTGAGCAATAGTAATCCCTATTTAGCTAAAAATTGGCAGTACTTTCAGTTTTGGGAATATCACTTTTCCCTATCTTGTACAGCCCATGAGCAACTGATGAAGCTATTTATACTCTTATGAATCAATTCGTAAAATTTGACACCGATAATAAACATACGTGTCAAACAGTGCGCCGACGAAACTACAGGTCAAACTAATCACAAATAATCCCCGGAGGGGAGTTCCACTGCCAAAGGTGGCGAGAAAATGCATAATCTGAGTAGCGATCACTTCAGTTAATTCTTGTAAGCCGGGGAAGTAACCGATGAGGGGTAAAAGGAACAATCCGCCGCCAACTAGTAACATGGGAGCGACAAAACTAAAAATGCTCGTCAGTAGTAGGGAGCGGAGAAAGTTAGTGAAAATAGCCATTTAAGACAAACTCCGTGAGTAGAGATGACAAGAGCTAGATAGCAGTTCGTCATTTTCTACAATACGTGCGATCGCTCCTGACCAACCAATCTGTCAAAAATCTTAAGTTTTCATTAAAATAAACGGCTACCAGTTACAGCACATGCTGAGGATATCAAAAATAATTTGAATCTACAAAACCCTTGCACAATCAAGTTTATAGCTGAAATTAGCCTTATTTATTAGTTTGCAACACCTTTAATAAGAGCTTCATTTTCTGAGAGCATCTTTAATCAAAGTTAATATTTAGCGCTGTGGGGAGTGGGGATGAGGGAGGCAGGGGAGGCAGGGGAGGCAGGGGAGGCAGGGGAGGCAGGGGAGGCAGGGGAAGAAGAACTATTTATTGATCAATTCTCAATGCCCAATGCCCAATGCCCATTCCCTATCCCAATGACTTCCGCTATTCTTAAGGCAGTCACCGAGTTAGCTACAGAACATTGAACCAGACTACATCCAAATCCAGTTTAGGAGAATGGAGTCAGCGGCTGCTGGCGGCGATTTTTCTGGGTGGGCAAGTACTAGTTCACCTATTGAAGGGCAAAATCCATCGGCGCAACACCTTGCAACACATGGCAGCAGTTGGGCCAGATTCCTTATTTATTGCCCTATTGACGGCTATTTTTGTTGGCGCAGTGTTTACCATTCAGGTAGCACGGGAATTTATCAACTTTGGCGCAGGAAATATTATCGGTGGAGTCCTTTCTGTCGCTTTGACACGAGAACTTGCTCCGGTGTTGACAGCAGTGGTTTTGGCTGGGCGAGTCGGTTCTGCCTTTGCAGCCGAAATCGGTACCATGCGAGTCACAGAACAAATCGATGCCATGTTGATGTTGAAAACAGATCCAATCGATTACCTAGTTATCCCCCGTGTCATTGCTTGCTGTTTAATGCTACCAATTTTAACCCTCCTGTCTTTGGTAACAGGGATGTTCGGGGGATTAATAATTGCGACAAATCTCTACAACCTGTCTGATACGGCATTTTTAGACTCAGCCCGTAACTTTCTTGGTATCTGGGATATCGTTAGCGCCATGATTAAGGCGTGTTGTTTTGGCACTTTAATCGCCGTAATTGGTTGCAGTTGGGGGTTGACGACAACAGGAGGAGCCAAAGGTGTAGGACAGTCAACCACAAGTGCTGTTGTGACTGCCTTGCTAATTATATTTGTTAGCAACTTTTTTCTTTCTTGGTTAATGTTTCAGGGGACTGGTAGTGCATTCATAGGGCTGTAAAAGTGAGGAGTTAGGAGTTATGAGTTATGAGTTAAAACTCCTGACTCCTAACTCTTAACTTCTAACTCCTGACTCCTGACTCCTAAAATAGGAGATAGAGATGCCTAGTACATAAAGCAGGATTTAAGACTGTGGCCAGTTCATTTGCTCCTAACTCCACATCAACTGTGGAACTCAAGCCTAGTTACAATATACCTATAGTGTTGGTGATTGCCGCTATTCCACTACTGTTGGTACAACCGTGGGTAGGCTCCGTTTTTACGCTGTTTGGTTTGTTTCTCATGTTTCAGGCGTTAACGCTGCGTTTGCAATTTACCGCCACCGACTTAGATATTTACAGAGGCGAAAAATTAATTCGGCGCTTTCCCTACCAGGAATGGCAAAACTGGCGGATCTTCTGGAATGGAGTCCCCATTCTGTTTTACTTTAAAGAAATTAAAAGTATTCACTTTTTGCCGATTTTATTTGATCCCAATACCTTGAAAACTTGCTTAGAACAACGTTGTCCGCGTATTTAGTCCTGAGTTCCATCTGTGCTGAGTCGTTTCGTAGACTCATAATTCAGCACTCATAACTCAGGACTTTTATGGCAGGTCAATTCTAATATTTCTGAAAGCTATTTATTCGCGTCATAGGAATTACACTATTGTTTATGAACCCAGAGGCATCTCAAACCCCAGAACCAATTGATGAGCGGTTGGCAGAAAAACAACAAGAGAACAATGCAGTTGAACATGCACTCAATCCATCTGTTGAGTCAGTGGGAGAAACAGGAGCCATTAGCTCATCAGAGGACTACACAATGGAGCCACTCATCTCTAATGCAGAAGTGGTAGATTCTACAACTGTAGAGCTAACAGAAAATTCAAATGGCGAGTTTGTAGCCCAGTCGAAACTGGAAAATACCGCACTGGGATCAGAAAACCATTCATTATATGCACAAGCAGAGCAGCGAGTAGCAGAGTTGCAGAGCGCTGAAGCTGCTCTCAAGGAAGAAATAGCCAAGCTGCAAGCTTTTTACAAAAACCTTCAGTCACAACTGGGTGAAACTCAAACCTCACTGGGACGAATTGTACAAGAGTCACTGGTGCAGTTAGAACAACGCAAACAAACCCTGCAAATTTCTGTAGAACAACTAGAACGCCGTCAAGAACGTATCCGCAACGAGATGCGAACCACTTTTGCTGGTACATCTCAAGACTTGGCAATTCGGGTGCAGGGTTTTAAAGACTATCTCACGGGTAGCTTACAGGATTTGGCCGTTGCTGCTGAACAGTTGCAACTGACGCCAAGTGTGGTGGAACGAGAAAAACCATCTGTAAAAGAGGCTAAACCAGTTGAAAGCCAACCTGGAATACCGCAATTTGCCCAACAGCAGTTTCAAGATACTACTAAGCAAATTCGCCGCCTAATTGACCAATACCGCAATAAACCAGATTACTATGGCCCAGCGTGGCAACTACGCCGTACCTTTGAACCAATCCACGCAGAACGAGTTTCTAACTGGTTTTTTACCCAAGGGGGACGGGGTGGTTTGCGGACAATGGGTAGCCGCTTACAAAATATTTTGATTGCCTCAGCCGCAATTTCCATATTACACAAGCTGTATGGCGATCGCGTCCGTACTTTAGTCTTAGCTAATACACCAGAGCGATTGGGTGAATGGCGGCGCGGCTTGCAAGACTGTCTAGGAATCGGTCGCCCAGATTTCGGACCAGACCGGGGCGTGGTATTATTTGAAGCGTCTGATGCTCTGGCTCAGAAAGCAGAGCGATTGACCAAAGCCAATCAACTGCCCTTAATTATCATTGATGATTCAGAGGAGCAAATTAGTCTGTCACTGCTGCAATTTCCCCTATGGTTAGCTTTTGCTCCTGACCCCAAAACCGTGAGAAACTATGATGATGACTTTTAAATGAGTCATTAGTCATTAGTCATTGGTCAAGAGTAATACCTCTTGACTTTTTTGAATTTTGAATGTGTGAATTTTATTATGGCTATTTGGTTAACTCTGTGTGGGGCAATTGTAGTTATAGCTTACCTCCTGGGTTCTTTTCCCACTGGGTACATTGCTGTGAAGCAGTTAAAAGGTATTGATATTCGGCAAGTTGGCTCAGGTTCCACTGGAGCAACTAATGTACTAAGAACGTTGGGGAAAGGGCCAGGAGCATTCGTTTTAGTACTTGATGCCTTAAAGGGAGTATTAGCGAGCGCTCTAGTTTACTGGTTATTCAATTTTAACCCAATTCAAAATTTTATCCCCCCAACGGTAGATGTCCAAGTGTGGCAACCGTGGTTAATAACAATAGCTGGGTTAGCTGCCATCCTGGGACATAGTAAATCAATTTTTTTGGGCTTTACTGGTGGTAAATCGGTTGCTATTAGCTTGGGGATTTTGTTGGCAATAAGTTGGCAGGTGGGTTTAGCAACAGCAGGTGTGTTTGCTATTGTGGTGGCAATATCGCGGATTGTCTCTTTGAGTTCAATTGCAGGTGCGATCGCTGTTTCCATTTTCATGGTAATTTTACATCAACCATTACCATATATTCTGTTTGGAATTGCCGGTGGGTTATATGTAATTTTGCGCCATCGCCCTAATATTGACCGACTGAGGGCTGGAACAGAACCAAAAATTGGGCAAAATGTAGCGACACCACAACAAACTACATAATAAGTTTTTGGTATATACCTCGCCCCAAGCAATGCCCTAAGCAAGCCGTTGAGTGAGCCTGGTATCTCTTCTGGAGTTTAGAGTAAGCAACAAGATTAAATCTAATATGAACCTTTGAGAACTTTGCTTTTCTTACCAACAGTTTCTCCAGTATTTGGTTGTAGATTAAATAATTTGAGCAGACACACGAAATAATCTTCGTAATCTATCTGTAATAAGGCACGACGCACAGCTATTTGCGATCGCAGGATAATTAAGAAAAGCCTGAAAACTTCCTCAAGATCGTTAATCCACATCACTATGTATTTGTAAAGTACGTAAGTCCTAGAGTAATGGCTGTGAGTAATGATAAGGGTAAAAGTAAATATTCAGCCATTAAAAGATGGGCGTTTTCATCCGTACACCATCGAATATTGTTCTCATCACTTTCATTTGTCTTGGAGCTTTTTCTTCTAGTAAATGGATCATCTGAATCTCCTTGCCAAACGGCTTTCGATAGTAGCGATCTGCTAACGGATTTTTTCAAAATACTTCCGTCTGCATTCATCTGCATTTCATCCTCAACCATTCTTTCTGGTTGACAGACAACTACCTCAGTCCCTTTTACTTTGTTGACCTACACGCCCAATGTAGGTAAAAAATTTCACTAAGCATTTTAGACCAATCCAAACCCCAAGATGTGTTCTAAGCGAATCTTGTTTATCAGTAACGGCCACGGAGAGGATAACCACACCTCCCATGTTATTCAGACCCTGCGCCAATTGTGTCCTTCTCTGGAGATGGCAGCAATGCCGATTGTAGGGGAAGGAAAAGCTTACCGCAGCTTGGACATTCCCATTATTGGCCCCACACAAACCATGCCCTCTGGAGGATTCTTCTACATGAAGCGCCTCTATTTGCTCAAAGATTTTCAATCGGGACTGCTTGGGTTAACGTGGCGACAATTACAAGCAGTGTTGCAGTATGCTCCCAACTGCGATTTGATTATGGCTACTGGGGATTTTGTCTCCCAGACATTTGCTTACTTAACAAAGCGCCCCTTCGTCTCGTTTATCTCTTGTCTTTCTGCCCTCTATGAAGGTCGATTGCATATCAATCCTCTGCTGTGGCACGATCTGAATTCTGCTCGATGTCTGGCAGTTTTCACCAGAGATTCCTATACCGCTTCTGACCTCCAACGGCAAGGGATAGCTAAAGCTCGATTTGGTGGTATTCCGGCCTTAGATCGCCTCCTTCCTGCTGGCAAAGACTTGCACCTGAAACCGGACATTCCAACGATCGCTCTTTTGCCAGGTTCACGCATGCCAGAAGCAGCCCGAAATTTCTGTTTGCAGTTGCAACTGATCGTAGAAATTGCCAAGGTAATGCCTGAGTCACGATTCCAGTTTCGTGCGGCCTTAGTGCCAAATTTGATGGAGCAACTAGACTATATTGCTAAAAGTCAAGGTTGGCAACTGACTCAAGGCGTACTTACCTATTCTCCTCCAGGAAGTTATGCTGAAAAATCACCGCTTGTAGAAGTCAGATGTTACTCAGATGCGTTCAATGATATTGTATATTACTCTAACCTCGTGATTGGCATGGCAGGGTTGGCAGTAGATTTAGCGGTGGCGATCGGCAAACCAATTATCCAAATTCCCGGAGAAGGCCCTCAATTTACTTATCAATTTGCAGAGGCGCAAACACGGCTATTGGGCATTTCTGCCCAAACTATCGGCACTGAGCCAGCAACCCCAGAGATTCTCAAACAAGCGGCCCGACGAGTGGTCAAGACTTTACAAGATGCAGACTATCTCGCTAAGTGTCAAAAAAATGGCCCTGAGCGATTTGGACCGCCCGGTGCATCTGAGAGAATAGCCCGCTTTCTGCTAACCTCTTTAAGAGAAACTTAGTAGAAATTGCGTCAGGAGTCAGAAGTTTTTGATTTTTGAATTGATTTCTCCCCCTCGCCCCCTGCCTTTTTTCGGTAAGGATAACATAAAGAATTGAACTATGAAAGTCCGCTCTAGCTACTGGCAACTGTTACCTTATCTGTGGCCAGAATGGCCGCTGTTAGTTCGGGGATTCGCTTGTATCTTAGGATTTGTATTGCTCACCCTAGCAATACCCTACCTAGCAGGTCAGGTCGCTTTTTTTGTTGGTCAGGGAAATGTTAACCAAATTGCCTACTGGCTCGGAGTAGCTACTTTAGTATTTTTAGTTCGAGGGCTTTGTCAATACGGGCAGAATGTCTTTATGATCGCTGCCGCTCTCAATATGGTTTTAAATTTGCGGAAGCGGGTTTATGCTCACCTGCACAAACTCGGATTGGATTACTTTGAAACCACACAGACGGGTGACCTCACTTATCGCTTGACTGAAGATATCGATCGCGTAGGCGAGATTGTAGACAAATTATCCCATCAGTTTCTTTCCAATCTCTTGCAGTTAATTGCGATTCCCATTTACATGCTCTACCTGAATTGGCCCCTTACCCTTGCGGGTTTGATTTTGGCTCCTTTGATGGCTTGGCTAATTGGGCTATTTGGTCAGCGATTACTTGTGCTATCTCGCCAGAGTCAAAATCAAGTTTCCAATTTATCGGCTTTGTTAACTGAAGTATTTAGCGGAATTCGCGTCGTTCAAGCTTTTGCAGCACAAGGGTATGAAGTCAAGCGATTCAATCAGGAAGCAGAACGCAATCGCCAAACTAAGTATCGCGCTCAACAACTCAAATCCATCCAGTTTCCCGTTGTTGGTTTTTTGGAAGCAGTTAGTATTATGCTGCTGTTTCTCTTGGGAGGATGGCAGATTTCTCAGAATCAGCTGACAGCTCAAGGCTTTATCAGTTTCTTAGCTGCTGTGGCTTTACTGATTCAGCCAATCGACTTGATGATTAGCAATTACAACGAGTACAAACAGACCGAAGCTTCCGTCGAACGCATCTTGGAATTGATGGCGAAGCAGCCTAGTTTAATTGAAAAATCTAATGCTAAGGAACTGCCACGAATTGCTGGTAAGGTAGAGTATCGTCATGTCAATTTCGCTTACAATCCCAGCGAGCCAGTCCTCAAGGATCTTTGTCTGCACGCTTCTGGTGGTAGTGTCATTGCCTTAGTTGGTTCTTCTGGGGCGGGCAAATCGACTTTAATTAACCTTTTACTTCGTTTTTATGACCCTCAAGTGGGTGAAATTTTGATTGATGATATTGATATCCGCGATGTCACACTGCTCAGTTTGCGCCGTCAAATTGGCATTGTTCCCCAAGACATTACCCTTTTTTCAGGAACGATCGCCCAAAATATTGGTTATGGTCTAGAAGAATTAAATTTTGCAGCAATTGAGCAAGCAGCAAAGATTGCCAACGCTCACTCGTTCATCACCCAGTTTTCCCAAGGTTACGATAGCTGGGTTGGTGAGCGCGGAGTTAACCTATCTGGAGGACAACGCCAAAGATTAGCCATTGCCAGAGCGATCGTCAATGATCCTCGAATTCTCATCCTGGATGAAGCTACTTCTGCCTTAGATTCGGAGTCAGAAGCACTAGTTCAAGAAGCGATCAAGCGAGTCATGCAAAACCGTACCGTGTTTGTTATCGCCCATCGCTTGAGCAGCGTTCGTAGGGCTGACTGCATTCTCGTACTAGAACAAGGACAGTTGGTTGAATCTGGTACTCACACCTCCCTCCTGTCTCAGGAAGGACGCTATGCCCGTTTTTATGCCCAACAGTTTTACTCTACAGATGAGGATTAAGCTTAGGGACTGACAAATAAAAAAATGTTCCAAAACTGACGCAAAAACTCTCTCTATTTCTTCTCTCTGCGTTCTCTGTGCGGCAGTCGCTCATGGGGGAAACCCCCAAGACCGCGCTGCCTTGTCTGAAGTGGTTCGTTTATTGGAATAATTTATTTCTTGTCAGTCCCTTAGGAATTAACTTTGCCTTTAATTAAACGGTGGAAAAGGCGACAAGGCCACAAAAAAGCTCCACATATACTTACTGAGGCGATCGCGGCCACAACTCGCCAAGTTGAACTAGACTCAGTGGCAGAATCTGAAGGGTGAGCTTGTGTGCTTTTAGCTAATTCTGGCACTGAATGAGATAGCTGACTGGCTGTAGTCACCCCTTCAATCGCTGCTCCAATTAGATAAGCTACTAGGGCAATTACTAGCCAGTTATTCATAATATTCAACAGTTTCAACTCTGAGCGTATGCTTGGCGGTGAGGAATTATTTGATTTATAGTGCTAATTATTGCCGCCTTGCCCGAAAGATAACCGACCTTCAGCCGTATCACGAATCAAGGGCAGTTTAGATGTTATATAAGTATTAAGGCTGCTATCTGCCTGGGGATCAATAGTCTGCTTCGCTTTTAACTGCTGGAGAAGCACTTGTACTAAAGCAGCATCGTCAAACTGAAGCAGGGTGCTGACCTGGGTAGACTCGATTACAGCCCAAAGCTGTTGCATCATTTTGGCAGTGACCATGAGTCTGTAACCTCTTAAGCTTTTCTTTATATTTGCACGGATTTGGCATTTGTGGTTAGTTTTTATCTGAAGATTTATAAACATGTAGGCTGAAAATGCCTGAGTCAGTTAAATCAGTTGAGTTATAGCGTTTTTCAATTGATTGAACTACATCAATACCTATACCCTATCTTAACCTTGCTCTATAAAGAAAGAAAACTGCCCAAAGACTTAGATCCTCCATAACGCTTTGTCTGGCCTCCCCCATAGGTGTCAACAAAAGCCTAGAAATGCCAGATCCTTGTCCTCTTGTTGACCATTAGAATCATAACTAATTACCCAGACTTGATATTAGAGCAAGGCTTTTGACAACTCACAATGCAGACATACGTAGGCTTCAGCGCTTTTTGTCGAGGCAAACTTCAGTTGTCTTCCCTGCTATAAATTTATTGTGAAACTTTAGCACAAGCTCCTTCTTGACCAGAAGGATCGGCAAAAACTGCTAAAGTGTGATATTCAGGGTTATCTGTTTTATATATTACTCGAAAAGTATACAACTTATTTCTACCTTGCCCTTCGGTAACAACTGTTAAAAGTGTATTGCTAGTGGGAGGAAGCCCAGGAATATCTAGTTTTTGAATTCGTCTGAGTTGAATTACATTCGCTGAGGAGTTTTTACAATCTCCTCCACTACTATTATTTTGACCAAACTGCATACATACTGGACCATCAAAGTCAATAGTTACCTGAGATGGATCGTTTAACCAAACTTTTTTAATTACTTCTCCAGCCGGAATAAAGCTTAAGTTTGTTCCTTGTTGATACCAAACGTCTATCGTAGGTATTGCTCCCCCTAAACCCTGTGCTTGACAGGAAAATATGGAACGCAGAACAGCGTTATTAGCACCGGCGCGGCCTACCAACAATAACATAGCAACCGAGAAAATTAAGGAAGCTATAGGTAGTAAATAAGAATTACCTGAGGTATTTCCTGACAATTTAGGATTATTTTTCATGGTTGCAAATGGGGAAATTGGTACATAGAACAAGAGAATATGGGAAATATAGAAATAAAACTAATTCCCAATTACCATTACCCAATCAAAAATCTAAAATTGGTATAAATCCTACCTCTTAAAACTAGATTGGTTGATTAACATATAGTTCAACATTTGTGCCGGCTTTCATAAACCAAATATTAGTTGGTTGTGACATTTGGGCGATCGCTTGTTGATTACGTTGGGCAATTTGGGGTACTACAGAGTTCATACCACCTTCCAGAACCGCAGCTGCAAGGTTGCGTCTATTTTCAGTGATAGTAGTAAGACCAGTACTGGTGGTGTTGTTGTTGTTGTTGTTGTTGTTCGTCGTCGTTTCGCCGTTCTCAACTGTGGTGCTAGATGTTATAGTATATGGCACGAGTTTGGTATCAGGGCGATTTATTAACTCTGCTGCTTTACCAATACCTCCCAAAACGAATAGTCCTGCATCCATTGACGCTATAGACGAACTTTGACCGGGATATTTATTTGCTACTAAAGGTTTACCTTGGGTACCGCGAATAATAATTGCATTGTTAGGTAAGCTTTGTTCGGTAGGGTTGCCATTATTTTGCGAGATAAGTTTGGTTACGTTCATCTGCATAAGACCTTGTTCGTTAATGGAACTAATTTCAGCAAGGAATTCGGTGTTTGCAGGTATAACGGTAGTACCATCCTTAGATTTTAGTGCTTCTTGCGATTTGATCACAAATACGTTTTTCCCTCCGCCTCCTTCATCACCACCGCCTGACTTAGTAGTAGTTTCTCCAAATATTGCTGTTGCTAACACAGCTTTAGCACTAGTCCCTACTGCTAAGGATTTTTGTCCTACGGGTTGTGCTTGACTCTCCGCAGGAGCGGGAGTTTGCGGTTGTGGTGTCTGTTGTTGTTGCGGCGGCTGATTGTTTGCAGGTTCAGGAGCAGCTGCGATGTTACTAGGTTGATCGGTAGTATTAACTTGACCGTAGCTACCTAACTTTGCTAACCTTCTCCACTCATCAAGTGGGCTTGGTGGTGGACTTGGTGGAGATGCTGGTGTTATATTGACTACAGTCTGAGGTTGGGTGTTTGGCGTTACAACTGGTAGTTGGGGCGATCGCAAAGGTTGAGAAGCAGGTACTTTAACAATGCGCTCAACTGTCACTGTCCGAGGTATGTAAGCTGTTGGTGGGGGCGTTGGGATCACTCTTTCTGTAACTCTAGAAGATACTGGCGGTTCTGCTTTTAAGACTACTGTCGGCGTTGATTTGACAGTTCTGAGCTGTTGTTGGGCGGCTTTCACCATCTCTGCTTGTTCAGTCAAAGCTAATTTAGTTTTCAAAGTATCTACTTCGCCTTCTAGCTGTTGAGAGGTAGATTCATCAGTTGGCTGCTCACGCACTTGTGGAGAAACAATAGTTTTTGGCTTGGGATTGCTACTCATCAACTGCGACAAAAACACACCACCCACCAAAACAATCGCAAAGGTAGCAGCTCCTACCAAGCCTAACTTTGCAAAGGGATTAGATGATAGAGGTTGCTTAGTCTGAACTTCTTGTGGAAGAGATAGCGACTCTTGCGGCGTTGCAGAGTCTTCTGATCCTTCGGTATCGGGAGAAGATTCTTCTTCAAAGCCGACTAACCTTGACATCCGCGATTCCCAATCAAAAGATTCTACATCTTGTTGGTGAGCGTCAGCGCCTAGAGTAAATCCATTTTGAGCAGGTGTTTCTGCAGGAGTTGAGTATTTAGTCATGGTAAAGCTTGATTGGGATTTCCAGAACAATTTTTATCTTTGATATCACATACATTATAAATTTCTAGTCTGGCTTCACCAAGGCGGTAAGCTGCGAAGTGCAATGGTAGTGCTGCATTTGGTAGGGAAGTTGCGGGTTGATCTATTGCTCTAACTAAAATTTGTTTATTAAACGAAGTTGATTTTCCCAACCTATCATAACCGCTAAATACTAGTTCATTAGCAAACATCTCCACTTTCCACTTTCCATCACCTATTTGTGTAGGTTGAGAGATTTTTTGGATTACTAATATATTCTCTGCTCCCCTATTAACATTTTCAAATTGGCTATCTGGATTTAAATTGGTAAGTTCTGTCTTAAGTTTTTGTTTAAAATTATCAGCTACCAGTTGCGAACTAATTTCCCAGACTTGCATTGGTGGCTGTTGATCTGACCAGGTAAGCATTAAACTCATAGTTTCACCCACAAACCGCCGGATAGCGTCTGGCTGTCGCTCTAAATTGGGTTCGGGGTCTACGGTTATAGCGCGACCATCAACAAGTTGCACTAAACTTTGAGGTGTGAGTTGACGGCCTAACTGCTGTAACATAGACCCGTGAAATAGTAGTAAAAGCAAGGTAAATACATGTAACCCAAATGTTCCGACTGCTAACAGTGGCAATGGGTTATTTTTCCTATTTTCTGGTTTGAGTAATTGCATTAATAGTTATATAAACTGAATTAGTGAATTATAAATCTATAGGTCTTATTTGATTTTTTAAAAAAGCCCTCAACTCAAAAAGGCTGATTCCCTACTCCCTACTCCGCACTCCCTACTCATCTGATAAAGCTATCAGATGTTTGTCCAGACCCGCATTGTGTAAATTTATCATTGTTAAGGCTGTTGTTGCGATCTAGCAAACATAAGTTACGAATTTCATAAATTTCTAATCTATCAGCGCGGACACTATAAATTGCTTTTTGCAAGTCTGTGCCATTGTCGGCTTGAGGATTACCAAAGTAGTCTGCTGCACGTACCAGTAAATCTTTATTAAAAGGAGTTATGAGTTTTGCACCACTAACTCGGTTTTTTTGAATTAAATCGGCTACTATACCCACTCGCCACTTACCTGGGGCAATTTCTTTTGGCGGATAAACCCGCTTAATAACTAATTGTGATGTCATAGCTAGGCTGGGATTTTCAGAGAAAACTTCTGCCGGTGTCATTTCTGCAACTGTGCTTAAGAAACCTTTGCGAAAGTCTTCGGATAAGGCAAAACTAGCTATCCAACTGCTGGTACTAACTTTTTGGCTACTCCCTTGAGGTGTTTGAATAAGAACTCCTAAATCTGGTTTAGGGTTTGCAACTTCCTCGATATTTTGTGCTGGTAAGGTTCCAGACCAGCTAAACATTGATATCATCGTTTTGCTGATGAATTGGCGAATTGCTTCTGGATCTCTTGCTAAATCATCAATATTAGCTACTGGTTTACCATCTATTAATTGCACAAAGTTAGGAGCTTTTCTGAGACTGAGTTGGCGAATATTTAGCCCTTGTAATAAGAATAAAAATAAAACTAATATATGTAAACTGAAGGTTGCGATCGCAAAAATTGTCAAAACACTTGCCGTCGTTCTTTGTCTTTTTTCTAATAAACGCACCATTTACTCACCTCCTCCTGCAAAAAAATTCAGCTATTCTATAGACCTCTTGCGTAAATCAAAAATAAGAACCCCACCCCGCCAAAGCTACGCTTTGTCTCCCCTCCCCAAAGCATCGGGTACGGGTTGGGGTGTTAGGGACTTTTGCTAGAGGTCTTATATTAATTACGATTTGCATATAATTCAGCAGTTACGACATTTATCAAAACTTTATTCATTTTGAGAAATTTGAAATTTGAATTTATATTCTCTCCCTTACTAAAGAAGCTGTATTGCTGATCCCACTGAAGACTGCAAAACCGCCAGCAGCAGCCACAAGTAACGATAAAATTGGTGCTAAAATTCCCAAAAAAATTATGAACCACATTAAGTCGGGATCAGCACTAGGATTTTTACCTGGACCATTTACAATAACTGCCGCAGTCAGCACAGCAATAATATTAAATGAAATCTTGGCGATTCCAATAGATAAAAATCCGGTCAGCCATGCAAAAATAGGTTTACCAGCTACAGGCAGTAAAGATCCACCTATAGCTATTGGCCCTAAAAGTGCTATCAGCAACATCGTAGCTTCTATCAAATTTTGAAAGGCATATTGCAACGAAACTAAAAAGTTTTTGATGCTTGTTTGGACTGTAGAACCTAACAAAGAATTAAATGAGGTTTCTGATAGAAAGCCTTTGTCATATTTAATATAATCTATCTTAGTTTGTAGCCTATTTATCCAAGGTTCTTTTCCGTATGTATTTCTATATTTTTGCAATAAAATGTTTATTTTATCGGCAGCGCTGACAAAGCATTGATTTTGTTGAACCCCAGTAAGCGATTGACAAGGACGCAGAAAAGAACCAGTTACTTCTTCTGCAATACTCATATTTAGTGCTTGCTGATACATTTTATTCGCATCTGCTGTTACCAATACTTGCTGATTCACACTATTTAAAAAATCCCGTAATCCCAGTGTCAGATTAGAAAGGATACTTCCTTTACCTGAATTACTTAAGAGGATCACCACGACAAAAGGCCAGATTAAAGCTGATATTGGACGACTATATTCGTAGGATATTAAGTCTTTGAGGAATTGTATCATAAAAAATAACAGGGTTCCTACCGCAAAAAAAATACCCAGAGTTGTCAGCGCTCCATACAAGTTATTACTAGTGTTATTTAGTAATAAATCCTTCCATTGATAGTTCCAACCATCGGCAATACTTCGAGAAGTTGCGGCACCATTATCGAGAACCTCATCAATGCCTACTTGGGCACCTACTTGGGCAAAAATTAGTTGAATAGCAAGTTGCATTTTGAGTTGATGGGCTGTTTTTTTAGATTTCGTAGGGTGCGTTAGGAATATAACGCATCATCCAGGATGCTTTTGATGCGTTACGCTGTCGCTAAGACACCCTACTAAACTGTTTTTTAGACTTCCTGTTGGTTTGTAAGAAGTTTAAGGATTTTAAAAATTGATTGTATGGAAAATTAGAGTTTTTTTATCCTCAAATCCGACTTCCCAACTTTTTCTCTGCCAAACAAATCTAGTTGAGAAGTAGCTCGTAAAAGTCGCGCCGCTTCTGTAGATGTATCTACTCTGCGAGCGCGATTCGCCTCTTCTACCTGCTGAGAAATGTTTGCTAAATTTAAATTAGAATATTGTAAAGACTGATTTGTTTGTATTGTCTGAGCAAATGTTTCACCTATAATTGCTGATTGTGCGCGTTGAATCTTAATAGTTTGCAAATTATTTTCATTTAGGATTTTTCCTAGCTCTGATAAACCCGAAAGAGTCGCTCCTACACCCGTTGAATCTAGTACAGCTTTCGTTACTCCCCTACTTAAATTATCAAATCTAGCACTATCTAGGTTGTTCCCTGCCCCCGCCGTATCGGTAATTGCGTCAATATCTTTTAGTGTGTTTTCAGTATTTTCTAACTTTACTTGTGTCCGATTTTGTCCATCTTTACCAAGAATAGCTTCTGCTGCTCCACGGGTAATAAAACGATTGAGTTCATTACTAACTAAATTTGCCCGTACTGCTGCATTATTTTCAAAGCGGCTTGCTTTAGATTCTGAACGATAAGATTCGTAGATAATGTTATCACGAACATTTTGTCCGGCATCGACGGGGTTAGGTATCTTCAATTCTGTATTTCCCTTGGCACTCTCAAGAGCATTTCGAGTCTGTGCTTCTACAGGCTTTAAGTTTTCGCTCACATTATTTTGAAAATATTTTCCCATATCTGTGGAATATAATTTAAAATTAGCCCAAACCTCGCCTAATCCCGATCCCAGTTGAACTTGTGCCATTGCTGGTAGAATTGCCAGAGATAGCAACGTCAGAGTAAAAATGGTAGTTTTTCGCATACATTTGTGCCTGAAAAAGGTAATTTAGCTTTTTAACTATGATTTATAGCAAGGTAGGGATTAGGGAGTAGGGAATCAGCTTTTTCGAGTTATACGGAGTTTTTTCAAAAATCAAATAGGAGTTCTATATAACTTTTTGAATCACTCTTAACTGCTTACAGAAGCCGATTAACTACTACGCAGAGTAGCCACTAACTGACGTGCAAATGCAGAAATTGCTTCATATTTATCGCTATGAAGTTGCATCATTTTACTCCGGGCAGTTTGTTCAGCAGGGTTATTAGCAACTGCGGCCAATTGTTCGTAACCTGGATAATAACGACAGAATGTATAAATACCGTTATCATCTAACAGCCATTGGCTATAAACGCCTTCTTTCCGGGGAAAGAAGCTTTCTGAGGCATTACGAGCAATAATGTTGCGGGGATATTTTAAGATATCTGCAAAACTATCGACTGCAACTGGCTGAATGCGTCCAATTAATCGTGTTGTCAAGTTTTGCAAAATCTTAGACGCAGCTTTAGATTTGGCAATTGTATCAGGATCTTGTCCTGATAAGATAACTCTGATCCCGGCTTTAGCGCCGTTTGCACAAACTCGGCCAACTAAGTCAGAAATTTGCTCGAATTCAAATAGAATTGGTGCTTCGTCAATAAAGAATATAGAAGCGGGACTACCTAATGCGCGTCGTAATGCTGCTGAATAAGCACTTAGAGATAGTACGGCTGCATCTTCACTATCTGATAGGTTTCTGAGAGCAAAAACTAATAGTTGTGCATCGGTAGGAAAGCTAGATGGTGCAGAAATGGCTTGTCCTACGCGACTCGAAAGCCAAAACCGCAAGCGCAGCTGAATTTGACTAAGAGCGTCTTCTACTCTGCCAGTTAAAGTACTTAGCTGCAAGTGTTCGGATGAACAGAAAAACAGAAAATCTTTTAAGGTAGGGGTTTTCTGCCAAGCTTGAGTGCCAAATCCTCCCGCCATCGCTTGCCGATATCGCTCTTTTATGCCCTCATCAGCAAAGAAGGCTTCTAAAGCTAAGTTGAGGAGCGATCGCACGGTTTGCGATAAAATTTGACTTTCAGTGGATGATCCTAAAACCATTGTCATCAAAGCTGATTCTAGGAAGGCGGTATAATCGTTAAAGCGATCGCGCTGTTGTTCTGGATCTAGCGATCGTAAGTCTGGCTGTTCAAATAAGTTATTCGATTGCTTGGAGATATCAAAGTACGCTCCATTAGCCCCCATAAACTCTGTGTAATCAGTGAAAGTAGATGTACCATCAGGTTTCGGGAAATCTAACGCCACAACCGGAATCCCATGTGCCAAAGCCTGAGTTAAAATCCCTGATACCAACACCGATTTACCAGCACGAGTTGTCGCAAACAAAGCTAAATTTTTGTGTTGATTAAACAAATCTAAATGTACCGGGGTTCCGCCTTCTTCAGCAATCAACTCAAAGCCTTGTTTATCACCCCGTTTAGTTAAAACCAAAGGCATTAATCCGGGAACTTCACTGGTTAAATATAGCTGGCGACGATTAAAAGGTGTAGCTAACAAACCTTCCCAAACTATTGGGAGAGTTTGCAGCCAAATTTTCCAGGCGTACTCAGTTTCCCTAATTAATTTTGCTGGACGTTGAAAACAGTTTTCAATATATCTTGTTGCCTCATCTAATTTATCGACAGTTCGACGATGTACCAAAATAACGATACTCGTATAAATCGGGACTGCACCTTCAAATAATTGTTCTTGTGCTGCTACCGATTTCTTCAGCTTTAATTGCGCGTTGACATCAATAGTTTTACTTTTTTCTTGAGCCATGATTGTTGTCATGTTTGACTGCTTCAAGACTCGTTGCAAAGTAGTTTTCACCATTGCCGGATTTGCCGCAGTCAACTCACAAAAAATCTCTGTATCTACTACTGTTTCTCTAGCCAACAGTTCCCATAAATATCGCAATTGAGTAGATTTATTTGGCCAACCTCCGGGTTTTTCCAGAAATGATAGTGCGCCAATATAACGATTGTTAACATTAACCCAACGGCGATCGGCACAAGGTACGCTAGACTCCATCAGCAAAGTTGTGCCGTGGATATTATCTAAAAGTAATTTAGTACTAGCTAAATCTGAATTAACTTCCTCGTGCAGTCCTTCTTCATCTAAAGTCATCAACTGGGGAATCGGGATTGGCTGCGTATCATTAAACCTTTTCCAGATGCCCTCCCAGAGTTCGTCAGCTTTCAAAGGTTTGACATCCAATCCCATTTGATTAGATAAAATTTGTTCCCAACGCAGAAAACCCTGCTTATAAGCATTTATTATCAGGGTTTCAATGCGCTGATTTTCTACTTCTGAAAGATCCCCTTTAAATTTTAACCACCATGATTCAGCTTTAACTAAAAGCTTCTCTATCCAATCATCGGCATTTTTGGAGTTAGATTCAATGGTGTAAGTGACATAAATACGTAAGAATTTCGGCTTACGAATACCAGAAATAGTCAATTCTTTGACTCTGGCTCTTTCTGCCATCAACAAATATTTGATATCTCGTGATGGCGCATTTCTGATTAGCGATACTAATTCTTTTTGGCGCTCTTTGTCGGAACTAAAAGATCCCAAATGCAGTGTCATTCTTTCACCGCTAGGAATGTCTTTTAATCCGGCTTCAATGTTATTAAAGAGTGTATCGATTTGTTCGGCTCTTAAAGTGGTATGAATTCCCTTACAGTCAAAACCAAAAACAAAGCAAAACCGATCTCTTTGAGTGCCTTTTGTCAAAAGATATGCGCCAATATCACGTCCATTCATTGCGACACGTAGCATTGTCGCCAAGTGCAAGGCATCTTCAAATGGTGTTAATCTACCTTCATTTCCGGCGACGCCGACGCTTTGTTTTCCGATTTTTTGCTTCATGGTTAACTTCCAATAAGCTCTGATAACGAGCAAAGCCTCTTGTCCAAGCGGGAACGCCTATAAATTTACTTAAAAAACTCCAACTCCTACCACCAGTTAAAATCCACCAAGTTCCGATTCCCCAACCAGTCATTAGTATTGTCCACAACCACTTTTGAAATTCTTCTTGGAAAATCCCACCAAAAACTCCGTTGACAATAAAGTAGGATGCTAAGGCAATTACCGTCCAAGGAAGAATTTGATCGGCAGGGATTGGCCCTAATGAGGGTTGGCTTCCTAGAACCTGATTGACTGGACGAAAATCTTGTTCCCGCTCTTGAGACATTTGAAATATGAAATATTTGAATTATTTACTGCCCTTGTGGACCAATTACAAAGCGTGTGAGTACATCAGCAATGGTAACAGCAACAACGACTAATAGGGGAGTTCTGGCAATACTTTGCCAATCCTCATCCTTACGCACTGCGTTAATCACACCAACTAGAGAAATTGCAATATAGAGTAAGTAAATCGCCCGCAACACATTAAATATCAAACTTATTGCTGTCTCACTACCACCACCAGCTGTTGATGCTCCACCTAAGTTTCTTTTGAAAAACTTTTCAGCTTCCCCAAAAAACTGTGCTTGTGCAGGGGCTGCAAACCAGTCTAACCAATACAAACTCAAAATTACGGCTGCTGCTAAAATTTGTAATAATATTAGCGATCGCCTTGGTAAATTCACCTGCTGCCCCATTTGCTGGATGATGACTGTAATTAAACTACCAACTAGTAAACAAAAAAGCAGGATAGGACTTTTTAGGCTAATAACGCTTATAAGTACAGCACAAGCAATCAAAAAGGGTACGGATTCCACCAGAATCATCAAGCTGGATTCCAATCCCAATCTTAACTTCTGAGATCCTTTGAGGGCGCTACCAGTTAAAGCTTTGAAAAAGTTTCTCTTGTGAGAACTTTGTCTAGACATTGCTAATTTTCCTATAGTTTACTTGAGTGTTTATTGTCTAAAAATTTACAATAAATTTACAATACTTAAATTAATTTAACATGATTTAACATTTTTTTTGAAGAACATTATAAATTTTCCAGAAAATTGTTACGTTGGATACAAATTATTATTCATTTAAGTTAATGAAATATTAATTTTAGTTTAAAAGGAAAATATGCAGGGTTTGAGAAACTAGGTTTCCAGCTTTAAAGCATAACTGCGAGAGTCCTTTTAAGCTCTTTCTATCCCAGCGTTGGCTCAATTAGAGGTTGGTAAATCCGGTAGAAACGCGAGACAATGCTTGGGAGCATTGTTACAAGTTCTATAGGAAACATTTTATTACTCCAAGTCACCGTTTTGTAAGGATCAGACCTTACAAAATATACTACATTAATTGCTACAACTTTGGGGGAGTTGACAGCGTTGTGATTAAAGTATTCCATCTGCCAAGGCTTTTGGGAATAATTATCGAGATTTATTATGTTAACATTACCATTCACATGTGATTAATTTCAGTCTACCGTCACTAGCAGGAAATAAATAATGCTTTATCCTTTTGCCTTTGATTTGGGAGAAAATACTTAAAAACCCTTTAGTTATGTTTGCGACTAAGTGCAGGGTGAGTCATCTGGATAAAATCAATAACAAAGTTTATTGGACTTACGCATTGACAAGAAATACTAAATTAATTTTAAAAACCACATCTTTACCTAACAGTACAGCATTGCTTATTGGTGTCAAGAAAAGCCTAGAAATAGCTTAAATGTTGGCTTATTCACCCGTCTATAACTAAAGTTCAAGGCTACAAGCTTTAGTTTACTAAAGTATACTAAAGACTTTTAGGTATATTTAGTTATCAACAGAAGACTTTTGTTATTAGCAAGGAACTTCAGTTCCTTACAGTATGGCCTATTTGCGTAGTTTACCGGCGTAGGCATCGCACGATAATTAAAAAAAGCCTGAAACAACTTATTAGCTAAATTTATCAGCTATTTTTTTGCGACGCCTGGGTTGGGCTACGCCGCAGCAACTAAATAAAATGTTGAAACAAAGTATTTTCCTTGATACACATGCTGACTAATTTGTAAACTACCTAAGTTCTATAAGATACTTATTAACACCTTTAAAAAAAAGCTTAATTAACGAAAACCATATACAAGCGAAAGCTTCCGATTTTTCTCTGGCCAGATTAATAAAAAAACGCTACAAAAACCACTTTTAAAATACTTTTATCCAAAAATATATTTAAATTTCTTAATCATTTCATAATGCAATCATGACTTGGACTTTACCTTAGGATTATATTGTTGATTTTGTTAGCGAAATTTAATAGCTATTAGCTATAGCAATCGGAAACGATTACTAATGATCATGACTTTCTTTACTTCGCACCTTAGTAGTAGCTTGTGGCAAACTGCTGTGCATCTACATGAAAGAAAGTGATTTTTGCAATTGAAATAAAATTGCGATCGTAAATAAGTTAAGTGGGTAAAAATAAACATAGCTTTTTAAGGAAAAATAAAAGACTGGCAATGTGAATTGAGGCACGATTCATAATACCCAGTAATAACTCCCTGATAAAGCAACTGAATGTTTATTTATACAAACTTACTTTAAAATGTAGAGCTTTTGACTAGCAAACAATAATATGTAATGGAGTCGATTAGCAATAGCTAAATGCGCTCTATATATTATTTTTTATTTGCTTTTTAATTGTTCTCCATGTTTCAGGGGTTTGTGCAAGCTTTTTATTTATAAATAACCTTGTTAAGGTCAATTATTTCTGCTTAAAGAAGGTTATTTATAATTGCCAGTTTGACACTTGATTTGGATTTGTTGGTTTGTTTAACCCTAAAATTAACTTGAAGGAACTTGATATGGTTTTCTATCGCGATCGCAAATTGACCCAGTTGGCAGGTTCAATTTCTCTATTTGCCCTCACAATTGGTTTAGTAGCAGGTCAATCTGCTACTCAGAAATCTCTAGCTCAGACCCCTCCTAATGGTGCCGGTGCAAGCACTGTAAATGCTTTATTTACAGCTCTAAAAATCAATTATGCTCCAGTTGGTAGTGGCAAAGGGTTAACAGCTTTTTTCACTCAAACCGCACCAGCAGCTATTCCTAGCCCAATCTCTTTTGCAGCTAGTGACGACCCCGTAGCCGGAACAGAAAAAGTTACTGGCGGTCGTGGTTACGTTCAAGTGCCTGTGGTCGGTGTCGGAATCACATTATCTTATAACGCTAGTGGTCTTACTGTACCAGCAGGTGGACTTAAGCTTTCACGAGCTAGTTACTGTGGTATTTTGAACGGTAGCATCAAAAATTGGAACGATAAGAGCATTAGTGCAGATAACGGTGGCCAAATAGCAGGCAGTGTACCCATCAAAGTTGTACATCGTGCTGACTCAAGTGGTAGCACTTTTGTTTTAAGTAGTCATCTCAATACTGCATGTAAGGCTGCTGCGACTCCAGGTATTCCAGGAGCTAGTGTATGGAATAATGGAGTGGGTACAACTGTTAAATGGCCAACCGCTTTCCTTAGCGCTACTGGCGGTGGTGCTGTAGTCAAGGCGATCGCAGCTACTCCTGGTGCAATTGGTTATGTGGATAATGCTACCCGTTTAACTAAGCTACCTGCCGCACTCTTACTTAACAAGGCAGGTAAGTATATTGCTGTCTCACCAGCTTCAATTACAGCGGCTATTAAAGATGGGACTGTTGTAACATACGGTACTAAGCTGACTAAAATTGATAATCTGACCGATCCCAAGAGTGCAACTGCTTATCCCATTTCCGGAGTAACTTATTTGTTGTATTACTCAGACTTAGACTTTAAAGGGTTCATTACCAAAGCAAAAGCTTTAGCTCCATCTCTCGGATATGGTTCTGCTCCGTAGGTAATGCACAAAGTCAACAGCCTAGACTACAACTCTAGTCAATACTTACGTAGCTTCATAATTGCGTGAATACCATTTTTGGTCTTAACCGCCCTTGCCTCTCTTAGGTTTATAAATATCTTGGTAAGGATATGAAGGTTATACCCCAGGATTATATTTACAATCCTGGGGATTTATTTAGGCGATGATTTATAGCAATAACTCTTAAGAATGCCCTTAAGATTTAGCAAATTTAGGGTATTTTCAGCAGTGCATAGCCAAGTTTTTTTAACAGTTGATCTCATTCAACTAGAGATAGTAAATTGAGTATCCTCAAAGCTTATAAGTAGATGGGTATAAATAAATATCAGATAGTTTGTGATTGCGATCGCTTTTAAGCGTTTTAATATTGTCCGAAGTGAAGCGATCGCAGGGGTTGAGGATTTGAGTATTTTGCTTATTGCCAGGGTATTAATATTAACTAAAGTATACTTAAAAAAGTTCAACCGTCAACTATGTTATAATTAGATAGTTGAGAAATATTTTCGGTCATGTAACTGACTATATAGACACCTCTCCGAATCTAAATCTCTACAGCCTTTGATTCTGGAGGTGTTTTATGTCAGTTGATATTGCCAATCTATGCTTTAGGGATGAGAGTCTTCAGCATTGCAAAAATAGAAATTTTTTAATTAGCGCAACTTTATTGGAATATTTCGTGTAAAACTGATACATCCCACTGTCCAAAAATGTGCTAGGACGGACAAGTTGAGTGTGTCACAAACCCTGACAATATACGGATACTACTTGAACTTATGCCAACGGATATAATTACCCGTCCTGAATCCCTTACAGAAGATTGTTTCTTTACTTACGCCCTTGGGACTGATTTGCACGATACAAATTCTACTGCCCAATATTTACGCAGAATCAGAAAAGAAGATAAACCCTATATCGACATAGCTGTTTCTCCCAGACCGGGCTATCGATTTGAGGTCTGCCTTATCCCTGTTGAAGGGTTCGCTAAAGAAACAATATTGACAAAAGATGGATTCGCCAAAGCTTTAGCGATTATTTGTGCTGTATCTAATAAAGCTAGAAAGCGATTCCCATCAGGAAATGGACAAGAAATTGTCCGGTGTCAATTTAGCAACTTAGCTGATGCAGTCGCTGTAGCGAACAGATTGTCTGCATTACCATCTAATATGTATGAAACTCTCGCCAAGCTACCAAATGCTTTGTGAGATTGCGTCCACTTGAAGATTTATTATTAGGGCTGACGCGAAGACATTTTAGTGGTAAATAACTAGACGGACAAGAAAATAAATTATCCAATGCTTAACATTTCATCTGTTGAGAAAGGACTTGTGATACAAGACTTTTAACCCTAGGGGACAATTTTCCTGTTTTTGCACACTGACCGATAATTCAAAGTGAGTTTTTTTTATGCCTATAAGCCCTTTGCGTGAAGAACCTCGTAACCAGCGAGCGCCTGTAATTCGTACAAGTAATGAATTTATTCTTTTAGAATGGTTAAAGTCAACTGGTCGTTTGATAGAGCGGGAACATCAAGAATCTGAGTATTTAAATGAAGTAGAAGAAATTTCAGAAATGATCGACCTTGACGATATCCCTTATGATCATGACGATGATGATGCTGAGATGGAGATCGAAGCCTAATTCGTAATTAGCCTAAACGCTTCATTAATTTGAAATGTGTATTTGATTTACCCCGAAAGGCTAAGAATCCCGGCTTAGAAAACTCCAAGGAATAAATTATCCAATTTTGTGGGGTGGGCGACACGAGAGCCATATAAACTGGGCGGGCTTTTCGGGCCACCCCACAATAAATAATTGAATATTTTTTTATTTGGAAGCCCCTTATCTAAAAAGTCGGGATTCTTTAGTATTAAAATACAAGTGTGTTTAATTCTTGGACTTGAGTAATAGATAAAATAATTGTCCATTGCTGACTGTAACACCAGCGCGATCGCCTGCTAATTTCCCAGTACCTAAAAAATAATCTACCCTACCTGCACCTTTAATTGCACCTCCGGTATCTTGGTCAAGAACATAGCGACTAACAATGCGCTCCTGCATTTTTCCGGTAGAATTAGCAAAGGGAATAGAAGCGCGAATCAACGCTAAAGCACCAGGAGGCATGAGGGATTTATCTGTAGCGATAGAACGCTCTGCTGTTAGTGGTACGTTGATAGAACCTTGGGCTGGTTCCCCGTGATTTTCTTGAAAAAAAACAAAACTGCGATCGCGCGGAATATAAATATTTAATTCTTGGGGATGCTTTTGGAAATAGTCGAGAATAATTGGCAGAGTTATACCTTCTAGCGGTAATTTGCCATCATTCACTAATTCTCGCCCAATACTTTTGTAGTTATAAGCAGTATGACCAGCATAACCTATTGTTGTTTCAGTACCATCAGGAAGCTGAAGTCTGGCTGAACCTTCAATTTGAGCTAAATATGGTTCGAGGCGATCGCTAAACCAAAACAACTCTAATCCTCGTAATTTTCCTTTTGCGCCTTGTAAACCATCTGCTCCTTCTAATTCTTCGCGGGTAGGATGAGGTTTAGGCCAGGAGTTTAAATCAGGAGGTAATCGATAAACAGGATAACGATATTCTGGTGTGGAAAAGCGACGGGCTGCATAAAGCGGTTCATAATAGGCGGTGAACAAAACCGAACCTTTGGTGTCTTTACCAACTGATTGGTAAAGAACAAATTCTCGCTCAATGGCTTGATGTAATTCTGTTGCAGAATGAGTTGTTAATAGGAGTTCGCGGAATCTTTTCAAGCTTTTGATGACGCGCGAGCGCTTAATCTCAGCCACCGGATAGTTTTGATAAGCAGCCGCAGCATTAGCCGTTTGCAGGTATTGGAGACTGCGAGCGATCGCACTCAATAGCGCCTTTTTGTCTGGTATTTCTCCATAGAGATGTTCATCCAAACAAGAGATATCACTTTGACAACAAGTGATTGGTAACCTCTGAATTAATGGTATTTTTTGCTTTTGTGCAGTCAAAGAAACTGGTATATCCCACTTTTTTAGGCGACATTCAGGTGGGCTAAGTTCCTGATGCGTTAAAGATTGCATACGCACCAGGAAAATTGACAAAACTACAGGTAAGCTGATGGCGATAAATTTGTTAAACTTTCCTAACTCAGCAAGTGTCTTTTTCATCAAAATTCAAATTTTTCATATTATCCCACTTCCCTCAAATTCAAAAACAATCTAATTATTTCTTTCCCACTCCCCACTCCCTACTTTTTATTCATTCATATTCCGGTAAGTTGCAACTGCTGAAGGCGATATCCGGTTCAAATATCGGAATATCCAATATTTAAATATGGTATCTAAAATCACTGGAAATGTAGCAATAAATAAGAAGATAAAATCTCGATTTGCTGGTAATCCCCAATGACGCGATACACCTTCTAAAAGTACTTCCCAGCCATGAGGAGAGTGGAAACCTACAAATATATCGGTAAACAAAATGATGATAAATGCTTTGGCACTATCACTAAGTCCATAGACAATCCGATCAAAGAAATCTTTAATCACAGCAATAGAAGACTTGCTGACAAGTAAAAGCGAGATAAAAGCACCCACCGAGAAAATATCGGCAAAAACATTTTTGATAGCATTAGAGCTTTCGTGACGAAATTCTTCAGCAAGCTCAACCGCCCTCTTTTTCATTTCAACTTCTATCTGTTCAGGCAAAAGTGGCGGGGCATTTTTAATGAAATTTTCAAAGTGGAGTTTTTCTTCAAAGCTTTGTAATTGTCCAAGGGCTTCCTCTTCCATTTCAGAATTTAGGAATACTTGCATTTGCTCAGTACCTCTAAACTTCTCAACAACTGGCCCTACTACAAAAGCTTTTGCTATCTGATGCGTCAGAAGTGGTACGATAATTAATAGTAAAATAAACCTGATAGATATTATTGTTCTTCTTTGAGCTTGACGAAAACTTTGGATTACCTCTTGTTCCGAATTAGGATCTAATTCAACTTGCAAACGAGTGATAGTACTTAAAATAGAGCGGGGTAAAACGCCTGTTGTATCAACTTTACCCTTTGCTTTTGTCTCCCAGTCTTGAGTTTGTATTTTGGGTAATAACGTTGGATTATTGACGAGCAATGATTTGTCGTCAGATATCACAGGGTTAGCTGCTAGATTTGGAGGTTGAACTATTAAAGCTTTAGAACTTCTTTGATCGGAAATTGTTTTGTATTTGGATATAACTTGATCGATAAAGTTTAGCTTTTCCAAAACTAAAGAAGGACTGAGATACTCTATACCTGCTTTCTGGGCAGCTTTTTGATTTTCTTCATTTAGAAACCAACGGCTTGCTTTCAACTCTGTAAGCCGCATCCGCACAGTTTTTAATAGCTTTTTTAGGTCTGACTCAAAATAATCCATGACACTGTTACTGTACATGGCTGAGTTCATGTCTATTTTATTACCATTGAAATGCTTATCTTCTATTTCCTTAATTTTTAATGCTGCATCGTAAGCTTGATATAAAGAACGTTCAGGAGTTTGTAAGTACCATCGGTAAGTATCAAGTAAGAAAGAATAGATTTTTTGGCTAAAAACAGAGTTTTTCATTGGAGACAATCATCCAGCATTATTTGGTGACTATTAACCTTAAGTTAACGCACGAGGTATACTAGCAAATCTACAAGGAGAAAGTTTGTGGTTTCTCATTCGGTTTGGATTGTTGGCACTAGCCGCAGTGGTAAGACAGCTCGTTTGGTAGAGCAATTTTCTAGTTGGGTACAACCTGAGAAGCAGTATAGTGCATCATTTTATACTAAAAAACCAGGACGTAAAAAAGGCGTTCATCTACCGGAATTTTTATATCTTAAACAAACAGAGCCAGGAGTTTTAGTCTTAGGTGCTAATGATGATAATCGGCGAGAATTGGGAGATATAATTGTTACATCCACATTAGGAAAATATCCGGTGCGTGCCAAGACACCGCTAGGTTTTTTCCAGGATGAAGTTATTTTATTTTGGCCATTGCTAATTAACTCTTTGAGCCTGAAGGCCCAGTTTCCGGTAAGATTGCGCCCAGAAACAGAGCAAGAGTTAGCAACCAAACTTTGGCGTCCCGAATTAGACGAAGAAATTTTACGTGTTGCGGGAGTGAATGAATCTCGCTTGGTGCGTCGCATTCTAGATTTATTGCAATTAGCAGCTTACAGTGGTATACCTTGCGAAGATATTGCCCAGATTTTGACAAGGGGTTTGGGAGAAAATACTACAAATTTAGAGCCGGAATTTCTCGCCTCTTTGCTCCTAGATTGGCGTAACTGGTGTTTAGAGAGGGGGTTACTAACTTATGGGATTATTACCGAACTGTATAGTCAGCATTTGTTAAGCGATCGCAATTACCAACAGCATTTAACTAAACGCTATCAGGCGGTACTGGCGGATGATGTAGATGATTATCCAAGCGTAGCGCGTCTTTTGTTTGACTTGCTATTAGATCGAGGCGCAGTCGGGGCGTTTAGCTACAATCCCGATGGTGCAGTGCGATTGGGATTGGGAGCAGATCCCAACTACCTAGAAGGGCTAGCAGAACGTTGTCGCGTAGAAATCTTGACTGGGCCGCCTCCAGAGTCTCTTGGTGAGCAAGCTAAACAGATGGTAGAATTACTCACAGAACCAATGGTACTGTTGAGCTTACCAAAGACAATACATTCAATTCAAACTACCTCCCGCGCTCAACTATTGCGACAAACAGCAGAGGTAATTGCTAATACCATCCAATCACAGCAAGTAGAACCAGAAGAAGTAGCGATTATTGCACCAGGTTTAGATGCGATCGCTCGTTATACTCTAGTAGAAATCCTGGTTAAACAAAACATCCAAGTAGAATCGCTAAATGACCAACGTCCCCTAATTAGTTCGCCCGTGATTCGCGCCTTACTCACCATGTTGGCACTAGTTTATCCCGGACTGGGACGACTGGTAGATCGGGATGCCGTCGCAGAAATGCTGGTTGTATTGAGCAGAAAACAACAACCATCAGAAAACTCCTCACTCCTAACATCTAACTCCTCACTCACCACTGACATTGACCCGGTACGCGCTGGTTTGATTGCAGATTACTGCTTTGTACCCCATCCCTCACGCCCCAACTTGCTACCAGTATCAGCCTTCGAGCGCTGGGATCGAATCGGTTATGCAGCAACCACAGCCTATAATGAGATATTAGACTGGTTAGAACAACAGCGATCGCAACAAGAATTGCGGTTAATTCCCAGTCCCATTTCTCTGTTAGACAGGGCAATTGTGCGCTTTTTATGGAATGGTAGTAATCTTCCCTACGAACAACTAGCAGCACTGCGAGAATTATTAGAAACCGCCCAACACTATTGGGAAATTGACACCAGATTACGACAAATTGCCCCAGTTGAGACAACACCTCACACAACTATTATCGAATTCATTCAATTACTGCGACGTGGTACAATTACCGCCAACCCTTACCCTGTGCGTCCCATTGGTGGAGCGAGAAAGGCTGTCACCTTAGCAACTATATTTCAATATCGATCTAGTAGGCGATCGCACCGTTGGCATTTTTGGCTGGATGCTGGTTCACCTCTATGGGCGAAAGGTGGTGCAGCAACTTTATTCGGTGCGCCGTTTTTCCTGCGAGACAGATTAGGCGAACCTTGGACAGCAGAAGATGAGAAATTGGCAGAAGAACAAAGATTGCGAAGGATATTGACAGATTTACTATCTCGTGTATCTGAAAGAGTTTATTTGTGTCATAGCGATTTAGCCGTGAATGGACAAGAGCAATTAGGGCCATTGTTACCCTTAGTAAATGCCTGTGTAACAGTTATTTCTGAGGCTACTGCTAACTAAGGCTCACATCCCCAACTTCTTAAATAAATCGGGGATCTTGTTATAAAATATTTGTTTGTATTGAGTAGTAATTATCCCCTTTCTAACATTGAAATTTGGGGTTAATCTTTGCAAATTTCGGGACTGTGGTTGAATTAGAACAGGAGAACGATAAGGAATTTTATCACGCCATAGGATCAAAGGAATACAGAAAAGTCCCAAAATAATTACTACTCCAGTCATTATCCAAACCATTAACCGAGTTGGTCTATAATCGCCTTGTTCAATTTGCCAGAAAACTTGATTGTATCGCCACGCAGCTAACACAATTGTGAAAATTCCCGAAATTACCAAAGCAATACCCAAATTTTCGGAATTAGATAATGGATTTACATGAGGTTCTTGTTGAGTAATGGCAAGATTAAGCTGGCGCAAAAATATACCAAATCGGGCAATAGCAATTCCAAAGCTAATTAATGCAATAGAAGTGCGTAGCCAAGCCAGAAAAGTACGTTCGTTCGCTTGATGCTCCCTTTGACGGTCAATTTTTGGTATTTTATCCATGAGTATCTAAGGTTAGGTAATGCTTTTATCATTTAAAACCGAATTAAAACTAAGTAAAGCTCAATAAATAATAATGTGTAAACACGCGGGTATCGCAAGGTTTACATACAATTGGGGTTTAGCTACTTGGCAAGATTTGTATAAAAGTGGTTTAAAACCTGACAAATATTTACTTAAAAAGTTCTTTAATAATCATGTAAAAACCGAGTATTCATGGATTAAAGAAAAAGGTATTTGTCAAAAGATAACCCACTACGCTTTTGATAATTTAGGTAATGCTTTTCAAAGATTTTTTACTGGTATTGGTAAATATCCAAGGTTCTTAATATTGGACATCATGATTCTTTTACAATAAGTAGGTAGGCAAAACCAAACTATGTAACGAAAAGTAAAATCTCTGTATTTGGCTCGTAGTTCCGCTTTAGCGCAAGACAGCGCAACTACGAGCCAGTGATGATTATTTGCGCCCACTTACTTAGATCATGGGGGTAAACCTATCCCTGTTGGTGGTAAAAGCATTAAGTTACCTACTATTGGTTGAGTAAAAACTTACGAAGCTTTACCCCATACTACCTGCACAAAGATTATTATTTCCCGGACTGCGGATAGTTGGTTTATTGCTTTTTCTTATGAACAAGTTTTTCAAATATCAGAGAAACAATACCCTGTCGTCGGGGTAGATTTAGGTGTTAAAGAACTGGCTACCCTTTCTACAGGAATAGTTTTTCCTAATCCTAAATATTACAGAGGAAATTTAGCCAAACTAAAAAGGTTATCTCGTACCCTAGCCAGGAAAGCCAAAGGGTCTAAAAATAGACATAAAGCTAAGATAAAACTTGCTAGACATCATGCCAAGGTATCTAATCTAATAAAAGATACGCTCCACAAAATTACTACTTACTTATGCAAAAACCACGCAAAAGTAGTGATAGAGGATCTTAATGTTACTGGGATGCTTTCTAATCATAAGTTAGCAGGGGCAATTAGTGATTGTGGATTCCATGAATTTAAGCGTCAACTTGAGTATAAGTCCAAGAAGTTTGGTTCCCAAATAGTTCTAGCAGATAGATGGTATCCATCTTCTAAAACTTGCTCAAACTGTGGACATATTCAAGATATGCCACTTAAAGAAAGAACTTACAGTTGTGAAAGTTGTAAGTTTTCTTTAGCTCGTGATTTAAACGCGGCAATTAATTTATCGCGGTTGGCTTCATCGTGAAAGCTTACTGAGGGATAACCGCTCCCATGCCCCCGTTGAAGTAAGAAGTAAAGTCTAGACTTGTCTAGGTTTTATATAGCAGGAAACACTACAATAGTAAATAAGGTAAAGATATATATTATCAAAATCAATGGCACTATTCGGATTTGGCAAAAAGGCAGTTATCCCCACACCTGAAGAAGCTTTATCAGGAAGGGCGCAATCTATGTCAGTACCAGCCGCTCATTATGTCAACAAAAATACTTTAAAATCTCCTTATCCCGATGGATTAGAGAAGGTAATTTTTGGCTTGGGCTGTTTTTGGGGTGCAGAACGCAAATTCTGGCAACTTAAAGGAGTTTACACCACCGCAGTGGGTTACGCTGCTGGTTTAACACCCAACCCCACTTATGAAGAGGTATGTAGTGGGCGAACCGGTCACAATGAAGTGGTGCTGGTTGTGTTTGATCCCAAAGTAATTAGTTATTCTGAACTGCTCAAAGTCTTTTGGGAAAGCCACAATCCTACCCAAGGGATGCGTCAAGGTAATGATGCTGGCACTCAATACCGTTCGGGAATTTATGTATATTCTGAAAGTCAAAAGCAGCTAGCAGAAGCATCGCGGGAAGCTTATCAGCAAGCTCTCAACGGTGCAGGTTATGGCAATATTACCACGGAAATCTTAGATGCACCTGAATTCTACTACGCCGAAGCTTACCATCAGCAATACCTAGCTAAAAATCCCAATGGATATTGTGGTTTAGGAGGGACAAACGTATCTTGTCCCGTGGGTGTAGTTGAATCGCAAGTTAGTAGTTAGAAATGGAGTGGGTGTGTTAGCGACGTCTACTACGGGCTACGCCTACGCATAATAATACCAAAAGTATTGGGATGGTGCGTTATGCCCTTGGCTAACGCACCCTACAAGATTACGAATTACGAATTAAATGAGCTAGGTGCTTTAACACTTTCAGGACAATATATATGTCATCACGACTATCTAAAGCAAACAAATCAGATAGAGCATATTGTGGAGTTTCAGTTTTTAGCAGTTTGATAAATCTAAATTCATCTGATTCCCTTATATTCAAGGATAGTCATTATCTAGAGAAATTGTGGGAGCCAGATAATTTATTGAAAAAGGAGTACCTAATCCGTGAGAAAATTTAGGACACTTGATGAATTTGAAGAAGAGTACTTCCGCAAGCACCCGGAAGAAATCGCTGATTATTTGACTGAGATATTTCAGGAATATGCATAAGAAAACGATTCCGGTACTTTGTTGGCATCCTTGCGAGTCGTTGTCCGTGTACGGGAAATTAACGAGATAGCAATTTTAGGTGATTCTACAGATAATTTTTGCGATAGTAAGCTTGATATTCCGCAGATAGCAGAGGTTCCCACCAATCACGATGATTGAGATACCATTCAACAGTTAAACGTAAACCCTCAGCAATTGTTACTGAAGGTGTCCAACCAAGCTGAGTTTTAATCTTGTTGGCATTAATTGCATATCTCCTGTCGTGTCCCTGTCTATCCTTGACAAAAGTAATCAACTGCTTTGCTGGACGTACTGGTAAATCAGGTGCTAGTTCATCCATCATCTGACACAAAAGTTGCACCAGGTTGAGATTTTCCACCTCATTGTTGCCACCAATAGTGTATGTTTCCCCTGGTTTACCGTGATTGATTACCACATCTAAAGCACGACAATGATCGCCCACATAAAGCCAATCGCGCACATTTTTACCATCACCATAAACAGGTAATGGCTTACCTATGAAAGTGTTGATGCACATCAAAGGAATTAGCTTTTCGGGAAACTGATAAGGTCCGTAATTATTAGAGCAATTTGTGATAATTGTCGGCAGGTTGTAAGTATGGTAATAAGCACGCACTAAGTGATCGCTACCGGCTTTTGAGGCTGAATAGGGACTATTGGGAGCGTAAGGTGTAGTTTCACAAAAAGCTGCATCATCTAAGCCCAAACTACCGTAAACTTCATCAGTAGAAACGTGTAGAAAACGATAATCAGATGGCTGTGCTTTTACCTCCCAATGTTGCCGAAAAGCTTCTAAGATGGTGAAAGTTCCTACCACATTAGTTTGCACAAAAGCAGCCGGCCCAAGAATTGAACGATCAACATGAGATTCAGCCGCAAAATGGGCGATAGTATCTATATTTTCGGTTGATAATAACTCATCTATAATGGTGCGATCGCAAATATCCCCCTGCACAAACCGAAAATTCTCTCCTCCCTCAACCAGCGCCAAATTCAGACGATTTCCCGCGTAAGTAAGCGCATCCAACACCACCACCCGGTCATCTGGATAAACCTGACACCAGTGATGCACAAAATTCGCCCCAATAAACCCCGCACCCCCAGTAACTAATAACCGCCGACTCATTCCATTTCCTCTCTTATCTCTCTGTGTTCTCTGCGCCTCTGCGGTTCGTTTCTATTACTTAAAATATTTCTTCCTCAGCTTCCCATATATCCTCTGAGCAAGTAATGTTACCACACGTATTCTCGTTAAACTCTTAATATTAGATGGCTGCTGTATCTTATGGTCAAAAAACTCATTTAACTCATCCAGAATAACTTGGAAACGCTTAATAATATTTTCAGTTCGATATTCAGCCAAAAACTCTTCAGATAAACTAAAAGCTACTGAAGAATCAATCACCTTCAGAATCCGTTCGACATCATATTCTTGAGAATATCCAGCAATTTTATAGCAATTAAACCCAGGGTCTAAGTAATCAGCCAGTCCACCGTTTACACTAGAAAATACTTGACAACCACAAGCAAGAGCTTCCATTGGTTGTAGACCAAATCCTTCGCTAACACGCTGTTGCGCCCAGTACTCAGCCGAATCATATAGGTAAACCTTAGCTCGGTTGAATAGTCCAGTTAAATCCTCTATGTATGAATCAACAACCAATACTTTACAACGTTTTTGTAACGCTGGAATCAATTCTTTCATTAAATACTCAGAAGATTTCCGAGCCTGAACTAAAACATCAATATCTCGTTCTCGACCTAAATTTTTAAACTCATCAGAAATTTGATTCGGCAAATAATAAATCAGAGAATTGGGTGATTTTTCTCCCCAATATCCCATTGTATAGCGGCTAACAGTGATGATCGGAATACTCGCTCTTAGCCTAAATGGATAACCTGCACTATGTGCATGGTAAACAACATTGTATTGCTTAAGTTTAGCTACGAGTTGAGCTACATCAAATCCCCAACTGATGACAAAAATTACATCATTTAAGTTTTTCTCTTTTAGCAAATCATCAATAAAAAGCTTACCTTTTTCCCGTTGACGGTAAGTTACAACATCAGCACTACAGAAATTCTGAGCCAGATTAAGTGCTTTTAACTCAGCCCAAAGACCACCACAGGCAAATTTGCCATCTGTACCGGGGAGTAAGAAATAAAGTTTTCTCATAATTTTTTTAGGGGAGTGGGGAGTAGGGAGTAGGGAGTGGGGGATGGGGGAGACAAGGGAGAAAATTTTACCCTGTCCCCCTTATCCCTACTCTTGCCAGCCCAATTTAACAAAATGTGCATCACGCCCCCAAACGTCGTGTGTACGGGTAATATTTTCAATTGTTAGGTTAAAAGGAATGGCTGTTGTTAGGTAACGCTGTGCCATAGAACCTAAATCAGGTGCGAGTTCGGCGGCTGTCGTCGCTGCTAACCCTAAACCAATAATTTGCTCGATTGGGCGAAATGGTAGTAACAGATGCACACCGACAGCTAGTCCAGCTGTTAAGAGCATTGCTACTGATAAATTTGTGCCGCAACGGGGATGTACAGCCAAATCCCATTCTCCACTAGTGAGGCGATGTCGAGCAAGTATGACCGCACGCCGCAAATCACTAATATTCACCTCACCATAGAGGTAGAATCCTTGCTCAGTAGACAAACCGCCTAATAGTTCGTTATCTAGTTGAACGTTAGTAGGTTCCCCTTTGGCAGGATAGGCACTTTTTGATTCGCTAAGAACCCAAACAGTAGCGTGTTCTAAAGCGTGAACCTGCCGTATCATCAGAATTTCTTTCAACCCTGGAATAAACGATAGCTGTCTAAGTAAGTCGGCATCTTGTGTGGGTTGCACAAACTCTGAAAATCGGTCTTCAAGATTCGGAATTTTCTCAGATACAGGTGTCGTAAAATCAAAGTTAAAAAATTTAAAGGGAGACGAGCTACCCTCAAAAGAAGCGGAAGTATTCATTGGAACACTGCTCCCAAAGCCAATGGACAACATAGATTTCTTTCAAATGTAACGTTTGCACCACTGAACTGTTACTAATTTTTGTGCTGATCTTTTATAGTTTCCGAGTCCGAGGGTCAGCTGGCTCCACTAACATAAACTCCGGCTGAGTGAAGGACTCGGAACTTTTGGTAGAGTGTTCACACTGAAAATTTAGGCGTGAAGAGGGAAATAATCACTAAACCTCAAAATTGGTTTGCCATTACACCAGACCAGAGCAATTAGGTTGCTACTAATAAATCGTTTATTCGATCTGGTTAGGCAGATTACAGCAATTGACATCATTCAAACAGACTTTGCCCCACTGTAAAGCCCAGCGGACAAGAGCTACTCGATTTTCTGTCTCGGTCTTGGTAAGAATATTACTGATATGGTTGTCAACTGTACGCTTGCTAATCTCCAGTTTTCCTGCAATCTCTTGGTTAGTTAAGCCAGCGGCTACTAAGTCGATAATTTGCAGTTCTCTGTCTGACAGACTAACGGGGGTCTGAGACTTGCCACCAGCCATTACTATTTCTATCCTCCCTTGGTATATGTACTTAATCACTCTTTCTAATTCTAGAAGATTCTTTTGTTGGGGGGGGTTTCAAGTGTTAGCAGTAATCCGATTGTCAATATTTTCTTTGGATTTCAAGTTGGCAAAAATATAAACCATGAAATTAAAAAGCAATAAATTATACAAATTAGACTAATATACTCCATATATATACTTATTAAAAGTAGATGATACTCAGAAGCATATAGATGTTATGGGGTAATAAAAATTGCTATTTCATTCTATGAAGGGCTGGCGACAGATGAGCGAAAATTATTGTAGATTTTATACTGTAAATTACTAATCCAAAATCGAAATCTAAAATCTAAAATAAAATGAGCAATTCCCGTGTTTTGTGCCTCGGTGAAGTTTTGTTTGATTGTTTAGCCGATCAATTGGGGCTAAAGCTGGAAGAAGTAAAATCCTGGACTCCCTATCCAGGAGGGGCACCAGCTAACGTAGCCTGTGCTTTAGTCAAGCTGGGGACTAAAGCAGGATTTATCGGAGCCGTTGGTGAAGATGAACCAGGGAATGCACTGGTCAAGCTATTACAAGATGTAGGTGTAGAGACAACAGGCGTACAACGCCATCCTACAGCCCCAACGCGGCAAGTTTATGTTACACGGGATTTAGCAGGCGATCGCACTTTCGCTGGATTTGGTAAGTATGATACCGCAGAGTTTGCCGATACTCGCCTGCAAGCGAAACAATTGCCAAATTCGCTGTTTGAAGACGCAGATTTTCTGGTTTTGGGTACTTTAGAATTAGCCTATCCTGAAAGTGAAGTGGCAATTCACCGCGCCCTAGAGTTAGCAGAACATTACGATTTAAAGATTGTGATGGATGTCAACTGGCGGCCTGTATTTTGGGACGAGCCAAACATCGCTCATCAAAAAATTCCAGAATTAATTAAGCGAGTCGATTTCCTCAAACTCTCCAAAGAAGAAGCCCAATGGCTATTTGAAACCGCAGATCCCGGAGCCATCACTTACCGTCTAGCTTCAATTGACGGAGTACTCGTAACAGATGGAGAAAACGGTTGCGCCTATTGTCTGGGTGAGAACGAAGGCAAATTACCTTCATTTTCTATCCCCGTAGTTGATACAACTGGTGCAGGGGATAGTTTTTTAGCAGGATTCATCCACCAGTTGAGTCAGCATGGCATCCACAGCTTGCGGGATGCTGAAACCGCAAAACGCATCGTCACCTATGCCAGTGCTGTTGGAGCGCTGACTACCATTAAACCAGGTGCGATCGCTTCTCAACCTACAGATGCAGAAGTCCAAGCTTTTCTAGCCTCTCATCACCTTTAAGAACTAACACAACTACTAGTCTGTCCCAAAAGTTTTGAGAGGTTAGTGGTGTTCAGATCCCCGACTTATTCAAGAAGTCGGGGATCTAGCAGCCCCGCAAAATTAAGAATTGCCATAGAGTATCAACAGTCACAAACTCATAGCCCTGTTGTAGCAGTTTCGGAATCAGAATTTGAATTGTGGCAGCAACATCTTGTCCACCGCAAGCACCATCATGCAAGACAATCAACGAACCATTTTTGACCTGCTGCATAATTCGCTCTACCACAGTAGTTACACCTGGACGTACCCAGTCTTCTGGTACAACACTCCACATAACTGGGCGGTAATTCCACTGAAATAACAATTTTAAAGTAGTAGGTGTAAATAAACCATTGGGGGGGCGGACATCTCGCACTTGTTCAGGTAGCAGATTGCAGGCATTGTAGATGGCAGCTTGGGTTTTTTCTAAACTGTCCTTCAGGTCATTTGGGGAAAGCATCGGAAAAGAGCGATGATCGTAGCCATGCAATCCGATCCAGTGGCCGCGATCGCTCACAGCTTTAGCAATGGCTGGTGAACGGTTGACGCAAACACCCAACCAAAAAAAACTCGCTGTAATCTTGTAACGATCTAATACTGCCAAGACTTCCGGTGTGTATTCAGGATGCGGCCCATCATCGAATGTGAGGGCGATCGCTTTAGTATGGGAATTTCCAGCCCAAAGGCAGTTGGGAAAACTCGGCTGGAGAATGCGGTAGAAAATTGGGAACAGGGGAGCTAGCTGCATAAAGTTTTTTATTTTTTGCGTAATCTTGCATAAATACACTGATTACTTAATGTTGATAACTGTTAAACGTGGGAACCATAGCTTAAATCGCTTATATCTAGAACTTACTGGACAAACAGAGAGTTCCAGGTATAAGCCCTCCTTATAGCTTCAAACATCAGAGCGATCGCTTGGGTATAGCAATCACCACTGCAAAATCAGTCGGTAGTCGGCTGGAAAATGTCAATGCTCTATTTTGTAAAAAATCTGTAAAAGCAATATTTTTTAACCTAGTACTTGTCTAAATTGAGGAAAAATCTCCGAATAAACACTGCATGAAAAGTTAATGTTGTTCAAAGATATACGAGATTATCAAATTTCCTTTTTGGGCTTGTTCCTAGTCGTGGGAATAAGTACACGAGACTGGACGTTGCGGCCAGAGTTGATTGGCGTATTAATCGCTACTTGTTTATTAACACAATCGGTATTGTCATTTGTCATTAGTCATTGGTCATTAGCATTGGACTTTGGACAAATGACTAATAACAAAGGACAAATTACGAATCTTCGCAGTGCTTTAATTACCTCACTGGGACTGAGTTTACTGTTGCGTGCCGATCACTGGACGACAATGGTAATAGCCGCAACAAGTGCGATCGCTAGTAAATTTATCTTCCAATTCCATGATAAGCATTTCTTCAACCCTGCTAATTTTGGCATCATTTCCGCCTTAGTTCTCACCTCTGATGCCTGGGTTTCGCCGGGACAGTGGGGTGAAGAGTGGTGGTATGCGCTGTTATTTGCCGGGACTGGCGGCATGATTTTGCAGCGCATTGGTCGCTGGGACACCACAGCCGCTTTTTTGGGTAGCTATTCCTTACTAGAAGCGATTCGCAATCTCTGGCTGGGTTGGACTTGGGATGTTTACTGGCATCGGTTGATGAGCGGCTCGTTGTTGTTGTTCGCCCTATTTATGATTACAGATCCCCGATCGATTCCCAATTCTCGAATTGGGCGGATAGTTTGGGCAGCTTGCATCGCTGGATTAACTTTCATCCTGCGGAATTATTTCTTTGTTCCTACCGCAGTCTTCTGGGCGCTGTTCATCCTTGCGCCATTGAGCATTCTGCTAGATGTTCTCTGGTTAGCCCCGCGATTTTCTTGGCAAAAAGGAGATGAGAGACATGAGGGAGCAGGGGGAGAACTCCTAACTCCTAACTCCTAACTCCTAACTCCTAACTCCCAACTCCCAACTCCCAACTCCCAACTCCCAACTCCTAAATCAGCACTTAATATAGAGGTATAAAAAATGAAGATTTTTCGATTTTTAACGCCATTACTGTTGACAATTGTTGCTGTGTTTTGCTTTGCACCCGCAGCTTGGGCATTTTGTGGATTTTATGTAGCTAAAGCTGATACGAAGCTGTATAACAAAGCTTCTCAGGTGGTGATAGCACGCAATGGCGATCGCACCGTTTTGACAATGGCAAATGACTTTCAAGGCGAAGTCAAAGATTTTGCGATCGTAGTACCAGTGCCTACAGTGGTGCAAAAAGAGCAAGTTCGTGTGACTGAACCCACAATTATCGAGCGCCTAGATGCTTTTAGTGCGCCGCGATTGGTGGAATATTTTGACCCAGATCCTTGTACCCCGCTACCACTATTTGATAGTGTAATTACACAATCAGCAGCAGTAAATAATAGTGCAGAACTTCAGAGAAGCGATCGCAGTTTGGGTGTGACGGTCGAAGCAAGTTTCAACGTGGGCGAATACGACATCGTGATCCTCAGTGCTAAAGAATCTGACGGACTGGAAACTTGGCTCACACAAAATGGCTACAAAATTCCTCAAGGGGCGAAACAGTTACTTCAGCCCTATATCCGTTCCTCAATGAAATTCTTTGTTGCCAAAGTCAACTTAGATAAATTCGAGGAATCTGGTTACCAGTTACTCCGTCCGCTACAAATTTCCTATCAATCACCCAAGTTCATGCTGCCAATTCGTTTAGGCATGATCAATGCTACGGCAGAGCAGGATTTAATTGTCTATATCCTCTCGCCCCAAGGAGAGGCACAAATTACTAACTATCGGACGGTGAAAATCCCCTCCAACGTTAATATTCCCGTGTTTGTCAAAAATGAATTTGGGGAATTCTACAAATCCCTGTTCCAAACCGCTTACACCAAAGAAGGCAAGAGAGTCGGCTTTTTGGAATACGCTTGGGACATGGGTAGTTGCGATCCCTGTTCTGCCGATCCCCTTACCCAAGATGAACTCAAGGAAGCAGGGGTATTTTGGCTAAATGATAATTCTCTAAGTAAGCAAACTAAGCTGAATCAACCAATCCAGATTACACCAATCCGCAAATTTGTTCCTCCCGCTTTTAACAGTAACGTCTTCATCTCCCGTCTGCATGTTCGCTACACCCGCGACACATTCCCTGAAGACTTGATTTTCCTACAAACTGCCAACCGTGAATTATTCCAAGGGCGTTATGTTTTGCAATATCCATTTGAAGGGGATCTTAAGTGTGAGGCGGGTAAAGAATACAAACGGTCTTTACCCAAGCGTTTTGAACAAGAAGCGCAAACTCTAGCTAGGTTAACCAACGGAAATATCCAAGATATTCGCAACAAAATGAAGTTAAGTGTTGGAAATCTCACATATTCGTTGTGGGAAAGTTTCTTGTATAACGTTGGAGTAAATTGAAATGAGGGAGTGAGGGACGAGGGGACAAGAACTAAAAACTTGCAACAAGTCTTTCCCCTTATCCTCTTCCCAATGCCCAATGACTAAAAATCTTGACGAAAATTTTTTGGCTAAAACAGCAAGAAGCCTCTCACCTCCCTTCAAGTAGGTGATAAAGTGTATGTACTTCACACTGTTGTTATACGCAATACTAAGATATTCTTGCTTTCTTCGCCAAGATTCTCATGGTTCAATTCGATGAACAGCTACGCCGCTTAGTTAGCGAAGCTTGTGAACACCCATCAGGAAGTCCTCAGCGTCAGAAGCTGCTCACGCAAATTATTCGCTTGAGTGCAAGTAGACTCTGGAGAGAAAGTACCCCTTATTATCAAGACGCACTACAACAAACTTGGTTGTATTTTTGCCGCAATGTTTGTGAAGGTTTGACAGGTCAAACTTATGACCCCACTTATGGCAGTGTCATCACCTGGCTAAATGCTTACCTTAAAAGGAGACTACAAGACTTTTACATTAACCAAAACCGGGAACAAGCCACAACAGTTCCTCTTTGGGTTCGTCAGTCTACATCGGGTGGAACAAGTGAAACGATTGATCCTATAGATAACCTCCCTGCTACCCCTCAAGCACCTCCCATTCTGGAAGACTTGGAGATATGGGCTAAAACAGATTCTGAAGGAGAATTGTGCGCTACTTGTATTAAAGGGCGTCCAGATGTAAATTGTCAGGTATTAATTCTTAAACGTCTACCCCCGGAAGTTAGCTGGAAAGAATTATCGGAAGAATTTGGGCTGTCAATTCCGACATTAAGCAGTTTTTATCAGCGCCAGTGTTTACCACGTTTGCGTAAATTCGCCGAATTTCAGGGATTGTTATAAAAATACGTTGTTTCAGGCTTTTCTTAATTATCCTGCTTTTGCGATCGCAAATAGACCATGCTGTAGGAACACAGCAATGCTCTGCCTCTACAAAAGATGTGGTCACTTAAGTAAGTAGGCAAGATAAAACCAAACTAGGCTCGTAGTTGGGCTTTAGCGCTAAAGCCCAACTACGAGCCAATAATGATTATTTGCGCCCACTTACTTAGTAATAGACAAAACCCAATCGCCTAACAGTTGGTTTACTCTATCAGGTATTTCATCATGGGGACAATGACCGGCTCTTAGGAAATGTTCTCTGAGTTCAGGATAATATTGACGAAACTTTTGCGAACGTTCTCTAGCATTCATCCAAGGGTCAGCTTCCCCCCACAACATCAATAATGGACAAGTTAATTGCTTTAATAGCAGATCAACTTTTTCCCCTTGAGGAGTGCTAAAGACTGACACAAATACTTCCATTGCACCAGGATCGTAAGCAGGGCGAGCAATTTCTTCTACTAACTGATCTGTAATGGCACTTTTGTCAAGATAAACTTTTTCTAGAGTTTGGCGAATTACCCAACCTTGTCGCACGTATTGAAATAACAAAGACTGGGCTAAAGGTTGTTGAAAAATCCATTTAGTGCCGTCACCAAGAAGTTTCTGTAAACTAGCGGGTTGTTTGGGAGCCTGAACTTCTGATTGTAAAGCTTCCGGCTCAGATGTCGGCTGGCTTTCGCTAAAAGGCCCTGCACTATTGAGCAAAACTAAACCAGCCGCACTGTCAAGACGTTGGGCTGCAACACATAAGCTAGCGTAGCCACCAAGGGAATTACCCGCTAATACTGCTTTTTGACCAATTACTTCACTGATAAAATCATGGAGTTGGTCACGCCACAAGTCGGCACTATACTGCAATTTCGGTTTTGCCGATCGCCCGAATCCCAAAAGGTCGATCGCAAATACTTCAAAATCTTGAGACAATCCTGTGATATTCTTGCGCCAGTGGTCTGTAGAAGCACCAAATCCATGTACCAAAAGCAAAGGCGGACGTTGCGCTTGCTTTTCTCCCGCACGCACATAGTAAACGTTATGCCCGCGCCACTGCCAATATTTACCAGGAATTGGGGTTGTAGAGGCGGCTGTAGTTGCCTGCATAATCAAAAGAAATGTTAAGTAGCTTTTAATAATTGTAGGCTAGTCCAAGGAGTGGGGGAGCAGGGGAGGTTGGGGGGAATCACTAATGACTAATAACTAATAAATAATGACTAAAGAAAGATTAATTACAGGCAAAACTAAGCTATTAGGGGTAATTGGACATCCGGTGGAGCATTCGCTCTCGCCAGCGATGCATAATGCTGCGATCGCACATTTAGGATTAGATTATGTTTATCTTCCCTTTCCTATAGCACCAGAGAATTTAGAAATAGCGATCGCAGGTTTTGCGGCTATTGATGTTGTCGGCTTTAGTGTGACAATACCTCATAAACAGGCAATAATACCTCTGCTTTCAGAAATTACCCCTGTTGCTCAAGCTATCGGCGCAGTGAATACTGTTAGTCGCCAAAATAATCAATGGGTGGGGACAAACACAGATATAGAAGGATTTATTGCTCCTTTGCAGACGACGTATAAGCAAGATTGGAGTCAGAAGGTAGCAGTAATTTTAGGCAATGGTGGCGCAGCGAGAGCAGTTGTAGCAGGTTGTCACCAACTAGGTTTTGCGAAAATTCATGTTGTTGGGCGGAATGTGCAGAGATTACAAGAATTTGGCAATAGTTGGAGCAATTCACCTATAAGTGAAAATCTACAAGTTCATCAATGGGAAGAATTGCCGAAGTTAATTCCCCAAGCTAATCTGCTGGTAAACACAACCCCCATAGGTATGTATCCCAAGGTTGATGAGTCGCCTTTGAGTGGAGAAGAAATAGCGAATTTACCAAAAGGTGCGATCGCTTACGATTTAATATATATCCCTAAACCGACGCAATTTCTAGAGCAGGCAGAAAAACAAGGCATAATTGCGATCGATGGTTTAGAAATGCTAGTTCAACAAGGAGTAGCAGCATTAAAAATTTGGTTACAGCAGGAAACTGTACCTGTAGAAGTGATGCGCCAAACATTGCAAAAGCATTTAGGTTTAGGTTGATGGAGAAATAATTATCCTGAGCTTGTCAGGTTAGGTTCGATTGGCAATCAGTCTGGCTAGAAGGTGGAGAAAGTTCGATAATGAATTTGATTGACGCAGCCATTTTTGGTTTCTCAATCCAATAAAATAGTTCCCGCTCTTTAACAGCCATGCAAAATCTCACCAGAATTACCCGCAATCCAGAAGTGATGGGAGGCAAACCCTGCATCCGTGGAATGCGTGTTACCGTTGGTACTATTGTCGGCTTAATGGCATCTGGACACAGTAATAGTGACATCCTCAAGGCATATCCTTACCTCGAAGAAGCGGATATTTATGAAGCGCTTGCCTATGCTGCATGGCGAGCTGAAGAGATTGAAGTCCCGCTCCAAAGTGCATGAAAATTTTGATTGATATGAATCTTTCCCCTGATTGGGTTGGGGTTTTTGAGAAGTACAATTTCTCCTCTGTCCACTGGTCTTGTGTTGGCGACCCTCGTGAGAAAGATTCGGTAATTATGGAGTGGGCAAGAACTAATGGGTATATCGTATTTACCCATGATTTAGATTTCGGCTCCCTGCTAGCTGCAACAGATGCTGATACTCCAAGTGTCATTCAGGTTCGCACCCAGGATATTTTACCGAACAGGATCGAACAGTTAGTCATTTCAGCCCTGAACCAGTTTGAGTCCTTACTGGAGTCAGGTGCATTGGTCACTGTTGATCAAGCTCAATCTAGGGTGCGTATTTTACCGATTAGACGTGGATAGCTGGGTGCTTTGAGTTGGGAATCTATATAAGTTTTTCTCAATTCACTTTGAGTGATGATGAGGGATTTATTTATGCATTAGGTCAATTCATATATGTTTCTTAAACCCAAAATAGTTTTATCAGGGCTTGTATTTTTACTAAGTTTTGCAAGTCTATTTCTTAGTTCTTGGATTATTCTTCCGGCTCCAAATATGTTTTTACTGACGCTAGCAGTAGGAGCGCCAGAAGTCAGTCCTTGGTTATTGTTATTAAATTTATTCTCTTTCTTACTTGCTTTTTTCTACATCCGTCGCCGTAAATTACAACGTTTAGCTGGCATTTTCAGCTTAATAGGATTGCTAATTTGTGCATGGGTGCTAGTGAATATTCCACTAACTGAAATGCAGATGGCTAAAGCGATGAAACAAGGATTGGGAGCAAATTATCTAGAGCAAATTCCAGTCCAAGTAAGGGCTAAGATGCAAAATAATCCCTTTGATTTCGTTAATTCCTTCCGGGGTATTGCATTAGGTAAAACACGTCATCAAAAAGATATTATTTTTGCTTCTCCTGCGGGAGTGCCTTTAAAAATGGAAGTTTATCAACCCTCAGAGGTAGGGAAATATCCAGCAGTGGTAGTAATTTATGGTGGAGCTTGGCAATATGGCAACCCTCATGCAAACTCGGAGTTTAATCAATATATCGCTCATCAGGGATATACGGTATTTGCGATCGCTTATCGACACGCGCCTAAATATCGGTTTCCAATTCAGTTAGATGACGTGCGTACAGCCCTAAATTTTATTCGCAAACATGCAGCAGAATATGAAGCTGATCCAGAACGGATGGTACTTTTAGGGCGTTCTGCGGGAGCGCACCTAGCAATGTTAGCGGCTTATCAACCAGACGCACCACCTATTCGTGGTGTGGTGAACTATTACGGACCTGTTAACTTAACTGAAGGATACAAAACACCACCAAATCCCGATCCTATCAACACCCGCGCTGTTTTAAAAGCATTTATCGGCGGTTCTTTAGAAGAATTGCCTAATCAGTATGAAATTGCTTCACCGATAAATTATCTAACGCACCCTTTACCACCAACTTTATTAATTTACGGCTGTCGCGATCATTTGGTGGAAGCGCGATTTGGTAGACAAATGTATGAACGTTTACATGATTCTGGTAATACTGCGGTTTTTCTAGAAATTCCTTGGGCAGAACACGCTTTTGATGCCGTCTTCAACGGTGTGAGCAATCAATTAGCGTTATATTATACCGAGAGGTTTTTGGCGTGGGCGTTGTTCAAGCAATAATTTTATTAACATAGAGCAGGAATCAGAGTCTAAAGGCTCATTAACGGAGTTCAAAGGCTCCAAACTCCAAACTCCTAACTCCTAACTCCAAACTCCAAACTCCTAACTCCAAACTCCTAACTCCTAACTATTTCTGCGGCCAGCGCCAGTTATAGCGATTCCATTCGTAGATACCTTGAATTTCATACTCAGCGCCGTTGAAGAAGCGGACGACGCAGTGAGTAGATGTATCATCACCGTTGCTAATTTCCTCGACCTTGATCACCATACAGGGAAACCATTCGCGCTTACAAGGGCCATCTTCTTGCACCCATTCCCATAGTGCATTGGAAACTTCAATGCGATCGCCTATTCTTAGCTTTAGTGCATCCTCAAAATAAGAATACTTATCAAAATGATATGACTCTACACGATTGAGCCACTGTAAACCATAGCGTTGCCGGATAAATTGTACTCTTCCAGAGTCATTTTGCTGTAGCCAGTCGTTGAGTAATTGCACTTTCCAAGTGCGGTTGAGTTGTTCTTCATCCTTAACAAATTGTAAAAATGCTTCTAACTCCTCTGGGGTAAGTTCGTCTAAGGGATTAGCAATAGTTGATGCTCTATACGGAGAATTTCCCTGAATTAGCTCCACGACTTGCAGTAATATCTCTTTCTGCGTGTCAGTGAGAGGACAGCTTGCTGCATCACAATCATTAAAGGCTGCGAGCATAGATGCTTCAATCTCATCTGGAGTCATAAGTTAATAGCAATTGAGGGTTTATTTCCCTAATTATTACAAAGGTTAAATTAAAGTCTTCAATCCCTTGTACTTAAATTCAGGTAAGCTGAGGTTATAAGTTACATATTGTTAAATTAAGTCACGGAGTCTTTTATGCGCTTGCGCTCACTCACGGTTGTTTTTATTTCCTGCCTCATCACCTTTCTATCGTGGGTGAGCATTCCCCCTGCTGTAGCACTGACACAGATTAGATTATTTGATGTTTCTTATAAAGATTGTCCACCAGAACTAGCAAAAGGGGCTGTTCTCAGTAGTGGTAGCGCGGCTGCTAATTGTTTTCTTGTCATTGGCAAAGCAGAAAATGGCACTTATAAAACAGTTTACGACGCAGATATTTTTGGACGCATCTATGATGCCAACAATGACTCGATAATGCAAAACCGGACTCGCTTAGGTTCTATTGCTGAAGTACCACCAGGAATTAGCGATTTTGAATTGAGAATTTCTGTACCTGCGAATCAGCCTACTCCGTTGAAGCTGAAGCAGTTTAAAGCAGCTGGATTTAGCGGCCAAGTCCGTAGGTAATACCAATTTATAACAAGGAATCAGCTTTAAAGTTTTACACTTTTAAGTATCTCGTCTCCTGTTTCTTCAGGTAACTTAGCCTTTGTATAAACAACGAGTTTTGCTAAATCATAATTTGAATGATGCTTAACAAAATGTTCGTTCAAATCAAATCCATTACTGACAATACCACCATTGCGTTCGTTAAGTATTTGGATAGATTCTTCTAAATCTGGAGAGGGAAGAATCAACACAATATTTATATATGGCTCTAAAACTTGTTGCACCCGTCTGAAAAGTTCATCATCTTCATAAACAGAATGGCCTGCGCCAAAATCAATAACACAATTGCTATATTCAGAAAGTACTCTTTCAACCGCGTAGGCTTCAAAGGGTTTCCAATATCGATAAATACCTTGAAGCCCTTCTTTTTCTCTTATTTGCTTTGCCAGGTTTTCATCATAATTTATTTCTTTATAATAATCCAATCGTACATCGTCCATAGAACACTGTGGAATTCCTAGCTTCTCGGCAAGAAGTTTTCCAAGCGTGCTTTTACCTGTACTAATTGGGCCAATGAGAATAATATCTGAAATATTACGACTCATTTTTAAAAGCCTAAAGATGATAAATAACTGCTATACAAATAAATTCTGTCTGCACTACTACTATTGAAGGCTTAGTATATTCATAACTTCAACTCTTCAGTCATCTTTTGTTCCAAAACTTCCAATAACCCATCCACATCCTTCCCAACTTCCTCAAAACAAATCGGTGGCGCTGGTTCCGGTGCAAACTGAACTAACTTAATTTCCCCCTTCCCAATCCCAATCATCACAACTTCCACATCCGGCTTGTGATTCTCCACAATTCCCAAAATTTCCTGAAGTCGATTTTCAACTTGAATATTTAACTTCTCAATCTGCTCTTTCGGACAATAAACAAAATGCGGCGTTGGTTGCAAATCAATACCAACAGTACCTTGACTGTCACCATTTGCTAACCACAATCCCCAAAACAGCGCCGCCAATTCTTGCTGATTTGCTTTGACAAACTTATCCAACTGGCGACGCCACTTATTATCACCTGATTCTGGTTGATTATTGGCAAAAAACATAAATAATTCGTAATTCGTAATTCGTAATTCGTAATTGACAAAGAATGAGTGAGACTCACCTCAAGCCTGATTGTACACGCCAGAGACCGGAATAAATCCCGTCTTTCTCCAACAGTTGCTCATGGGTTCCCGACTCTACTAATTTCCCATGTTCCATGACATAAATGCAATCGGCATTGCGGATTGTGGAAAGACGATGAGCGATCGCAATTGTAGTTCTATCTACTGTAATCCGTTCGAGCGATCGCTGGATTGCTGCTTCTGTCTCATTATCCACTGCCGAGGTAGCCTCATCTAAAATCAGAATCGGGGGATTTTTCAAGACTGCACGGGCGATCGCAATCCGTTGTCTTTGCCCACCAGATAACTTTTGTCCTCTTTCCCCCACAATTGTCTCATAACCTTGGGGCAATTCAATAATAAATTCGTGCGCCTCGGCTATCTTCGCCGCCGTGATAATTTCTTGCTCTGTAGTCTCAAAGCTACCATAAGCAATATTCTCTGCTATGGTGCCATGAAATAGAAAGACATCTTGACTCACCAAACCAATGCAACGGCGTAAATCTTTTAAATTTAAACTTTGCAAATCAATGCCATCGAGAGTAATGCTTCCCGTTTGCACTTCGTATAACCGCAACAAAAGTTTAACTAAAGTGCTTTTACCAGAACCAGTTGAACCGACAATTGCAATGGTTTTCCCCGCCGGAATATCCAAAGACAGATTTTTAATAACTGGAAATCTATCTTTATAGGCAAAATAAACATTTTTAAATTGGACTTCACCGCGCACTTCATTTACAGGTAACGATACATCACCTGTATGAATAGCGATAGGAGTATCCAACAAATTCATGACTCGATTAGTAGAAGCCATTGCTCGTTGATATTGGTCAAAAGTTTCGCCTAATCTAGTTAAAGGCCACAGCAATCGCTGAATTAAAAACACTAATACGCTGTAAGTACCTACAGACATTTTTCCAGAAACTGCTGCCATTCCGCCATATAAAAGTAATGCAGTGAAACCCACCAAAATCAGCATCCGGATTAACGGTACAAAAGCAGCAGAAAGAGTAATTGCTTTAGAGTTACTGCGGCGATAAGCTTCACTATCTAATTCCAAACGAGAGGCTTCATAAGTTTCAGCAGTGAAACTTTTAATAGTAGTAATTCCACTGATATTGTTTGACAAACGCGAATTTAGGAAACCTACCTTTTCGCGGACATCGGCGTAGCGAGGTGCAAGGAGTCGTTGATAAGCAAAGGAACCCCAGAGGATAAATGGCATCGGTGATAAAGCCATCCACGCTACACTAGGAGCCAAAATAAAGAAAGCCGCGCCTATAATTAGAACAGTTGCGGAAACTTGGATAATATCATTCGCTCCTCCATCCAAAAACCGCTCTAATTGGTTAATATCATCACTGAGGATAGACATTAAACCGCCAGTGCTGCGTTCTTCAAAATAAGCCAATTCTAATTCTTGCAAATGTTTGTATGCATCTAAACGCAAGTCATGCTGAATATTTTGAGCCAAATTGCGCCAAAGTCGAGCGTAGGCGTACTCAAAAACAGATTCTAGTATCCAAATGATCACAGTCAGGAAGGAAATAATCAAAAATTGTTGAAAGACATCGCGTACCCCTAACTGAGCAATCATGGAATCCTGCTGCTTAACTACCACATCCACCGCGACGCCAATTAAGCCGGGTGGTGCTAAGTCGAAAAATTTATTGAGGGTAGAATAAGTAGTCGCCAGCCAAATTTGTTTACGATACTGGTGTCCATATTCAAGCAAACGCCAGATAGGATGCGTTGAATGTTTACGCCTTCTTGATATCCGATGAGATTTTAATACAGTAGCCACAGTTTTTTGCTGTTTCTTTTAATATAGCAATAATTACTTTCACTATTAAGAATTTCCAACAAATTAGAAGGAATTGCTGCACCATTACCAGTGGTTCTACTGCAATTCGTTCGGGCGATCGCTCGATTACCGCTTCTATTTTATTATCTATCCTCAAGGTCTTTACTAATGATCCAAAGTACTCTCTAAGTGGGGCAATTGAAATATAACTAACCCAAGCGTATTGATCCTACTCGCCCAAGGTTGATGTTTATTTTATATTTTATAGGATTATGAAAACAATATGAGAATATTTAAGGGCAAAGTAAATGATTCCACCAGAAAACAAACCTAGTTTACCAGAGGTTCACCGCAGTATTAGAGTCCCTAACAGCAGAAGCTTTTGGCGCAAGATGATGGCTTATACAGGGCCAGGGTATCTGGTTTCAGTCGGATACATTGATCCTGGAAATTGGGCAACAGACATCGCTGGGGGGTCAAAATTTGGGTACACTCTATTAACAGTAATCCTGCTGTCGAACCTGATGGCGATATTACTCCAATCACTATGTGTACGTTTGGGTGTTGCAACAGGGCGAGATTTGGCGCAGGCTTGTCGAGACTATTTCAGCCGCAGGGTAAATTTTTGTTTGTGGGTACTATGTGAGATTGCGATCGCAGCTTGTGACTTAGCAGAACTACTAGGAAGTGCGATCGCGCTACAACTTTTATTTGGTATTCCCTTAGTGTGGGGTGTTTGCATCACAGCACTGGATGTTCTGGTATTGTTATTCTTACAACATAAAGGCTTTCGCTATACAGAAGCCCTAGTAATAATGCTGGTAGCAACTGTAGGCATCTGTTTTACAACAGAAGTACTTTTCTCCCGCCCTGATATGGAGGGGATTTTGTTGGGATATGTACCCAAAAGAGAGATTTTACAGAATCCAGAAATGCTCTACATTGCGATCGGCATTTTAGGGGCAACAGTGATGCCTCACAACTTATATTTACACTCCTCAATTGTCCAAACGCGTGATTGGCAACCTAATACTAAAAAAAGATGGGAAGCAATTAAGTTTGGCACAATTGATTCAACTTTTGCTTTGTCATTTGCATTGTTTATCAACTCAGCAATTTTAATTGTGTCTGCTGCAACATTCCATTTTTCTGGTAATCAGAATGTGGCAGAAATTCAAGATGCTTATAAATTACTTTCACCATTGTTAGGAGTTAGTGCTGCTAGTGCTATTTTTGGCATCGCTTTACTTGCTTCTGGGCAAAGTTCAACGCTAACTGCAACTCTCGCAGGACAAATTGTTATGGAAGGCTTTTTGCAATTTCGCTTTCCATCTTGGTTACGCCGTTTAATAACCCGTCTAATTGCCATTATTCCAGCGTTAATTGCAATCATTCTTTTTGGGGAAAAGAGTACAAGCAGCCTCATAGTTCTGAGTCAAGTTATCCTCAGCTTACAGTTACCGTTTGCAGTGATTCCATTGGTGATGTTTACGAGTAATCGCCGTTTGATGGGTGAGTTTGTGAATCCCTTGTGGTTAAAATCTTTAGCTTGGTTAGTTGCGATTGTTATCCTTGGCTTAAATGTTTGGTTGCTATTACAAACTCTTTTGGGATGACTAAGTAAGTCGGTGTGAATAAATCGAACTATATTAAGTAAGTGGGCGCAAATAATCATCACTGGCTCGTAGTTGCGCTAAAGCGCAAGAGGGCGCAACTACGAGCCAAATACAGAGATTTTACTTTTCGTTACATGGTTTGGTTTTATCTTGTCTACCTACTTAAGTAATGTAAAATTATTGTGAATAACTTGGTAGTAAGGACTTTAATCCTTGATTTGAGCGCCCAAGCGCTCACTACAAACCAAGCATTGTTGACTTGTCAGACTACTAGGATTGTCAAATAAAAATCCAGCTATCCGGGATCACTAATATTTTATCTCTACCATTGGTGGAATAACGGTTGCGATCGCTGACTGTAATATTAGGCTGAATCACTTTAATATTAACCAAAATAAGCATCATGAGTATTATCGTCTTCGGCAGCATAAATATAGACTTGGTAGCAACAGCACCCCGCTTACCAGTCGCCGGAGAAACGTTGCTAGGAGAAGAATTTTTTAAAGTTTCGGGAGGTAAAGGAGCCAATCAAGCCGTAGCATTAGCAAAATTGGGAATTCCTACTCAAATAGTGGGGCGTGTAGGTGCAGACGATTTTGGTGGGGAACTTGTCAACAATTTACAAGCATCTGGTGTGCAGATTGACAATATTTTCGTGGATGAGACTGTTAGTTCTGGAGTCGCCATCATCGCCGTAAATCATGCTGGTGAAAATCAAATTATTGTAATTCCTGGTGCAAATGGATGTATCAATCAAGAAGATGTAGAACGATTATCCCATTTATTACCAGAAGCGACAGCACTGCTTTTACAATTAGAAATTCCGATTACTGCCGTGGTTGCAGCAGCTAAAGCAGCAAGAAAAACTAAAATAACGGTAATTCTCGATCCGGCACCGGCACAATCTGACTTGCCAGATGAACTTTACCCGTTAGTAGATATTATTACACCGAATGAAGTTGAAGCAGCGCAGTTAGTGGGTTTTGCTGTGGATGGAGAAGAAGTTGCAGCCAAAGCAGCGGGAGTTTTATTACAACGGGGTGTGAAATGTGCGATCGTCAAACTAGGTGCTAAAGGTGTTTTTTGTGCCACTGCTGAGGAAAAGTTTTTTGTACCTGCGTTTCCAGTTCATGCACTTGACACAGTAGCTGCTGGCGATGCTTTTAATGGCGGCTTGACAGCGGCACTTTTTGAAGGACTTTCTTTACACCAAGCAGTTGTTTGGGGTGCAGCAGCCGGTGCTTTAGCGGCGACAAAACCAGGCGCACAAACTTCGCTACCGGATAGGCTTACATTTGATGCATTTCTTAGGGAAAGGGCAGTGGGGAGTACGCAAACATGAGGGAGAGCATCCCGTCAGGTGCAAAAACCTTGATAGCCCTCATCCCCTAACCCCGAATCCCGTCATCTGGGATTCGGCGAACTAGAAGAATTATGTCTCCCCTCTCCCAAAATTGGGAGAGGGGCTGGGGGTGAGGGAAAAGATTTAAGCCAAAATTGGGATGCTCCCAGATGAGGAATGTCAATCACATTCTTTTGCATCCCCCTTGCCTGTTCTTCAATCCTTTCTACTCACGAGCAAGGGTAATCTGGGCAGCGTCAAAGTCTTGTACCCGAGTCATGTTTCCACTCTTCTTATCTATGCTATACACAGCATTAGGTGTCTCATACCTCATAGCTCCAAATGCTAGGAGTTGACCTGTTGGAGAGAAAACCAAGCTTTGTAAGCCATTATTCCATGCTTTACCATTAAGTTTCAATTGTGCCAGTCTGATCGGACTTTTTTGATTTGAGTCTAGCTGCACCAAAGTTGTATCGCCATTTAATCCAACTAAAGAGGTATAGAGTGTTCCATCTTGGGACTGTGCTAGATTGCTGACTCGCTGATCCGTCGGGAATTTAATCTTACTAATAGAAGTGATCTCTCCTGTTTGAACGTTAATATCTACCAATCTGATCGGTGGTGTACCGTTCTTCTTACCTACTAAACCGATGAGTCGCCCATCAATAGTGCCTAGCAAGCTCCCAAGCTGTTGATTTTGTTTCAGTCCTGAGATTATCAAAGTTTTTACAGGCGTACCCAAAAATGTAATGCGAGTCTGTGTCCCCTGTTTACTACCAGTGATAATAGGAGTAGCGGCTACGACAAGTGTGCCATCGCTTAAACAACTGAAGCCACTCAATGTCTCATTAGTCTCTACTAAAGGTGTAACCTGATCGGGAACTGTGTTATTCCCTGGAGAAGTAAGTCCTGTCAATATATCATCGTTAATTATACCATCCCCTAAAGAAGGGAGGTTATTCAATATATCATCAACCTGTCCTAGAGATGTATTAAGATTGGCAATTGTGCCATCGCTTAAAACAGCGAAGCTACTTAATGTCTCATTAGACTGTACTAAAGCTGTACCGCTCTCGGCAAGTATCTGAGAAACTAGTGGACTTATAAGCTGAACCTTTCCTGTATTTAAGGATTGCAAAATAAGGGAGTCCAAAACAAGTCCTAGCCCTACAGGCTTAATATCTGTGGGTACAATGTTTGCGGTAATGTTATTTAATTCAGTGGTATCTACCTCTGGAATAACGGTTTTGTCAGTGCTGATGATAGAGCCAGAACCTATACCGACAATTTTGAAACTTGGTGTTTGCGCCAAAGTTTTGTTGCTTAGATAACTAAGCCCAGATACTATAGTTCCACCAAGTACCAACTGGCCAAAATGCCGACGTGATAGCTTGTAATTCATATTTCCACTCCTTGAATTAATGACTTTTATTAAGTGACAGTGTATTCAACGTAAACGGGTAAAGTTATGATATTCGCGTCCAGGTTGCTACTGAGGGTGTTCCATTGTTGTCACTAATAAAAAGCATGTACCAGCCTGGTACTATTATGTTTCGATTGGTTGCTAGCGTGACATTGAGAGAATTAGCGTTCCTAGAATTAATCCCCACATCCACTAACCTTTGTTCTGTATCGCAGGAATGAGTGGTTGCCATTGGTTTAATTAGACTAACCCATTTAATATTCCCAGCCTGGGGTGTCTCAATTGTAAATTGGTGTCCGTAGGTCAATACTTGAGGAGCGCTTTGAATAATTGGGCGCGATCGCGACATATACGCAGGAGTGTAGATTTCTAATCGCAGTTCATTAACAGTCCGGCTAGGGTTACCCCCAGCTGTGACTACCCTACCATCTGGTAGGAGCAAGGCTACTGAGTGATATACACGGGGGACATTTTGTTTAGCTACTACTGTCCAGGTATTTGTAGCTGGATTGTAGATTTCTGCTGGCAGCATTGATTGTCTTGCGTCCTCATTAATTTTGCTACCATTACAAACAAACACTGTGCGATCGGGTAACAAAACTGCGCTATGATGCATCCGAGCATAGTTTAAAGGCTTTGCTGCTACATAAGTTGGGTTAGTAGCTTTTAAATCTACAATATTTACCCTGTTTGTTGCCGTACTACCACTACCCCCACCGATAATCATCACTTTTTGGTCTTGTGCAGGTGGTAAAAGCACACTAGTAGCTTGATCTCCGAAGGCTGAGTCTTGCAGCCCTGGTACCACTTTTTCTGTAATGGATTGTGCAAATGTCCGTGGCAGGGTTAGTATAGTTGGTGCTACTCCATTGTTACCGCCCATCTGGGCACCTGAATAAAAAATCTTTCCACTATCGAGTAGAAACAGATTTGCGTATGCCGGGAAGGAACTAGTTTTTGGAAAAGCGTTCCAACCATTTGGAAAGAAATATGAATAAATTTCTGGTTGTTTGTTGAGCTTGCCATCTTTATCGGGCCCTGATATTGCAAAGATCCGACCACTGCCTAGTGTTAACAAAGTAGGATACCACCGACCATTATTCATTGGTAGTATTTTGACCCATTTCTCGCCAATAGGATCAAACAAAAAAGCAGAGGGTGAACCATAAAATGGGTCATAGCGCAAAGTTCCACCCGCAACCAATAACCTACCATCAGGGCGGAAGGACTGACCAGCGCAAAAAACATCAATAGGTTGATTATTACTATCCAATGGAGCCTTTTGCTGATTAAAGGTTCCTTGATTCACATCCCAAACCACGCTGTCATAGGGAGTATTTAAACGACTGGGATCATTACCTGAACCGCAGAAAAACAATATTTTACCAGTACGAAGTAGAGCAGCATGTATAGGTAGGATTGGAGCATTGTAGGACAATACTTGCCATTTGTCTGTGGTAGTAGCCTGAGCAATGAAAGTCCCTAAATCGGTTTCCTCTAGAAGGTTAGGGTTGTTATGAGTTTGAGTCACTTTCTTTACAATTATTCCTACGTAAGTTTTATTTTTTTGTTCTTTGTTTCAGTAACTTATTCCTAAAAATATATCTATACTTTTTTAGGCTTATCTAATATTAAGATGTGATGTTTTTTATAACAAGATCAGGTAAATACCGTTTCCTGATTAGTAATTACGCTGTCGATTCTACCTGCTGTTAAGTATCTAATTAAGCATCATACCGTATTTTGTCGGAAAGGATGAACCATGCTTTCAAATATGACGCATATACCTTTTATGGCTTGTTATTGGGCATTAATGGTTAAAAATTTGTGTTTTTGACTTTCGATTTGCGATTAGGTTAAACACTCAGATGTCGCGCATTGATTTTGCCCAACTAGGGCGCTCATGTTGCCTACCCCACAAGAGTTTTGGTTTGTATAGAATGCAAATGAAAATATTTTTAGGTTATTCTTTCTTGAAAGAATAATTATTAGCTGAAATCTTAATTACATGTATAATACAATACAGATTACATAAAAAATAAAATAAAGAGGATAGGGAGATCCCGATTAAGGCTTTTCCTAAATAAATTGGCAATTTATTACAGGAGATAGATGGACGAATTAAACTGGGGAAAGTAAGTAAGTTTTTTAGGGAGCAATCCTTAGACTCAGTTTTAGATGTGGCGATCGCTTTTGGCTGCGATACCTTCGGTGGGCTTTGCCTACGCAAATTTAAGCCGATTAGCTATGATACAAAGCATAGTAAAGTAAAGTAGTAAAGTTCAGAGTGGGTTGTAAAAAGCGAAACCTACTTAGCAGAAACACTAGTAACGTCAATCGCTCCCAAAGCCAGATTGTCGCCATGAGCAACTCAACTCCAATGAATGACGAGAAAAATCTTTCCAAGAAAAAAGGCAGGACACTCCCTCCTAAGTTGATCATCTGGCTAGGAAAGTTTGTCTGGACGACTATGTGGCAAATGATGATGTCAAAGCTTGCTCCTAGCAATCAGTCGGGAGCTTATATTCGTCCTAATAGCCAGTTTCGCAAGTTCATTGGTACAGAAGAAGGAAATCCACACCCACCAGCAGCAGGGCGCTACAAACTCTATGTTGGGCTGGGCTGTCCTTGGGCGCACCGAACCCTAGTTGTGCGATCGCTGAAAAAACTCGAAGCGGTAATATCAGTATGTATCGTCTCTCCTTCTCCCATTGAAGGCGGTTGGATATTTAACTCAGAAGAAGAAGGTTGTGGCACACTGGCTGAATTTTATCAGTTGGCGGAACCTGGTTACAGTGGACGCTCTACAGTTCCAATTTTATGGGATAATCAAACAAAAACGATCGTCAACAATGAGAGTTCAGAGATTATTGTGATGCTGAACTCTGAGTTTAACGAGTTTGCCAACAATCCCACCCTAAATCTTTACTCAGAAGAACTAAAAGAAAAGATTGACTGGTGGAATGATTTGATTTATCACGCGGTAAATAACGGTGTGTATCGCTGCGGCTTTGCCCAAAGCCAAGAAGCATACAATCAAGCCTGTAATGAACTGTTCGCAACTCTCGATGAGATTGACATTGCATTACAAACTAGTCGATATCTGTGTGGAGATAATCTCACGTTAGCAGATGTGCGTTTATTCACGACGTTATTTCGGTTTGATAGTGCCTACTATGGCTTGTTTAAGTGCAATAGGCAGCGAATTCGAGACTATCAGAACTTGGGAGCTTATTTACGTGATTTATATCAGCTTCCAGGTGTAGCTGACACCTGCGATGTAGAGAGTGTGAAGCGGGACTACTACGGGAACCTATTCCCACTCAATCCGGGCGGGATAATTCCCGATGGGCCTGATATGTCTTATCTTTATCAACCATCTGGGCGCGATCGCATAGGCAAAGTTGCTTATGAGCAGTAATCTGCTTACAAATAGTTAAAAAACTGCTTATACTTCTGGTTTACGTGAGCTACACAGGTAGGGACACGGCACTGCCGTGTCCCTACACGCCGCGATTTTTGTACCGCATCTGAATCGGAACCGCTATATCACATTCCTGTACCACAAAATATACTATTATGTCAACATAAAAATGACGGATGTAGAGACTGGATTGCTAAAGCCCAAACCTAAAATTATATTTACCGCTTAAAATTGTCTAAATACTTGAAATAATAATGAAAATAAAGCAACAAGGAAACAAGCCAATAGCCAGCCTTTCTTTAGACTTGGATAATGTTTGGTCTTTTCTAAAAAATCAGGGCGCTCCGGGTTGGGAGACTTTCCCCTCTTACTTAGATATTGCAGTTCCTCGTTTCTTAGATATTTTTCAGCAATGGGATTTGACAATCACAGTGTTCATTGTGGGTCAGGATGCAGCGCTGGAAAAGAACACCAAGGCATTACAAGCGATCGCCATCGCCGGTCACGAAATTGGCAATCATTCATTTTACCACGATCCTTGGCTACATCTGTATTCAGAGGATGAGATTGAACAAGAGGTGGCCTTAGCCGAACAACATATCAAGCGCGTCACTCATCAACATCCTATCGGCTTCCGGGGACCTGGATACAGTTTTTCTCCTGCGGTATTGAAAGTCTTAGCACGACGGGGATATGAGTATGATGCTTCGACTTTTCCCACATTTTTAGGCCCCATCGCCCGAGCATATTATTTGATGACTTGTAAACTGAGCAAGGAAGAACGCAAGAAACGGGAAGCCCTGTTTGGCGGTTTCAAAGATGGTTTGCAGCCTCTAAAACCTTACCAGTGGAAGATGGGTAAGGATAGACTCACTGAAATTCCTGTTACCACCATGCCAATTTTTAAGGTGCCAATTCACTTCAGTTATATAATGTATCTGAGTACATTTTCTTCGGAAGTGGCTTTACTCTACCTGCGAATTGCCCTATGGCTGTGTAAACTTACGCATGTCCAGCCTTCTTTGCTATTTCATCCTACAGACTTTGTAAGTCAAGAGGATGTGCCAGAGCTATCATTCTTCCCTGGAATGAGCCTTCCCACCTACAAAAAGCTGGCAATAGTGAACAAAAGTTTAGAAATTATATCCAGTCAGTTTAATGTTTTGACTGTTGGACAACACGCCAAATCTGTAGCCGGTGCCCATCAACTGCCTGTATTAGTGCCTCAAAAAAGGTAAAAATATGAGCTATGCGATTGACAAGTGAATTTGTATCCTTAATTACAAATAAAATTAATCGTAAAAAAATAAATTTATGTTTAAAATTGTTGACTATTCCAATGTCTTTATTAAAAACTTCTGGTGATATCCCTTCCCCAGAGGTTATTTTTTAAAATTTCGATGTTTAATCAGATTTTTTAATCGTTGCTAAGTTTTCAATATCAGCAAATTATCTTGAAAACAGCTGACATTTGCTAGCAAGTATGTGTAAAGTAATTGAGAGGGAATCACTATCTCTAATTTTTGACACATCTATCTATGGTTAGAAAAACCCAACGTCTTTTGCTGCTAGTTATTTGCTGTAGTATAACTGGTGTAATTTTAGGAGGTACTGCTGCTTGGGCAGAAAGCAGCCTCTGCTTGCAAGACAGTAAGCTTACAAGTGATTGTCTAACCCAAGATCCGATCCAAAAAACTATCCAAGGAATGAGTACCGGATTGTTAGCTGGGGCTGGGGCTGCTTTCGGTGCAGCATGGCAGTTACGGCATGAATAATTGAGTTAGGAGTTAAGGATAGCCCTATCAAGATAGTGGTAGCCATGCCAAAACCATTAGATTTGAGGTTAAATCATTTCTTGCTCCGGCGTAACCCACCGTAGGCATCGCCTCTATGATATAAAAGTTTTTGGTACATACCTCGCTCCTTGTGGACGAAAAAAACTAATGATTAAGACTAATTTAAACCACGTCCCTTGTGGGCGTGGTATCTCCTCGACTAAGGGACTTATAAATAAAAAAATGTTCCAAAACTGAGGCAAAAACTCTTTCTATTTTTCCTATGTTTGTGTTCTCCCGAAGTTTGCTCAACGCTCTTAACCCGCGCACGCAACTTCTCTCTGTGTCTGGGGTGGTTCGTTTATTATCAATTGCATTGTTGATGAATTATAGAGTTACATTAAATTATAAAAATCTTGCTAAACTTATCTATAATTCTCTACGGTAGATAAGTTAATGTCGAAAGTTGCAGAATTTGGGGAGAATAATCAGAGATAAAGCAGCTTTGGCCTCTTCATGCGAGATAATAAATATAAGATATGGCGATCGCAATCGATTTTGGTACTAGCAACACAGTCATTGCTCGTTGGAACCCTGTAACCCAACAGTCAGAAACCCTGAATCTACCAGGTTTATCAATTAAACAAAGTCTCAATCCGCCACTGATTCCCAGTTTGGTTTATGTCGAAAACGCAACAAAAAATCAAGTCTTAGTCGGGCAACAAGTACGCGATCGCGGTCTTGACCTCAAGGGCGACACTAGATTTTTCCGCAGCTTCAAACGCGGTATCGGTGCAGATATCCAAGGTTTCTTACCCGAATTAGATGGGCAACTTGTCACCTTTGAACAAGTAGGGGAATGGTTCCTCACCAAAGTAATTGAAGAACTAGCACCCCTGCAAGGTGGGTTAGATTCTCTAGTTTTAACCGTACCCGTAGACAGTTTTGAAGCTTATCGTCACTGGTTGGGGACAGTTTGTCAAGCCCTCCCCGTCGAGCAAGTGCGGATGTTGGATGAACCCACAGCCGCCGCTTTGGGTTATGGCTTGGCAGATCAAGAAATTCTCTTGGTGATTGACTTTGGCGGCGGCACTTTGGATTTATCGCTTGTCAGGTTGGATCGAGGCGTGCAAACAACTACAAAACCGCTCGGATTTATCCTCAAGTGGGGTAATAAGTCTCTGGCTGAAGATTCAAAACAAAAAGTTAAAACAGCCCGTGTATTGGCGAAAGCTGGGCAAAATTTGGGCGGTACTGATATTGATAATTGGTTGGTAGATTACTTTGCCAAAACTCAAGAACTGGCGATAAGTCCGTTGACAACAAGATTGGCAGAACGGGTAAAAATTCAGCTATCAACTCAAAACCAAGCTAGTGAAGTTTATTTTGACGATGAGACTTATGAAAGCTATGAACTGGAACTAAACCGGGACACTTTTGAAAATATCCTCAAAGAACACGCATTTTTTGAATTACTAGATGAGTCGATGACGACGCTGTTGCAGCAAGCAAGACGCCAAGGAATAGAACTTCCAGATATTAATGCAGTTTTATTAGTTGGTGGGACAGTGCAATTACCAGCAGTGCAGACATGGATAAAACAGTATTTTGAGCCAGAAAAAATCCGTTGCGAACGTCCCTTTGAAGCGATCGCTCAAGGTGCATTACAGTTAGCACAAGGTGTGCAAATCAAAGACTTTCTCTACCATAGTTATGGTATCCGCTACTGGGATCGTCGCAATCAGCGTCACAAATGGCATTCTTTAATTAAAGCTGGACAGGCATACCCGATGAGTCAACCAGTGGAATTAGTCTTAGGCGCTTCTGTAGAAAATCAGCCCAGCATTGAACTAATTATGGGAGAATTGGGAGCAGATACGGGTAGTACTGAAGTTTATTTTGATGGCGATCGCTTGATTACTCGCCGGATGGACAATAGTGAAACCACTGTAAAACCCCTCAACGATCAAGAAGGCGCCAGGACAATTGCCCAATTGACACCACCAGGATATCCTGGAAGCGATCGCATAAAAATTCTCTTTCAAGTTGATGAGCAACGCTTTTTGCGAATCACCGTTGAAGACTTGTTAACAAATGATACGCTGTTGGAAAATCAATTAGTGGCACAATTGAGTTAGAGGTTATTTTAAACTTGAGCGATCGCCAAAACTACACCGTAATTCGGGAAATGCATAGGCAATTTTCTGATTCTCCGTGACCTCATTAACAACAGGCCACTTTAGCAAAACGATCGCTTTCATTGCCGCAGACTAAATTAATTCTTTTGTTAGCTATTTTCCATTTTCAGCCAACTAAAAACCTGCTCTACTGTTAATTCTAGGTCAATCTCCTCTAAAACTTCTAGGCGATCGCTCTTTTGCAACAACTTTGGTTGTTCACCCGCACGGAAAACCAAAATTGAGCGATCCGTTGGATCAATTAACCATCCTAATCGGCAACCATGCTGTAAGCAATAAAGGATGTTGCCAATTACTCGGTTTGAACTTTGTTCTGGAGAGAGGATTTCAATTGTCCAATCTGGCCACAGCAAAAAATCGTTAGGAACTTCCCCATCAGCATCAAATGGAATTCGTAACCAATTAAAAACCGCTACATCAGGCACAATTGAGCGGATACCAAAACTACAGCGCAACTCTGGGAATGCATAAGCAATTTTTTGGCTTTCTGCTACTTCGTTAATTCTATTGCAGAGTCTCAGCTGCAATCGACTATGCTTCCCTTTTGGCATTGGCTTAGGAATAATCTCACCGTTTATATATTCACTCGCAGGCTTTGTTTCTGGGAGCTTCAGAAACTCCTCCAGGGTAAATAGTTGAGTAGTTGAGTAGCTCATAGCTCCTAAATCCCTCGAAGATGTGTTTTTAGTCTAGCAGTATGTATAGACAGGTGCTTAACTCCGTGAACGCACCCGTCCATACATCAAAGGCAGAATTGCAACTCTTAATTACGAATTATTTCTGCACCACTACCAAAGTTCCTGTTGAAGCCCAGTTGTAAAGATTGCGAGCTTGCTTAACAGGTAAATTTACGCAACCGTGGCTAACTGGAGTCCCAAACCGATTATGCCAGTAAGCACCGTGGATGGCATAGCCTCTGTAGAAATACATTGTGTAAGGAACATCAGGAATATTGTAATCCCTGCCTCGCATCCGGTGAGTGCGATACTTAGAATTAATCCGAAATCTACCTATGGGTGTGGGGGTTGATCGCTTGCCTCCAGAGATGCGGTATGAATAAACAAGTCTTTTACCTTCCCATGCACGTAAGCGTTGCTCTGACAAGTCAATTTCAATCCAGCGAGGTTGGGATGTTTGCCTGATATTAGATGCAGTGATGCTGTTTTCATCCACTGACGCGGCTGTTGCTATAGTAAAGTTGGGTGTACCTGCTAAAGGTGATGACCAAGAAAATAGAGTTGCCACCATCAGCGCCACGCCTGTACAAAAATTTCCTGAAGAACGAATTCTACCACTGCGAATCCAATATTGCATTATGCCTCACCTTTTAAACTACGTAAAAATTATGAAGTGAAGTAATTTTCTGGAAAACTACAAATTTCCAGATAGACTACTCGCTTCCTGTTGAGGATTTACGCAATTCATCCGCTAACAATACTGCGTAGGTTAAAAAAATTTGTAGGTTGGGTTGAACTTAAGTGTTACCCAACAAATCCCTAAAAATGTTGGGTTTCGTTCCTCAAACCAACCTACATTGGAGTTATTTTTTAGGCAAAACCTACGCAGTATTGCATCCGCTAATGCTTCTTAAAACAAGTCCTAATACCAATTCTGTATGAAGATGCGCCAAAATATATAAGGAACGAACCACAAAGGGTGCATAGACACGAAGTGGCTTCCCGAAGGGTAGGACACAAAGAAACAAAGAAAGAAGAAGCTAAGAAAATTTGGCGCAGCCTCACAAAGAAATGGTATAAGCTAATCTGCATTCAATTTGCACATTTGTCATTTGTCCTTAACTAAGTAAGTGGGCGCAAATAATCATCACTGGCTCGTAGTTGCGCTTTAGCGAAGACAGCGCAACTACGAGCAAAATACAGAGATTTTACTTTTCGGTACATAGTTTGGTTTTATCTTGCCTACCTACTTAAATGATCAGTTCTAAGGGACTTCCAAGAAATAAATTATTCCAATAAACGAACCTTATTAGACACAGAGAACGCAGAGAGAAGAAATAGAGAGAGTTTTTGCGTCCGTTTTGGAACATTTTTTTATTTGGAAGTCCCTAACTAATGACCAATGACCAATGACCAATGACCAATGACCAATGACCAATGACCAATTAGAAAGGACCAATGACCAATTAGAAAGGACACCTTCAGAAAAAATCTGTCATTTAAATGCTTAAATACAAACTTTCCCCAAATTTATATTTGCATTTTTAATTTCACACAGTAATTGTCAGGATTTACGCTTATTCTTTTGGGCAAATCGTTAGATGCCCTCTTCTGTATTTTATTTCAAATTCAGTAATTCCAACTCCGAACATTCGCAGCATAAAATATTGCTGCGAATCACTCAATTGTCTTGATTTCTTGTTATTAATGATTTTCGGTTATTGGATCAGCCAGTATATCTGGAAATAAATCGACGACAATTCAAATGTAAAATATTTCAGAAGGCAAAAGGGAACCCACGTTTAAAAACGTGGGATTCACTATAGCCCAATTCAGATAACACAAATACTCATAGGTACACGATAATGCCATGTACCTAGCCAAGACTCAAATGAGAATCGCTATAAATTTTCTCATCCGCCAACATGAACGCCAGGACGCTTATGGGGATTCTTTTCAGCCCGACGGAGTACTTCACGGGTGACTACAGCAATATCACCTTCCCCAAACAAGATAAAACGCAGTAAATATTGTATGGGGTTGCCCTCAACCCAGCCGAAGTAAGCATGGGGAATCTTACCTGTTTGGTCACGAATATAGAGTAGTAAAGCTGCGATCGCATTAGGTACTGCTGCACTCTCAGCCCGGAGGATGCGGTAATCACCAACTTGTACCCCTCTTACTTTGATCACATCCGCAAATTCCGAAGCATCTGATACCCGAATCTCTAGAAAAAGAATTGGATCGTTGGGTGGAATATGGTTGTCCTCGCGTACTTCTTTCTCTTTGAGAGAATACTCTAGGACATCACCCGTATTCAACCTATTAGCAATTAGCCGTATTGCTCCCTGGCTCTCTTCGGCAAGGAATTGGCTAGCAAGTTCGTCAACTTCGATCCGCTCTGTTCGCAGTTCAGTTGAACGCCAAACACGAGAAACCAGCGAGGTAAAAATGATCGCACTGATGAAAAAACCAGCGATTCTAATGCCTTCTGGTCTTTCGATGATATTAACAACAGTGGTATATAAAAATAACAGTGTGATAATTGCAAATACCAGTCTTGCCCGCTTCTGTCTGTGACGGTGGGCTGATAAGGTTACGGCAAAGGCGGCTGAGGTAATTAACACAAGCACACCAGTTGCATAAGCCCCACCTTGGGCTTCCACATTAGCTCTGAAGATAATTGTGACAACAAAGGCGATCGCTGTGTAGACTAACACTAAAGGTCGCGTTGCTCTTGCCCAATTGGGTGCCATGCCATAGCGTGGTAGGTAGCGAGGCACAATATTCAGCAACCCTGCCATTGCAGATGCACCTGCAAACCACAAAATAGAAATAGTACTTAAATCGTAAATTGTGCCAATGCCATCGCCTAGATACAGATGTGCCAAGTAGGCTAGGGCCCGTCCATTAGCTTTACCCCCAGAGACAAATTCTCCGGCTGGAATCAATAAAGTGGTGATAAAGCTGGTGGTAAGCAAAAAGAAGCTCATAATCAGAGCAGCACTGGTGAGCAGCTTGCGTGTATTCTGAATCCGCCCTTTGGGCTGGTCGGGAGTGTTATTGTTGCTACCTTTGACCAGGGGCATAACGGTTACGCCAGTCTCAAACCCTGATAATCCCAGGGCTAGCTTAGGGAATATCAAAAGAGCTATGCCAAGTAATATTAAAGGGTTGGAATCGCGGGCAAAAAGTGCAGTCTGCCAGTTTGCGATCGCTTCTGGGTGAGTTAAAATCTGATACAAGCCCAGGCCAACGAGAATAAAGTTTAGCAGCAGATAAACTCCCACCAAAAAGACTGCAATACCAATCGCTTCTTTGAAACCTTTCAAGAAAACTGCGCCTAGTAATACAACTAATATCAGGGTGATAGCGATCGTCTGATTGTGAAGCCAATGTGGGATAAGCGGATTTTCGATGATATGGGCTGTAGCATCAGCAGCTGACAGGGTAATGGTAATAATAAAGTCAGTTGCCACAAATCCGAGTAGGCATAGCACAAGTAATTTGCCTTGCCACCAGGGGAGCAAACGCTCTAACATTGCGATCGACCCTTCACCATGAGGGCTTTCGGCAGCAACGCGCCGATAGATTGGCAATGCTCCAAAGAGCGTCAGCAAAACTAGAATCAGGGTAGCTATAGGAGAAAGAGCGCCAGCCGCCAGTGCTGCAATCCCAGGTTGATAGCCAAGGGTCGAGAAATAATCTACACCAGTTAAGCACATCACCTGCCACCAAGGATGCTGGCGATGTGGTTCTTCTTTCCGGTAAGGCCCTTTTTTCTCTCGTCGATCTTCTTCAAGCAACCAGTGGATTAACTGGCTACCGAGCCGGTTTGTTGAAACAATTGATTTAGCCATCAAATACGGTTGTGTTGCAATCGGCTTTGTGATTTTTAAGCCTTTGTGGTTTATTAAAATTTCAACTACAAAGATATAGCAATATTATTGTATGTTTTGCATCCTGTCCGAATGGCAAAATATATCGTAGCTGTTGGCAGTAGTCTCGCCTATCAAAATAAATTGCAGCTTGTAGTATATAAAAAAATTCCGTAGCCGTATATTTTGGGATTAAAGCTTTTGCACCTTCAAGGTTAAAATCTCTAGCAGATGAGTAGGTAGATTGGTATGAGTGAAACTACAGAAACGATTTTCAGCAAAATCATTCGTCGGGAAATCCCCGTTGATATTGTTTATGAGGATAATTTAGCCTTAGCATTCAAGGACATCCACCCGCAAGCGCCTGTTCACATCCTCGTCATTCCCAAAAAACCCCTTCCCACACTAGCTGATGCTGAATCTCAGGATCATGCTTTGTTGGGGCATCTTTTGTTAACCGCCAAACGTGTTGCAAAAGAAGCTGGACTGGAAAACGGTTATCGAGTTGTCATCAACACTGGTGATGATGGTGGCCAGACAGTCCACCACTTACATCTGCATATTTTAGGAGGACGCCAATTGAACTGGCCGCCTGGTTGATAAAACCATAAAACCGGATGAATTGTGTCTCTAGACGCGATTCATCACTAAAAAAATCACTGTGATAATCAATACCTATATATAAGATTTCTTTACAAATCTCAATTTTGCTTCTAACCGACTTTCCGCACTTCATCGTGTAATATGCGTAGATTTCCCATAGGTGGAAAAAAATGGTTAAATCAACAACATAAATCGCCAATGGTATTCAATATTAATACTTAATAATTTGAACATTATTAGGAATTTTTATTGAAAAGATAGATAATACATTTTGAAGTGCGGAATGTGGGTTCTAAATATAGTGAACATTGGGCAGATGTAAGTAGGTGGGCTAACCTGGGTATGGAAGTAATGTACGATCACAATGCTCACAACTTCCCCCTAGATTTGGCTGCTGGTGATGTTGATCTTGTTGCTCTTACCGCTTCTCCTATCAACCGTTAATTGGGAAGTTTAGCTAAATCAAAAAGCGCTCTCCCAGATTGGAAGGGCGCTTTGATTTTTAGATGTATCAAAAACAGAAACGGCTTATAGTTCAATATTGAGAAGAATGGACAATCAAAGTCGCAATTTATCTTGAATGCTGGTTTTTAGACAAGCAGAGCTAGCTTTTTCTTGTCAAACTCTTCACGAGTAATGATTCCAGCATCTCTAGCATTTTCAAGCTGCTTGATTTTACCTCCAAGTTCAGATTCTCTCTGAATGGTTGCCTTCTTGCTCTCGTACTCCTCTTGTGTAATAATTGCCGCAGCCAGAGCAGCATTGAGTTTAGAAATCTGGACATCTAATTCCGAATTAGAAGGCTCTCGCATGAATTCAGCCTTCTTCATTTCAAATTCACCTTGGGTTAAAATTCCTGCATCAAGCAAGCTCTTAAGTTTTATCAGCTTTCCTTCAGTCTCGGCATTTTGGTAAGTAACCCGCATTTGACCTTCAATTTCTAGCTTCTTAGCATTGTATGCAACCTCATCAATAAAACCTTGATCGTAAGCATTTCTAAGCTGCTTAAGTTTCTCTTCTAAGGTGTTTTTAGTCTTCACGACAACTAACTCTTGAACAGACTTAGCTTTTTCGCCAAACATAACCTTCTGGTCAATAAAATTCCACAAATCACCCTCAATCTTCTTTGACCAGCCTGCGGCAAGACCACTAACAAGCAGAGTGACACCACCCGTCAAGACCGCCGCAACACCACCAGCAGCCAAATTCGATGCCCATTCTCCAGTGCTAAGTTCCACAGAAAAATCTTTCGGTTGTCCTTGAATCAGAACGTTGAATGCTCTAGATGCACCAACTGCTTTCCGCCACATCTCAGTTTTTGCAGCTTGCAAGAACCAAGTTTTATCTGTTTTATTGGTCTGTATCTCATAGCCTTGTCCACTAAACCAGGTTTCAATATCTTTTAATAAAGCATCCAGATCGCGGTCTTTATCTTGGTAGGTCTTCTTAGTCATAAGTATGTTCTTTCTCAATTATTACTGTCTAGCCAAACATTTTTCAGGCTATCTTGCTTATGATTCCCTACGTTTACAGGACTTACGCAACTGGCACAAAATATGGTCAGTGCTTTGCCCTGCCACGCAAATTTAAATTAGACCAAACACATATGAATGTCTGGACGTT